>NZ_JBVJNV010000003.1:418468-1030323 GCF_055583505.1 Kribbella sp. NPDC104740 | reverse complement strand
AGAAGAACAGAGAGAAGAACAGAGAGAAGAACAGAGAGAAGAACAGAGAGAAGAACAGAGAGAAGAACAGAGAGAAGAACAGAGAGAAGAACAGTATAACGGCGAAGGTCGGTTGTGGCTGAGGTGCGTTGATGATCGTCGTGCAGAGTCAGCGTCCGCGCGGTTTACTCGGCGAAGCGCACGGGTCGCCGGATCGCTTCAGGACCGGAGTCAGTCAGCACCCGGCCGGACAACGGGACGCTCACGGCTACCGACTACCCCGAATGCGAGTGAAGGCCAACCTGAGCCCCTCTATCAACGCGAGTCTGTTAGTCGAGCGGCTTCCAGTCTCGCCAGGGGCGAGAACCGCGCTGGCCACGGAGCGATGCCACTCGAATCGCTGCCTCATCGCGTTTGCTCTCATCTTCGCTGGCTCGCTGCGCAGCGGAACACGTTACTCGCAGCTCACGAATGTCGCGCAGAATCTCGAAACCTGGCCAGGCCATGACGTCATACCCGTAAGCCTTCGCAAACTCGTCATACTCGGAGTCTGACATCGTGCCGAATGTACTGCGGCGCACCGCGGTGCTGACCAGGTCCCACTCCGGCGGCCCGACCGCGCAGCGCTCCAGGTCAAGGAGGATGATTTCGCCGCTGTCCGCGACGACGACGTTGCCCGACCATGCGTCGCCGTGCACCACACTGTGCGGCAGGCCGACCGGAAGATCAGCGTAGGTCTGTCGCAACTCAGCCAGACGTTCGCGTAGCCACCCGCGGTCATTGTCGCTCAAGGTCGACGCGCCATCGATTCGCTCGGCCAACCGAACGAACGGGGTCAGGTTCGCTAGGTCGAAATCAGTCGGCACCGCCGCAGCGTGGAGTTGCTTCAAGGCGGCAGCTATTTCGGGCGGAGTGCCAGGCCGATGCTTCGGGAGCTCACGCCAGAAGGTCACCGCCGCGCCATCGAGCACGACCGGCTGCTCGAACTTGGTGAGGGCTTCGACGGCCCGCACGCCAGCGCCCGCCATCCAGCGGGACACCGCGACCTCCTTCGTGGCGGCATCGGCCTGACCTTGCCGGCCAATCCGCACCACTACTTGATCCGGCAGCCGGAAGAGGGTGTTCTCGCCTTGTCGGATCAACTCGGCGCCGTCTGCCGAGAGCCCAACTTTTGCACATGCTTGCTCGAGCGCACCCCAAGCGGCTCCCGTCATGAAGCAGCCAGCACGGTGTGGATATTGTGCTGGAGCGCCGCCACCTCGTGGACCCCTTGATGGGCCGCCGCACGTCGAGCGAGGTCGCGTAGATCATCGGTGGCCCGGCGAGAGCGCAGCGACCGAGCGTCGACCAGTGCCTGTTCACCGATGACAGCGGCCTCTTGCGGGTCACCGACGGTCATGGTCAGCGAGGCCAGCTTGATCCCGCTCATTGCTCGCGATCGGGTGTAGGTGTCCGTATGGCCAGCGACGGCGCCGGCCAATCGATCGGAGGCGTCTTGCTCCGCTTCCCCTTGCCGGACGGCGAGGTCCCACAGCGCATGGCCGGTATCACCCAAGTGTTGCGCCTGGTCGTAGTAGCGCATCCAGGCGGGATCGTTGCTTGGGTCAGCCTGAGCGAACTGCTCATCGGCCAGGCCGACCGTCCGCACTGTCTCGTCGACGCGTCCGAGTTTGGCGAGCGCACGGGCTCGAGCGGACAACAACATGGCCCGCTCTGTCGCGGTCAACCGATCAGCCCGCACAAGCGCCAGCTCGGTCAGCGTGAGCCCCTGATCCGGGTCTCCGCACCAGATGGCCTGGCGTGCCATCGAGGACAGCGTCTTGGCTCGTAGATTCCAATCACCGGCCTCGTCCGCACACGCTTGAGTGAAGCGGAACATTCGGCGAGCATCATCGTGAGCGTAGGCGTCGAACGCCATCATGGCGCAGACGTGGCCGAGAAAGCCGACCGACGAGAACAGGTCGGCCCGCAGTCCCTCGGGGCACCGTGCGTCGAGCATCTCGGCCGAATGACGCAGCTGCGCGATGACTGCCTCACGGGCCAGCCCACCGCCGTAGTGGTTGTCCCAGGAACCGAAGACCTGAGCCGCAGTACGGACGCCGTCGATGTCAGCTTGAGTGATGAAGTTCGGGGTCGCAGTCGCCTCAGTCGAGGTGAGGAGATCCAGTAGTGGCGCAGACGAGACGGCAGCGGCGCCGACGCCGACCACCGCTCGGAGGAAGTCTTTTCGATCCACGTTCTCCACGGCAGGGGATGAGTGGCGGCGCACCCGAAAGCCAAGGTCAGGATCAGTGCGCACACCGGTGATTGCCCGCAACGCCGCGCGATAGTCGGTCTGCGGACTCCGGATAAGTCCCCGTTCGAGTTTGCCGATGTAGTTCGCATCGACATCAGTTCGTCGCCCCCGGTGCTCCCAGACCCACTCGTTAACCAATTCAGCGAGGTCTTGGCGCGATGCTGGCTGCCCAGGGGCATGAGGCGACTCCACGCGCTCCCGCGCCTGGCGAAGTTGATCGTTCGCCTCCATCACTCTCCGATGGTGCCACAGACCGTGACGCCTGATCACCTGACGGCCACAATCCTCCCCAATTCCTCCCCGGACCGTCCCGGCGAACATCCCTCCCGAAGAATCGATTCGCCCGTAATGGTTGTCCACATGACAGCCAGTACATGGGTCCTTACGCTCATCGCCGCAGTGCTGTACGCCTTCATGCTCCGTGACATCGCCGTGGAGGTGCGTGGCGAATGACCACCGTCGTGGAGATGCGGCAACGCTTCGCCAGCTTGCGGATCACCAACGAGCCGGCGGCGGTGATCGCGGATGCTGAACTGTCGTGAACGGCGCCCGCCGGCGTTCCTGGCGCGCAGCAATCTGGAACCGGCTCAACGACTTGTTCCGCCGATGGCAGGACGAGGGCTGAGCCCGACTCCTGACCTCGATGAGGATTTGTTCGACGACCTGACACGGCCGCTGCTCGTGGGGTACATCCGCCGCTGTTTGTTGAGGAGTGGGGACGAGATTGCACGGCTCGAAGGTGAGATGGCGATGTTCGCCCGTATCGAGGGTTACTCGATGGGCTACGCCTACGTCGAGTACTCCGACCAGACGTTCGCTGCACTCGAAGCGCTCGTCGAGTTCATCCGGAGCCAAGAGCACGTTGCGGTGATCATCCCCAGCCCGCTTCATTTCCTGAGCACGGCGGAACCGCTCAACTTGAAGGCCGTCTTCGAGCAGGCCACCGGCGCCCGCGTCCACCTGCTCGCCTCCTGACTGGCGGAATCGGTGGGCGTCGTCGTTGCCCCTCCGTGCAGCGCGATCGCTGCACCCCACCGGTTCCGTCACCCAAGACGGTTCCTGTCCGAGCGCTCCCTGTATCCCTTGCCGGCCCCCGAGCTCGGGCAGGAACCCTCCAAGACCGGCTGTCCCGGCGTAGCAGTGAGGCTGCACCGGGGCAGCCGTTCCAACCTCCCAACGTGCCACGGCCTGTCTGTTCCGCCCCACTCGAAGCGAGGTAGTCATGTCGCAGGTTCAGCAGCTCCAGATGCAGCTGCACCAGATCGCCAATGAGGCCAAGCAAGCCGCCGGAGGCTTGGTCGGCTTCAAGCAACGGTTCACCCAGCACAGCGCCCAGGTCGAGGCCCTCATCGCTGGCACCGTGACCGGCACCGACCGCGATATCGCGCAGATCCTCGACGCCGCGAGCAAAGCCGTCGACCAGGCGGTCGAGTCCTTGCACATCGCCTCGAATGGCTGTGCCGGCTACGCCAACCAGCTCTAGGCCGAACTCGTGCCGTCCGAGCTGCAACGCGTCGCGCAAGGATTAGTTGACTGCCTCAACGAGATTCCCCGGGTCGTTGGTGCCTTGCAGCATCGAGCCGACATCTGCCGACGACAGGCGGCGGAGGTCATGCAGTTCTCTGGCGGCAGCGCCACGGTCGCCGCCCAGCAGCTCGACGCTGCGGCGCGGGCCTGTGAAGCGGCGGCCTACTACCTCTCACAGGCACCGCCTAGGGCCCACGGCTGGGCGCAGCAGATGGTCGACGGGATTCGCACGAGCGGGCCCGTGGGTGACGGCACCGCAGGACGGCCAGATGCGCCAGGCGGCAGCGCCCCGCCCGCGGACCGCCGGCCGGATCGCGGCGGTGCTGAGCCGGAAGCGGATGAGCCGCGGGACGACGGTTCGGCGGGCGATGGGTCAAGCCCAGAGGACAGGCCGTCGTCGCCGAAGATGAGTCATGATGAGGCGCGGCGGATATTCGAGCGTCTACCGGTGCGCAAACCAGGCGACAAGACGAAAGGTGTGTGGCGCGATGGCGACGGTAATGAGCACGATCTCATCAGCGGACAACATGAGGACGACTTCAATGCTGCTCAGCGCCACGCTGAACGTTTAGGATTGGTCGAATCGCCATGGAAGCTGTCGACGGCGGCTGATGTAGAACTGAAGTTCGCGATGCGGATGCGCCGAGAAAACATCAAACAGGCTGAAATCATCCTCAATAATCAACCGTGCGGCGGTCGCCTCGGCTGCAATCGCCTCCTCGGACTATTCTTGCCGTCGGGCGGATCTCTGACTGTGTACGCTCCCAACGGATTCAAGAAGACCTACACCGCACGAGATCGAGAGTGAGTCAATGAACCATTCGGCAGAGGCATTCTTCACGTACGATCATGACGACGAGCCGGTGCGGTTGTCCACGAGCGATGATGTCGACCGCCTGATCGACGCGCTGCGTGCGGGATCGTGGGAGAACTCGGTCGCGGCAATCTACGTCAACGATCGACTCAACCAGGCAGGTGTGCCCGATCACGAGCTATTGGTAGCCGTCGACTACGAGGACAAAACGCGAGGCGCGCTGCGATACATGGGCGGAGATGGCACATACTTCAGCAGAGGAAGCAGCACCGCGACTGAGACGGTGTTGTATTACTACATGGGAAGTGACCGCGAGTTTCCTCGGGCCTCACTTCTGCCGCTTGACGACATCCGCGGCGCGGTCAGAGACTTTCTCGCTCTGGGAGGCGATCGGCCGAGCGGCGTCGAGTGGAGCGACGCCACCAGTTGATTCCCCGCCTGCGGAGCGCTCGACCGTCCCAGTTCTCCACAAGTTGACGAAGAGACCGGACATCTGGTGGCCTCCCGGACAATGGTGAGGGGGTCGCCGTCATGCAGGTCTTGCACGCGGAACTCGATCGCTCCGCGGAGCACGCTGGTGACGACGGCCGAGGGGATCGTGATTCGCAGACTCGTTATTGGCCTTTCGGTCAGCAAGAACACTCCAAGACTTCGGCGAAAGTTGTGCGCCCGCTAGCGTGGGTGGCGTGATCACCGTCGAGCGTTCCGTCACCGTGGATCGGCCGGTCGAGGTCGTCTTCGGGTACCTGACCGACTTCGAGACCACTACCGAGTGGGACCCGGGCACCGTCCGCACCACCCGGGTCTCCGGCGACGGCGGGCCCGGGACGACGTACCAGAACGTCTCGGAGTTCAACGGTAAACAGACCGAGCTCGAGTACGTCGTCCAGCAGCTCACGCCGAACCGGCTCTTCCAGGTCCGCGGCGAGAACAAGACCATCACCGCCGTCGACACGATGACCTTCGAGGGCACCGACCGCACCACGGTCACCTACCGCGCCGAGTTCACGTTGAAGGGTCTGGCGCGGCTCGCTGAGCCGTTCCTCAAGAAACCGTTCAAGAAGCTCGGTGACGAGGCCGAGGCCGGGCTGCGCGACACCCTGAACAAGCTGCAGGGGTAGAGCCTGCTCCACCCCGGAAGCGGGCACGGACGGGATGGGAGCGGGAGGCGGCGCGCGGAAGGGTTGGGAGCAACAGATCCCGACTATCCCGGAGGACCTCCGATGAAGCGAAACAGGCGTGTTGCCGCCGCCCTCACGGCTGCCGCTCTGCTCAGTGCTGCTGCGTTGCCTGCGGCAACGGCTGTGGCGCCGCCGCAGCACAGCGCAGTGACCTCGGCGCAGAACCCGGTGCCGGCGCTCGACCGTGCGGCGTACCCGTTGCTGTCGACCAAGCCGACCGGTCCGTTGCTCGACCTGCGGGCGCTGACCCGGATGGTGGGGGACGCGCAGGTGGTCGGGATCGGGGAGGCGACGCACAACTCCAGCGAGTTCTTCACGATCAAGCACCGGGTCTTCCGGGCGCTGGTCGAGCAGCGCGGGTTCACCACGTTCGCGCTGGAGGCGAGCTGGAGCACTGGCGTCGCGCTCGACCGGTACATCACCACCGGCGTCGGTGATCCGCGCAAGATCATGCAGCACGAGTTCCAAGGGTCGTACGAGTTCTGGAACGCCGAGGAGTACCTCGACCTGATCGAGTGGATGCGCTCCTACAACCAGACCCATCAGCGCAAGCTGCACTTCGTCGGCGACGACATCGGTTACATCTCGCCGGCCACGCTCGACCTGGTCACGGCGTACGTCGGGAAGGTGCGCCCGGCGCTCGTCCCGCGGATCACCGCCGCGTACGCCGGGCTGCGGTCGGACGCGAACGCCGCGGACTTCCTGACCGGTCTGATCGCGAAGCCGGTCGCCGAGCGGGAGCGGCTCGCGGACGCGACCCGGCAGGTGCTCGGCCTGGTCGAGTCGTTGCCGAAGACCGAGGCGCAGACCTGGGCCGCGCAGCACGCCCGCGCCGCCTGGCAGGTCGCGAAGCTGGTCTCGTACGACCTCGAGGACCCGGACGCGCTGCCGTCGGCGATGCGGTTCCGCGACGAGATGATGGCCGCGAACACGCTCTGGTGGACCCGGCAGACCGGCGCGAAGGTGGTGCTCGGCGCGCACAACGGGCACATCGCGCTGACCTCGTCGATGCCGGCGCAGTACCCGAAGATCCAGGGCGAGTTCCTCCGCGAGCAGCTCGGCCGCCGCTACGTGCCGATCGGGCTGAGCTTCGACCACGGGTCGTTCAACGCGCGCGACGTCAACGACGTGAACGGCGCGATCCGGACGTTCACGATCCCGCCCGCCGCGGCCGGCAACAACGAGCACACGCTCGACAAGGTCGCCTACCGCGACTTCTACGTCGACCTGCGGAAGCTGCCGCGGAGCACGAAGGCCTGGCTCCAGCAGGAACGCCCGACCCGCGACATCGGTACCGCCTACCCCTGGCCTGACTCCCCGGTCGCGCTCGGAGCCTCGTACGACGTACTCATCCACTTCAACAAGGTCACCGCAGCCCACCTCCGCTGACGCCCGAGAACCCCTCGCGCAACCGCGCGAGGGGTTCTCGGCGACAAATTCAGTCAGCCGACCGCAGCATCGTCCGAATCCCCACCGTCAACCCCAGCGCCCCCGTCACGATCGCCGCGACGAACCCCCACAGCACCGGCGCCGACCACACCTCCCCCGCGAACAGCGTCCGCTCCGCCTCGACCAGGTACGACAGCGGGTTGAACTTCGACGCCACCCGCATCCACTCCGGCCCGGTCTCCAGCGGCAGCAGCATCCCGGACAGGATCATCAGCGGGAACAGGAACGTCTGCTGCACCACCCAGAACATCCAGTCCTGCTTGCGGACGGCGATCGCCAGCGCGTAGCTGAACGAGCCGAGCCCGATCCCGAACGCCGCCAGCAGCACCAGCCCGACGATCGCGCCGTCGAGGTGCAGCGTGAACCCGAACGGCACCATCACCGCGATCACGATCACCGCCTGCCCGAACAGCGGCACCATCTCCTTCAGCGCCCGCCCGATCAGCAGCGACGACCGGCTCAGCGGAGTCACCAGCATCCGCTCGTGCGCGCCGGTCTGGAACTCGAAGAGCAGGTTCGACCCGGTCGCCGAGGTCCCGAACAGCGTCGTCATCACCAGGATCGCCGGAACGAACCACTGCCAGACGCCGCCGTCCAGGTTCCCGCCCATCGACCCGGCCAGCAGCGGCCCGAACAGCGCCAGGAAGACCAGCGGCTGGATCATCCCGAACAGCAACGAGAACGGGTCCCGCAGGACGGGCCTGAGCTCGCGGGTCATCACGATCCGGATGTCCCGGAGGAAGTTGCGCTCGGGCAGCTGAGCCGGCGGCGCGGCGACGGACGAAACAGTCAGGGTGGTCATGTCAGGCGGCCTTTCCGTTGGAGTCGCGCAGACTGCGACCGGTGAGGTTGAGGAACACGTCGTCGAGCGTCGGCCGGTGCACCTGAGCAGCAGCCACCGGTACGCCGTACTGCTGCGCCGCGCCGAGCAGCACCGGCAGCGCGGCCGGCCCGTCGGTCACCCGCAGGCTGACCTGGTCGCCGGAGGTCTCGAACTCCTTCGCGCCGGGCAGCTTCTCGGCCAGCTCGCGCAGCCGCGAGTGGTTGCTGGGAGCAACGGTCAGTGCGAGCCGGTCGCCGGCGAGCCGGGTCTTCAGCGCGTCGGCGGTGTCGTCGGCGATCACCTCGCCGTGGTCGACCACGACCACCCGCTCGGCCATCGAGTCGGCCTCGTCCAGGTAGTGGGTGGTGAGCACGATCGTCATCGCGTACTGCTCGCGCATCCGCAGGATGTGGTCCCACAGGTTGGCCCGGTTCTGCGGGTCCAGCCCGGTCGACGGCTCGTCCAGGAAGAGCAGGCCGGGCGCGTGCACCAGCCCCATCGCGACGTCGAGCCGGCGGCGCTGGCCACCGGACAGCTCGGACACCTTGCGCTGCGCGAGCTCGGTCAGCTCCAGGTTGTCCATCAGCTCCGCGGTACGGCGCTTCGCCGCGCGGCGATCCATCCCGTAGATGATGCCCTGGCCGGACAGCTCGTCGGCGACCCGCTGCTGGTGACCGGCGCCGTTGCCCTGGCCGACGTACCCGATCGCGCGGCGGACCCGCGCGGCGTCCGCCGTCACGTCGTACCCGGCGACGGTCGCGGTTCCCGAGGTCGGCGCGATCAGGGTGGTGAGCATCCGCAGGGTGGTGGTCTTGCCGGCGCCGTTCGGGCCGAGGACCGCGACCAGCTCGCCGGGTTCGACGTCCAGGCTGATGCCGCGGACCGCGTGCACGGTCTCGGTGCGGCTCACCACGAAGTCCTTGGTGAGTTCTCGGGTGCTGATCACGGTCTGTCTCCTTCGTCCGGTTGCTTGGGGACGACACTTCCAGGAGAAGAGGACAGGTTCTGGCCGGTACTGAAACGGGGTGCCCGCAGATCGCGGGCACCCCGGTTCAGGCAGCGGTCACAGCTCCGCGGCGCGTCCCGCGTAGCGCTGGGTGAAGTCGGGGGACTGCTGCGCGGTGATGACCACGTCGTAGTACCCGTCCTCGGTCGGCCAGTTGACCACGGTGTGCTTGCCGGCCGGGACCGAGATGGTCCGGGTGCGGCCGTCGTAGTCGTTCGGGGTCAGCGTGAAGGTGACCGCCTGGCGGCCGTCGGCGTACAGGGTGAAGTCGACGGTCGCGTCCTTCGTGCGGCGGCCGTCGGCCCGGGTCTGGCCCTTGTTGAGCCGGACGTCGACCCGCGGCTGGGCCGAGGTGCGGTCGCCGGCCGGGACGACGGTGCCGGCGAAGGACCGGACGAAGTGGTCGGGCCCGTGGAAGGTGAACGCGTACTTGCCGCCGGTCGCCTTGGTGTCCCAGGTGTACGACGACTCCTGGCGGGTGGTCGCCGTGAGCGGCAGCGCGTCCTGCCCGATGCCGAGCGGCTCGGCGCCGACCAGGGCGGGCACGTACTTGTCGGCCAGCCCGACCAGGCTGACCGCCTTGCCGTGCGGGCCACCCTCGACCTCGAAGGTCACGGTCGCGGTGCCGGTGGTGTGGTTCTCGACCAGGACGCCGGTGGGCTGGAAGGACAGCGGGCTGCGCCGCGCCTTGCCGGTGACCTTCTGGGTCGGCATCACCTGCGCGCCGACGGCCGGCTGCGGAACAGCCGGCAGGGCGGCGTCGTCGGAGACCGACTTCAGCAGGTCGGCCGGCTTGGGCAGCTTCGGGAACGACGGGTCGAAGCGGCCGAAGTCGATCGCCGAGAGCAGGTTGCCGGAGATCCCGCGGCGCCACTCGTTGATGTTCGTGCACAGCGCCGGCCGGCCGAGGCTCTTGGTCCACTCCTCGATCAGCTGGATCGTCGAGGTGTGGTCGAAGACCTCGGAGTTCACGTAACCGCCGCGGGTCCACGGCGAGATCAGCACGAACGGCACCCGGCCGCCGTAGCCGGGCTTGATCCCGGGCGCGCGCTCCCCGGTGGTGCCGACCTCGGGGATCGGCGGTACGACGTGGTCGAAGAAGCCGCCCTCGCCGATCCGGTTGGCGTGGTCGGGCTCGTCGTAGTTCAGGATGATCAGCGTCGACTCCCACAGCTCGGGGTTGTCGTGCACCGCCTGGACCACCCGGTCGAGGTAGACCGCGCCGTGGTTCGGAGCGTACGTCGGGTGCTCGGTCCAGGCCGCCGGCGCGACCACCCAGGACACCTCGGGGATGTCGCCGGAGGCGCAGTCGGCGATGAAGTCGCCGAGCACGTAGTCGACGTTGGACGGGTCGTTCTTGATCCCGGCCGGCTGCGCGGTGTGCGCGTGCACGACGTTGCCGCGGGCCAGCAGGCCCTTGCGGGGCATGGTGTTCTCCGGCGTCGCGTTCTTCGGGTCGAACGCCGCGAAGGACCGGACGGTGTTGTCGGTGTAGTCACCGAGGAACTCGTCGTCGGTGTCGTTGTTGACGTAGATCTGCCAGCTGACGCCGGCCTCCTGCAGCGTCTCCGGGTAGGTCTTGAACTTGTAGGCGTACTTGTAGTCGCCACCGTTGTTGACCACCGGGCCGCCCTGCGTGCCGGCCGCGTCGTTGGTCCCGGCCCACATCATGATGCGGTTCGGGCTGGTGCTGGTGTCCAGCGAGCAGAAGTAGTGGTCGCCGATCGTCCAGGCCTTGGCGATCGCGTGGTGCCACGGCACGTCGGCTTCCATGAAGTAGCGGTTGCGCGCGCTGGTGTTCTGCGCGTTGTACTTGAGGCTGTCCGCGTGGTACGGCAGCAGGTAACCCTCGGCCCGGCTGTTCGGGTCGTGGTAGATCGTCTGGCCGTTCTGCCAGGTCAGCACCTGCTTGTCGCCGAATCCACGGGCACCGGCCAGGTCGAGCGTGCCGTAGTAGTGGTCGAACGACCGGTTCTCCTGCATCACGATGACGATGTGCTTGAGGTCCTTGATCGTGCCGGTCCGCTTGCCGCGCTGCGCCGACTGCGCGCCGGACGTGCTGTCGGCCGTCCCGGCCGCGGCGACCGACGCGGCCGTGGCCGGCGCGGCCTGGGCCGGAACGCTCGACAGCCCGCCGGCGGCCACCGCGGCGCCGGCCGCTCCCGCGGACTGGATCAGCCGCCGCCGGCTGATCCGGTTGCGCTCGGGGGATGCGGAATCGTGTTCAGACATGGGTGTACTACCTAGCCTTTCGTGGATGGTTGCCTGAAAAGTCAACAACCGACGATCCGGGAAAGGCAGTCACCAGGTCGTGAACGTTCCGGAAAGTCTGGAACCTCGTTGAGCCGGGCCGGCATCGCCGGTAAACCGCTGTTCACCGATGCGTCAGCGACATCGTCTGAAACGTTCACCGCCGCCCTCCAAGGTCGGTCCGGTGAGCAGCGAGACGGCCTCGGCGGTGCTGCCGCCGACCCGGTCCGTGGAGCTGGTCGTCGGCTCGCCGTACGGCATCGACGACTGGCTGGGCGGACCGGCCGGCCGCTACGACTTCGTCTTCGTCAACGACGAGGGCGCCGGCGCGGAGGTCTACCTGGAGGATCCCGCGACCGAGCGGATCTATCTCGAGGTCGAGCACTTCGGCCGCGGCGTCAGCCGGGCGGTCACGGCGTCGGTGCCGCCCGGGACCTACCGCTGGGTCTGCATCACCGACTACACGATCAAGTACAGCCGGCCGGTCGTCGTCACCGGCGACCCGCTGCCGTACGCCGTGCACGGGATCGTCCCGGTGACCGGACTCGACCTGCGGATCCCGATCAACGCCTACGTCGCCTGGATCACCGCGCAGCTGCCCGCGCTCACCGAGCAGGTCGAGCAGCTCCGGAACGCCTTGCAGGCGGGCGATCTGGCCAAGGCCAAGCGCGACTGGCTGACCGCGCACGTCACCTACGAGACGCTCGGCGGCGCCTATCGCGCGTACGACGAGACCGGCGACGACATCAACGCCGACCCGCCGCGCGGTCTCACCGGCGAGCGCCTCGCCGACGCCGACTTCGCGGGCTTCCGCAAGATCGAGGCGATGCTGTGGCGCGACCGGCCGGCCGCGACGATCACGCCGTACGCCGACGCGCTGCTCGCGGCGGTCGGTGAGCTCGCCGAGGAGCTGGCGCTGCCGAACGCGATCACGCCGATCGACATCGGCCGCCGGGCGCACGAGATCCTCGAGGACACCCTGCAGTGGGACCTGAACGGGATCGGTGACGCGGGCAGCGGGACCGAGCTGGCGACCGCGGACGCGAACCTCACCGGCGTCTGGCAGGCGCTCGCTCCACTGCGGCCGATCCTGCGCAGGCAGAACCCGTACCTCGACGAGACCGACGAGCAGCTCCGGCGCACCCAGCAGCTGATCCGCAGTTACCACCACGACGACGGCTGGGTCGCCCTGGCGGCACTGTCCGTCCGGCAGCGGGCCGCGGTCAACGCGGCCGTGCAGCACAGCGTCGAGCTGCTCGCCCACACCGCGGCCATCGTCGACCCGCGCAACGCCGCCCGCGAGCGAGGCCCGATCACCCATGACTGAGCACGACCTCGCCGGACCAGCCGGCCGGCCGTTCGAAGGGGACCACCAGGCCGGCATCCTCGACTCCGCGCAGCCGGCGGCGGTCGTCGTCGCGTTCCTCGTCACCGCGGCCGACCGGGCCGCGCTGCGGCGCATGTTCCGGACGCTGACCGAGACCATTCGCTACCTGGTCTCCGGCGGTGACGCCCCGGCCGGACGCGGCAGTCACGACGGGCTCGTCTCGACGCCGTACGAGAACGGCGTGCTCGGCCCGGGCACGGTGCCCGACAACCTCACCGTCACGGTCAGCGTCGGCGCCGGGCTGTTCGACGACCGGTACGGGCTCGCCGACCGCAAACCGGCCCGGCTGCGCGCGATGGACGAGTTCCCGAACGACGCGCTCGACCCCGACCGGTGCGACGGCGACCTGCTGCTGCAGATCTGCGCCGATCACCGCGACACCGTCCTGCATGCGCTGCGCATCTTGATGCGCGCGACCCGCGCCGACCTGCAGGTGCTGTGGCAGCAGGAGGGTTTCACCAGTCCGCCGCGGCCGGTCGGGACGCCGCGCAACCTCTTCGGCTTCAAGGACGGTACGGCGAACCACGAGTTCCTCGACCGCCCCGAGCTGGTCGACCACCTGGTGTGGACGAAGCCCGGCGGCGACGAACCGGACTGGGTGAGCGGCGGCTCGTACCACGTGGTCCGGCTGATCCGGATGTTCGTGGAGTTCTGGGACCGGATCTCGATCAACGAGCAGCAACGGATCTTCGGCCGGGATCGCGACACCGGCGCACCGCTGTCCGGTCGGCCCGGTGAGCGCGTCGCCGGCCGGGAGGAGTTCCAGCTGCCCAGCTACTTCCGGGACGCGCACGGCAACACCGTGCCGCTGACCGCCCACACCCGCCTCGCCAACCCGCACGACGGCAAGGCCGACGACCGGCGGATGCTGCGCCGCGGTTTCAACTACAGCGCCGGGATCGAGCCGAACGGCCAGCTCGACCAGGGGATGATCTTCGTCTGCTTCAACGCCGACCTCGACCGCCAGTTCGTCGCCGTCCAGACCCTGCTGATCGACGAACCGCTGGTCGACTACATCTCGCCGTTCGGCGGCGGCTACTTCTTCGCGCTGCCCGGCGTCCGGGACGCCGGCGACTGGCTGGGCCGCGGCCTGTTCGATTGAGTCAGGAAGCGGACAGATCCTGGCCGGTACTTCTGGCAACCTGATCTCATGTCCGAGACCTCCGCACGACTCCTCGCGCTGCTGTCCCTGCTGCAGGCCCGCCGCGACTGGCCGGGTGCGCTGCTCGCCGAGCGACTCGAGGTGAGCCCGCGCACCGTACGCCGAGACGTCGACCGGCTGCGCGACCTGGGCTACCCGGTCCGCGCGAGCAAGGGCCCGGACGGCGGCTACCGACTCGATGCCGGCGCCGACCTGCCGCCGCTGCTGTTCGACGACGACCAGGCGATCGCCGTCGCGGTCGCGCTGCAGACGGCGACGACCACCGTGACCGGGATCGAGGAAGGTGCGTTGCGCGCGCTCGCCACGGTTCGCCAGGTGATGCCCGCCCGACTGCGGCAGCGGGTCGACGCGTTGCAGGTGACGACCGTCGATCGGTGGGCCGGGTCGAAGCGGACGAAGGTCGACTCCGAGCACCTGATCGCGATCGGTACGGCGGTGCGCGCGCACGAGGTGCTGCGGTTCGACTACGCGTCGCCGGGTGCGTCGGAGGAGGAGTGGGTTCCGCCGCGGAAGGTCGAGCCGCACCACCTGGTGACGTGGGGTGGGCGCTGGTACCTGGTCGGCTGGGACCTCGATCGCAAGGACTGGCGGACGTTCCGGGTCGACCGGATGCAGCCCAAGACGCCGACCGGCCCGCGGTTCACGCCGCGCGAGCTGCCCGAGCCGGACGTCGCGACGTACATCTCGTCGCGCTTCACCGGGCGCGGTGAGTGGCCGTGCCGGGGCGAGGCGATCCTGCAGGCGAAGGCCTCCGACATCGCGCGCTGGGCCGGACGGGACGCGGTGGTCGAGGAGATCACGCCGACGAGCTGCCGGTTGATCCTGCCCGGCTGGTCCTGGACCGGGCTGGCGGCGAACTTCGGGATGTTCGAGTGCGATCTGGAGTTCGTCGGGCCGCTGGAGCTCAAACAAGCCGCGGCCACGTTGGCTGCTCGCTACACGGCGGCCGCGTCATGACGCCGGAACATGTGTTCGCCGATGTGGCGGCCTGGCACGAGTGGTTGACCGCCGAGCACGAGACGTCGGACGGGGTCTGGCTCGTGCTGGCGAAGAAGGGGACGACCGATCCGACCAGCCTGACGTACGACGAAGCGCTGGAGGAGGCGCTGTGCCACGGGTGGATCGACGGCCAGCGGGTGTCGCGCGACGCGCACACGTTCAAGCAGCGCTACACACCGCGGCGCCCGCGCAGCAACTGGTCCCAACGCAACGTCGGGATCATCCAGCGCCTGGAGACCGAAGGACGGATGCGGCCGGCCGGTCGCGCGGAGGTGGAGCGCGCGAAGACCGACGGGCGGTGGGAGGCGGCGTACGGGCTGTCGACGGGGCGCGACGTGCCTGCCGACTTGGCCGAGGCACTGGCCGCGTCGCCGCGCGCCGAGGCGATGTTCGCGATCCTCACCCAGCAGAACCGGTTCGCGATCCTCTACCGCCTCACCAACGCCAAACGCGCCGAAACCCGCACGAAGTGGATCACCCGCTACGTCGACGAACTGGGCCGAGGTGAGACGCCTTACCCGCAGAAGCGCGCGCTGGACTAGCGCCGACTCCGACTTGGGCGGTGGGTGCTCACAAGTAGTTGCCCTGATCCCCGGGGCGGCAGGGATCAGGGCAACCTGATGGTCAGCCGCGCGGCGTGGTGAGCGAGACGATCTGCGGGTTCGTCCAGTCGCTCGACACGATCGTGGCGCCGTGGGCGGCGAGCTGGTTGACCTTGTCCGTCGCTTGCTGGACGGTCGGGTTGCGGCCGTCGATCGCGGGCGCGACGGCGTGCGCGTCGACCATCACCAGCAGGTAGTTGTTGCTCGTGTAGAACGCCGTCGACCCGGCGTACCAGCTGCTCGCGTTGCCGTCGAAGGTCACGTACCACGGCGCTCGCGCACCGCCGCGCTCACCGACCCGCGGGTCGGTCACCGAGGCGCCGTTGATCGTGGTGAACATGGTCGCGCTGGCCAGCTTCCCCGCGGCGTTCAGGCTGATCAGGTGGTCGGCGTACTCGAGATCGGTGTCGTAGCTGTCGAACGGGTTACCCGCCTCGAAGGCACCCGTCTCCACCAGTACGACGAACTTCCCGCGCAAGCTCTCCCGGCTCGGCCAGCCACCGGTCCGTACGGCGGTGTCGAGCGACGCCGCCGACCCCTTCACCTCGGCCGGGTGCAGGATCGCCCCCGCACCGAGCGCGTTGGTCAGCAGCGTGTCGAACTGCGCCGGCCCGAACCCGGCGCGCCCGTCGAACCCGTTCTTCATCTCCAGCTTCAGCACGACCGGCGCGTGGCTCGGGTTCTGGTCGTGCCACAGCCGCAGGTTGCGCAGGCAGGTCTGCAGGCTCTGGTTGCGCGACCCGGACCGCAGCCCGGCGTACGTCGTCGCGGACGAGCAGTTGTTGGCGTTGCCGACCGGGTCGTGCCCGACCCAGTAGGCGCGGGAGCCGAGGAAGTTCTGCCAGACGTCGATCTCCAGCATCGACGCACCGGACTCCAGCGCGTCGATCATCCAGGGGAACGTCGATTGCACGTACGCGTTGTGCACACCGACGCCGGTGACACCGGCCAGCGAGCCGTCGGCGCGCGGCGCGGCCTGAGCAGTGGGGGACAGGGACAACGCGGTGGCCGCAACGGCCACCAGGGCAGCAAGACGCTTCACGAGAGCACTCCTCAAGGGGCGGATCGAGGGGAACTCCCCAATGATCACCCACGGTGCTCCACCATGAACCAAACGTGAGCGAACAACAGTGGACGATCAGCGATCCACCGCCTGTCAGGCAGCGTCGTGCAGCACCAGCCCGAGCGTGTGCCGCAGCCCGGACCGCACCGTGCTCACCCCGTGCCGCACCGGCACCGCCGACCAGCCGCGTGTCGACCGCACCGGCCGGTCCCGCGTGGTGAAGATCAGCCCCTGGCCTTGCGGCAGCGACGTCACCGTCCCGCGTGACTGCGCCCGCGGCCGCTGCTCGACAAGCAGGAACTCGCCGCCTTCGTAGTCGACGCCGGCCTGGTCCAGCCCGATCACCACCTGCAGCGGGAACACCAGTTCGCCGTACAGGTCGCGGTGCAAGGCGTTCCAGTCGCCCGCCTGGTAGCGCAGCAGGATCGGCGTCGGGCGCTCCTGCCCGGCGCGATGACAGTCGTCGAGCCACTCCTCGAACGAGTCCGGCCACGGCGCCTTCTGGCCGAGCTTGTCCGCCCAGTCTCGCGCGACCGGCAGCAGTTGCGTGTAGAACCTCGCCCGGAGCTCGGTGATGACGTCGGGCAGCGGGTGGGCGAAGTACCGGTACTGGCCGGAGCCGAAGCGGTAGCGGGCCATGTCGATCGTCGCGCGGAAGCGCTCGACCTCGGCGTACCAGCTGGTGATCTCGTGGCACTGCGCGGGCGTGAGCAGCGGTGGGGTCAGCGCGCAGCCGACGGCGTTGAGGTCATCGATCCAGTCCATACGAGTGGAACGCGACGGCGGCTCAGAATGTGAGGACGCCGGTGTAGGTGAGCGCGAACGTCCCACAGGGGAAGAGGAACAGGCTGGCGAGGATGACCACCTGCTTGAAGGTCTGGCCCGGGCCGATCAGCCGGCGGTAGGCGACGACGAGGACCGGGACCATCACGATCTCGAGCACGAGCATGCCGCGGGGGATCACGTGGTCGAGGGCGGCGAGCACGACCGACAGCGTCGCCGCGGCGATCCAGGCGGCGTACCCGATCCGGTACGTCGTCCGCGCGCCCAGGCGGACCGCGATCGTCCGGTACCCGGCGGCGCGGTCGGCGGGCAGGTCGGCGAGCGTCGTCGGAAGGTAGAGACCGATCGCGGCGAGCGTGCCCTGCAACGCCATCACCCACGGGAAGGCGCCGAGGTCAGGCGTCACCGCGGCCCAGCCGGCGAGCGGGCCGAAGGCGCCGAGGGCCAGCGAGTTCGAGGCGACGTCGAACCCCGCGCGGGTTTTCAGCCGCAGCGGCGGGACGCTGTACGCGTAGCCGAGCAGCAGCGCGAACAGCACCCCGGCGGTGAACACCCATCCGACGAACGCGCCCACCACCAGCGACGCGACGTCGGCCACCGCCGCGAGCCGCTTCGCCTCGGCGACCGTGACGCGGCCGTCGAGCAGCGGCGACTTCGACTTGCGCGGGTTGAGCAGGTCACCGGGCAGGTCGTACGCGTCGTTGATCGCGAGCACCGCGAGCCAGAGCAGCGGGCCCATCACCACCGCGCCGAGCAGCAGCCGCGGCCAGGTGTCGACCGGTGGGACCAGCTGGTGCGTGGCCAGCAGGATCCCCACGTAGTACGGCACGACCGACACGATCCAGAACGCCGGCCGCCCGACCAGCAGCACATCTTTCGCCCGGGGACGGGGTCGCACCGCAACGAGTGTGGTCACGTCTCCACACTCCTCTCACGAGCTGCGCAGCACCTCCCTCCAACGGGTGAATCGCCTCACTCCTGAGGCTGAATGTGAGCAACAGAACCCTTCTCCAGCGCCGCCCACACCGACCCGTCGTCGGCGACCGCCAGCCCGTGCGGCTCCGACCCGTCGCCGAGGGCAACGGTCTCCCGTACGCCGCCGGCCGCGTCGATCCGCACCAGCGCGCTGGATCCCCACAAGGTCACCCAGCACCCGCCATCGGCAGTCGCCGCCACCGCGTGCGGCTTCGCCTCACGATCCGGCAACGGGAACTCGGTGATCACCCCGTCGCGGCCGATCCGCCCGACCTGCCCGGCCAGGATCTCCACGAACCACACGCCATCGGGCCCCGCACTGATCCCCACCGGTCCAGCCGCCTCGGTCGGCAACGGGTAGGTGGTCACCACCCCGTCCACCGTCATCCGCCCGATCGCGTTCCCCGCATTCAACGTGAACCACAAGTCCCCACCACCACTGGTGATGTACGCCGGAAAAGCCCCCGCTGTCCCGATCGCGAACTCGGTCACTCCGTCCGGTCCCACCCTTCCGACCAGATCCGCGTCCATCACCGTGTACCAGACAGCCCCGTCCGGACCCACACACAACCCGTACGGCGACCCGCCGACCGCGACCGTCGACACCACCCCGTCCACGATCTTCCCGATGCTGTTGTCACCCGACCGCGTGAACCACACCGCCCCGTCCGGCGCGGCCACGATCACACTCGGCCGACTCTCCGGCGCCTCGAGATCCACCCGCTCGACCTCGTCGCCGGCCAGCCGCGCGACGACGCCGGTGTGCACGAGCGTCGTCCACACCTCCTCGCCGCGCAGCGTCACGCCGTACGCGCCTTCGCCCACCGTGAACTCACTGACTGACAAGGGACTCCTCCTCGATCCTGTGGATGGCGCCGCGCCAGCGGGAGATGAAGCGGCGGTCGTGCGTGACGACGACGAGCGCGCCGGGGTAGTCGTCGAGCGCGGCCTCGAGTTCCTCGACGAGGACGAGCGACAGGTGGTTGGTCGGCTCGTCGAGCAGCATCCCGTCGTACGGCGTGGTCAGCAGCCGCGCGAGCGCGAGCCTTCGCCGCTGACCTGTGGACAACGCGCCGACCTTCGTCAGCAACTGCTCCTGGCGGAACAGTCCTAACCCGGCCGCGCCCCGATGCCGCGCGAGCGCCGTCCGCAGCGTCTCGTCGGGCCGCGGCTCGACGACGTCCTGCGCGAGATACCCCAGTCGCCCGCGGCGCTCGACGTACCCGCGGTCAGGCGTGAGCTGCCCCGCCAGCACGTCCAGCAATGTCGACTTGCCCGCACCGTTCGCTCCGGTGATCAGCAACCGCCCACCCACCGGGACCTCAACAGAAACAGGCCGCAGCCGCCCAGCAACAGCAACCCCGACTGCCTCTATCAACATCCCTTCAGCACTGCCGGCCGTCCGCAGCCTCGCCCCGAACTTCAGCGGCTTCGCCGGCACCGGCGGCGGATCCGCCTCCAGCCTCCGCAACCGCTCCTTCGCGTTCCGGATCTTGCTCCGCTCCGCCTCGTTCACCCGCCCGGCCGCGCGGTCGTACGCGAGCTTGTTGTTGTCCTTCATCGGACGCCCGTGCGCGACCCGGTCCGCGGTCGTCCGCACGGTCACCTTCATCACCGCGACCTCGTCCTCCCAGACCTGCCGCGCCTGCTCGGCCCGGGCCCGTTCGGCGGCCTTCTCGACCAGGTACCCGCCGTACCCGTTCCCGTAGCGCGTCACCCGATGCGTGTCCCCGTCGACCTCGAACAGTGTCGACGCCGCCCGCTCCAGGAACGCACGGTCGTGCGACACCACCACCGTCGTCCCCGAGCGCCCGCGCAGATGCTCCTCCAGCCACTCCGTCGCCGACCGGTCCAGATGGTTCGTCGGCTCGTCGAGCAGCAGCACCTCCGCCGAAGCAGCCAGTACGGCGGCCAGCTGCAACCGCGCCAGCTCGCCGCCGGACAGCTCGCCCAGCACCCGATCACCGGGCAGCGCCGACAACCCGAGCCCGTGCATCGCCCGCGCCAGCCGCGCGTCGGCGTCGTACCCATCGCGCGCCTCGAACTCCTGCTGCACCTCGCCGTACTCCGCCAGCACCCAAAGGTTGCCATTAGCAAGCAATCCCTCGAGCTCACGCAGTCGCGCCTCCAGCGCGCGAAGGTCCGCCAGCGCGTGATCGACCACCGCCGAGACATCCAGCTCCGGCGGCAACGGGCTCTCCTGCGCGAGGAACCCGACGCTCCCCGCCACGACGACGGACCCGTCGTCCGGTTCCTCGGCCCCGGCGAGCAGCCGCAGCAGCGTCGACTTGCCGGACCCGTTCTCCCCGATCAGCCCACTGACCCGCCCCGGCGGGAACGCGCAGTCGACCTGATCGAGCACGACCTTGTGGTCGTAGGACTTGCCGAGATGGTGCACAGACAGCTGCGTAGACATACGTGTCCTCCTGACGCGCGGTTCGGACGGTGGAATCACCGGAACATCAGCGGGTCAGAGGATCACGGGCTACTCCTTAAAGCGACAAATGTTGCGTTAAGATGAAACCATGACCAGCCCGGTGGACGCAACCCCCTTACCCGGTCCGGCTCGCCCCGGCGGCCGCAGCGCCCGTGTCCGCGCGGACGTGCTGCGCGCGGTCGGCGAGGAACTGGCCGAGCACGGGTGGGACGCGCTCACCATCGACGCCGTCGCCGCCCGGTCGGGTGTGCACCGCACGACGCTCTACCGCCGCTGGAAGACGGTCGACGCGCTGCTCGTCGACCTCCTCGAGGCCAACCGCGACGACACCTGGGCCCCCGCCGACACCGGCGCGCTCAGCACCGACCTGATCGCCCTGAACCGCGAGGTCCGTACTGCCGCCCTCGAAGAACCGTCGGTGATGTCCGCGGTGATCGCCGCGTCCTTCCGCTCACCCGCGGCCGCCGCGGCCCAGACCCGCCTGTTGGACGACCGCTACGATCGCTGCGCCGTGGTCGTCACCCGCGCGATCGCCCGCGGCGAGCTCCCCGCCGGCACCGACCCCCACCGCCTGCTGATGGCCGCAACCTCCCCGCTCTACCACCAGCTGTTCCTGCGCCGACAGCCGATGACCGAGGCCGAGGCGGACCGCTGGGCGACCACGACAGCGGCCGCGGCCGAAGCCGGCGCCTTCCAGGCCTGACCACCACTCCGGCCGCGATCCGCGCTGCGAGATCACTGCAGCGAGCGGCGTTCTCCGCTTAGGCTGCTTCTACACCGTTGAAGGAGGAGCTTGTGGCTGGACGTCTGACCGGCGAGGTCGTACTGGTGACCGGAGCGGCCCGTGGCATCGGCCGTGCGATCGCTGTCAAGGCCGCCGAGGAAGGCGCGGCCGTCGGCCTGCTCGACATCCTCCCCGACGCGCTCGCCGCGACCACGGAAGAGATCGCCGCCACCGGCGCGAAGGTCGCCGCCGCGGTCGGCGACATCACCAACGAGAGCTCGGTCCGCAGCTGCACCGACGACCTCACCGGCCAACTCGGCGCGATCACCGTCCTGGTCAACAACGCCGGCAAGAATGCGTACGCCGACGCCACCGCGATGACCGTCGAGGAGTGGGACAGCGTCTTCGACGTCGACCTCAAGGGCGCCTGGCTGATGGCCCGTCAGGTGCTGCCCGCGATGATCGCGCACCGGCACGGCGCGATCGTCAACATCGCCTCGATCCACTCCAACCTGACCACCGCCGGCATGTTCCCGTACGCCGCCGCGAAGTCCGGCCTGGTCGGGATGACGCGCAGCCTGGCCCTCGACGTCGCGCCGCACGACGTCCGGGTGAACGCGGTCAGCCCGGGTTTCATCGCCACCGACCTGCTCGAGGAGTTCTTCGACACCATCCCCGGGGCCCGCGACAGCGCGCTCTCGGTGCACCCGCTCGGCCGGATCGGTACGCCGGAGAACGTCGCCGAGGTGGTCTGCTTCCTGGCCTCGTCGGCGGCCGCGTTCGTCACCGGCGCGAACTGGACCGTCGACGGCGGCCTCGGCGTCCGCTACGCCTGACCCACCCCTCGGGCGATGCTGTCCCCATGGACGTCATGGACCGGCGGGCACTCAACCGCGCCACCCTCGCCCGCCAACTCCTGCTCGAACGGCAGCAGCTCCCGGCCCTCGACGCCGTCCACGCCCTGGCCGGCCTGAACGCCCAGAGCGCCAAGGACCCGTACCTCGGCCTCTGGGCCCGCCTCACCGACTTCGAACCCGACCAGCTCGCCGACCTCCTGCACGACAAGCAGGTCGTCCGCGCCTGCCTGATGCGCTACACGCAACACCTCGTCACCGCCGAGGACTACCAGGTCCTCCGCCCGGTCATCGCGCCCGTCCTCGTGCGTGCCCACCACAGCGCCTGGCGCAAACAGACCGAAGGCGTCGACCTCGACGAGCTCGTCGTACTGGGCAAGGAAGCGCTCAAGGGCGTCACCCTCACCCGCCCCCAGCTCGGCAAGAAGCTCAAGGAGCGCTGGCCCGATCACGAGGGCACCGCCCTCGGCTGGACCTTCCAGTACCTGGCCTCGGTCGTGCACCCGCCACCGGACGGCCTCTGGGGCCGCAAAGGCGGAGTGACCCCCTTCGCGCTCGCCGAGGACTGGCTCGGCATCACCCTCGGCGAACCAGACCCAGGCCGCCTGATCCTGCTCTATCTCGCAGCCTTCGGCCCGGCCTCGCTCCGCGACATCCACGCCTGGTCAGGCCTGAGCCGCCTCGGCGACACGATCGACGAGCTGAGACCCCAGCTCGTCACGTTCACCAACGAAGCCGGCACCGAACTCTTCGATCTCCCCGACGCCCCACGCCCAGACCCCGGTACGCCGGTCCCGGTCCGCCTGCTGCCGGAGTTCGACAACCTGATGGTCGGCTTCCGCGACCGCTCGCGGGTGATGACGAAGGCGCAGCAGACCCGCGTCTGCGTCGGCGCCTACATCGCGGCCACGCTGCTCGTCGACGGCTTCGTCCGCGGCATGTGGAAGGTCGACCTCACCGGTGACACCGCGACGCTCGCGATCGAACTGCTCGACGACAACGGCGGCGGCGACGTCGTACTGTCCGCTGCCGTTCGGAAAGCTGTCGAGGTCGAGGGCGCCGCTTTGCTGCAGTTCATGGCGCCCGATCAGAAGCACCAGGTTCAGCTGGTCTGACACCCGCACGAGTTGCGGTGCACGAGCGTCGGCTCGACCCGGATCGTCCGCGCCGGCAGCTCCGGTTCGGCGATCCGCGTCGTGATCAGCTCCAGCGCCCGCGACGCCAGGACGGCGTGCGGCTGCGCGATCGTGGTCAGCCGCGGCTCGAACAGGTCGGCCCAGTCGAAGTCGTCGAACGCGACCAGCGCCAGGTCGCCGGGCACCGACACCCCGGCCTGCCGCAGCGCCCGCATCGCGCCGATCGTCATCTGGTTGTTCGCGACGATCAGCGCGGTCGGCGGGTCGGCCAGCGCGAGCAGCCGCGCGGTCGCGCCCTGCGCCGGTACGGCGTCCGACGCGCCGTCGGTGCGCAGCTCCGCGGCGTACGGGAGACCGGCCCGTTCGAGCCCGAGGCGGTAGCCGGCGATCCGCTCCTCGGTCGTCGCGATCCCGGGCAGCCCGGCGACGATGCCGATCCGGGTGTGCCCGAGCCCGGTCAGGTGCTCGACCAGCCGAGCGGTCGCCTCGACGTTCTCGGTGCCGACCTCGTCCAGCCCGGTCCCGATCATCCGGTCCACCAGCACCACCGGGACCTTGCGCAGCCGCAGGTAGTCCAGCGTCGGCTCCGGCCGGGCCGAGACCGCGATGATGATCCCGTCGGCCCGGCGTTCGTGCAGGTCACGCACCACTTCGAGCTCGCGCTCGGGGTCGTCGTGGGTGTCCGCGATCAGGATCGAGTACCCGCGCCGCTCGGCCTCGGCCTGCAGGTGGTGCGCCAGCTCCCCGAAGTACGGGTTGGAGATCGACGACAGCGCCAGCCCGATCGTGTCGGTCTTCGACATCACCAGCGACCGGGCGACCGTGTTCGGCACGTACCCGGTCTCCCGGACCGCGGTCAGCACCGCCTCGCGCGTCCGCGGCGCCACGAACCGGGTGTCGTTCAGCACGTGCGAAACCGTCGTCACCGAGACGTTGGCCCGCCGCGCGACGTCCGCCATCTTCACCACCCGCCCATTGTCCCCCGATCAAGAGCAAGGAGCTTCCGCTCGCACCCGTGCACCAGCCACCACGCCTGACGTTCCATCCGACGGCTGGGGTGGTCGGGCGGCGAGCCGGCTTCACCACCCGCCCATTGTCCCCCGGGCGGTGCGTCAGCCGGTCGGGTCGTAGGCGCAGGAGTCGCTCAGATCACCGTTGGTCGCCGGCGGTTTGGTCGTGGTGGGCTTCCCGGTCGGCTTCGTGGTGGTGGGCTTGGGCTGCGCGGCCGGCGTACCGGACAGTGCCTTCTGCACGATCGCCCGCATCCCCGGGTAGTTCGGGTCGCGCCCGTTCGGGAAGTTCTTCTTCTTGTCCAGGTCGATGTTGCGGATCTTCGCCGTCTTCACCTTCGCGCCGAGCCCGGCGAGATCGCCGAGCAGCGTCTGCGGGATGTCGGTGCGGATCAGCTGCTCGCCCGCCGCGGCGATCTCCTTGTAGTGCGTGAGCACGTTCTGCGGCGTCGCGCGCTCGACGATCGCCTTGATCGTGCAGCGCTGGCGGGCCTGCCGGGCCAGGTCCGCACCCGGCACCTTGTACCGTCCTCGGGCGAACCAGAGCGCGTCGAAGCCGTTGAGCTTCCGGTCGGGGCCCGGTTGCAGCCAGCGCCCCGGCGGGATGTGTTTGTCGTCGTCACCGCCGACCGGGACCGGGTAGTTGATGTTCACCGTGATCCCGCCGAGCGCGGTCACCATCTGCTCGAAGCCGGCCAGGTTGATCTGCACGTAGTAGTGCAGCTTCAGCCCCAGCGCCTCGCCGACCGACAGCTTCAGCGCGTCCGCGCCCGGGTTGTCGGTCTCGCCGAGCAGGTCGCCGTACTTCGGCGGGAGGGTGCGGTACATCGCGTCCAGGTAGAAGTTCGGCTGCTCCGGGTGCGGGTCGTCGGGGTCCCAGTAGCCGGTCGGGAACACCTTGTGCAGCGGGTGGTCCTTCGGGAACGGCATCCGCATGAAGTTCCGGGTCAGCGAGATCAGCGACGTCTCGCCGGTGTGGGTGTCGATGCTGGCCACCATCACCGTGTCGGTCCGCGCGCCGTCGCGCCCCTCGCCGTCGTCGGCGCCGAGCAGCAGCAGGTTGATCCGCGGCAGCTTCGCCCACGGGTCCTTCCGGTCGATCTTCGGCGCGGTCGCGCTCTTCGACTTCTCCCCGGCGAACACCTTGGTCACCAGGCTGCGCTGCGCGACCAGGTTCTGCGCCCCGAGCGCCGACCCCGACGCGATCGAGAAGCAGACCAGCCCGACCACCAGCGCCCCGGCCAGCCGCGCGCCGATCCCGCTCTGCAACGGCCGCAACATCTTGTACGACGTGACCAGCACGACGACCAGGAACAGCCCGGCGACGCCCAGCCCGACGATCATCCCGAGCAGCACACCCGGGTCGAGCGCCCACTCGATCACGTCGTCGCGCCGGACCAGCACGACGTACGCCGCCGCGCCGTACAGCAGCACGCTGAGCGTGGTCACGACCGCGCCCAGCCGTTTCCGCCCGGCGGCGAGGTACGCGGTCCCCGGGATCAGCACCCCGAGCACCGCGATCAGCAGCGCCCCACCCTGCCGGTGGTGCCGACTCGTCCGGGGTTTGGCTCGACGTGCTCGGGTTGCGCTCGGGGCCATGGCTCCACTCGATGATCGGCGGCAGGACGCGAGCACCGCCCCTGACCGGCGCCCTCTCCTTCGAACCCGCCCGAGCCGGAAAAGTTCGGCCGAATCTTCTGCGTCAGCTAGTTGGCGCTGAGCCAGGCCAGCATCCGCCGGTACGCCGGGTCGCTCTGAATGTGCCCACCACGAAACTCGAACACCTCGGCGCCTGGTGTCGCCGCCGCGAGAAACCCCGCCTGCAACCGGTCCCGCTCCGCCTCCGAGCCGTACCAAAGACTCACCGGCACCACGATCTTCTCCAGCGCGAACCCCCAGTCGCGGGCGAACGCCAGGTTGTCATCGATCCACCCGTCGTGGCTGTCCACGAACGTCGCCAGCACCCGAGCCATCGCCCGCGGCTCGTCCTTCGCCGGAGGCCCGGCCGGGGAGTAGGAATCCGGCGGAATCTCCGGCCCACCGGCCTCGATCAGCGCGAGGATCTGCCGCGCGGTCTCCTCGACACCCGGCCGCAGCGCCGCCTCACCGCCGTTGGCGGCGAGCCAGGACGTGCGGTTGCGCCGAGGGTCGGGCGGGACGCGACCGGTCCCGTCGCCGCCGTTCGTCGCGCCGCCGCCCGACGAACTCGCGCCGCCGCCCGACGGTTCTGCGCCGTCCGGCGGCTCCGGTCCGTCGACGAGCGGCTCCGCGCCGTCCTCCACCGGCTCCGGCCCGTCGACCAGCGGGGGAGCGATCCCACCCGCCACCGCGCACCGCACCACCCGATCAGGCAGCAACGCCGCACACGCCAGCGCATGCGGACCGCCGCCCGACCCACCAGTGACCGCGAACCGCTCCCACCCCTGCGCGTCCGCGACCAGTCGCACATCAGCGACCGCATCGGCGACCGTCCGCCCCGGCTGCCGCGACGACTCGCCGTACCCTGGCCGGTCGATCGACAGCAGCCGGATCCCGAGCTCCTCCACCGCACGGACGACGTCCGGCCGCTTCCAGCGCGTGGACGGGGAGCCGTTCTGGGAAACGACCGGGACGCCGCCTGGATCGCCGTACAGGCTGTAGGCGACGGTCCGGCCGTCCGGCGTACGGAGTGTGGTCACACCCGATCCAACCACCACGCGTCGGTCCCGCGGGTGTCGCGCAACGCGTTGGTCGCGCAGTGCACCTCGCCGCCGCCGAGGTGCGACCAGAAGAAGTTGTCGACCCAGTGCACCCGGACCCCGGTACGCCGGAGCGCGCGCTCCGCGGTCGCCTTGAACACGTCGACGCCGCGCACCTTCGGCCCCTGCGGGTCCGGTGCGGCGAAGTCGCGCGCGGTCAGCGACAGCCCGTTCACCAGGCCAGGCGTCATCGCGCGGAGCCCGGGCAGCACCGGGTGCGACTCGAAGAACACCGGCAGCCGGACCAGTTCGTCGCGTCGCAGCCCGGTCTCGCGGAGCAGGATCGCCAGCTGTTCGTCGATGTGCGCGGCCGCGGCGCGGTTGTCCGCGAGATGCTTGCCATCAGCAAGGATCTCGTCGACGGCCGGCTTGCGCGGCGAGTTGGTGTCCGCGAACAACCGCTGCCCGCCGGCGCCTTGACGGTGCGCGTCGCGCAGCAGTTGCTCGGCCAGCCGAGGATCGGCGACCGCGAGCGTCCAGCCGCGGGCGTTGTCGGCGCGGACGACGTGCGTGGTCTCGTCGGCGTGCCCGATCGCGAGCCAGGAGGTGTCGATCCGCAGCGGGTCCTGGAAACCCTGGCCGGTGACGAGCTCGAGGAACCCGGGGTCGGGCTTCCGCTCGCCGGCGCCGTACAGGACGCGGCCGTGCGGGTGGCCGGCGTACGGCGGGAGGCTCTCGATGTTGCCGCCCATGTTGAGCAGGTCGTTCGCGTTCGAGGAGGCGGTCGGGCTGAGCTCCTGGACGACGCCGACGTCCGGTCCGCGGAGATCGCGGTAGAGCAGGCGCCCGGCCGGGCGCGGGGTCGGGACGCCGAAGTCCCAGACGTTGCCGGAGCGGATCAGCACCCGCATCGTGTGCGCGCCGCCGACCGCCGGCAGGCTCGCGGTGGCCGGCTCGAAGGTGTCCTGCAGCCACATGTCCTTCCAGCCGCCGGGCGTGCCCTGCACGTACTGCAGCTTGGCGCCGCTCGACCGCGTCGCCTTCCCGAGCGTCTTCGCGAACGCATCGAACTCACCCGGCACACCCGGCGGGTACGGCGCATCGCCCGGCCAGCCGACGCCCTTGTTCGGCTTACCCGCGAAGACGGTCTGCGCTCGCTGCAGATCGTTCTGCAGCATCAGCGGCGCGACCCGCAGCTTCACGACGTCGCTCGCACTGCGCCTGCGGTCGGTGACGGTCAACCTGACCGTGATCGTCCCGTCCCACTTGGCGCGGTCACGCAGTACGTCGCGCCCTTCCAGCCCGAGCCGTACGCCACGCCGCAGCTGGTCAGCCGTCAGCTCGCTCGCCGGTCGGCCGTTCGCGAAGATCCGCGCCTTGTTCGCCGGTACGACGTCCAGCCGACCTGTCGCCGTTCGGCTGAGTCCCCTCGTCGCCGGAATCTCCAGCGGTGCAAGGTCTTCCAGGTCCTTCGGCCCGTTGATCCGCTCGTCCGCGGCATCGTTGCACGCGGCAAGCTTCTCGTCGACCGCCGACCCCGCGTCCTCCAGCTCACCTGGATCGACCTTGCACCGCCGCTCGTCGTCGTCGGCGTTCGCGAGGAAGATCGCGCCGCGATCAGCCGACCACGACGCCTCACCGGCCTCGTCGGCCGGTGTCACCCGCCCGTCCCGATCCACATCGGCCCGCAGCTCGGCGCCGGTCGTACCGGCGCCCGTCGTACCGGCGCCCCAGGCCACCATCGCCGGTGTCGCCGCGGTCAGCACCGCGACCGTCGCCATCCCTGCCGTCCACCGCTTCATCCCCGACTCCCCAAGTATTTGACACGTCTGTGCTGTTTCCCATCTCGAAACTAACACACTCGTACGAAATCAGGCGCGCGAGAAGGGTTTCTGCCCGAACAGGCAAGAACCCGGTGAGGACGCGCCCAGCCCGGGTGCGGTGAGGAGTCCAGCAGATGCGCAAGGCACGGATCGCCGGTCTGGGTGCGGTGGCCGCACTTGTCGTGGTCGGGTTGTTCCAGCTCCCGGCCAGCCCGTTCGCCCGCAACGACGCGCCCGACCGGACGCCGGTCGCCGCCTCGGAGCCGCTGGACGAACCACCGGTCGACAGCCCGCGCGACAGCACTCCCGGCAAGGGCAGCCCGCAGACCCCCGCGAAGCCCGCCGATTCCGCCGACCCGTCGATCACCTATCCGGAGCAAGGCAGCGTCTCGTACTCCGTCCTGCCCGGCGACCCGACGCCGATCGGCTCCGAGGGCCGGTTGCTCACCTTCGAGATCGACATCGAGAACGGCATCAAGGGCATCGACCGCACCGAGCTGGCCCGCTTCGTCCGCGAGACGTACGGCGCCCCGCAGGGCTGGACCGCCGGCGGCAAGTGGCGCTTCCGCCAGGTCGGCCCGGGGCAAGACCCCGGCTTCAAGCTGATGTTCGTGACGCCCGCGACCCGCGACATCCTCTGCGGTGGCGGCTACGACCACTACACGAGCTGCCGGATCGGCCAGCGCGTCGTGCTGAACATCGCGCGCTGGGTGAACGGCGTCCCGAACTACGGCGCCTCGCTCACGGAGTACCGCAAGTACATGCTGAACCACGAGACCGGCCACCGCCTCGGCGAGGCCCACGAGCTCTGCCCCGGGCCCGGTCAGCCGGCGCCGGTGATGCAGCAGCAGACCCTCGGTCTGCACGGCTGCACCCCGTACGCCTGGCCATACCGGAACGGCACCCGCTACGAGGGCCACCTCGGCAAGTACGACGACCCGATCCCGGGCGCCTGATCACTCCTCGACGATCGAGAGCACGTTCCCGGCCGGGTCCTTGAACCACGCGATCGGCGGCCCGTCACCGCGGACCACCCCGAGCTCGTCGTGCCGGTCGCCGTACCGCTCGAACGTCACGCCGCGCGCCGCCAGCGCCCGGGCGGCCGCGGCGATGTCGTCGACCGGGAAGTTCAGCGTTGTGTACGCCGCCGGCACGTGATCGTCCTTCGGGTAGACGAGCACGGGGTTGCCGCCCGCGATCCGCAGCTGCAGCATCCCGTGCTCCTCGCCGACGTCGAGCCCGAGCGTGCGCGTGTAGAACTCCTTCGCCGCCGGGATGTCGTCCACCGAGAACCCGCTGTACGCCTTCGTCTGTCCGAACATCAGTTGCCTCCTACCTGGTGGTTGTTGTCACCAGGTACGTCGGCAGCAGGTGTCCGGTCTCGACATGATCAGTTGTGCAGCTGCGGCGCCACCTGACTCACGGCCGCGGTCACCGCGGCGGTTTCCAACCCATCGGCCACCGTGTGCAGCAGCCGCACCAGCTGAGCCGCATCCGCCGGCCCGAGAATCCCGGTGATCACATCGAGCACCCGCACAGTCAACGCATCGAGCTGCGACAACCGCGCCTGACCCATCCCCGTCACCGCCAGGTGTGGAGCGGTCTTCACCAGCCCCAACCCAGCCAGCTCCGCGATCGCCAGCTCGGCCTCACCGGTCGTCGTCCCGACCTGCTCGGCCACAGCCGCCGCGGAGTCCCGCCCGTTGGAGATCGCGCTCAGCACCAACGCCGCCGGCATCTTCATCCCGACCGCGTCCTGCAGCCCCAGGATCAACGGGTGCGCATGCCCCCGAACCCGCTCCACGGCGTCCAGCAGCCGCAGCGCGTCCCCCACGTCCCCGATCAGGTGCTCGGTCTGCACCGTCGCGATCCCGCTCAACGGCACATCGCGCTCCGGCACGGCCAGCGCCCTGGTCCCCGTCTCTTCGATGGTCACCGTTCCAGCCTACGGATCCCGTCTGACACTTCGGCGTGTCGTTCCTGAGGAATCCCTGTGAATTCCACCTCTCCCGACAACCGAACGCCCGTTCGCAGGAACCGCCCGAACTCCGGATCGAACATTCCGCCCCGCGCGATCTCCGCCCGCGTCCACCACCGCACCTCCGCGAACTCCCCGGACCGGTCCAGCACCGGCATCCCACGCCACCCCGCCAGCACGAACCACAAACTCACATCAGTGTGATCACCGATCTCGGTGACGGTCAGAAACGAAGGCCGCCGCTCCGGATCGTTGAACACGGCATCGATCCCGAGCTCCTCCCGCACCTCCCGCGCCGCCGCGTCCGCCGGGTGCTCGTCGGCTTCCACGTGGCCGCCGGTCGGCAACCACCGTCGCGCGTTCACGTGGTCGACCAGTAGCACGCTCCCGTCCATCGGGTCGACCACCACGGCGTACGAGACCAGGTGCGGTGAAGGGGTCGCCGGCTTCACCCGCCGCCAGATGTCGTCGGTGCTCGCCAGCCAGCGCAGCGTCCACTCCCGGTCCGCGACCCCGCGCTCGTCGGCCGGCTCCAGGCCGGAGACCAACTGGTGGACTTCTTTCACCGAACTTCGCATCTCGGGACCTTCGCAGTGCCCGCCGACAATTCCCGCGCGAAAGCCCGCGCATCACACAAACAAAGGAACACCTGTTCGAGTGAACTGATCAGAAAATCCACCTTTCTGGCAGAGAAATCGGAACCCAAGCGTGACCTCCGCTCCCGGTCGTGCGTTGCATCTGACATGACGGGGATCACACGGCTCAACCGTCATCGCGCTCGCTCCGCGTTCCAGGCCGACCACCCCTCAGATCTGCCTCAGGAGGACCTGTGACAACCGCCACCGCCACCCAGACTGCCGAGCGCCGACGCGTGCGAGTCTGGTTCGGTGAGCACGTGATCGCCGACTACAACGCCGAACCGGCGTTGGCCGAGCGGTACGCCCACGCCATGAGCCGCCGCTTCGCCGGACTTCGCGTCACCAACGACCCGATGCCGGCCGTCGACCGGCTCCCCGACCCCCTGCCCGGCGAGCGCATGTGGGACGTAGCCCCCCGCTGAAGCCGACCCGGCGTACTGCGCACTCCCTGTTGCCGCAGCACGCACCGATCGACCCAGTGCGAACCACCAGTACGACGTACCGCCCGTACCGCGGCCCACAAGGCCGGGTGCGGGCGGTTCGTGTCTCCGCAGCGTGTCGAGACCCGCGCCCGGACTCCGACGTCCCCGGCGTGACCGACCCACGACCCGAGGAGACCCCGATGGCCCGGCCCGTTCTGAACAGCATGCTGCTCGGCAGCACCGACCCCGACCGGCTGAAGACCTGGTACCGCGACGCCTTCCACGCGGCCGTCGACGGCTACGGCAACCTCGACCTCGGCGGGTTCGGCCTGGTCATCGAGCACCGCGACGACGTGGCCGCGACAGCGCCCGAGCCCGGCCGGTTCATCGTCAACTTCGCCGTCGACGACATCGAGGCCAGCGCCGCCCACCTGCGCACCCTGGACGTCGACTGGCTAGTCGAGCCCGAGGACCGCGGCATCGGCACCTTCGCCACTCTCACCGACCCCGACGGCAACTACGTGCAGCTGATCCAGATGAAGCCGGAGTACTACGCGAACAAGTAGCCCACCGCCAGGGCGTTGTCCGGGTTCGGCCCTGACAGCGCCCCGGCGCGCGGCTAAGGTCCGATGGCATGAGCCGTTCCAGGACCGGTTCCGGCGAGCTGCTGGTCGAGATCCAGCGCTCCGGCGCCGTGCCCCTGCACCAGCAGCTGGAGGCGGGGATCCGCGCCCGGATCCGCGAGGGCCTGCTGCGTGCCGACGCGGTCCTGCCGTCGACCCGCGCGCTCGCCAACGACCTCGGCCTGTCCCGCGGCGTCGTCGTGGAGGCGTACCAGCAGCTCGTCGCCGAGGGCTACCTGGTCAGCCGCACCGGCGGCTACACCCAGGTCGCCCCGACCGCCGCGCGCACCAGCAGCCAGACCCGCACGAACCAGCAGCCCACCGGCCCGCCCAGGATCGACTTCAAGTACAGCCGCCCCGACGTCAGCCAGTTCCCGCGCGCAGCCTGGCTCCGCTCGGTCCGCCGGGTTCTCAACGAGACTCCGCACAGCACCTTCTCGTACTTGTCCGGCCAGGGTTCACCAGAGCTGCGGGAGGCCCTCGCCGATTACCTCAACCGCGTCCGCGGTACGTCGGCCCGCCCCGAGAACCTGCTGATCTGCCACGGATTCGCCCAGGGCTCGCGCCTGCTCCTCCAGGTCCTCGTCGCGGCCGGCTACCGCAAGCTCGCCCTCGAGGACCCGTCCGATTACGAGCTCCGCGACATCGCGCGAGCCGCAGGCCTCGAGGTCGTCGGCGTACCGGTCCTGGACTCCGGTATCGACGTCGCGGCCCTCGACCGCTCCGGCGCCGACCTCGTCCTGGTCACCGCCGCGCACCAGATGCCGATCGGCGCCGTCGCCTCGCCCGCGACCCGCGCCGCGCTGGTCGAGTGGGCCGTCCGCCGGAACGCCTTGATCATCGAGGACGACTACGACGCCGAGTACCGCTACGACCGCGAGCCGATCGGCGCCGTCCAGGGCCTGGCCCCCGACCGCGTCGTCTACGCCGGTACGGCGAGCAAGACCCTCGCGCCCGGTCTCCGCCTCGGCTGGCTGATCCTCCCCGACGCGCTCGTCGAACCGCTCGCCGCCGCGAAGCTGGCCGACGACCGCGGCTCGTCGGTGCTCGACCAGCTGACCTTCGCCGACTTCGTCACCCACGGCGAGTTCGACCGGCACCTGCGCCGGATGCGCCCGCGCTACCGGAACCTCCGCGACCTCCTGGTCACGCAGCTCGCCGACCGCCTGCCCGACTTCAAGCCCGTCGGCGTCTCCGCCGGCCTGCACGTCCTGGTCTGGCTCCCACCGGACCTGCCCGCCGAAACCGTCGCGACCGCGGCCCGCGAGTGCGACGTCGGTGTCCACCCGCTCACGCCGTACTGGTTCACGCCGCCCGGCCCGCCCGGTCTGGTCTTCGGCTACGGCAGCCTCACCGAGAAGGCGGTTGCCGAGGGCATCGATCTGCTGGCCGCCGCCGTCGGAACGCTGCGGCCATGATCGACAAGTTCTGGATCGACGTCTCCGAGGACGACCTCGACGACCTGCGCGCCCGGCTGGACCGGATCCGCTGGCCGCGCGAGCTCCCGGCCGCGGACGACTGGTCCCGCGGCGTCCCGGTCCGCGCCCTGCGCCAGGTCGTCCGGTACTGGCTGGACGCCTACGACTGGCGCAGGTGGGAGGCCCGCCTGAACGCGTTCCCGCAGTTCATGACCACGATCGAGGGCCAGCCGGTGCACTTCCTGCACGTCCACTCGCCGGCCCCGGACGCGCTCCCGCTGATCCTCACCCACGGCTGGCCCGGCTCGGTCGCCGAGTTCCTGGACGTGATCGGCCCGCTCACCGACCCCGCGGCGTACGGCGGCGACCCGGCGGATGCGTTCCACGTCGTCGCGCCCTCGGTCCCCGGGCACGGCTTCTCGGTCCCGCTCCGGGACATCGGCTGGAACCACCTCCGGATCGCCCACGCCTGGGCGGCCCTGATGGACCGCCTCGGCTACGACCGGTACGTCGCCCAGGGCGGCGACACCGGCTCGGTCGTCTCCCCGCTGCTCGGCCAGGTCGCCCCCGAGCACGTCATCGGCGTCCACCTGAACGGCGGCCTCGCCCACCCGTCCACCGATCCCGGCTACCGCCCGGGCGACTTCGACGACCTCGACCCGGCCGACCAGGCCAAGCTTGCAGCCGCCGATCACGTCCGAGCGACCGGTACGGCGTACGCGGAACTGCAGGGGACCAAGCCGCAGACGCTCTCGTTCGCGCTCAGCGACTCACCGGTCGGCCAGCTGGCCTGGATCCTGGAGAAGTTCCACGACTGGTCCGACCCGCGCCGTCCGCTCAGCAGCGCCAGGCTGGACCACATCCTCACCGACGTCTGCATCTACTGGTTCACCAACACCAGCGCCACGTCCGCCGTCCTCTACTCCGAGCCCAGCACCCAGATCTCGGCCCCGACCGGAGTGCCCACCGGCGTCGCCGTCTTTCCGACCGACCCCGCGATACGCCACATCCTCGCCCGCACCCACCACGTCACGCACTGGACCGAGCACTCCCGCGGCGGCCACTTCGCCGCCCTCGAGGTCCCGGACCTGCTGGTCGACGACCTCCGCACCTTCTGCCGGCCGCTGCGCGCTCACTGACGCCAGAACGCCTGCACCACGGTCGCCGGGTAGACCTGCTCGCACGGGATCCCGTTGCCATCGGCATCCAACCGGGCCGGCATCCCGGCGTACCACCAGTACGTGACCGCTTCCCCGTACGACGCCCCGCGGGCGACCAGGTCGCGGCAGAGCAGCCCGTCCGGCACCGAGGCCAGCGAGCTCACCTTCCGGCCCTGCCAGTACTTCCCGACCTCGGTCCGGGTGTACTCCGGCTCGCACGGGATTCCGTTGCGATCGGCATCCATCCGGTTGGGCTGCGCCTGGACCTGCCAGTACTCGACGGCGGCGGCGTACCCGTAGCCACGCTGTTTGAGGTCGCGGCACACCAGCCCGACCGGCAGCTCCCGGACATCCCCGAACGCCTTCACCGACGCAGCGGTCGAGCTGGGCCGCGGCGTGTGCGGAGCGGGTTTCGGCGCGGCCGGTGACGGTACGCCGGCCGCCTGCACGCCCGGCCGAGCGCTCCCGGACGGCTCCGTCGCCAGGATGACGACCGCCGTGAGCAGCACCGCGACGACTCCGGCCGTGATCCCAGCCAGGACAGCCAGCAGCGCACTGGTTGCTCTCGACGACGATCTCCCCATGGCGTCCCCCACCTCCCAGTGAAGCCACCACGGCCGCCGTTGTCCATGGCCGGAGCCGACGGTTCACCCGGACAACACCTTCAGGCCATGAAGAAAGGCGATGATCGCGCCGGATTCCGCCCTCCGAGAGGACGCACGATGGGACACTCCCACGACCACAGCGGTCACGGACATGGTCACGGCCACGGACATGGACACGGCCATGGGCACGGTCACGAGCACGACCACCACCACCCGAACACCGAGCTGGACGCCGCGACGCTGGCCGCGCTGGACGAGTCGATCCCGGACGCCGACCTCTCGCCGTCCGAGGTGAGCCGCCGGTCGCTGCTGCGCTCCGCTGGCATCCTCGGCGGTACGGCGGCGCTCGCCGTCACCGGCGCCTCCGCGGCGGCCGCCGCGGCGCCGAAGAACGTGCCGGGCTGGATCTTCCAGCAGCACAAGCGCCCGAACGTCTGGCTGGCCGGCGACCACCACATCCACACCCAGCTGAGTTCGGACGGCATGTACCGCGTCATCGACCAGGCCCGCCACGCGGCGGCGTACGGGCTGGACTGGCTGGTCATCACCGACCACGGTGGCGCCACCCACGCGCGGATCGGTGTCGACCTGGTCAACCCGCAGATCAAGGCGGCTCGCACCGAACTGAAGGACACGCTGATCTTCCAGGGCCTGGAGTGGAACATCCCGGCCGCCGAGCACGGCACCGTCTTCGTGGCGCCGGGCTCGCGCGAGGTCGAGGTGCTCAAGCAGTTCGAGAACAGCTACGACGGCAGCGTGAAGAACGCCGGCGGCAACACCCCGGCCAACGAGCAGCTCGCGGTCTCCGGCATCCAGTGGCTCGGCCAGCAGGTCGACCGCCGCCGCGTCCAGGACGCGCTGTTCCTGGCCAACCACCCGGCCCGCAACGGCATCGACAGCCCGCACGAGATCCGCAACTGGCGCGACGCCGACCCGCGGATCGCGATCGGCTTCGAGGGCGCGCCCGGTCACCAGGCCGCCGGCCTGCCGGCCCCGATCGGCGGCGCCGCGGCGCGCGGCTTCTACGGCAACGCCCCGAGCGCGAACTCCTTCGCGGGCTACCCGGCCGAGTCGTACCGGACCTGGGGCGGTTTCGACTGGATGACGTCGACCGTCGGCGGTCTTTGGGACAGCCTGCTGGCCGAGGGCAAGCCCTGGTGGATCAGCGCCAACTCCGACAGCCATGTGAACTGGAACGAGACCTCGGTCCGTCCGCCGGGCTCCGACCAGGCGCAGTTCGACCGCGACGGCCGCTACATGGACCCGGTCTACGGCAACACGATCAACCGGACCGCGGGCGACTTCTTCCCCGGCTACTACAGCCGCACCCACGTCGGCGCCGACCGCCGCGACTACCTGTCGGTGATGGAGGGCCTGCGGGCCGGCCGGATGTGGGTCGACCACGGCATGCTCGCCAAGGGCGTCGAGGTCGAGGTCCGCGAGGTCGGGCAGCGCTACGGCGAGCCGCTCGGCGGCGCGCTGACCGTACGCCGCGGCCGCGCGGTCGAGCTGGTCGTCCGGATCACCACCCAGACTATGCCGAACTGGTCGAACTTCGTACCGAAGCTGAACCGGGTCGACGCGATCCGCGGTGCGGTCAAGGGCACGGTCAGCAACCGCGACACGTTCACCGCGCCCGACACCAAGGTCGTCCGGCAGTGGGACACCTCCGGCAAGCGCGGCACGTTCGAACTGGTGCTGCCGCTGGGCAAGGCCGAGGAGCCGTTCTACGTCCGCGTCCGCGGTACCGACGGCAACCGCAGCCAGCCCGGCTACCTCGGCTCGGCGATCGACCCGGCGGGCCCGCAGCTCGACGTGGTCGGTGACGCCGACCCGTGGGCGGACCTGTGGTTCTACACGAACCCGATCTGGGTCCTGCCCAAGCGCTGATGATCATCGCCGTCGACGCGGGCAGCCGCGACACCGCCGCCGCCGAGCACGTTCTGCACGAGCTGCTCGGCCCGGCGGTGACCCCGGTGATCGCGTGCACGCACATGATCACCGGGGCCGAGACCCCGCACCTGGCCGTCTCCATCACCGCACCGACGGACGAGCTGGAGATCCACGTCCGGACGTGGTGCATCGAGCGCGGCGCCGGTTCCGCGTTCACCCGCCCGGGCGCGACGGCTCCCGACCTGGCCGGCCCGAGCCAGCTCGTCCGCGGCGCGTACGTCGCCGCGGTCGAGACGGCCCTCGGCGCCGGCCGGCTGGTCCGCTGGCCGGGCCGCGAGCACGCGTACGGCGTACAGACCGCTGCCGAGCTGCGCGCCAAGGCCGGCATCGACTACGTCGAGGCGCTCGGCGGGCTACCGATCACCGACGACAGCGTCATCGACACCCGAGACTTCGTCCGTCCGATCCGCCGTGAGGGCCAGACCATCCTCCAGGTCCAGCCCGCCGCGGGCGGCGTCCTCATCCCCTTCGAGGCCGAGCACCAGCAGAAGTGCTGCGCCGACCACTAGTAGATGCCGTAGTCGTTCAGCGACATCTTGTCGCGGCTGGTGCCGCACCGCAGACACAGCTGGTAGCGCTGGCCTTCGTCGTTACGCTCGGTTCTCCATTTGTGTAAGCCGAGAAGACACACGAGTGGCTTCTTCATCTTCGACAGTTAGCACTCCGCGCACCGCTTGCAAACAGCTCAGCGGCGTTCGTCCCAGGCGTCCGACCCGGCCAGCACCTCGGGTAGCTCACCGATCACACCGAGCCGCTGCGTGCACCGCGTCAGCGCGACGTACAGGTCTCGCAGACCGCGCGGCGACTCGAGCATGATCCCCTCGGGATCGACCACCAGCACCGAGTCGAACTCGAGTCCCTTCGCGCCGCCGACAGTCAGCACGGTGACGCCGGCCAGTGCGCCGACGGCCTCCTGCACCAGCTCCAGCCGCAGTCGTGAGGTGATCACCCCGACCTGACCGTGCTGCACCTCCTCGCCGGCGACCTTGCTCACGTAGGCCGCCTGCTCAGCCGGTACGACGTCGACGTGCCACGGCTTCACCCCGGTCGACCGCACCGACTCCGGCGCCTTCGCCGTCGGGTCCACCAGCTGCAGCACCTGCCCGGCCAGCTCCATCACCTCGGCCGGGGTCCGGTAGTTCATCGTCAGCTCGGCCAGCCGCCAGCGGTCGCCGAAGATGGAGCCCAGCGCCTGCCGCCAGCTCGTCCCGCCACCGGCCGCGCTCGTCTGCGCGACATCGCCGACCAGCGTCATCGACCGCAGCGGGCAGCGCCTCGCGATCGCCCGCCACGCCATCGGCGACAGCTCCTGCGCTTCGTCGACGATCACGTGCCCGTACGTCCAGCGGCGGTCGGCCGAGGCCCGCTCGGCCAGCGTCCGGTCGTCGTCGGCCTCGTACCGCTCGGCGAGCGCCTCCGCGTCGAGGATGTCGCGCGCGGTCAGCACCTCCGACTCGTCGTCCTCGTCGAAGTCCGTCGAGCCCGAGCCGCTCAGCACGTCGAGCGAGCCCTGGGCGTACGCGACGGCGCGCGCCCGCTCCGCCTTCAACCGGGCCGCCTCCTGCCCGTCGTCGCCGAGCAGCTCAGCGGCCTCGTCGAGCAGCGGGACGTCGGCCGGGCTCCAGTCGTCGCCGTACCGGAGCAGGTGCTCGCGGTCGAGCTCGCTCAGCTGCGGCGCCGCCTGCGCCAGCCGCCGCTCGTCGCCGTACAGGTCGATCAGGAGCTCGCGCGGGCTGAGGTTCGGCCAGAGCTGGTCGAGCAGCGCCTGTACGGCGGGCTCGGCCTTCACCTCGGCGCGCAGCTCGGTCAGGTCGTACTCGTCGAGCAGGTTCTCGCCGCCGAGCGGGTCGGCGCCGATGATGTCGGCGTACTGCGCGACGAGCGCGTCGACGATCTCGGTCAGGAAGAACGGCCGGGCCTGGTTGTGCGTCAGCCGCCGCTCGCGGGCCCGCGACCGCGCCTGCTCGGCGACCGCCGGGTCGAGCCGCAGCACGGTCCGGTCCACGGTCACCTCGACCGGCTTCGCAGGCACCCACTGCCGGTCGGCGACCGCTTGCGCGATCACCTCGGCCATCACGGCCCGGCCCTTCACTTCGCCGGCCTCCGCCGACTCGGGCCGAGTCGCTGTGAGCCCCGGGTACAGCTCGGCCAGCGTGACCAGCCGGACGCCGTCCTCACCGAGCGACGGAAGCACCTGGCCGATGAACTTCAGGAACGTCGGATTCGGCCCGACGACGAGAATTCCGCGCTTTTCCAGCTGGTCGCGATGGGTGTAGAGAAGGTACGCGGCGCGGTGCAGCGCGATCGCGGTCTTTCCCGTTCCCGGACCCCCTTGCACGACCAGTACGCCGGGCAGCTCGGAGCGGATGATCCGGTCCTGGTCGGCCTGGATGGTCTGCACGATCGACTCCATCGTGCCGGTCCGCCGCGCCTCCAGTGCCTTCAGCAGGACGGCCTCGCCCATCACGCCGGTGCCGAGCCGCGACTCGCCCTCGGCGGTTCGCGCGAGATCGAGCTGCTCGTCCTGGACGTCGACGACCTGACGCAGCCGGCTCTGGATGTGCCGGCGGCGGACGACGCCCTGGTTGTGCACGGCGGTCGCCACGTAGAACGGGCGGGCGGCGGGCGCGCGCCAGTCGACCAGGAGCGGTTCGTAGTCCTCGTCGTGCAGCCCGATCCGGCCCAGGTGCAGCACCTCGCCGTCGCTGTCGTCGAGGCGGCCGAAGTACAGGCCCTCCTCGGCGGCGTTCAGCCGGGCCAGCCGCGCGTTCAGGTCACGGACGCGGCCGTCGCGCTGGTGCAGGGCCTGCGCGTTGCGCGTCCCGGCCACCTGCTCACCGTCTCGGCGGGTCTCCGCGCGCTCCCGCTCGCGGTCCAGCGCCGCGTAGAAAGTGGTCAGATGAATCTGTTCCGACTGCACCGGATTCTGCAATTCCAGCCCCTCATGATAAAATGCACGGCGTTGGTCCCCGGAACATTTCTGCCGGCCGCCACAAATCCTCGATTTTACGGCATTTCGCCCTTTTCTCCAGAGTTGACCTTGACCTCAAGTCCTGTTGAGGTATTACCGTCGCTCGACGTGACCGTTCACCCGCTCCGGCTCGCCTTCCTGGTCCGCACCACGGAGGCCAGCCCGTTCTGCCGGGCGCTGACGGCCTGGTTCGCCCAGCAGGTCGAGCGCCGCGACGACTTCAAGCTCGACCTGATCGACCTGGCGAGCACCACCGACCTGCCGCGCCGGATCGCCGAGGCCGACGCCTACGTGGTGCTGGCGCCGGAGTACAACCACGCCTACCCCGGCGACCTGAAGACCGCGATCGACTCGGTCCGGCACGAGTGGTTCGGCAAACCGGTCGGCTTCGTCGTGTACGGCGGCCGCTCGCGCGGGCTGCGCGCCGCCGAGCAGCTGCGCCTCGTCTTCGGCGAGCTGCACACCGTGACGGTCCGCGAGACGCTGAGCTTCCAGCAGTTCCCCGGGTCGGACGTACCGGAGGACCTCGAGGACATCGCCACGACCCAGGCGGCGACCGTGCTGCTGGACCAGCTGGCCTGGTGGGGGCGGACGCTGCGCGACGCCCGCTCCCGCGATCCCTACCCGGTTTGATTAGCTAGACCCTTGTGACCCTGGTCGACATCACCGCGTTCGGCGCGGACAGCAGCGGCGTACAGGACAGCACTCCGGCGGTTGTCGCGGCGCTGGAGCACGTGCGAACGCTGAGTGGGCCGGTCCGCTTGGTCTTTCCGCGCGGCACCTACCAGCTCTATCCCGAGCACGCTATCGAGCGGGAGTTCTACATCTCCAACACGGTCGGCGCGGACCAGGCGCACCGGCTGAAGCGTTTCGCGTTCCTGGTGGAGGATCTGGCCGACCTCACCATCGACGGCGACGGGTCGACGTTCCAGCTGCACGGGCTGATGGGGTTGTTCGCGGTCGTCCGCTCCGAGCGGGTGACGCTTCGGGACTTCGCGTTCGACACGGTGGCGCCGAAGGTCGTTGACGTGACCGTTGCGGAGACCGGGCCGGCGTACCGGGTGCTGAGCATTCCGCCGGGGAACCCGTACGTCGTCGATGGTTCGCTGAGCTTTCTGGGGGAGGCGAGCCCGGTCAGCGGTACGCCGTACTGGCGGTACCGCTCGGACGAGATGTGGTACTGCCAGATCCATGACCCGGTCGCGCAGCGGACGTGGCGGGGGCCGAACCCGCTCTTCACCGAGGTCGCCGGGGTGACGGATCTCGGTTCGCATCGCGTCCGCGTCGACTACTCCTCGGCGGTGGTCCCTGATGACACGGGCCTCGTTTACCAGCTGCGCGAGCCGACGCGCGACACCGCGGCCGGCTTCATCTGGGAGTCCGCGCAGGTCACGGTGACGAACCTGCAGGCCGGCTACCTGCACGGCTTCGGGATCGTCGGGCAGCTCAGCACCGACATCACGATCACCGGCAACTCGTTCCACGCCGACCGCGCGAAGGGCCGCAGCACGGCGGCGTTCGCGGACATCCTGCAGATGTCGGGCGTCGGCGGCACGGTGACGATCACCGGCAACCTCTTCGACGGCGCGCACGACGACCCGATCAACATCCACGGGACCTATCTGGAGGTCATCGGTGTCGCGGGTGCGGTGCTCGACCTGCAGTACATGCACAACGAGACCGCGGGTTTTCCACAGTTCCACGTCGGCGACGTGGTCGAGCTCGTCGACAAGCTGACCATGGTCGGCGTCGCTCAGGCGACGGTCACTGCAGTCGACGGCCCGACCGGTTTCGACAGCAGCAAGCCGCTGACCACGATGACGATCACGCTCGACACCGCCGTACCGGAGGTCGTCACGCCCGGCGCGCACGTCGTCGAGAACGTCACCTACACGCCGTCGGTGCGGATCGCCGGGAACACCTTCCGAAACGTCCCGACCCGCGGCGCCCTGGTCACCACGCGGGGCCGCGTCGTGCTCGAGGACAACGTGTTCGACGGCATGACCATGGCGAGCATCTACGTCAGCGCCGACGCGCACCAGTGGTACGAGTCCGGACCGGTCCGCGACCTCGTCATCCGGCGCAACCGCTTCCTGCGGCCCGCGACGCCGGTGATCTGGTTCGACCCGACCAACCAGGTCGAGGGCGAGCCGGTGCACCGCGGCGTCGTGATCGAGGACAACGACTTCGAGCTGACCGGCGACGGCGAGGTGCTGCGCGCGAAGAGCGTCGGCGGGCTCGTCTTCACCGGCAACCGGGTGACGGGCGGCGAGCCGGCGTACACGTTCTCGGGCTGCACGGACGTCACGGTGGAATAGGAACGGCGTACGGGCGGTTGTCGTTGACCGTGACGAGTGAAGCGATGCCGCTGTCCGTACTCGACCTCTCTCCGGTGCCGACCGGGACCAAGCCGTCGGAGGCGTTGCACGAGACGCTCGAACTGGCGAAGACCGCGGAGGCCGCCGGCTACCACCGGTTCTGGCTGGCCGAGCACCACAACATCCCGAGCGTCGCCAGCTCCACCCCCGAGGTGATGATCGCGGCCGTCGCCGGTGTCACGTCGACGATCCGCGTCGGCGCCGGCGGCATCATGCTCCCGAACCACTCCCCGCTGAAGGTCGCCGAAACCTTCCGCGTTCTGGCCGGCCTCCACCCCGACCGCATCGACCTCGGCCTCGGCCGAGCCCCCGGCACCGACCAGCGCACCGCACTGGCCCTGCGCCGCAGCCGCGAGGCCCTGGCCGCCGACGACTTCCCCGACCAGTACGCCGAGATGCGCGCGTACGCCGAGGGCTTCCCCGCGGACCACCCCTTCGCCCCCATCACCGCCCAGCCGTCCGACGTCCCGCTCCCGCCGGTCTGGATCCTCGGCTCCAGCACGTACGGCGGCCAAGCAGCCGCCATCCTCGGCACCGGCTTCGCCTACGCCGGCCACTTCGGCACCCTCGACCCGACGGCCGTCATCGCCAAGTACCGCGAACTCTTCCAGCCGTCGCCGGAACAGCGCGAGCCCCACGCGATCCTCGCTCTGGCCGCCATCGTCGCCGAAACCGAAGAACGCGCCGAACAACTGGCCCTGGCGAACGCCCTCTCCATCCTCCGCCTCCGCTCCGGCCGCCCCGGCCCCATGCCGTCCCCCGAGGAAGCCGCCGCCTACCCCTGGTCAGAAGGCGAAAAGGCCGCCGTCGAGGAGTGGTCCGGCCTGGTCTCGGTCGGCACCCCCACCCAGGTAGCCGCCGACCTCGGCCGCCGAGCCAACAAGGCCGGCGCGGACGAGCTGATCATCACCACGTCGATCCACGACCCGGCGGAGCGCCGCCACTCCTACAACCTCCTCGCGGAAGCCTGGGGCCTCAAGCCCCGCTGACGCAGGAGCTCCTCACCTGAGAGTTATCCACAGCCTTAGTTATCCACAGGTCGCACGTGTTCGAAGATCAGGCTGGTCTCCGCGTGCACGACCGCTGGGTCGGCGGTCAAGTGATCGAGGACGAAGTCCCGCAGTTCGTCCGGTGACGCCGCCGCCACGTGCAGCAGGTAGTCGTTCGCCCCGCTGACGTGAAACAGCGACAGTACGCCGGGCAGCCGCGGGACCATCGCGCGGAAGCGGTCGATCTCGTCGCGGGAGTGGGCGCCGATGCGGATCGCGACCATCGCCTGCAGCGGGCGCCCGAGCGCGGCCAGGTCGACGTCGGCGTGGAAGCCGCGGATCACCCCGCGGTCCCGCAGCGCGCGCACGCGGGCCAGGCAGGTCGACGGCGCGATGCCGGTCGCCTCGGCGAGGGCGTTGTTGGGCATCCGCCCGTCCGCGGTGAGCAGCCGGACCAGCTCCAGGTCGACCTCGTCGAGCCCCGCGGGCACCGGCCGGGGGGCCGGTCCGGGGGTCCGGCGATCCTTCGGCATGCCCTCACTGTAAAGCCCGTCCACAGAATCCACAGCGTGTGGACAGACCTGTGGACGAATTTTCTTCGGAACTCTTGCCTCGATCTCGCAGAAGATTCCACCCTGGCGCTACCGCAGACGGAACCGAAGGAGGCTCGATGAGCGACACCCGCGCCGTGCACGCCGGTCGTGACGACCTGACCGCCCTCGGGGTGCACGTCCCCCCGATCGACCTGAGTACGACGTACCCGCTGACCGACGTCCAGGCCGGTGGCGCCGCCTACGACCGGATGGCGGCCGGCGGCGATCCGGGCGACGGCAGCCTCGTCTACCAGCGGCTGTGGAACCCGAACGTCGCCCGCCTGGAGTCAGCCCTGGCCGAGCTGGAGTCTTGCGACGGCGCCGTCGCGTTCAGCACCGGCATGGCCGCGCTGGCCGCGGTTCTGCTCGCCACGGTCGCCGCCGGCAAGCCGCACGTGGTCGCCGTCCGACCCCTGTACGGCGGTTCGGACCACCTGTTGTCCACAGGCCTGCTCGGTACGACGGTCAGCTGGGCGACCCCGCAGACCATCGCCGAGGCGCTCCGCCCCGACACCGGTCTCGTGCTGCTGGAGACCCCGGCCAACCCGACCGTGGAGCTCGTCGACATCGCGGACGTGGTCCGCCAGGCGTCCGGCGTACCGGTGGCTGTGGACAACACGTTCGCGACCCCAGTGCTGCAGCAGCCGGCGCAGCACGGCGCCACGCTCGTGCTGCACTCGGCGACCAAGTACTTGGGCGGCCACGGCGACGTGATGGGCGGCCTGGTCGCCGGCCCGATGGAGTGGGTTGCACAGCTCCGGCAGATGCGTGCGGTGACCGGGGCGCTGCTCTACCCGCTGGCGGCGTACGAGCTGCACAGGGGGCTGCAGACGCTGCCGGTGCGCGTTCGCGCTCAGCAGGCGGGTGCGGCGAAGGTTGCTGACTGGCTCAGCACGCACCCGGCTGTGGACAAGGTCTACTACCCCGGTCTGCCCGAGTGTGACCCGCAGGGGCTCGTCGGACGCCAGCAGAGCGGGCCGGGCGCCGTACTGGCGTTCCGGACGAGTCGAGCCGACCAGCTGCTCGCCAGGCTCGAGCTGATCGCGCATGCGGTGTCGCTGGGCGGTGTGGACACGCTGATTCAGCACCCGGCCGCCCTGACCCACCGCCTGGTTGCTGACGACGCCAAGCCGGACCAGGACCTGCTCCGGCTCAGCATCGGCTTGGAGGACCCGGAGGACCTGATCAGGGACCTCGACCGGGCGCTCTCCTAGTCACCTGTGGCGCCCGCGCCGCGGGGGCGGGCTCCACAGGTCACACTGCGACTGGCTGACTCAGCACCCGATCGACGATCCCGTAGTCCAGCGCCTGCTCCGGCGTGAACCAGCGGTCCCGGTCGAAGTCCTCGGTGATCCTGTCCACCGACTGCCCGGTCCGCCCGCTCAGCAGCTCGGCCAGCTGCCGCTTGGCGAGCAGCGACTGCTCGGCCTGGGTCTTGATGTCGCTGGCCGTCCCGCCCATCCCGCCGGACGGCTGGTGCATCATGATCCGCGCGTGCGGCAGGCTGAACCGCTTGCCCGGCGTACCGCAGGCGAGCAGCACCTGTCCCATCGACGCGGCCAGGCCCATCGCGTACGTCGCCACGTCGTTGCTGATGAAGTTCATCGTGTCCAGCACCGCCAGCCCGGCCGAGACCGAGCCGCCGGGGGAGTTGATGTAGAGCGAGATCTCCGCCTTCGGGTCCTCGGCGTTCAGCAGGATCAGCTGCGCGCAGACGGCGTTGGCGTTCTCGTCCTTGATCTCGTCGCGCAGGACGACGATCCGCTGCCAGAGCAGGCGCTGGTAGATGTGCTGGTCGAGGTCGGTGGTTCGCTGGTTCTCGCTCATGTCGTCCAGCGTCGCCGCCACCGGGCCGGGAGTCGCGGGAATCTGCCCGTGGCAGATCTGCCCACCGCAGACCTCGCCGGGGTGGCACACTCGGTACAGGAGCCACCAAGTCGAGGAGGACCGGACGTGCTGCTACGCCAGGTGATCGGGAACGTCTTCCGCCGGCTGCGCCGCGAGCGGGGGATCACCCTGCGCGAGCTCGCCGAGGTGGCCCAGGTGTCCGTGCCGTACCTGTCCGAGATCGAGCGCGGCCGCAAGGAGCCCTCCTCGGAGATCCTGGCCGCGATCTGCCGGGCGCTCGACCTGGAGCTGAGCGATCTGCTCGCCGAGGTGCAGTTCGACCTGGCGACGGCGGTCCGCTCGACGCTGCCGGTCCGCCTGCAGACGACGTCGATCCGCGTCCAGGAGTCGGGCCCGCAGCGGATCGGCACCTCCGCGCCGCAGTCGTACTCCGCCACCGGTCAGGCGTTCGCGCTGGTCGCGTAGCCGGTGCTCTACCGCGCCGACAGCTCTGGTCCTCGCCGTACGCCGTCAGCTCCGGCCGAGGTGCTGGCGTTCCACCAGAGCCTCCCCGAGTACGCCGTGACGCCGCTGCACGAAGTACCGGCTCTGGCCACCGAGCTCGGCCTTGGCCGCGTCCTGGTGAAGGACGAGTCCCACCGCCTCGGCCTCCCCGCCTTCAAAGCCCTCGGCGCCTGGTGGGCCATCCACCGCGCCCGGCAGCCGCACACCGAGACCCTCGTGACCGCGACGGACGGCAACCACGGCCGAGCCGTCGCCCGCCGAGCCCACCAGCTCGGCCTCCGCTCGCACATCTTCATCCCCGAAGTCGTCAGCGCCGCAGCGATCGACGCCATCCGCTCCGAAGGCGTCGAGGTCACCGTCCTCCCCACCTCGTACGACGAAGCGGTGCTCGCCGCCGCGGCCTCGGCAACGGACCAGCGCCTCCTCATCCAGGACTCCGCCTGGCCCGGCTACGAGGAGATCCCCCAGCTGATCGTCGACGGCTACTCCACCCTCTTCCGCGAGCTGGACGTAGTTCCCGACCTCCTGGTCGTCCCGATGGGCGTCGGCTCAGCAGCCCAAGCCGCTGTCGCCCACGGTGGACATGTCCTGGGCGTAGAGCCCAGCAACGCCGCCTGTATCACCACCAGCCTCCTCGCCGGCCGCCCGGTCACGGTAGAGACCAGCAACACCGTCATGGCCGGCCTGAACTGCGGCACCCCGTCCAGCCTGGCCTGGCCGGTACTGCGCGACGGCCTGCACGCGTCAGTCACCGTGGACGACCCCGACGCCCTGCAGGCCTCAGAAGACCTTGCAGCGTTGGGCATCTCCTCCGGCCCGAGCGGCGCCGCCACCCTGGCCGGCCTGCGCGCGGCACGCGAGTCACTCGACCTGACCGCCGACAGCACCGTCGTACTGATCAGCACGGAAGGCCGCTAGATGGAGCTGCGCGTCCGGTTCGCCGTTGACGACCAGGTGCTGTCAGCCCTGCACGGGTTGGCGTTCGGGTCGCCCGGCGAGGTGCAGCCCTGGGCAGAGCGCCTGGAGCGGCACGCCCTCACCTGGGTCGGCGCCTTCGACGGCGACCAGTTGATCGGCTTCGTGCAGGTCTGCTGGGACGGCGGCGCCCACGCCTTCGTGCTGGACACCGCCGTGCATCCCGACCACGGCCGCAAGGGCATCGGCGCCCAGTTGGTCGTCCGCGCTGCCGAGGAGGCGCGTGCAGCCGGTTGCGAATGGCTGCACGTCGACTACGAGCCGCACCTGACCAGCTTCTACGTCGACGCCTGCGGCTTCAGTCCCACCGACGCCGCGCTGCTCAAACTGCGCTGAGCGCCGTCAGCCGCTCGGTGGAGATGCAGGAGGTCAGGCAGCGCTCCTTCGCGTCGCCCAGCAGGTCAGCGGTCCAGCGGGTGAACCCGCCGTCGCCCAGCTCGTTGCCGTCGACACCGATCCCGATCGCCGTCCCGGTGTAGTAGCCGGACCCCTTGGTGCGCCCGGTGTCCTCGGTGAACTGCACCGGCAGCCCCGGCCGTACGGTGTCGTCGATCCGCTCCCGGACGGCGCTCGCCGCGAAGCTGGTGAACGTGAACTCCGCCTTCTCACCCAGTACGGCGTACCAAAAGCGCAGGTGATCGAGCAGCAGCTCCGCCTCCGTGCGCCCCGACCCGGTGTCCCGCGCGGACGACACGAGCGCGAACAGCTGGAAATGCGCGAACATCCCCGGCCCGTCGTTCACCTGCGCCCGGACCACGCGCTGGCAGGTCGCCAGGTCGACGCGCTCGGCGCCTGCGCGCCGGCGTACGGCGGCCTCGAGCGCGAGCTCGTTGGTCGGGTCGCTGGCGACCTCGGTGTTCCGCATCGTGCTCAGCACCATGTTCTGGTGGATCGTTGAGATCGCCGAGCAGGTCCCGAGCGGGGTCACCGGTGAGAGCTCGACCCCGGCGAACCGGTCCGGCAGGAGGTCCCAGAGGCGGGCCTGAGTGCGGACCAGTGCGCGCGGATCCGCCTGCGACGGCTGAACGAAGCGGTCGTTGCGCCAGCGATCCAGCACCCGGGCTGGCGTCTGCTTCCCGGCGCGCTCGCGGCTGACGTCCAGCAGGGCGCTCTGCAGGTCGGACGGGCTCAGACCGTCGACCAGCGCCTCCCGGGTCCCGGCGGGCAGCTTCGACCAGATCCGATCGCTCGTCATCGCCCCAGCCTGGCCGAAAAGAGGCACCGGCGCGCGGCAATTAGCTCTGTACCTACTAGTATGTTCGGAACCTGACCGAGAGGGGAGAAGGCCGTGTACGCGATGCAGTACGAGGTGACCTTGCCGGCGGACTACGACATGGGGATCATCCGGCGCCGGGTGGTGGAACGCGCCGCAGCGACCGACGACTTCGAGGGGCTCGGGCTGAAGGCGTACCTGATCCAGGACCAGGCCAACGGCTCGGCGGTGAACCAGTACGCGCCGTTCTACTTGTGGAACGACTCCGCTGGGATGGGCCGCTTCCTGTGGGGCGGCGGGTTCTTCACGGGGATCTGCCAGTCGTTCGGGCGACCGAGCGTGCGGCACTGGACGGGCGTCGGCACGCTGCCCGGACCGAACGTCGACCAGCCGGCTCTCGCGGCGACGAAGAACACGTTCGCGCTGCCCGCCGAGGTGGACCCGGCCGGGCCGGTCGCCGAGGCTCTCGCTTCGTTGCGGACGACGGCCCAGCTGCCGGGTGTGCACACCTCGGCGATCGCGGTCGACCCGTCGCGCTGGGAGCTCGTCCACTTCACCCTGTGGAGCGGCGAGCCCGGAATCGTGCCCGGGACGCGGTACCAGGTCCTGCACTTGTCCACACCTGGAACAAAAGAGCTGCTCGCGGGGTGAGGACGCGGGTAAATTCAGTGCATGAGATTCCCGAGCCCGTTCCTTTGACGCCCTGACCGCCCGAGCGTCCGCATCGTCGCCTACGAGGCGTTGCAGGACCTGATCCCGCTGTACCCGCTGTACCAGTTGCTGTTCGAGGACCACGGGCTGTCGCCCACGGAGATCTCGACGCTGTTCATCATCTGGTCGGCCACAGCGTTCCTGCTGGAGATCCCGTCCGGTGCACTGGCCGACGTCTTCTCCCGCCGCAAACTCCTGATGCTCGGCCCTGCCCTGACCGGCCTGGGCTACGCAGCCTGGATCACGCTCCCGTCGTACGCGAGCTTCGCCGCCGGTTTCGTCCTCTGGGGAGCAGGCTCCGCCCTGATCTCCGGTACGTACGAGGCGTTCGTGTACGACGAACTGGCCGCCCGAGGCAGCACGGCCAAGTACGCCAACCTGCTCGGCAAGGCCAGATCGGCAGCCCTGATCGCCAACTTGACCGCCACCCTGGCGGCCATCCCGTTGTTCGCCGTGGGTGGTTACGCACTGGCCGGTGCTGTCAGCCTCCTCAGTTGCCTGGCGCAACTATTGGTGGCCGCGTCACTTCCGGAGGCCACCAGAGCAGTAGCCGCTGACGGGACTGATCCGGAGAACCCGGGATCGTCGCCCGGCGAAGCCGTGGCGGGGGCGGGCGGGTCCTCCTCCCTTCCCACCCCTGCACCACCGACGCGGGGATGGCGAGGCGCGCTCGAGCGGTATGTCCTCATGCTGCGTGCTGGATTGGGTGAAGCGGCGACCAGCCGCGTGGTTCGGCGGGCTGTTGGGTTGGTGGCGTTGCTGGGTGGGTTCCTGGCGTTCGACGAGTACTTTCCCTTGCTGGCCAGGGGAGTGGGTGCGTCGAACACTCTGGTGCCGCTGCTGATCGCGGTGACCGTCGCGGCGCAGGCGATCGGTGGTGCGCTGGCGGGACCGGCGTACCGGTTGCCGGCGTCGGTGTTCGCCGTCGGGCTCGGTGCGACGGCGGGGTTGATCTCCTGGGGATCGCTGAGCGGTACAGCGCTCGGGTTCCTGCCGATCGCTCTCGGGTACGGCGTGATGCAGCTCGTCATCGTCGTCTCCGAAGCTCGTTTGCAGGACGCGATCGAAGGGCCGGCGCGGGCGACGGTCACCTCGGTGTCCGGGTTCTTCGCCGAGGTGTTCGCGGTGTCCGTGTACGCCGGGTTCGCGCTCGGCGCGGTCTGGTTCAGCCTGCCGATCCTGGTCGCGGGCCTGACCGTGCCCGTGCTGCTGACCGCTCTCGTCACCCCGAAGGCCCTGCCACCGCCGCCCTCACACCCTCCGGCCGAATGACGTTCCGTTCGGTGACCACCGAACAGTCCCGCGAATACCGTCGAACCACCCGCCAAGCACGAGGAGCCCGATGTGACCGATCGTCGAGAAGCCTTCCTGGCCGCCGCCGCGGCCGCGATCACCGTGGTCCTCTGGGCCTCGGCGTTCGTCGCGATCCGTCACGTCGGCGCCGAGTTCTCGGCCGGCGCGCTCTCCCTCGGCCGCCTGGTCGTCGGCAGCTTGCTGCTCGGCGTCCTCGTCTTCACCCGACCCCGCCGCTGGCCGGCCAAACGCGACTGGAAGCTCCTGCTGGTCTGCGGCCTGCTCTGGTTCGGGGCCTACAACGTCGCGCTCAACGAGGCCGAGCAACGCCTCGACGCGGGCACCGCCGCGATGCTCGTCAACATCGGCCCGCTCCTGATCGCCGTACTCGCCGGACTCCTGCTCAGCGAAGGCTTCCCGCGCCGCCTCGTCATCGGCAGCGCGGTCGCCTTCGCCGGCGTACTCCTGATCGGCACGTCGTCCTCGAGCGGCCAAGCCGAAACCCTCGGCGTCGTCCTCTGCATCATCGCCGCCATCGCGTACGCGATCGGCGTGGTCGCCCAGAAGCCCTTGCTCGCAAGGCTTCCCGCCCTCGAAGTCACGTGGCTCGCCTGCACCATCGGTGCGATCAGCTGCCTCCCCTTCGCCCCGACCCTGGTCCGCGAGACCGCCGACGCACGACCGTCCTCGATCTGGTGGGTCGTCTTCCTCGGTGCCTTCCCGACCGCGCTCGCCTTCACCACCTGGGCCTACGCCCTCGCGCGGACGAGCGCCGGCCGGATGGGCGCGACGACGTACCTGGTCCCGCCGCTCGCGATCCTCCTCGGCTGGCTCCTGCTCGACGAGTCGCCGGCGCCGCTCGCGTACGCCGGCGGCGCGCTCTGCCTGCTCGGTGTCGCGATCTCCCGCCTGAAACCCCGTCAGCGCAAGGTCGACTCGATCCCGCTCACCAGTACGGCCAACGCCGACTCGAACCCGCTGTCGAAGTCGTAGTGCAGCCCGTCCCGACCGAGCGCCCGCACGACGCGCGTCAGCGTCGGCGCCTTGCCCTCCGGCAGCTTCTCCACCCGGTCGACCAGATCCGGCGCGAGGTCGAAGGTCGCCGCGCGCACCGACAGCTCCCCGAGCATGAACCCGTGCACGAAGTCGACGATCGTGTTCACCGCCTCGAAGATCCCGCGCGGTGCGAGGCCGCCGCGGTCGAGCGCCCGGTAGAACGGCTCGACCGTCACCACCACGACGTCCGACACCGCTGACGGATCCGACAGCACCTGCAGCGCCAGGTTCGGGTGCGCCTGCAACGCGGCCCGGTAGGCCCGCGCCGAGTCCTTCAACTCCTCCTGCCACGACAGCCCGGCCCGCGGCTGCCCGCCGCCGCGCTGCCCGGCACCGCCCTGGCCGACGTCGTCGAGCCCGGCGAACACCACCTCGGCGAGCCCCGCGAACACCGCCGCCTTGTTCGGCAGGTGGTGGTAGATCGACATCGGGTTCACGCCGAGCGTCCCGGCCAGCCGGCGCATCGTCATCGCCTCGACGCCCTCGTCGTCGACGATCCGCAGCGCCGCGGCCAGGATCGCGTCCCGGCTCAGCCGCTCCGCCCCGGCCCGCGGCCGGCCAGGCTTGCCAGCAGTATTCATACGCCGTATGGTAGCGAAATCGTACAGCGTATGGTTGAGGACGGTGGGTGGGATGGCGAAGAAGCCTCTGGACGGCAAGGTGGCCCTGGTCGCGGGCGGGACCCGAGCGGCCGGCCGGGGCACGGCGGTCGCCCTCGGAGAGGCCGGCGCGACGGTCTATGTGACCGGTCGGACCACTCGCGACCAGCAGTCGGAGATGCAGCGGCCGGAGACGATCGAGGAGACCGCCGAGCAGGTCGAGCGCGCCGGCGGCCGCGGGATCCCGGTCCAGGTCGACCATCTCGAGCAGGACCAGGTCCGCGACCTGATCGCCCGGATCGAGCGCGAGCAAGGCGCGCTGCACGTCCTGGTCAACGACATCTTCGGCCTGACCACGATGGAGTGGGACAAGACCGTCTGGGAGTCGTCGCTCGACATCGGGCTGCGGACGTTCCGGCTCGCGGTCGAGACGCACGCGATCACCAGCCACTTCGCGCTGCCGCTGCTGATCAAGCAGCCGGGCGGCCTGGTGATCGAGATGACCGACGGCACCGACGAGTACAACGCGACCAACTACCGGGTCTCGTTCTTCTACGACCTCGCCAAAGCCGCGGTGAACCGGATGGCCTTCGCGCTCGCGCACGAGCTCAAGCCGTACGGCGGTACCGCCGTCTCGCTCACGCCCGGCTGGCTCCGCTCCGAGGCGATGCTCGACGCCTTCGGCGTCACCGAGGAGAACTGGCGCGACGCGACCGAGAAGATCCCGCACTTCGCCATCGCCGAAAGCCCCCTGTACGTCGGCCGAGCGGTCGCCGCGCTCGCGGCCGACCCGGACGTCGCCCGCTGGAACCAGCAGTCCCTGTCGAGCGGCCAACTCGCCCAGGTCTACGGCTTCACCGACAGCGACGGCAGCCAGCCGGACGCGTGGCGCTACATCGTCGAGGTGCAGGACCCCGGCAAGCCCGCCGACACCACCGGCTACCGCTGATCACAGCCGCCGCACTCCGCCTTCGCACTGGCCGGCTGGGTGTGCCGCGGCGATCGGCACGCCCAGCTCGGCCGCGAGGCGCAGTACCTCCCGGCGAGACGTCGTAGCGACAGCAGGTTCTCGCTCATACACGTAGACCAGCTCCGGCCACTTCGCCTGCGCCGGATGCACCAGCACATCCCCAGCGATCAGCACCTGGTCTGTCAGCACCGCCTGATGGCCTGGCGTGTGCCCAGGCGTCGGCAGCAGTGTCACGCCGGCAACAGACACCTGCCCATCCACAGTCCGCACCTGCTCACCCAGCGGCTCGATGAGATTCCGGTACGTCGTACCAGCTCGTGCGTGATCCAACTCAGTCTGCTGCACAACGTAGTTCGCATTAGCGAACCGTGGCCGGTCGCCATCGGTGTTCCACCCGGCATGGTCGAGATGGACGTGAGTGAGGATCACCGTGTCGATTTCCTCAGCACCGACCCCGGCCTCCTGCAGCAGCTGAGGCAGGCGGCCCGCCGTACCCAGCCACTCCGCTGCTTCCCCGCCCGCCGGCCCAACCCCTGTGTCCACCAGCACCGCATGCCGATCGCTGGTCAGCAGGTACGAGTGGAAGTGCAGCAGCCAGCCCCCATCAGCAGCAACGTTCCCCGGCGCCTCCACCTCGGCCCAGCGCTGCTGCTCCGCCGACCAACCAGGCAGGGCGTCGCCGATCGGCTCGGGGAACACCGCCACCGCGTCGCACAGCACAGTCACGTCCACGCGGCCATTGTTGGCGCTCAGGGGAGCAGCATCCAGACGCCCAGCGCGGTCATCACCGCGGCGATGCCACCGTCGAGGAACTGCCAGGCCCGGGCACGGGCGAAGACCGGGCCGAGCTTGCGGGCGAAGTAGCCGAGCGAGAAGAACCAGAAGAAGCTGCCGGCGACCGCGCCGACGCCGTACAGCCAGCGGCCATCGGTGCCGTGCTGGTTGGCGAGCGAGCCGAGCAGCACGACGGTGTCGAGGTAGACGTGCGGGTTGAGGTAGGTGAACCCGAGGCAGGTGAGCAGCACGCTGCGCAGCGCGGCCGGCGCGTGGTCGGCGGCGGTCAGTGCGCTCGGGCGGAACGCTCGGCGGGCCGCGACGGCGGCGTACCCGAAGAGGAACAGCGCACCGGCGTACTTGGTGATGGTGAGGGCGGTCGGGTTGCCGGTGAGCAGGGCGCCGAGGCCGGCGATGCCGCTGGTGATCAGGACGGCGTCGGACAGCGCGCAGATCAGGACGACCGGCAGGACGTACTCGCGTCGCAACCCCTGGCGCAGCACGAAGGCGTTCTGCGCGCCGATCGCGACGATCATCGACAGGGTGGTCAGGAAGCCGGCCAGGAGGTTCACACCTTTGACGGTAGGAAGATCGAGCGCTGTAAACCAGCTAAAGATTCTTCACCGCCATTAGCATCACTTCATGGAGATCGACTCGTCCCAGCTCGGCACGTTCGCGGCGGTGATCGACGAGGGCAGCTTCGACCTGGCCGCGCAACGGCTGCGGATCACGCCGTCGGCGGTCAGCCAGCGGATCAAGGCGCTGGAGAGCCGGGTCGGCCAGGTGCTGATCCAGCGCGGGAAACCCGCTCGTACGACGGCCGCGGGCGACGCGCTGCTGCGGCTCGCCCGGCAGGTCTCGCTGCTGGAGGTCGAGGCGATCGCGGCGGTGAAGGGGACCGTCGAGGGGCTGCGGCTGCCGATCGCGGTCAACGCGGACTCGCTGAACGGGTGGTTCCTGCCCGCGCTGCTCGCCGTCCCGCCGGAGCTGGTGACCGCGTTCGACCTGCGGCAGGAGGATCAGGACCACTCGGCCGAGCTGCTGCGGGCCGGCTCGGTGCTCGCGGCTGTGACTGCCGATCCGCGACCGGTGCAGGGCTGCCGCGTCGTGCCGCTCGGGCGGATGCGGTACCTGTCGATCGCCACACCGTCGTACGCCGAACGCTGGCTCGCCGGGCGCCCGCTGGCCGAGGCGCTGGGCGACGCGCCGCTGCTCGTGTTCAACACCAAGGACCAGCTGCAGCACCGGCTGATGCGCAAGGTGACCCGGCGCCGGCTCGACCCACCGGTGCACTCGATCCCCGCGCCCGGCCCGTTCGTCCGGGCGATCCGGCTCGGGCTGGGCTGGGGGATGATCGAGGAAGAGGTGGTCGAAGCCGATCTCGCCGCCGGGACGCTGGTAGAGGTTGCCCAGGGCAAGTACGTCGACGTGCCGCTGTACTGGCAGTACTGGAAGCTCGACTCGCCGGTCCTGGACGCGCTCACCGACGCTGTTCGGCAGGCCGCGGCGGCCGGGCTTCGTACTGCTTGAGCTCGACCGCGTTGCCGACCTTCAGCGGCAGCTCGTCGATCAGCTTGCGCCAGGGCAGGTAGGGCATCAGCCGGAACGTGAGGTTGCGCAGGCGCAGGAACGCCTTGCTGCCCGGGATGAACCAGCGCGCGCCGTCGGTCGCCTGCTTCTGACAGGCGGCGACGAACGGGCGCATCACGGCGTCGTACGCCGCGAACGCGCGGATGTGTGCGGGCTCCACGCTCGTCTCCGCGCTCGGCTCTGCGCCCGTCTCTGCGCCCGGCTCCGCGTCCGCGAGCTGCGCGGCGTGCAGCTCACCGGCCAGCACGTACGCGCCCACGATCCCCAGGCTTGTTCCCATCCCCGCCAGCGGCGACGCGCAATACCCGGCGTCCCCCACCAGCGCGACCCGCCCGCGGTAGTACCGATCCAACTTGATCTGGCTGATCGAGTCGAAGTAGAAGTCCTCCGCCACCTGCATCTCACTCACCAGCCGCGGCACCTCCCACCCGAGCCCACCGAACGTCTCCGCGACCAGCTCCCGCTGCGCCGCCGTGTCCCGCCGATCGACCGTCCGCCCGTCCGTCGCGAAGTAGAACAGCGCCTTCGCCTCGGTGTTGTCGCGCGCGGAGTACGCGCCGACCGTCTTGCCCGGCACGCTCAGCAGCCGCCCGGTGTGGTCGAGCCCGAGATAGTTCGGCACCGTCGCGACCGACACGGCGTACCCGAGATCGTGCCGGAACGACGCCTCAGGCCCGAACGCCAGCCGGCGTACGTTCGAGTGCAGCCCGTCCGCGCCGATCACGAGATCGAACCGGCGCGCATCCGCGTGCTCGAACTCGACCAGTACGCCGTCCGCGTCCTCGTGCAGCCGGGTGATCGAGTCGCCGAACACGTACTCGACGCCGGCGCGGGTGGCGTCGTACAGGATCTCGACCAGGTCGCCGCGCAGCACCTCGAGCTCGCCGCTGAACGCGGTCTCCGAGGTCTTGGCGACGGTCCGGCCGGACCCGTCCACGTAGTGCATCGCGCCCATCCGGGTGGCCCGCGCCTCGACCGCGGCCCGCAGGCCCATCCGGTCGAGCACGGTCAGGGACGCGCCGCGGAAGTCCACGGCGTACCCGCCGGGCCGGGGTGCGGGCGCCTTCTCGACCACGGTCACGTGGTGGCCGAAGTGGTGCAACCAGTACGCGAGGGCCGGGCCGGCGACGCTGGCTCCGGAGATCAGGATCGTTGTCATGGCTTCGACTGTACGGAAGTCTCAGACGTTTGTGCAAGACATTCGTGTGAGGATTTTGGCTAGGATCACCACATGGGCAATCGCGAGGCTTTGATCGAGGGCGCCAAGGTCTGTCTGCGGGAGAAGGGCTACACCCGGACCACCGCACGGGACATCGCCACCGCGGCCGGGGTGAGCCTGGCCGCGATCGGGTACCACTTCGGCTCCAAGGACGCGCTGCTGAACGAGGCGATGCGCCAGGCGCTCAGCGAGTGGGGTGACGAGCTGGGCGCCACGATGAGCGCCGGGCCGGCCGCGGACGCCGTACCGGCGGACCGTTTCGTCGCGACCTGGGCGCTGGTCGTCGACACACTCGCCAACCCGGCGAGCCGGGCACTGTGGACAACCCAGTTCGAGATCCTCAGCCAGGGGGCGCACCTGCCGGATCTGCTGCAGGCTGTCTCGGCGATGCAGGGTGAGGCGCGCGAGGGGTTGGCCGCGCTGTTCGGTGCGACGGACTCGACGACCGACGAGGCGACCACGCAGCAGGTCGGCTCGTTCCTGCAGGCGCTGCTGCTCGGGGTGGTCGCGCTGACGATGTTCAACCCCGAGCAGGCGCCGCGCGGCGAGGACCTCTCCGCCTCGATCCAGCTGCTGGCCCGCAAACTCGGGGGATAGGCTCCCCGGATGAAGAAGATCGTCGCGAGCGCCTTCGGTGTCCTGCTCGCCGTCGCCGGCGTCGTCTGGACCCTCCAAGGCCTCGGCTACCTCAAGGGCAGCTCGATGACCGGCAGCAGCTTCTGGGCAGTCGTCGGGCCGGTCGTCGCGGCGCTCGGTGTCTCACTGCTCTGGGTCACCTGGCGAGGTCAGCCCAAGCGCTAGTACTGCGTGGCTGCGCCTCGGCTCAGGTGCTGAGCTCCGACTCCGGCCAGCGCAGCGCCATCGGGTTGTCCGGCGGGATCAGCCCCGACGCCATCACCGTCGTACTGATCGGCCTGACAAGCCGCTCAAGCTCCTCGGCCTTCGCGTCGCCGAGCGCCCGCCACCCCTGCTCGGCCAGCCGGTCGGTCGTCTCCTCCACCTCACGCCGTACCGCGTGCCCGCGCTCGGCCAGCGCCGTACCGTCCATCAGCCCGCGCTCGCGGAGGTCCTCCTCAGCCGCAGCCCACTCGTCATCACTCCACCGCCGGCTGCGCTGATACACCTCCTTCGACGGCCCACCCGTCGCCGTCATCGTCAGATTCGCCTGACAAGGGCTCAACCCAGCCGCGACCAACGCGGCGACGTGCCCGTCCCCACGCGACTCCCGCAGGATCGTCGTCGCCTGCCACAACACCAGATGCGGCTCATCAGCCCACCCCAGTACGGCGTTCGCCGCCGCCAGCGGCCGCCCAGCAACCGGCGCCACCTCAGCCGCCTCCCGAGCCAGCTCAGCCGCCCGCCGTACGGCGGAACTGCCGACCGCCTCCGGCAGCAGCCGCCGTACCGCCGCGTCCACAGCCTGCAAGCGCGCCTCGATCAACCGCTCCGGCGACGCATACCCCCAAGCATCCGGCAGCGCCCGCGCCACCATCCCCGGATGGAAGTTGTAGAACACCGCCGCCACCACCTCAGGCCCGACCGCCCCCAACGGCGCCGCCCGGCAGGCGAAGTAACTCATCCACCCGCCCCGCAACCCCATCCCGTCCGTGGCCGCCCGAGTCTCCGGCGCGAAGTACGTCACCGCATGAACCGGCTCCAACACCCGCCACATCCGCCGCGCCCGAGTCTCCATCCCCCGATCCAAACACGCCCCCAGCCCGAGCACACCCCGGTGTGACAAACCCACCACCCACCGTGCCGCTCCCAGCAGGCGCCCGGGCGGCCGGTCGCGCCCGCGCCGCATCACGCCACGCTCCGCCCAGCGCCGCACGCTCCGCTCCGCCCGTGCGCCGCACGCTCCGCTCCGCCCGTGCGCCGCACGCTCCGCTCCGCCCGTGCGCCGCACGCTCCGCTCCGCCCCCGCGCCGCATGCCCCGCGCCGCACGCTCCGCCCCGCGCCGCACGCTCCGCCCCGCGCCGCACGCCCCACCCCGCCCGCGCGCCGCACGCCCCACCCCGCCCGCGCGCCGCACGCCCCACCCCGCGCCGCACGCCCCACCCCGCGCCGCACGCCCCACCCCGCCCGCGCGCCGCACGCCCCACCCCGCACGCTCCGCCCCGCGCCGCACGCCCCGCCCCGCGCCGCACGCCCCACCCCGCGCCGCACGCCCCACCCCGCACGCTCCGCCTCGCGCCGCACGCCCCGCCCCGGCGGTTCTCGCTGCTGCTTGCTGAGCACCTCTTCCTCGTGGGTGAGACCTGCCGAATGAGAGAGTCCTCCCATGGGAATCCGGGTGCAGTGTGTGAACTACGACGCGATCGACCCCGCCGCGCAGGCGCGGTTCTGGGCTGAGGTGCTGGGGTGGCGGATCACGTTCGAGCACGAGAAGGAGTACGTGCTGGAGCCGCCGGCGGGCAGCCCGGAGGACGGCATCGTGCCGGACATCCTGTTCCTCCGCGTCCCCGCCGACGAGGTGAAGTCGGTGAAGAACCGCGTGCACATGGACCTGCGCCCCGAGGACCAGGCCGCGGAGGTCGCGCGGATCGAGTCGCTCGGCGGCAAGCAGGTCGACGTCGGCCAGGACGACTCAGCCTCCTGGATCGTGATGAGTGACCCCGAAGGCAACGAGTTCTGCGTCCTGCGCGCGTTCACGGCCGAGGAGCTCGCGTCCTTCTGAGCGAGGCCGTCAGGGCAACGGCCGGTGCATCACGTGCAGCCCGACGTACCCCAACGTCGGGTGCAGGAAAGCTTCCGGCACCGTCCCGATGATCCTGAACCCGAGCGCCTGCCACAGATGTACCGCCGAGGAGTTGCTCTCCACCACGGCGTTGAACTGAACGGACCGGAACCCCTCTGTGGTCGACCACTCGATCATGTCCCCACAGAGGGCCCGCCCAACCCCGCGCCCCCGAGCGCTGCCGGCCACCATGAAGCTCCCGCTCGACACGTGAGCCCCGGGACCAGGCCGATTCGGATACATGTTGGCCGTCCCGAGAACGATGCCCTCGGCATCGACCGCGACCGTGGTGCGACTCTTCGCCGCGCCCGAAGGCGACATCCACAACGCCCGCGCCTCCTCGTCGGACAGCGCCGGGTCGTACGCGTAGGTCTCCCCGGCGTCCACGACCTCCCGAAAGATCGGAAGGATGGCAGCCCAGTCCTCCGCCACCGCAGTCCTGATCTGAACGCTCATCGCTCTCCTGTGGTCGATCGGCAGACGAGATCAGCAGTATCAGAGGCGTCCAGCATGACCACCTGGAAACCCGCCGCAGCGAGCTCCTCCCGGAGTGCGCCCGGCGTGAGGTGCCGCCGATGCGGAACGTAGGCACGCTCCCCGAGCTGGATGAACTGCTCGCCTGCACCTGCTTCCCGATACTCGATCCCTGTGCTCTCGTCGTAGTGGAAGCCGGGTGCGGTACGGCGGTCGGGCGTCCGGATCGCCGTCGAGATGACGTAGTACCCGTCAGGCTTCAGACGGGCGCTGACGGCGGAGAACAGCGCTCGGCGATCCTCATCGGTGACGATCGACTGGAGACAGTAGCTGTCGAGGACCAGGTCGTACGTCGTACTCGACGGCAGGCCGCCGGCGCAGATGTCACCGACGCTGAACCTCACGTCCAGTCCACGCTCCGTGGCCATCCGCCGCCCGATCTCGACGGCTTCAGGAATCAGGTCGACCGCGTCCACCTGAAACCCCCGAGCGGCAAGGAAACAAGCAGCGGTCCCGGTGCCACACCCGTACTCGAGCACCCGCCGACCCGCTGGTGAGCTGAAACCGAGCTGGGGAAGGACTCGCTCCAGGAAGGCCCGGTTCTGGAAGTCGTCGTAGGTCCAGGGAGTGTCGAACAGGTCGTTCCACTGCGTCTGGCCGCGGCGGGCGAGCTCCCGGTACGCCGACTCGTGCTCCGCTTGGTAGTAGCGCACCTGACCTCCGCGGCTTGATGGAACCGATGCGAAAAGGATCACGGCGGGCGCCGGAGATGCCAACTGGTTTGCCGGGGAGCGAATAGAATCTCGGGGGATGACGAACTCCGTGGTCCATGGGTTGCCGCGCTGGAGTCTGGCCGTGCCCCCGCTCGCGCTCGTTGTGCTGGTGCTGTCCTGGGGGCGCGATCTCGGGGCCGTGCTGCTGGTGCTCGTCTGTGCGGGGCTCGGCGCCGCGGTGATCGCGGCGGTGCACCACGCCGAGGTCGTCGCGCACAAGGTCGGCGAACCGTTCGGCACGCTGATCCTCGCGCTCGCCGTGACGGTGATCGAGGTCGCGCTGATCGTCACGCTGATGGCGTCGGGCGGTGAGAAGGCCGCGTCCCTGGCCCGCGACACCGTCTTCGCCGCGGTGATGATCACCTGCAACGGGATCCTCGGGCTGTCGCTGGTGGTCGGCTCGCTCCGGCATCGGACGCAGCAGTTCCGCGTTCACGCCTCGGGCAGCGCCCTCGCGGTGATCACGGCGCTGGTGACGCTGAGCTTGGTGTTGCCGACCTTCACGACCAGTACGCCGGGGGCGACCTTCAGCAGCGCGCAGCTGGCGTTCGCCGGTGTGGTGTCGCTGGTGATGTACGGCGTGTTCGTGTTCGTGCAGACGATTCGGCACCGGGACTACTTCCTGCCGGTGGAGCCCGAGCAGAAGCCGAGCGACCTGGAGCGCCGCGAGACCCGGGACGCCCGGGAACTGCGCGAGGCCCGGGATGTCCGGGAGTTGCGCGAGGCACGGGTGGAGGTTGGCCGGCAGCTGTCGGAAGGCGAGGGCTCGGTCGACCAGGAGCTGGGCGGGGGATCGGTCGACCAAAAGCGCGAGGGGTCGGTCGACCAAAAGCTGGGCGAGGCGCCGGAAGGGCGCGACGAGGAGGACTCCGAGGTCGGGGCTGACGTTGTGGCGGACGTTGTCGAGCAGGAGGACGACGACCAGGAGACGCATGCGGCCGCGCCCAGTGGGCAGGTGGCGTTGGTCAGTTTGGGGATGTTGTTCGTCTGCCTGATCGCGGTGGTGGGGCTGGCGAAGACGGTGTCGCCGAAGTTGGAGGACGCGGTCGCGTCGGCGGGCGCGCCGGTGGCTGTGGTCGGTGTGATCATCGCGCTCCTTGTCCTGTTGCCGGAGACGGTGGCCGCGATTCGGGCCGCGCTGCGGAATCGCCTGCAGACCAGCCTGAATCTCGCGCTCGGGTCGGCCCTGGCCAGCATCGGGCTGACCATCCCGGCCATCGCGCTCGCGTCGATCTGGCTGGACGGCCCGCTGGTCCTCGGGCTGAGCGGGACCGAGATGGTCCTGTTCGCGTTGACCGTGGTGATCAGCCAGCTCACGCTGGCGACCGGCCGGGCCACGCTGCTGCAGGGTGCGACTCATCTAATGGTCTTCAGCGCCTTCCTGTTCCTTGCGGTCAGCCCGTAGGTCCAAGTCGGTCAGGTAGTCGATGACCTCTTGTTGGTGGGCGTGGATGGCCCAGTTCAACGGTGTTCCGTTGTAGTTGGGGTCGCGGAGCGTGGGATCGGCGCCGAGTTCGAGCAGTTTGCGGACGGTGGCCAGGTGGCCGTGCCAGGCGGCTTGGTGCAGGGGCGCCGCCATGGCGAGGATGTTGAGGTCCCAGCCGAGGTCCTTCAACGGTTGTAGGGCTTCGGTGCGACCCAGTTCGGCGGCTCGGATGGGGAGGTAGGGGTTTCGCTGGATCGCCCGGGCGGCCAGGGCTGGGTCGACGGGGGCCGTCGATCCGTTGAGGACTGCGGCGAAGAGTTCGTGGATGTCGTCGAGGGGTGGGGCTCCGGCTGCTCTGAGCAGGGCGGCGATCTCGGTGTGGCCTTGGACGGAGGCGAGCTCGAAGGCTCGGTGGCCGCAGAAGACGGGGTGTTCGGTGCCGCGGCCTTCGGGGTCGGTGCCGGCGTCGAGCATGAGCTGGACGCGGTCGAGCAGGCCTTCTGAGGAGGCGAACACGAGCTCGTCCTCCAGGAGCTGGCGAGCGGTGGGGTGCGCGACGGTGAGGCGCTGGTGCCAGGGGCCGCCGTCGCCTTGGCCGAGGCCGAACTCCAGGAGCAGGCGGAGGTGGTCGGCGTCGTGCGGGGGTGGGCAGCCGGGGCCGCAGTTGTACATGGTTTGGCTGTCGTTGGGGTCGGCGCCGGCCTCCAGGAGGAGGCGGGCCAGGGCCAGGCGGTTCTGGTGCGGGGGCTGGTTGCCTTCGCCGCGGCCGAAGGCGCCGGTGAGGGCGGTGAAGGGGGAAGGCATTCCGGACCAGAGGAAACCGGCGTTCGGGTCGGCGCCGTGCTCGAGGAGGAGGCCAGCGATCTCCAGCGCGGCTTCGGGGGCGACGGGGAGGCGGGAGTAGGTGAGGTAGAGGAGGGGCTCCCAGTTGAAGGGGCCGCCTTGGAGATTGGCGAGGTGGGGGTGCTGAGCCAGTTGCTTGCGGACGCTTTCGACGTCGCCGGCCACCACCTGGGTGAAGAAGTTGCTTTGGGCAAGCTCTGGGGTGGAGGTCAGGAGGGTGTGAGCGGCGTCGGGCCGTTGGGGGTCGTCCTGGCCGTAGTGCAGGGTCGCCAGGCGGAGGAACTCGTCGGCGCGCTGGGCAGGGGTCTCGACCGGGTTGCCGGTGGTTTCGCGGTGGGGTGAGCGAGTGTACTGCTCGACGATGCCCAGGTGGCGGTTGAGTTTGGGCCAGCTGGGAAATCCGTAGCTTCGGGCGACGACAAGTTGTGCGTCGGCGAGCCCACGAAGAGCATCCGCTGAGGGGCTGTCTGGGCGCTCGGGCTCCACGGGAGCAGTTGCAGGTCGCGCAGAGGGCGCTGGGGAGAACTCGGCGACCAGTGCGAGCGCTTGGGCATCACCGGCTCGGACCTGCTTCAGCAGCGTCTTGGCCTGGTTGCGCAGGTGGTCGAGGTTCGGGTCGTCGGGTAAACGGCGGGTCGGCATGGCGACCTCCTCTCTGTGGGCCTGCTGTCCGCGTGGTCAGGCGAGAAAGGAGGTGGGCTCGGAGCACCAGCACGGCAGACTGCGCCGCTCAGGTGTCCCGGTGGTGCACGACCTCGAACTGCTCAGGTGGGCTGAGCCCTTCCCGCGGACCGGTGGCACCCTGCGTGCCTGTCTTCCACAGTACGCCGGATCACGGCGCTTGCATCCACCACTCGGTGAACTCGTGGGCCCGTCCGCCCCGGTCCAGGCGGATCACCCACAGGTTGCTGAACAGCGCCGGCGGGCTGGTCAGGTACGTCGTCCAGCCGCGGACGAACCCGACGCCGTCGCCGAAGCCGAGCACCTCGTACTCGAAGGTGGTCTCGCCCGCCGCGTCGGCGACCTCCAGCCAGGCGCGCACGATCGCGTCCCGGCCCTGCACCGGCTCCTCGTCGGGGCGCCGGTAGAAGACGGCGTCCTCGGTCCACAGCGCGCCGATGTCCTTGGGGTCGTTCGACTCCCAGGCCCGCCGGTAGCGCGCGACCCACTTGTCCAGGTCCTTCTCCCGCATGACTGCATCCTGCCTCCTGTATTTGTTGGCGGCGACTTCGGCTGTGTTTTTGGCGTCGACTTCGTCGCCGCGGGTTTTGGGGCTTTTTCGCCCGCTCTTCCCTCGTCGGTCGGTCGCTTCGCTCCCTTCCTCCTCAGTCCAGAGCGGGCGGCCCCAAAACCTTGGGGGGATCGAAGCGGCGTGGTCTGCGACGGGCGCCGGGCTTTCCGGCGGTGACGTGGACCGAAGCCGTTTCCGGCCCTGTTGACAGAGAAGATACGGAGATGACGACCTGGACCTTCGACGGAGTTTCGCTGCCTGTGGACAAGTCGGTGCGGCTGCGGTTCGGGACGGGCGACGAGGATCGGCTGCCTGGGCGGTTCGCGCTGCCTGGGCTCGTCGACGCGCACTGTCACCTGACTGTGGACGCGGACGAGCAGGGGCCGTTGCTCGCCGGGGGTGAGGCGGAGGCGGTCGCGCGTCTGGACGAGCTCGCGCAGGCGGGGGTGAGCGCGGTGCGCGACGTCGGGGGTCAGCGGGCGATCACGCTCGAGCTGGCGCGTTCACCGCGCGAGGGCCGGCCGGTGGTGCTCGCTGCTGGGCGGTTTCTGGCGCCGAAGGGGCGGTACTTCCCGCGGATGCACGATCCGGTCGAGGCCGATGAGCTGCTCGCTGCTGTGGAGGCTGAGCTGAAGGACGGCGCGACCTGGGTCAAGCTCGTTGCGGACTTCCCGGCGGTCGGGCCCGACGGGCCGATTCGCGGGAGTGCGATCGAGGCGTCGTACGAGATCGAGTTGGTCGCGCAGGTGGTCGAGAAGGCGCACGCGATGGGTGGGCGGGTTGCGGCGCACACCAACGGTGCGGTGGTGAGCGAGTTGATCCGGGTCGGGGTGGACTCGATCGAGCACGGGACGTTGATCAGCGAGCGGGATCTGGAAGTGCTGGGAGCTCGAGGTGGGGCTTGGACGCCGACGCTGTGTGCGTCGATCGACGTACGGGCTGGTGAGAGTGAGGAGCGGCGGGAGCGGCGGCTCGCCAGTGCGAAGTACTTGACCGGCATGCTCGAGTTGGCTGATCAGTACGGCGTGACGGTGCTGACCGGGTCGGACGCAGTGGGGTCCGTCGCGCGGGAAGTCGCGTTGCTGGCTCGGCACGGGCTCGATGTCACGCAGGCGATGGAGGCCGCGACGACGAAGGCCTGGGACTACCTCGGATTACTCGATGACGGCGGCAACCTCGTCACGTACGACGAAGACCCGCGAGAACGTCCCGAGACTCTGGCGACGCCGGCCGCGGTGGTTCTGCATGGTCACCGGATCCGATAGAGCTCACTCGCCGACTTGGCCGTCGATTCTCTCGCGGAGCAAATCGGCGTGGCCGTTGTGGCGGGCGTACTCCTCGACCATGTGCAGGTAGAGCCAGCGCACCGACAGCTGCGGGCCGCCGCGTGGCCGGGTGAACTCGTGGTCGAGGTCGTAGCCGCCGGCAATCGCATCCGACTCCGCGACCACTTGGCGGAACGTTTCCAGGTCCGCCTCCGCCTCAGCAGGCGAGACCAGGTCGAAGTCGCCGTCGGGATGTTCGTCCGTCCACAGCTTCAGCGCGTCCATGCGCCCGTCCAGGCTCAGCTGGAACCAATACCGCTCCACCTCGGTCAGGTGCCGGACCAGGCCGAGCAGCGTCATTCCCGACGGATCGACAGTGGGCCGGACCAGTTCATCCCTGGTAAGCGCGGAGACCTTCCAGAGCAGCGTGCCGCGGTGGAAGTCGAGAAATCCTTGCAGCATGGCGCGTTCGGCACCGGTCGACGGCGGGTCGGCGCGGAACCGTGTGGAGGTGTCGGTCGTCACAGGCACGACCGTACCGCCACGCAACTGTCTGGGGAGGCGAACCTCGTGCCGTATGCTGGGTGATGACGGTCCGCCCAGTTCTGCCTCGGACCATTTGGCAGTCGACCCCCACGCGCCGCGGCCCACGATGCCGCGCCGGGCAGGACGACCCTTTTCGACTTTCTTGGAGTACCAGATGGCGGTCAGCCGCCCCATGCCCACGCCCGAAACCTCTTCCGCCCGCCCGGACGGACCGGCGCGCCCCCGGCGCCGCCGCCGTTCAGGGGCCGGTGGCAACCAATCCGGTCAGGCGGCCGGAGCCCCGAAAACCGCACAGAGCAACGAGAATCGTACCCAGGGTGAGCGTCGCCGCGGCGGTAAGAAGCCGCAGCAGGCCGTACAGACCACCGAGCAGTACGACGACGTCGCGCCGCTGGTCGTCCCCGACGACCTGACCTTCACCGACCTCGGCCTGCCCGCCGAGCTGGTCGCCGCGCTGTCCTCGGCCGGCGTCACCAAGCCGTTCCCGATCCAGGCGGCGACGCTGCCGGACTCGCTGGCCGGCAAGGACGTGCTCGGCCGCGGCCGGACCGGTTCCGGCAAGACCTACGCGTTCGTGCTCCCGGTGATCGCCCGGCTCGCGTCCAGCGGCACCCGCCGCCGGCCGAACCAGCCGCGCGCGCTGATCCTGGCGCCGACCCGTGAACTGGCGACCCAGATCCAGGCCTCGATCACGCCGCTGACCGACGCGTTCGGGCTGCGCACGATGACCATCTTCGGTGGCGTCGGGCACGGCCCGCAGATCACCGGCCTGCGCAAGGGCGTCGACATCGTCGTCGCCTGCCCGGGCCGGCTCGAGGACCACGTCAAGGCCGGTCACGCCAAGCTCGACGCGGTGGAGATCACCGTGCTTGACGAGGCCGACCACATGGCCGACCTGGGCTTCCTGCCCGCCGTACGGCGCCTGCTGGAGGCGACTCCGGCCGACGCGCAGCGTCTGCTGTTCTCGGCGACGCTGGACGCCGGCGTCGACGTACTGGTCAAGCGGTTCATGCGGAACCCGGTCACCCACAGCGTCGACTCGGCGCAGTCGCCGGTGTCGAAGATGACCCACCATGTCCTGCACCTGCAGGCCGACAGCCGGCTCCCGGTGCTCGTCGACCTGGCCGCGGCTCCTGGCCGCACGCTGGTCTTCACCCGCACCAAGTACGGCGCCAAGTCGCTCACCAAGAAGCTGATCGCCCAGGGCGTGCCCGCGGTCGAGCTACACGGCAACCTGTCCCAGGGCGCCCGCACGCGGAACCTGGAGGCCTTCTCCGACGGCTCCGCGCGGACGCTGGTCGCGACCGACATCGCCGCGCGCGGGATCCACGTCGACGACGTGTCGCTGGTGATCCACGCCGACCCGCCGATCGAGCACAAGGCGTACCTGCACCGCTCCGGCCGGACGGCGCGGGCCGGCGCCGAAGGCACCGTCGTCACGCTGATGACCGACGACCAGGTCAGCGACGTGCGCGACCTGACCCGCAAGGCCGGGATCGCGCCGAAGGTGACCAAGCTGCGCGTCGGCGACCCGCTGCTGACCGAGCTCGCTCCGGGTGAGCGGACGTACGTCGAGCCGCCGGTCAAGGCGGCCAACGACGACGTACGCCGTGGTGGCGAGTCGTCCGGGCGTGGTCGCGGTCGTGGCCGGCGCGGGAGCTCCGGGCCGGGTGAGGCTGCTCCGGCGGCGCGCGGTGGGTCTGGTGCGGGTGGCCGGGCTTCCGGTGGGGCTCGCAACGGGTCCGGTGGCGGCGGCCGTAGCGCTGCTGCTGGTGGTGGCCGCTCGGGTGGAGCCCGTGGCGGTTCCGGCGGCGGTCGCGGTGGCTCCGGTGGAGCGCCGAAGAGCTACACGACGACGACACCGGGTGCGAGCAGCCGACCGGCTGGTGCCGCGGCGTTCTCAGCAGGTACGCGAGCAGGCAGCAGCCGCCGCGGCCGCTGACGCGCCGGCCGCGCTGACGCGCCGGCCGCGCTGACTCGCAAGGCTGGCTCACGCCGGATCCGGTGCAGAGGTCGTTGGAATCGGTTCAGAACATCTAGCTGAACGACAGAGCCCAGGTTGCCCGTGGCAGCCTGGGCATTGTCATGTCGTGAAGGGGAGAGCCGAATGGCCGTCGTACGGACTGTGCTGGGTGACGTCGCACCGGAGGAGCTCGGGGTGTGCAACGCGCACGACCACCTGTTCATCCGCAGCGCGGTGATGCCGCCGGGGCAGGAGCTGGACGACTACGACGGCGCGCTGCAGGAGGCGACGCTGTACGCCGAGGCCGGCGGCCGCGCGGTGATCCAGTGGACGCCGTACGGGCTGGGCCGGCGGGTGGACCTGCTGCCGAAGCTCTCCCGCGAAGCCGGCGTACAGGTGGTCGCTGCGACTGGGATGCACCGGGCTGAGCACTACGGCGAGGTGCCGGACCTCGACCTCGCCGAGGTGTTCGTGCGGGAGCTGACCGAGGGCATCGACAACAGCCAGGTGCGCGCGGGGATGATCAAGATCGCCAGCGGGTTCCACGGGCTCGACAAGCACACCGCCTGGGTGCTGGACGCGGCAGCGGAAGCGCAGCTGGCGACCGGTGCGCCGATCGGGATCCACCACGAGCTGGGGACCGGAGCGGACGTCGTACTGGATCGCCTGGAGGGCCATGGGGTCGCGCCGGACCGGATCATCCTCGGGCACCTCAACCGCTTCCCCGACCACCAGATCCATCAGGAGCTGGCCGCGCGCGGTGCGTTTCTCGCGTTCGACGGGCCGTCGCGGGCCAACAGCGCGACCGACTGGCGGATGGTCGACTGCCTGGCCGCGCTCGCCGAGACCGGGTACGCCGACCGGCTGCTGCTCGGCGGCGACACCACGAGCGCGCGGGCGCGGCTGGCGACCGGTGAAGGGCCGGGGATGCCGTACCTGTTGACGAATCTGCGGCCGCGGCTGACGCGCCGGCTCGGAGCGGAAGCGGTCGAGCAGATCTTCGTGACCAACCCGGCGCGGGCCTTCGCGACCAGCTGGAAATGACGGCAGGAACTCGCCACTCGTGACGTTCTGTTGCCGGAGGCATCCGAGCGGTACGGTTCGCAGGTGAACACCGTCGCGCAGATCTTCGTCGCCCTGGCCGGGGCCCTGCACCTCGTCTTCTTCGCCATGGAGAGCTTGCTCTTCCGCAAGCCCAGCGTTCAGCAGCGGTTCCGGGTCACGACCGCGGCCGAAGCCGAGGCGGCGCGGCCGTGGGCGTTCAACCAGGGCTTCTACAACCTGTTCCTCGCCGCGGGCGCGATCGGCGGGCTGATCGCGGGTGGCGACCGCGGGTACGCGATCGCGCTGTTCTCGTGCGCGTGCATGCTCGGCGCCGGGCTGGTGCTGATCGGGTCGGACCGCCGGATGGCGCAGTCGGCGGCGATCCAGGCCGGGCCGCCGCTGATCGGGCTCGTCCTTGCTGCGGTGCTCTGACGCCTTGACTTGAAGTGCACTTGAGCCCTGAGGGTTCAGGGCATGACCACCACGACCGCGCCGACGCGCGCACCTGGAGTTCTATCCCCGCAGTACCGTGCGCTGACGGTCGGGATGGTCGCGCTGATCACCCTGGTCGCGTTCGAGGCGCTCGCCGTGTCGACCGCGATGCCGACCGTCGCGCAGTCGCTGGACGGTCTGTCGCTGTACGCGCTGGCGTTCGGCGGGCCGTTGGCGTCGGGTGTGGTCGCGATGGTCGTGTCGGGGACCTGGTCGGACCTCAAGGGGCCGACGCGGCCGCTGTGGCACGGGACGGGGTGGTTCCTGGCCGGGCTGCTGATCGCCGGGCTGGCGCCGACGATGGAGGTGCTGGTCGTCGGGCGGGCGATCCAGGGGTTCGGGTCGGGGCTGCTGACGGTCGCGCTGTACGTCGTGGTCGGGCGGTTCTACCCGGCTGAGCTGCGGCCGCGGGTGTTCGCGGCGTTCTCGACGGCTTGGGTGGTGCCGTCGCTGGTCGGACCGGCGATCGCGGGGTTGATCGTCGAGCACGCGAACTGGCGGATCGTGTTCCTGGCGGTGCCGGTGCTGGCGGTGCCGGCGGCGCTGATCATGCGCCCGGGGCTCGCGCGGGGTGAGCGGTCGGCGCCGTTGAGCGAGGCCGAGTTGGCACCGTCTGGTGAGGGCGAACCGGTGCGGTCTGGTGAGGTCGAACCGGCGGGGTCTGGTGGGGCGAACTCGGCGCGGTCTGGTGAGGTCGACTCGGGCAGGCTCTGGACCGACCAGGCCTGGTACGCCGTGGGTGCGGCGTTCGGCGTCGGGCTGCTGCACTACGGCGGGCAGCAGCGGGGAGCCCTGCAGTTGATCCTGATCGCGATCGGGCTGGCGGCGGTGGTCGTGTTCGCGCCGAAGCTGCTGCCGAAGGGGACGTTCACGGTCCGCGCGGGGCTTCCGGCGGTGATCGCGTTGCGCGGGCTGGTCGCAGCGGCCGGGTTCGGGGCCGAGGTGTTCCTGCCGCTGATGCTGACCCGGGAGCGCGGGCTGTCGCCGGCGTGGGCGGGGATGGTGCTGACGGTCAGCGCGCTGAGCTGGTCGGCGGCGTCGTGGTACCGGGGCCGGCCGAACCAGCCGTTCGAGCACCACGTGTTCCTGCAGGCGGGCATGCTCTCGCTGCTGCTGGGGATCGGGACCGCCGCCGCGACGCTCGACGACCGGGTGCCGGTGGTCGTCGGGATCCTCGGGTGGGCGCTGGTCGGGCTGGGGATGGGGACGGTGTTCCCGACCGTGTCGGTGCTGGTGCTGGAGTACTCCACGGTCGAGCAGCAGGGTGCGAACAGCTCGGCCCTGCAGCTCAGCGACTCCTTGCTGACAGCAACGATCCTGGCGATCGGCGGCTCGCTCTTCGCCGCCATCGAGCCGCACTCGCCGACCACGGCGTACCTGACAGCCTTCGGCTTGCCTGCTGCGCTTGCTGTGGTGGGCGTCTTCGCGGCTCGGCAGACTCGAATGGTGTGAATCTGGTGCGGCTGACGGCGTCTGCTGCCCGCCGCCTGTTCTTTCCTTGTTGAGTTTACAAGCGGAGGGTGAACGGCTGGGGAGTTGTCCACAGCCCTGCAGCGGACTAGTCCTTCGCGCCCGTGAGGGCGATGCTCGCGCCGAGCGTGATGATCATCAGGCCGCCGGTGCCGCCGACCAGTTCCAGGCGGCGCGGGGAGCGGGCGAACCAGTTGCGGGCGGTGCCGGCGGCCAAGGCCCAGGTGGTGTCGGAGATGAGGGCGATGGTGATGAAGATGAGGCCGAGCAGCAGGATCTGGAGGGTGGGGTTGCCGGCTTCGGGGTCCAGGAACTGGGGGAGGACGGCGGCGAAGAAGACCGCGGTCTTGGCGTTGGTGACGCCGACGAGGAAGCCCTGGCGGAGGACTCGGCGGGTGTTCGCCGGGCGGACGCCGGCGGTGAGTGCAGAGGCGAGGGACTTGCGGGTGCGGAAGGCGTGGATGCCCAGGTAGATCAGGTACGCCGCGCCGGCGAGTTTCACGACGGTGAGGGCGATGGCGCTGGCGGCGATGAGGGAGCCGAGGCCCAGGGCTACCGCGACCAGGAGGACCACGACGCCGGCCATGCTGCCGATCATGGTGAGGACGGCTTCGCGGCGGCCGACGGTCAGGGCCCGGCCGATGATGAACAGGACGCTCGGGCCGGGGACGACGATGACGATCAGGGCGGTGACGGCGAAGGCCAGGAGGTGGTGGGCGGACGGCATGGAGTCAGGGTAAGTGCCGGGTCCGCGACCCGCTGCACGATCTCGCCAGCCGAGGCGAGCCCGCGAGGCTGCGGGGATCTCGCCGGCCGAAGCAATCCCCGCGAAGCTGCGGGATCTCGCCAGGTGGGGAAGATCACCGGCGCGCCGGGATCCGTTGACCGGTCACGAAGGCGGCCGCTACCGTTCAAAGGTCAACCTGCGGTGCCATGAGGGAAACCGGTGAGAAACCGGTACGGCCGCGCCACTGTGAGCGAGCTTCGGGCTCGTGAGTCAGGACGCTCGGGCACTCGCAGCCTTTCGATGGGGACGCGCACTTCCCCAGGAGGTCCTCAGATGTCTGCTCCTGCTCGCCCGGTCGCCGTACCGGCCGTTTCCCCGCGCCTGCTCGCGGTCGCGCTGCTCACCGTCGGCGTGCTGCTGATGCTGGCCTACCTGGTCGCCTTCGACCAGGGTGCGATCTCCCAGTCGGGCATGTACCTGCACGAGCTGATGCACGACGGCCGGCACCTGCTCGGCGTGCCCTGCCACTGACGTCCTGCAGTACCCACACCACCATCTGACAGGACTGTCATGCGCACTTTCGGGAATCTCCTGGTGCGCGGACTGATCGTCGGCCTCTTCGCCGGCCTGCTGGCCGGAACCTTCGCGTACGTGATGGGCGAACCGCACATCGACGCCGCGATCGCGATCGAGGAAGCCGGCGGCGCCGCGCACACCCATGGCGAAGCGACCGAGGCCCCGGCGGCCGAGGAGGAGGAACCGCTGGTCAGCCGCGACGGCCAGCGGTTCGGGCTCTTCCTCGCCACCAGCCTGTACGGCGTGGCGCTCGGCGGCATCTTCGCCGTCGGGTTCGCCCTGCTCCGCCGCCGCCTCCGCACCACCAGCGACTCGTACGCCGCGCTCGGCCTGGCCGCCGCGGGATTCGTCGGGATCGTGCTGGTGCCGTTCCTCAAGTACCCGCCGAACCCGCCCGCCGTCGGCGACCCGGAGACGATCACCAAGCGGACCGTCACCTACCTGCTGACGCTGGTGATCGGGCTGCTCGCGGTCTGGGCCGGCGTCGCGGCGTCCCGCTGGGCGCAGCGCTTCGGCGACGCGCCCTGGATCCGGCTCGCCGCAGGCGGGGCCGCGTTCGTGGTGACGATCGTGGCGGCGTACCTGATCCTGCCGGCGATCAACGAGGTGCCGGGGTCGTTCCCGGCGACGCTGCTGTGGCAGTTCCGGTTCGCCTCGCTCGGCACGCAGGCGGTGCTGTGGACGCTGATCGGATTCGGTTACGCTGCGTTGGTGGATCGTCACTCCAAGGTCGCGGAGCCGGTTGCCGCGTGACCACGACGCTGACCCTCGTCGCGCATGCGCTGACGCCTGGCCTGCGCGGGCTCGTCCTCGGTGGAGAGCCCGCGCCGGACCAGGCGAGCCTGGAGGCGGCGCGTGACCTGCGGGTCGACGCCGGTACGACGTACTGCGGGCCCGAGCCGGCCGCGATCCTGACCGCTGAGGCGATGGGCTTGCAGCCGGTCGTGGTCGGGGCGCTGCGCGACCGGGAGTACGGCGACTGGACCGGGCGCGACCTGGAGGAGCTGCTCGCGACGGAGACTGCGGCGGTCTCGGCGTGGCTGGAGCGGCCGCACACGGCGCCGCCGGGTGGTGAGACGGCGAACGACCTGATCGCGCGGGTCGCCGACTGGCTGGGGGACCTCACCGAGGCTCCGCAGCACGCGGAGCGGCAGACGGTGGTGGCGGTGGTGCATCCGGCGGTCGTGAGAGCTGCTGTGCTCTACACGTTGGAGGCGCCGGCTGAGTCGCTGCGGCACGTGGATGTTCGCCCGCTGGCGACCGTCAGCCTCTCCGCCCACGCGACGGCCTGGTCGCTCAGCCTCCAGTAGCTGCACCCGCGGAGGATCAGCCGCCGGTCGCCGCACGCTCCGCGGCCGAACGGAGCACGCAGAACTCGTTGCCGGCCGGGTCGAGCATCACCACGAACCCCGTACCGTCCGCCTCCCGGTGGTCGTGCTCGACCGTCGCGCCGAGCGCGACCAGCCGCTCGACCTCCTGGTCGCGCGGGATGTCCGGCTCGAGGTCGAGGTGGACGCGGTTCTTGGCACGCTTAGGGTCGTTGTTGCGCTCGAACAGCAGCTTGACCGGGCCGGTGTCGACGGCGGCGTACGGGTCGTCGGGGAAGTCGTCCGACGGGCGCTCCACGCCGAACACCTGCAGCCAGAAGCCGGCCAGCTCGTAGGGGTCGGCCGCGTCGAAGGTCACCGTGCGCACGATCGAGGTCATGGCACAGAAAGATGCCGTACGACGGGTTCGCCCCGCCACCGAGATTCGGGTGACGGGGCGGAAAGGCCGACCGAGAGCCGGGCCGGGGCGCGACGCGCGCTCAGGCCTGGCGAAGCTCCTGGCGCTGCCTGCCCAGCCCCTGGATCTCGCACTCGACGACGTCACCCGGCGCCAGGTACGGGAACCGCCCGGACAGCGCCACACCCTCCGGCGTACCGGTGTTGACGATGTCGCCCGGGTCGAGCGTCATGTACTGCGACAGGTCGCGGATCAGCGCGGCGACCGAGAAGATCATGTCCCGGGTGTTGGAGTCCTGCCGCGGCTCGCCGTTGACGAACGACTTCAGGTCCAGCGCCTGCGGGTCGCCGACCTCGTCGGCCGGGACCAGCACCGGGCCGAGCGGGTTGAACGTCTCGCAGCACTTGCCCTTCGACCACTGGCCGCCGGAGACCTCGAGCTGGAAGGCGCGCTCGGAGACGTCGTTGGAGACCGCGTACCCGGCGATGCAGGCCAGCGCCTCCTCGTCCGAGGTCAGGTACCGGGCGGTCTTGCCGATCACGACCGCGAGCTCGACCTCCCAGTCGGTCCTGCGGCTGTCGCGGGGGACCAGGACGTCGTCGTACGGGCCGACGACGGTGTTCGGGTGCTTGAAGAAGACGATCGGCTCCTTCGGCGGCTCGGCGCCGGACTCGGCCGCGTGCGCGGCGTAGTTCTGGCCGATGCAGACCACCGCGGCCGGCTTGGCGATCGGGGCGCCGATCCGCAGGCCGTCGACCTCGGCCGCCGGCAGCGACCCGGCCTCCAGGGCCGCGCGGGCGCGGGCGATCCCGTCGGCGGCCAGGAAGGCGCCGTCGATGTCGGCGGTGACAGAGCTCAGGTCGTAGGTGGTGCCGTCGGCGGCGCGCACGTAGGGGCGCTCCTCACCGACCGCGCCGAGGCGCAGCAGTTCCACAAACTCTCCTTAGTCTTGTTCTTCGAACTTCGGGCGCAGCCGTGCCCGGGAGGCCTCGATGTGCGAGCGCATCGCGGCGGCGGCCTGCTCGGGGTCACCCTTGCGGACCGCGGTGACGATCGCCTTGTGCTCGCGCAGGGCCTGGGTGGCGATACCGCCGCCGTAGTACAGCCGGAACAGGTGCAGGTGGCAGTGCGTCCGGGCGAAGGACTGCCGGGCGGTCTCGTTGCCGGACAGCTCCAGCACCAGGTCGTGGAAGCGCTGGTCGTGACCGGCCATCGCCTTGTACGAGTCGTAGTCGGGGCGCTCGGGGACCTCGGTGTAGCTGAGCATCTCGTCCTTGAGCCGGACCAGGTCCTCCGGCGACGTGCGTTCCGCGGCCCGGCCGGCCGCCCACGGCTCGATGTGCAGCCGGTACTCGAAGAGGTCCTCGAACTCGGCCCGGGTCAGCGTGGAGGAGACCCGGTAGCCGCGCAGCGGCTCCTTGATCACCAGCCCGTCGGACTCCAGCCGGGCCAGCGACTCGCGGATCGGGGTCTGGGAGATGCCCAGCTCCCGGGTCAGCGCGTCGATGTTCAGCCGGGTGCCCGGGGCCACCACGCTGTCCATGATCAGGCCCTTGACCGTCTCGTAGACGTCGTCGCTCAGTACCTGTCGCTGCGGCAGGCGGGTGAGCTGCCCCGCCAGACCCACATGCGCATCCGTCACCGTCGCTCCTCCCGAAGCACTCATTCTGCCCGACCCCGGAGGTCGTGCTCAGTCGTTACCGGGGCAAGGGTTGACGCCACCAGTGTGAGGCGGCAGCATCAGGTTCGCAATATCCTATAGGATCTTCGAGGGAGCGCCCCATGCCCACGTCCCTGCCCACGTCCGCCGCCCGGTACCGGAGGTCGGCGATCGCCGGCCTGGCCGTTCTCGCCCTGGCCGCCACCGGCTGCAGCACCAAGAGCTCCAACGACAGTACCGGTGGTACGGCGGGCGACGACGCCTCGACGGGCTCGACCGGCGGCCCGGTCACCCTGAAGGACGCCTCCAGCGTGAAGCTGGCGCTGATCCCGGGCGGTGCGCACCCCTACTTCCAGCCCTGGAAGGCGACCGCGGAGCTGGACAAGACCGAGTTCAAGCTCGGCGACGTCACCTTCGACGAGACCGGCGAGTGGGACCAGAGCAAGCAGAACAACGTGGTCAGCTCGCTGGCCGCCCGCGGCTTCAACGCGTTCGGCATCTTCGGCGTGTCGCCGACCGACATCAACACCACCTTCGAGGACCTCAAGTCCAAGGGGTTCGCGGTCGGCTCGCTGGCCTCCTGCCCGGCCGGTGACACCAACTCGGCCGACTTCTGCCTGTCCACCGACGTCGAGGCGGCGGCGTACAAGGCGGCCAAGGCGACCATCGAGGCGATCGGCGGCGAGGGCACGATCGTGCACCTGACCGGCAACAACGTCGACTCCAACACCCAGCGCCGGATCGCGGGGGTGAAGAAGGCGGTCGGCGAGACCGGTGGCAAGGTCACCGAGCTGCCGGTGGTCACCGACATCGACAAGGACCTGCAGACCGCGCAGCGCTCGGTCGCCGACCTGCTCGCGGCCAAGGGCAAGGACATCAAGGGCATCGTCACCACGGCGTACAACCCGGCGGTCGCCGCCGCGGACGGCGTGGCCAGCAGCAAGCTGCCGATCAAGGTGGTCGCGATCGACGACGACGCGAAGATCCTGTCCGGGATCAAGTCCGGCGGCGTCTCGGCGACCGTCGCGCAGAACCCGGTCGGCCAGGCGTACGTCGGCGGCTGGCTGCTCGCGCTGCTCGGCTCGAAGCAGTGCACGATGAAGACGCCCGGTGTGATCGTCGACTCCGGCTCGTTCGTGGTGACCAAGGACAACGTGGACACCTACGACGACGAGCGCAAGGCCAAGACCAAGGAGCTCCAGACCGAGTTCGCGAGCCAGTTGAGCTGCCAGTGACCATCACCCGCGCCGAGGCGTTCCTGGTCGACCTGGAGGTCGAGACGGTCCGGACGGACGCCGTCCAGGCCTTCCTGAAGCAGGAGACGATCTTCGTCGAGCTGGAGACCTCCGACGGAGGTACCGGGCTCGGCTACTCCTACACCATCGGTACCGGCGGTACGGCGGTGCTGGCGATGCTCCGCGACCACCTCCTGCCGCGGCTGGTCGGTGCCGACGCCCGCAACGTCGAGGGGCTCTGGTTCGACCTGTTCGCCTCCACGCGGGCCACCACGGTCGGAGCGATCACGTCGCTCGCTCTGGCCGCGGTGGACACCGCCCTGTGGGACCTGCGCTGCCGCCGGGCCGGTGAGCCGCTCTGGCGGCTGGCCGGCGGCTTCCGCCGCAACGTCCCGCTGTACGACACCGAGGGCGGCTGGCTGCACCTCAGCACCGAGGAGCTCGTCGCCGGTGCGCTGGCGTCGCAGAAGGCCGGCTGGCCCGGGGTGAAGCTCAAGGTGGGCAAGCCGCGGCTGCACGAGGACGTCGAGCGGCTGCACGCCGTACGGGACGCGGTCGGGCCTGCGCTCGACATCATGGTCGACGCCAACCAGTCGATGACGTACCCGGAGGCCAAGCGGCGTGCTGCCGCGTTCGAGCCGCTCGACCTGAGCTGGTTCGAGGAGCCGCTGCCGGCCGACGACCTGAGCGGGCACGTCCGCCTGGCCGACTCCACGTCGATCCCGATCGCGGTCGGCGAGTCGATGTACTCGGTGTCGCAGTTCCGCGAGTACGTCGCGGCCGGTGCGGCCGGCATCGTCCAGGTCGACGTGGCCCGGGTCGGCGGCATCACGCCGTGGCTGAAGGTCGCGCACCTGGCCGAGACCTTCAACCTGGAGGTCTGCCCGCACTTCCTGATGGAGCTGCACGTCAGCCTCACGGCGGCGGTACCGAACGGCCGGTACGTCGAGCACATCCCGCAGCTGCGGGCGATCACCCGGACCGAGATGGAGATCTCCGACGGGCACGCGGTCGCACCGGACGAGCCGGGCCTGGGCATCGACTGGGACCGGGACGCCATCGACGACCGGCGCGTCTCGTGAGCGCACCGGTCTCGGAGACCGCCACCGCCGCGCTCCAGGAACCTGACCAGCCGCCGGCTCAGCGGGGCGGCAAGACGCCCTGGTGGGCCAACCAGCGGGTCGGTCTGCTGATCCTGGTGGTGCTGCTGGCGATCCTGTTCGGCGTACTGCGCCCTGCGTTCTTCAACCAGCAGCTGGTGGTCTTCCCGCTGCTGCGCGACATCGCCATGTTCACCGTGGTCGGCCTCGCGCAGCTGTGCGTGCTGTCGATCGGGCACATGAACCTCGCGGTCGGCCGGATGGCCGCGTTCTCGATGATGATCACCGGCATCTCGTACGACCTGTGGCACTTCAGCCTGTACGCCGGCCTGCTGGTCGGCCTGATCGCGGGCGCCGCCATCGGCGCCCTGGCCGGCTGGGTGATCGCGCGCACGGGCGTGAACTCGTTCGTCGTGACACTCGCGCTGGACTTCCTGCTGCTCGGCCTGATCCCACTGGTCTACACGGCGCTGACCGACAACGCGGCGTTCGTCACCAAGCCCGACGGGATGCGCGAGATGCGCAACTACTCGCTCGCCGACATCTGCATCGGGAACGTCTGCGGCTCACCCGCGGTGCCGCAGCTGGCGCTGTTCGCGGTGATCGCGATGGGCGTGGTCGGCTGGATCTACAGCCGGACCAAGCTCGGCCGCGAGCTGCTGATGACCGGTACGTCGGTCAAGGCCGCGGAGCTGTCCGGGATCCCGACCGCGCGCCGGGTGATCACCGCGCACGCGATGTCGGGTTGCCTGGCCGCGCTGGCCGGCTTCATGCTGGCGGTCAGTACCGGCTCGATCAAGGCGACGATCGGCGAGGAGTTCATGCTGCCGTCGTTCCTCGGGCCGATCCTCGGCGGAACGCTGCTGGCCGGCGGGTTCATCTCGGTCTGGGGCACGCTGCTCGGGACCGCGCTGACCTCGGTGATCCGCAAGGGGCTGGACCTGCTCGGCGTCGGTCTGGAGAGCCTCAACATCTACCTCGGTCTCATCCTGCTGGTTGCCCTGAGCACCGACCGGGTCCGGACCGTGCTGTCGGAGCGGCAGGAGGTGCGACGACGATGAAGCGGTTCGTGAAGACCACCGAGATGACGTTGCTGGTGATCTGCGTGGTGTTCTTCGTCTTCCTGGTGATCGCCTCCGGCGGTGACCTGGTCGGACAGAATTCCCTGAAAGTGCTGCTTCAGTTCCTGGCCGTGCCCATCCTGATCGGGTTGGCTCAGATGGTGGTCCTCGCAGTGGGCCAGCTGAACCTGGCAGTCGGCGCTGTCGGGGGATTCGCCGCAGCCGCGATGGGGGTGATGATGGCCGACCACGGAGTCCCGGTGCCGCTGGCGCTGCTGTTCGGCTTCCTGCTCGCGACCGCGGCCGGGCTGGCCAACGGGCTGCTCGTCGTGCTGACCCGGATCAACGGGTTCATCGTCACGCTGGCGACGATGACCGTGCTGCTCGGCGTCCAGTACCGCCTGGTCGGCACCCGGACGGTCGACGCTTATCCCCAAGGGCTGAAGACGTTCGGGTCGCACGCGCTGTTCGGTGTCCTGCCGCTGATCTTCCTGGTCGCGCTCGTCGTCGCCGGGCTGCTCGCGCTGATGCTGCGGCGGACCGTGCCCGGGCGGCAGCTGCTCGCCTCGGGCGGGAACCCGATCGCCGCCCGGCTGTCCGGCATCTCGAACGACCGGTCGGTGATCCTCGCGCACACGCTGTCCGGGGCGATCCTCGGCGTCGCGGCGATCCTGACCGTGGCGTCCTCGCCGGGTGTGAACAAGAGCATCGGCGGCGACTGGCTGCTGCCGTCGTTCGCGGCGCCGATCATCGGCGGCGCGCTGCTCACCGGCGGGTCCGCGGTGGTGCTCGGGACGGTGCTCGCGGCGTTCATCGTGCGCTTCGTCGACACCGCGCGGGCCGAGTTCTCGCTCGAACCGAGCTGGGTGAACTTCGTGGTCGGTGCGGTGGTGCTCGGGTCGGTCGTGCTCGGACAGGTCCGCGCGCGGCGGCAGGCCCGGCGTACGGTCGTGAAAGCGCCTGATGCCGCGGTGGCGGGAGGGGTGTCATGACGCTGTTCGTGGCAGAGAAGGTCGACAAGCTGTTCCCCGGCGTCCGGGCGCTGGACGGGGTGACGCTCTCGCTGGAGGCCGGGTCGGTGCACGCGCTGCTCGGCGAGAACGGTGCCGGGAAGTCGACGCTGATCAAGGTGATCACCGGGCTCTACCGGCCCGACGGCGGCCGGCTGCTGCTCGACGGCGAGGAGGTGACCTTCGGGTCGCCGCACGAGTCCGCGTCGGCGGGCATCGGCGTCGTGCACCAGGAGCGGAACCTGATCCCCGGCTTCACGGTCGGGGAGAACATCCTGCTCCAGAAGCTGCCGACCTCGCGCGGACTCGTGGATCGGGCCGCTATCCGGTCCGAGGCGTCGCGCTGGCTGGCGGAGCTGGAGCTCGACATCGATCCCGACCAGCCGGTGACCGAGCTGTCGGTCGCGCAGGCGCAATTGGTCGAGATCGCGAAGGCGCTGTCGGTGGAGAGCCGCGTGCTGCTGCTCGACGAGCCGACCGCGTCGATCACGCCGAACGAGGCCGAGCGGCTCTTCCGCGTCGTCGACAAGCTGAAGAACGACGGGCGTTCGGTGCTGTTCGTCAGTCACAAGCTCGAAGAGGTCTTCCAGATCTGCGACACCGTCACCGTGCTGCGGGACGGCTCGTCGGTGCTGGAGTCCGGGGCGCTGGCCGATCTGACCCGTGACCAGGTCGTCGACCTGATGGTCGGTCGCGTGCACGAAGCGCTCAGCCTGCCGCCGCGAGCTGTGGACGAGTCGGCAGCTCCGCTGCTGGAGCTGTCCGGGGTTTCGACGGCGACCGGTCACGCCGACATCGACCTGGCCGTGCGGCCGGGGGAGATCGTCGGGTTGTACGGGCTCGTCGGGGCCGGCCGGAGCGAGCTGGCCAAGGCGCTGCTCGGGCTGGACCGGATCACCGCGGGGTCCGTCCGGGTCCGGGGTCAGGACGTCCGGATCAAGAACGTCCGGGACGCGCTGCGCAACCACAAGATCGGGTACGTCACCGAGAACCGCAAGGAGGAAGGCGTCTTCCTCGAGCAGTCGGTCAGCCGCAACATCGCCGTCACGATCTGGGACCGGCTGCGCAAGCTGCTCGGCTACGTCCCGGCCCGCGCGGAGTCCGAGCTGGTCGCCCGGTACGTCGAACAGCTCGGCATCCGGATCGCCTCGCCGGCCCAGCTGGCCGGCACGTTGTCCGGCGGCAACCAGCAGAAGGTGTCGCTGGCCAAGTGGCTGGCCGCGCAGACCGAGATCCTGATCATCGACGAACCGACGGTCGGCATCGACGTCCGCACCAAGGACGCCTTCCACACGCTGATCTGGGACCTCGCGGCGAACGGGCTGGCGATCCTGCTGATCACGTCGGACCTGCCGGAGATGATCACGCTGGCCGACCGGGTCGTCGTGATGCGCGACCACCGGGTCCAGGGCGAGGTCGCCAACGACCACGACTACGACCGGATCAGCCAGCAGGTGATCCGGCTGATCCACGCCGAGAAGGTGACCACATGAGCAGGGTCGACGCGCACCACCACGTCTGGGACCTGGGCGTCCGGGAGCAGAGCTGGATGGTCGGGGCCGCGATAGATCCGATCCGCCGCAACTTCCTGATCGACGACCTGGCGCCGCTCGCGGCGGAGGCGGACGTGACGCAGACCGTGCTGGTGCAGACGGTCGGGCTGGCGGCCGAGACGCCGGAGTTCCTGGAGGTTGCTGCGAGCAACGATTTGGTCGCCGGTGTGGTCGGGTGGGTCGACCTGACGGCCGAGGACGTCGAGGACGCGCTCGCCGGGTTGCTCAACCGGCCGGACGGGGTGTGGCTGAAGGGGATTCGGCACCAGGTGCACGACGAGCCCGATGTCGAGTGGCTCAACCGGGCCGACGTACGGCGTGGGCTCGCGGTGGTTGCCGAGGCCGGGCTGGTCTACGACCTGCTGACCAAGGCGCCTCACTTGCCGGCCGCGGTGGAGACCGTGCGGGCGCTGCCGGAGCTGAGCTTCGTCGTCGACCACATCTCGAAACCGGAGATCGGCGGCGATCTGGAGCCCTGGGCAACGGGTCTGCGCGATCTCGCGGCGGAGCCGAACGTGACCTGCAAGCTGTCCGGGATGGTCACCGAGGCGTCGTGGACGGACTGGAAGGTCGCCGACCTCAAGCCGTACGCCGACGTGGTGCTCGACGCGTTCGGGCCGGACCGGGTGATGTTCGGGTCGGACTGGCCGGTGTGCCTGCTGGCGGCGTCGTACGGGGACGTCGTCGCGGCCGCCGAAGACCTGACCACTCAGCTCACGGCGGCTGAACGCGATCAGGTCTTCGGGGAGACGGCACGGCGTACGTACCACCTGTGAGGCGCCGGTCGGAGCCGACCCTCGGTCCGCGTGCTCAGCCCTGGCGCGCGGGCCGAGCGACCGACCACCTCCGGTACGCCCTCGTCGCGGGCCGGATGTCGGCTCCCGTTCACCAGCCGCGGAAGACCTTGCGGAGGTCATCCAGGGTGACCTTGTTGCCGGAGAGAGCGACCGAGTCCGGGGTGTAAGCGGCGGCGTTGCGGCCGGTGAGCAGGCGGACCAGGTACTCGGCCGGTGTGCTCAAGTTGCCGTCGGCGGCCGGGGCGCCCGGTGCCTGCGACGATTCGGTCAGCTGGACCGAGTCGGTGATCGCCAGCGTGAACGAGCGCGTGGGATCGCTCGTGCTGACCGTCAGAATCGCGCCGCCGTCGAGCTGTTCGGCCTTGCTCACCCGGCCGAGCAGCGTCGGGATCGTCTCGAGCAGGATCTCGGTCGCCTCCGGCGCGATCCTGGCCGCCGGGTCGAACGCCACGCGGACGTCCCAGCTGTGCAGCGCGAACTCGTTGAGCCGGGCGCCGGCCGCGATGGCGACGTCGACCGGTTCGGGCAGGTAGCCGAGGTCGATGCGCAGGTCGGTGAGCTGTTCGTCGGTCAGGGCCTCGTAGCGCTCGATCAGCGTCCGGCCGGCGCTGAGGAAGTTCTCCGCCTGCTCGGTCGGGCTCATCGCGTTCCAGCGGTCCCAGGTGTTGGTGTTGAAATCGGCCGGCGGGCGGCCGGTGCCGTCGATCGCGCCGTCGAGCGCGGCCAGGTTGATCACCGAGCCGCTGCCCAGGTGGCTCAGCACGTCCGCGACCTTCCACTCGCTCGCGGCCGACGGGCGGACCAGGTCCTCCGGCGGGAGGCTGCCGATCAGCTCGGCGAGAGTGTCGAAACCGGTACGCAGGGCGCCGATGGCGCGCTCGGCCTTGCTGGTCATCAGGTGTCTCCCGGTGATGGATGAACGATCAAGTAATGACAGCAACCGGGGTGGCCGATTACTTCCCGATCACCGGGAGAATCTGCGTCAGGGGAGACGGACGTAGCCGAGGGTGGCCTTGGTGGCGATGGTCTCCAGCGCGGCCTGGTCTTCCGGGCGGCCGGAGACCGAGACTTCGAAGCCGGTGTCGGTGGCCTTGTCGATGGTGACGAAACGGTCGAGGACCTGGCGGGTGCCGCGGGCCGGATCGGTGTAGGTGTAGGTGAGCGTCGTGTGCTGGAAGGTGAGGCCGGCGAACACCTCGCTGGTCGCCTTGCCGGAGCTCTCGGTGTGGGCGAGCAGGCGGAAGCCGGGAGTCGAGCGGAGCGCGGCGAGCTTCTGGGCGACGTACGTCGCGCGGGGCTGCGGTTTGGTGAGGACGCCGTCGAGGCGGAGGGTCCAGAGCTTGTTCGGGCTGGTGAAGCGGGACTCGAAGGTGGTCAGCTTCGCCATCGACCAGGTGGTGGGGACGGGGACGATGACGCCGAGCTCGGTCTTGGGGTCGCCCCAGACGCGGTTGGTGTAGCTGAGGCCCGCGGTGGTGAGAGACGGGACCGTCGGGGCAGCGGTGCTCGGCGCCGGGGTGCTGGGCTTCGGCGTACTGGACGGGCTTGCGGCTGGGGCGGAACTCGCCGGGTGAGTCAGCAGCAGGGCAGTGGTGGCGCCGGCTGCCAACAGGGCGGCGGCAGCGATCGTGGCGACGCGGGTGCGGGTCCTCATGGTGCTCGGTTCGATGCCGGTCGGCCGGGAAAAGTTCACTCCTCCGGAGGCGGCGCGAACTCGGCCCGTACGCCGAGCAACCGGACCGGCCGCCGCAGCTCGAACTTCGCCAGCACGGTGAGCGCCGCGTCGGCGACGACCGCCGGGTCCTGCGTCGGCGCAGGCAGCTTGCGGGACTTGATCGGCGTGAAGAACGTGATGAAGCGGACCTTCACGTGCACGCGCTGGATCCAGCGCCCGTCGGCGACCACCTCGCGGGTCAGCTCCTCGGCGAGCTCGCGGACCCGGTCCTGGATCTCGACCGGGTCGGACAGGTCCTCGGGATAGGTGACCTCGTGGCTGCGTGACACCGGTTCGCGCGGGACGTCGGTGACCTCGGTGTCGCCGAGGCCGCGGCCGAGCGCGCCGTACCAGGCCCCCATCTTCGGGCCGAAGCGTTCCTTCAAGCCGTCGAGGTCGGCCGCGGCGAGATCGGCGACGGTCCGCAGGCCGAGGTCGTTCAGGTTCTGCGACATCCGGGCGCCGATCCCCCACAGGTCGCGGACCGGGCGGTGGTGCATCACCTCGGCCCAGTTCTCCTGGGTCAGCCGGAACGTCCCGCCGTCGCCGGCTCGCTGGTCCGGCCCGGGCTTCGCGAACCCGGTCGCGAGCTTCGCGCGCACCTTGTTGTCGCCGATCCCGATCGAGCAGGTCAGTCCGGTCCGCTCCAGCACGGCAGCCTGCATCTGCAGCGCCAGCGCCTCGGGATCAGACGTCGCCGCGCCCACGAAGCACTCGTCCCAGCCCCACACCTCGACGGTCACCGGGAACGACCGCAGCACGTCCATCACCTCGACCGACGCGGCCTCGTACGTCGCCGGGTCCGAGGGCAGGAACACCGCGTCCGGACACTTCTTGTACGCCGCCTTCAGCGGCATCCCCGAGTGCACCCCGAACGCGCGCGCCTCGTACGACGCCGTCGCGACGACTTGGCGCCCTTGCTGCGGATCCCCCGAACCGCCGACGACCACCGGCAGCCCGCGCAGCTCGGGCCGCCGCCGGATCTCCACGGCCGCGATGAACTGGTCCATGTCGACGTGCAGCAACCACCAGTCCGCGGTCATACCTCAGGGGTATCACAAGCGACCGAACAGGTCTTGGAAATCCAGCGGCCAGGAACAGCAGAGTGGAAGGCGAGCGAAGGAGACAACATGAAGGTGTTCATGACCGGTGGATCCGGTTACATCGGCCAGGTCGTGATCGAGACGCTGCTGCGGCACGGGCACGAGGTGACCGCGCTGGCGCGCAGCGACCGGGCGGTCGGGCTGGTGACCGCGCGGGGTGCGAAGGCGATGGTCGGTGAGCTGACCGACGTCGCCGTACTGCGCGAAGCGGCGGGCGCGGCGGACGGCGTACTGCATCTGGGGGCGTCGGGTGAGCGGAGTGCGGAGATCGATCGGGTCGCCGCGGACGCGTTGCTCGAAGGGCTCGACGGCCGCGGGACGTACGTGCACACCGGTGGCGTGTGGGTGTACGGCGACACCGGCGGCGTGGTCGGCGAGGACGCGGTGAAGCGGCCGCCGGCGATCACCGCGTGGCGGTTGGAGAACGAGGCGCGGGTGCTGGACACCGTCGAGCGGGGGTGGCATCCGGTGGTGGTGATGCCGGCGCTGGTCTACGGGCGGGCGAGCGGGCTGATCGAGACGTTCTTCGTCGAGGCGGCGCGGGCGCGTGGCGCGGTCGGGCTGGTGGGTGACGGGTCGAACCACACGACGCTCGTGCACGTGGACGATCTCGCTGAGCTGTACGTGCTGGCGCTGGAGAAGGCACCGGCCGGAGCCGAGTACGTCGGGGTGGCGGAGAACCGGACGTTCGCGGAGCTGGGTCCTGCGCTGGCCGCGGCTGCTGGTGTGCAGGAGGTGCGGGCGTTGGAGAACGCGGGTGAGGAGATGGGGCCGATCGCGGAGGCGTTCGGGCTGGATCAGCGGATGACGAGCGAGCGGGCGCGGCGGGAGCTCGGGTGGGTGCCGAAGCATCTGGACGCAGTCGAGGACCTCGCAAGCGGACGCTGAGAGCGAGCGGCCCGAAGAGTCAGAGCTGTTTGCGCATCATCTGGCTGACCGTCTCGAAACCGAGCGACTCGTACAGGTTGATCGCGGTCGCGTTGTTGCCGAAGACGTTCAGGTCGAGCTGGGCGTAGCCGCGGAGCCGGCACTCCTGTTCGGCGGCGATCATGATCGAGCGGCCGTAGCCCTTGCCGCGCTGCTGCTCCTCGACCTCGACGCCGTAGATGTACGGGACCGGGGTGAGCACGCTGATCCACAGGCTGCCGACCAGCGTGCCGTCCGCGGCGAACGCCGACCAGAGCAGGTGCTTGTCGGTGCCGAGGCCGTCCGGGAGCAGCTTGTCGACCTCGGTCCGGGCGAACGCGATCGCGGCCGCGCCGTCCAGGCCGCGCAGCGGGCCGATCCCGGCCGCGAACGAGCGCGCGTTACGGTCCTGCCAGCCGGCGTACTCGGCGGCGGTCATCGTGCGCAACGTGACCGGGGGCGGGGTGCTCATTGCGCCGACGATAGTCCTCGGGCGGGCAGATGGCGATCGTGTTGCGGTCGGCGCTCTGTTGGTTCACAGCGGGCTCCGTCACGCACAGTGCTCATAGGGTGTCAGCCGAGGTAGTTGCCCTTGGCCACCAGGAGGAGCAGACGTGCGCGTGTCACCTGTACGCACCACGGCGGTCGGCGTGCTCGCCGCGGCAGTCGCGATCGGAATCGGGCAGCTGCCGTCGAGGCCGGCGGCGGCGGACACCACCGGTCCGGCGCCCGGCGGCGGGCCGGTCGCCGTCCAGGGCGGCGGCGGGGCGCACGCCGACGAGCTGGCCAACCCGCTCGAGGACAAGCGCCGCGAGCTGCGCGAAGCGGCGCTGAACGGCGTACTGAACGGGTCGGTCAAGGCCGAGCAGCGCGGCGCCAGCAAGGTGGTCAAGGTCGGCCAGGAGGTCGCCGTCCCGGCGGCCCGCGACGGGCTCGGCAAGATCAAGATCGCCGAGCACCGCAAGGCCCAGTACGTCGAGCTGGCGCGGGAGAAGACCGACAAGATCTTCGTCGTCCTGGCCGAGTTCGGCACCAAGCGGCACCCGGACTTCCCGGACCGCGACACCGACCCGGACACCGCCGGCCCGACCACCTTCGACGGCCCGGTGCACAACGCGATCCCGGCCCCCGACCGCAAGACCGACAACTCGACGGTCTGGCAGGCCGACTACTCCGCGCAGCACTACCGCGACCTCTACTTCGGCAAGGGCGAGTCGGTCAAGACGTACTACGAGAAGCAGTCGTCGGGCCGGTACAGCGTCGACGGCACCGTCTCGGACTGGGTGAAGGTGCCCTACAACGAGGCCCGGTACGGCCGCTCGAACGGGACACCGTGCGCGGACACCATCTGCAGCAACACCTGGGCGCTGATCACCGACGCGGTCGGGCAGTGGGTGGCGCTGCAGAAGAAGGCCGGCAAGACCGACGCCGACATCAAGACCACGCTGCAGTCCTACGACCAGTGGGACCGCTACGACTTCGATGCCGACGGCAACTTCAACGAGCCGGACGGCTACCTGGACCACTTCCAGATCGTGCACGCCGGCGGCGACCAGGCCGACGGCGACCCGCACCAGGGCGAGGACGCGATCTGGTCGCACCGCTGGTACGCCGACCAGAACCACACCAGCGGCCCGGCCGCGAACAAGCTCGGCGGCGTCCAGGTCGGTGGTACCGGCCTGTGGATCGGCGACTACACGATCCAGCCGGAGAACGGCGGCCTGAGCGTCTTCGCCCACGAGTACGGGCACGACCTCGGCCTGCCGGACCACTACGACACCTCCGGACAGCCCAGCCAGAACCCGGTGAACTGGTGGAGCGTGATGTCGCAGTCGCGGTCCGGGGCCAAGGGTGACGTCGGGATCGGCCTCAAGCCGCAGGACCTCGGCACCTGGGACAAGCTGCAGCTCGGCTGGCTCAACCACGTGACGGTGAAGGCCGGTCAGACCAAGACGGTCGAGCTCGGCCCGCACGAGTACAACTCGGCGCGGCCGCAGGGCCTGGTCGTCTCGCTGCCGAAGAAGAAGGTCACCAAGCAGCTGGTCGCCCCGGTGGCCGGCGCGAAGTCGTGGTGGAGCGGGACCGGCGACAAGCTCGACAACACCCTGACCCGCAAGCTGACGCTGCCGGCCGGCAAGGCGTCGCTGGCCTTCCAGGCGAACTGGCGGATCGAGGACTGCGGCGCCGACGCCTGCGACTACGCGTACGTCGAGGTGAACGACGGGAGCGGCTTCAAGGCGATCCCGGGCAGCATCACCAAGGCGGCCGAGGCGAACGGGATCGACGGCAACTCCGGCGGCTGGAAGCCCGCCACCTTCGACCTGTCGGCGTACGCCGGTAAGACGGTCGACCTGCGGTTCCGGTACGCGACCGACTCGGCGACGCACGAGCTCGGCTTCTTCGCCGACGAGATCAAACTGACCGCCAACGGGCAGGCGCTGGTCACCGACGGTGCCGAGAGTGGCGCGGCCGGCTGGACGGCCAAGGGCTTCCAGGCCGCCGGGGCGTCGGTCACCACCGAGTACGACCACTACTACCTGGCGTCGAACTACACCTACAGCTCGTTCAACCGGTACCTGCAGTACGGCCCGTACAACTTCGTCGGCAACCCGCGGCCGAACTGGGTCGAGCACTACCCGTACCAGGACGGCCTGCTGGTCTCGTACTGGGACACCTCGGTGTCCGACAACGAGACCGCCGTGCACCCCGGTCAGGGGCAGTGGCTGCCGATCGACGCGAACCCGGCGCTGCGGCCGAACCCGGCCGGCGGTTTCTGGAAGAGCACGCTGCAGAGCTACGACTCGACCTTCGGGACGCAGCCGTCGGACTCGTTCGACCTGACCGTGAACGGCAAGAAGAACCACTTCGCCGGGCCGCCCGCGGTCCCGACGTTCGCCGACCGCAACGAGTTCTGGTCGGCGAAGGTCCCGTCGTACGGCGTGAAGGTGCCGCACGTCGGCGTGAAGATCAAGGTGATCAGCCAGCGCGGGACCAACGTGCGGCTGGTCGTCAGCCCGTAGTTACGCTGAATCCATGGCGGACGACGTCGCGGACCCGGTCACCGGCGAGCCGGCCGCTGTTTCGGCCGGCCGGCTCGCGGCCGAGTGGGAGCAGCACCGGCCCGCGGTGTTCGGCGTCGCGTACCGGCTGCTGGGCAGCGTCGCCGACGCCGAGGACGTCACCCAGGACGTGTGGTTGCGCGCTGCGGGGTCGGACCTCGGCGCGGTCGACAACCTGCGGGCCTGGCTGATCACGGTCGCCGCGCGCCGGTCGTACGACATCCTCAAGAGCGCCCGGGTCCGGCGCGAGACGTACGTCGGACCGTGGCTGCCGGAGCCGCTGCTGACCGGGCCGGACGCCTCCGAACGGGTGCTGGTCGACGAGTCGGTCAGCGCGGCGATGATGCTGGTGATGGAGGAGCTGAGCCCGCACGCGCGGGTCGCGTTCGTGCTGCACGACGTGTTCGGCTTCGAGTTCGAGCGGATCGCGGAGGTGCTCGACACCACCGCGCCGGCCGCCCGGCAGCTCGCGTCGCGGGCGCGGCGGCGCGTGGCCGACGCCAAGCGGTCGACCGTGCACACCTCCAAGGCGGAGCGCGAGCGGGTGCTGTCGGCCTTCCGTGCGGCGTACGAGTCGGGTGATCTGGAAGGGCTGGTCCGGGTGCTCGACCCGGACGCCGTCTACGTCACCGACGGCGGCGGCCGGATCAACGCGGCCCGCAAGCTCATCCACGGCGGCGAGCGGATCGCCGAGGTCATGCTCCGGGTCCGCCGCCAGTGGGACCTGGACCGGGTGGAGGTCGTGGAGGTGGGCGGCGAGCTCGGGCTGATGTTCTACCGGCAGGGGCGGCTCTGGTCGGTGGACACCTTCGAGATCACCGACGGGCTGATCACGGCGTACCGGAGAGTGATCAACCCGGACAAGCTCGGGCACGTCACGCCCGGTGGGGCTACCTCGTCCTCCTGACGAGAACGCAACACCGCGTTACCGAGAACCGAACAGGAGCCCCTCCATGCTTGGAGTGCGGATCGCCGTCGGCCTCCTGGCCGTCGTCCCCTTGGCCGCGTGTGCCGCGCAGGACGAACCCGTCCACGCGGCACCGGTCGCGACCACCAGCCCGATCGGCAAGCCCCCCGCCGAAACCCTCACCCCGCTGAAGCAGCTCGCACTGCCGAACGTGAAGGGCAAGACCTTCACCTCGGCGATCGTCGACTTCCCACCCGGTGCCCAGGCGGCACCGCACCGGCACGGTACGGCGTTCGTCTACGCGTACGTGCTCGAAGGCAGCCTGCGCAACCAGCTCGACGACCAGCCCGCGACGACGGTCAAGGCCGGCGACAACTGGGTCGAGCTGCCCGGTGCGCACCACGGCCGCGCCGAGAACGCGAGCGCGACCGAACCCGCCAAGCTGCTGGTGGTCTTCGTCTCCGACACCGGAGCCCAGGTCAAGATCGACGACCCGTCGTGAGCGGCACCGAGCGGGTCCGGATCGAGAAGCAGCACAGTCCGGCGTACAAGGCGCTGGTCGCGATGTCGGTGGAGGCGGACCGGGCTGCCGAGGCGGCGGGGGTCGACCCGCTGCTCGTCGAACTGGTCCGGATCCGGACCTCGCAGCTCAACGGGTGCGCGTTCTGCCTACGGATGCACACGGGTGACGCGCTGAAGAAGGGCGAGACGGCCGAGCGGCTCGCGGTGCTGCCGGCCTGGCGGGAGACCGGGTACTTCTCCGAGACCGAGCGCGCGGCGCTGCGGCTGACCGAGGCGGTCACGTTGGTGTCCGACGGGCAGGTCAGTGACGAGGTGTACGACAACGTGGCCGCGGTGCTGACCGCGGAGCAGATCTCGGCGGTGGCCTGGCTGGTGATCGCGCTGAACGCGTTCAACCGGGTCGCGATCACCGGGCGGTACCCGGTTCATCCCTGATCGGGGCTGCGTCCGGCCGCGGTGGGTGTCGCGGCCGGACGTTTGCGCTCGGGTACCTGGATCCGTGCCGCGGTTGTGAGGCCGCGGCACCATCCCCGATCCGAGCCGAGGTGAGTCATGAGGCGCAAACCGCCCGCCGGGGCCGTCACCAAGGCCCCCGACGGTCTGCCGTCGGCGATGATCGAGAACTGGGCCTGGCACGACCACGCGGCCTGCCGGGACGTGAACCCAGAGCTGTTCTTCTCCGCCGAGTCCGAGCGCGGGCTGCGCAAGCATGCCCGCGAGCTGCTCGCGAAGTCGCTGTGCGGGACCTGCCCGGTCCGGCTGCAGTGCCGCGAGCACGCGCTGATGGTCGGCGAGATGTACGGCGTCTGGGGCGGCACGACCGAGGAGGAACGCGAACCCGCCCTCCACGGCCGGCACCGCTAGCCGCTGCTCAGCTCAGTCGAACAGCTCGTCGAAGAACGACTTCTTCTTCTTGCGCTGCGGGTACTGCTGGCCGTACTTGTTGCGGTCGTCGTACCGGCGGTCGTTGTCGTGGCGCCGGTCGTCGTAGCGCTTCTCCTCGTACCGCTTCTCCTCGTAGCGCGGCTCGGGCGCGCGCTGCTGCTGCGGGCCGTTGTAGGCGACCTCGGCGTCCACCAGCTTCTCCAGCTCACCCCGGTCGAGGAAGATCCCCCGGCACTCGGTGCACTGGTCGACGGTGACGTTGCTGCGCTCGTACGTCCGCATAGCGCCCCGGCACTTCGGACAGATCAGGCTCTCCATCGCACCACCCTAAGTGACGAAAACCCCGCCCTGACGCGGTTTCAGCGAACTCTCAGGAACCCACACAGCGCCTGCCTGAAACTCTCAGGAACGGAGTGAACCGTTCCGCTGATCACCCACGGTGAAGAACACAGTGGGGTCAACGCCCGTAGGTGACCCGGGGGCCGACATTCTGTGGTGAGAGGATGCAAGCCGGTCCGGGTGACGAGGGAGTTCAGGTATGGGTGAGCAGTCCGCGGGGCTTCTGGGGCGGCGGCGGGCTCGTGGGTTGTGGGTGAAGGGGGCTCGGCAGCTGGGGTTCGCCAAGGCTGACGAGAAAGCGGCGACGGTGGACAAGCCGGCGGCGCTGGAGAACTTCACCAGGGCGGTCGAGCTGGATCCGGGGATGACGGATGCCTGGCTCGGGTTTCATGCGGCCGGTGGGGACGCGGACACCGCGCTGGACAAGCTCGTTGCGGGCGTCAAGCGGTTCGGCGAGGAGCGGGACGCGGACAAGCGGCGGCTGAGCTCGTCGTTCCGGGCGGGGTGGTGGTTCACGCACTCGCTCGAGACGACAGACCACGTCTGGCACGCCGAGGCGCTGCGGCGGCTCGGGGCCGGCGACACCGAGGGCGCGGCCGAGGCGACCGGGAAGGTGATCGAGGAGCTGCGGCGCAACTTCCTCGAGGCCGCGGTCGCGATGCACCGGTCCGACTTCGACACCGCGATCGGCATCCTGCGCCGGGTCCCCACCGACGGGCACCTCGGCGTCGAGGCGCAACTGCGGCTCGGGATGCTGCTGGCGACCGTCGAGCAGTGGAGTGAGGCCGAGACGATCCTGCGCCAGGCCGCGGGCCAGCAGCTCAACTCGTTCGTCGCGATGGACGCGGAGTACTACCTCGGCTTCGTCTACCGCGGCACCGACCGCGAGCAGCACGCGATCCGCCAGTTCGAGTGGGTGTACGAGCGCGACAACTCGCACCGCCAGGTCGCCGAGGCGCTCGCCGACACCAACGTGCGGCTCAGCACCCGGCGTACCGAATCCCGCGGTACGGCGTCGCAGCCCGCGCCCGTGATCCGCCGCGGCAACCCGTCCGCCCCCGCGCTGCACCGCCAGCCCGACTGGGGCGCGGTCCAGGGCGTGCTCAACGAGCTCGACCGCAACGTCGGCATGCAGGACGTCAAGCAGCAGGTCTCGGCCGTCGCCGCGCAGGTCCGGGCCGGCCTGATGCGCGCCGAGCGTGGCCTGCCGACCGCCAAGCTCGGCGGTCACCTGATCTTCGCCGGCCCACCCGGCACCGGTAAGACCACGGTCGCCCGCGTCGTGGCCCGCCTGTACTGCGCGCTCGGCCTGCTCGCGGCCGACACCGTGATCGAGACCGACCGCTCCGGCCTGGTCGCGGACTGGATCGGCCAGACCGCGACGAAGACCAACGAGGTGGTCGACTCCGCGCTCGACGGCGTGCTGTTCATCGACGAGGCCTACGCGCTGAAGAAGAAGGGCACCAGCACCAACGACTTCGGCACCGAGGCGATCGACACGCTGCTGAAGCGGATGGAGGACGACCGCGACCGCCTGGTGGTGATCGTCGCCGGGTACTCCGAACCGATGGCCGAGTTCCTGGAGGCGAACCCGGGCCTGCGCAGCCGGTTCTCGACCCGGATCGACTTCCCGCGCTACACCGCCGACCAGCTCCGCGAGATCGCGGTCCGGCTGGTCGCGAGCCGCGGCGACCACATCACGCCCGAGGCGACCGCGAGCCTGACCGCCGCGCTCGACCAGGTCTGCGCCAACGGCCGGATCGACGAGCTCGGCAACGCGCGGTTCATCCGGACCGTGCTCGAGACGGCCGGGAAGCACCGCGACCTGCGGCTGTTCCACTCGCCGGGCTTCCCGACCGACCTCGAGCTGGTCACGCTGGACGGCTCGGACCTGAAGTCCGCGATCCAGGAGATCCTCAGCTTCTGACGGTTACTTGAACCGACCCAGGAAGTTCTTCAGGATCGGGCCCGCCGTCTTGCCGCCGGACTCGCCGCCCTCGATGATCACCGCGAACGCGACGTCACCGCGGAACCCGACCATCCAGGCGTTCGTCCCGACCTTGCCGTTGGTGACGACCTCGGCGGTCCCGGTCTTGGCCGAGACGACGCCGCTGGCGGCCAGCGCGTGCGCCGTTCCACCGGTGACCGTCGTCCGCATCATCGTCCGCAGCGCGTTGGCCGTTGCCGGGGGCAACGGAGCGGCGGCCGGGCCGGCCGGGTCCTTGCCGGTCACCAGCACCGGCTTCATCGCGGTCCCGTGCTTGACCGTGGCGCCGATCAGCGCGACCCCGAGCGGGCTCGCGGTGACGGTGCCCTGACCGATCATCGAGGCCGCCTCGGCGACGTCGTCCTTGGGCGCCGGCACCTCCCCGCCGTACGCCGGGATCGAGCTCTGCAGCTCCTGGCCGAGGCCGAACATCGCCGCGGCCTTGGTCATCCCGTCCTTGGGCAGCCGCCCGTGCTGGGAGATGAACGCGGTGTTGCAGGACTGGTTGAACGCCTTCTGCATGGTGCCGTTGCCGTACGGCGCGAGGCCGTCGTAGTTCTTGAAGGTCTTGCCGAAGACGTTGATCGTGTTGGTGCAGGGCAGCGCGGAGTTCGCGGTCAGCCCGGCGCCCATCAGCGCGGCCGAGGTGACGATCTTGAACGTCGAGCCCGGCGCGTAGTGGCCCTGGAAGGCGCGGTTGTAGTTCGTCGCGGTCGGGCCGTTCGCGGCGGCCAGGATCTGGCCGGTCGACGCCTGGACGGCGACCAGCGACGCGGGCAGCTTGCTGGTGGCCAGCGCGGCCTCGGCGGCGCGCTGCAGGTTGGTGTCCAGCGTGGTGCGGACCGGCGTACCGGCCTTGCCCTCCTGCTTGAACACCTCCTTGATCACCATCTTGGTCTTGCCGTCGCGCAGGTTCACCTCGCCGCCGGGCGTCCCGGCGAGCTGCTGCTGCATCGAGTACTGCAGGCCGGTGGTGCCGACCTGGTCCTGGCTGGAGGCGGTCGGGCCGGCGTTCTTCAGGGTCTCGGCGGTGGCGGTCTTCATGGTGCCGATCACCGAGCGCGCGAAGGTCGAGCTCTCGGGTAGCGACTGGGTGCCGCCCATGGTGAGGACGCCGGGCAGGTTGCCCATGACCGGGCGGAGCTTGTCCCACTCCTCGGCACGGATCGTGATCGCGTCGACGAACTGGCCGGCCGGGGCCGCCTTCGCCCGGTTCCACAGCTTGGTGCCGTCGACGTCGAGGTTCTTGGTGAACGCGGCGTACGTCGCCGCGGTCGCCTTGTTGCCGGACGCGACACCGACGATGACGACCGGGCGGTTGCTGGTCAGCGGCTTGCCGGTGCGGTCCAGGATCGACGCCCGGGCCGGGACGGTACGGACCCGCTTCAGGTAGTTCGCGTCGCCGAGACCGGGGTAGATGGTGTCGCCGGAGGCCTTGATCTTCCAGGCGTCGCCGGTCTTCACGACGGTCGCCGTACTGGTCCACTTCATGGTGCCGATCCCGCGCAGCACGGCCTCGACGGCGAGCTCCTGGGTGCAGTTGCTGTCGTCGGAGCAGTTCGGCTCACCCTGCGGTGTGACGGTCGCCGACTGCGCGACCAGCGCGGTGTCGACGTCGTCGAGCCGCGGGCCGAAGGTCGCCGGGTTGTCGGTCAGCGCGGCGGCCTCGGTCGGCTTGCCCTCCGGCGCCCAGGCCTTCACCCAGCCGGCCGCGAACGCCTTCACGACCTCGGCCGAGGCCTGCTTCTCGTCGTTCGGGTCGGCCTTTCCGCCGTCGGCGGACTTGCTGTCGGAACAACCGGCGGTGACCAGGAGGGCACCCAGACAGACGATGGCAGCAGTACGCTTCACGATCTCCACTCTCGCACGGCGACGGGTTGACGCTTCCGTTCAGTCTTCGGCGTGTGCCCAGCCTGCCACGAGGGGGAAAATACTCAGCCGGCCCACAGGAGTACGACGCCGAGCGGGGCTCCGCGGTTGGTTTTCGGTCTGTCAGAGCTTCGTTCAGACCGCGAGCTGGATCACCGCGAAGACCGCCGACTCCGGGTCGGTGAGCACGGCCATCCGGCCGAAGTCGGTGTCCAGCGGGTCGCCGCTGAGGCGCCCGCCGGAGCGTTCGGCGCGGGCGACGGTGGCGTCGAGGTCCGCGGTGGCGAAGTACGGCAGCCAGTGCGCGGGGGTCTCGGCCGGCATGTCCGGGTGGAACTCGCCGGTGCCGGCGACGGGCCGGCCGGCGGCGTACAGGGCGGCGTAGCGGGCGTCGGCGTACTGGTCGCCGGGGCCGTCGAAGTCCCCGGTGCTGCCGATCTCCTCGACGCGGTAGCCGAAGACCGTCGTGTAGAACGCCTTCGCCTCGTCGTACCCGCGACTGAGGGCCTCGCTCCAGACCAGCATGCCGGGGTCCGAGCCGCGGCCGGTGCCGATGTGGTCGGTGGCCTGCCAGAGGCCGAAGATCGCGTCGTTGGGGTCGGTCGCGATCGCCATCCGGCCGTGCACCGACACGTCGGTCGGGTCGAGCAGCAGCCGGCCGCCGGCCTCGACGATCGCGGCCGCGGTCCGGTCGACGTGCTCGGTCGCCAGGTACGTCGTCCAGCGGCTCGGCAGCGTCTCGGTGCCCGGGTGCTTGCCGCCGATGCCGCCGACGTCCTCGCCGTCGACGCGGCAGATCCAGTAGTCGCGGGTGCTCTGGTGCTCGCACTGCCAGCCGAACAGGCCGGCGTAGAAGTCTGTCGCCGCGCGGGCGTCGGTCGCGGCCAGGTCGACCCAGTTCGGCGTACCGGCCGGCCAGGGGGCGGTGCGATCGGCCATCGGTGCTCCTGCGGGAATTAGTTACCAGGGGCACTTAACCTGCCAGGCACTACAGGTCACGTCGAGGTGATCGCCGGGGGATCGGGTAACGGTTCGATCACTCCGGGGTATTCTCCCCGGTTGTGACCCGCCTTGCCCTGCACAGCCGGCTGATCGCCGGCACCGAAGAGTCCTACGCGATCGAGCACGCCCGGGTCTGGCCCGAGCTGATCGTCGTGATGAACAACGCCGGCATCAGTGACTGGAGCATCTGGCGCAGCGGCCGGGACCTGTTCCACCTGGTGACCTGCGACGACTTCGAGGCCGCGGTGGCGCAGCTCCGCGACGACCCCGTCGACCAGCGCTGGCAGCAGCACATGAGCCAGTTCGTCGAGGGGTTCGCCGAGGACGGTGCGCCGCTGCAGCACGTCTGGACGATGTCCGAGCAGACCAGCTAACGCATTTCCCAGACGAGGATCTCGGCGCCGCCGGGTCCCGCGGTGACACGCTGCCCGTCCGCGACCGGGATCCGGGCGGCGTCGGCCTCGCCGAGCTCGCCCGCGCCCTCGAGCGTGACGGAGCCGAGGGCAACGAACAGGTGCACGTACGGCGCCACCGGCAGCTGCACCGCCGTACCGGGTTTCAGTCTGGCGACCGACATCCCGGCGTCGCGCTGGTTGATCCGTACGGCGGTCGTGCCGGCGTGCTTGGCCAGCCCGGACGCCACCGGCACGAGCTCGCCGCTGCCCAGATCGACCTCCGCCTGCTGGTACGACGGTGGGAGATCGAGCTCGTCCGGCCGGACCCACATCTGGATGTAGTGGACCGGCTCGCCGCCGTCGTTCGTCTCCGCGTGCCGGACGCCGCTGCCGGCGCTCATCCGCTGCGCGAGCCCGGGGTGGACGACGCCGCGGTGCCCCTCGGAGTCCTCGTGGGTGAGCGCACCGCGCAGAACCCAGGTGACGATCTCCAGGTCCTGGTGCGGATGGCTGCCGAACCCGGTGCCGGGGGCAACCACCTCGTCGTTGTGCACGAGCAGCGCGCCGAAGCCGACGTTGCGCGGGTCGTAGTACGGGCCGAACGAGAACGAGTGCCGCGACTCCAGCCAGTCCTCGGTGGTCCGGAACCGGTCAGCCGCACGGCGTACGTCGATGCTCACACCGACTAGTAATACCCCTTCTCGCCGTCGAGCAGCTCGCGGATCGTGTCCAGGTGCCCGACGTGGCGCGCGGTCTCCTCGATCATGTGCAGCACCATCCAGCGCAACGTCGCCTGCCCGGACTTGAAGTCGGGGTGCCGGCCGGTCTCGTCGAGCGAGTGCGCGGCGATGATCTCGTTGGACCGCTCGCACTGCGCCTCGAACTCGTCGAGCAGCTGCTTCAGCGGCGCGGTCGGCATCATGTCCGCGTCCTCGGGCAGCGACTCGTCGAACTGCGGGTTCTCGGCGGACGAGCCGTTCAGGAACAGCACCTCGAACCAGCAGTGCTCGACCCAGCGCAGGTGGTAGACCAGCCCCGCCATCGTCATCGCCGGCGACGTCGGCAGCACCGACCGCAACTCGTCGGCCTCGGCCAGCCCTTCGCACTTCCACCGCACCAGCGCCCGCTGCTGATCCAGCCACCCCACCAACTGGGTGCGCTCATCGGCGACGAAAGGCGGGCGCTCGCGAGAAAACGTCATGGGCGGACCGTACTCGGGCCCTCGGCCCGCCCGCGACGCAATTAGCGGCCCTGCAGCGCCTTCACGTTGTCGCCGAAGGTCCAGTTCTTCGAGCCGTCCCAGTTGATCGACCAGGTCATCAGGCCCTTGAGCTGACCGTTGAAGCTGTTCCAGGCCTGGCTGACCAGGGACGGCGCCATGTAGCCGCCGCCGGCGCCGTTCTGGGCGGGCAGGCCGGGCACCTGCTTGTCGTACGGGACGCGGATCGTCACACCCTGGATGACCAGGCCGTTGTTGAGACAGGTGGTCTGGGCGACGAAGCCCTGGACGGTGCCGGCCGAGTAGGAGTCGCCGGAGCAGCCGTACATGCTGCCGTTGTAGTACTGCATGTTCAGCCACCAGAGGCGGCCGTTGTCGGCGTACTTCTTGATGATCGGGAGGTACGAGCCCCAGATCGAGCCGTAGGTGACGCTGCCACCGGTCACGTACGCCGTCTCCGGCGCCATCGTCAGACCGAAGTTCGAGGGCATCTTCGCCAGCACGCCGTCGATGATGCGGATCAGGTTCGCCTGCGAGGTGGACAGCTGGTTGATGTTGCCGCTGCCGGTCAGCCCGGTCTCGATGTCGATGTCGATCCCGTCGAAGTTGTACTGCTTGAGGATCGGTACGACGGTCGCCACGAACCGGTCCGCGACCGTCGACGAGCTCAGGTCGATCCCGGCGGTCGCGCCGCCGATCGACAGCAGGATCGTCTGGCCCGCTGCCTTCGCCGCGCACATCTCGGCCGGCGTCGCGACCTTCACGGTCGCGTCCATCCCGTCCTCCCACTTCACCGTCCCGTCGGACAGGATCACCGGGAACGCCGCGTTGATCACGTTGTAGCCGTGCTGACCGATCCGGGCGTCGGTGATCGGCGTCCAGCCGAACGGCGGGTGCACGCCGTTGGAGGCGCCGTCCCAGTTCTCCCAGTAGCCGTGCAGGACCTTGCCTGCGGGGCGGGACTTGACGGCGCAGGTCTCACCGGCGGGCGGGGTGGTCGGCGGTGTCGTCGGCGGTGTGGTCGGAGGAGTCGTGGGCGGCGTCGTTGGGGGCGTGGTGGGCGGCGTGCTGTCGCAGGCGCCTTCGTCGAGCCAGAGGGAGGGAGCGGCGACCGGGTTCCAGCCGGAGCCCGGATGCGCGGTGTGCGCTGATCGAGCGGCGTACGAGCGGCTCTGGTAGGTCACCTTGGCGCCGACGGCATAACTGACCCCTTCAGCCCAGGCGGGCCCCGTACAGGCCGCTTGGACCGACGACTGGCCGGCTTGCGCCACCACCCCGGCCGACGCGAGCAGCACCCCGGCTGCCAGCGCACTCGCGAACGCCGTACCGATCCGTCGGTTCATGGCCGCTCCTCAGCTCAATACGCAGTGACCTTTCGTTTCTTCACGGTAGGCGCTGACGGAGTGCTGGGCTACGACATGACGGAAAGCCGACAGCAGAACGGGACTCCGGCCGCTCGGTGGGCGGCCGGAGTCCCGGTTCGTGGGTGCCGGGGGAGGAGGGGCCCCCGGCACCGTCGTGTCACCCCGTGGGGTTGCCGTTGTCGGAGCCGAGCTTCGCCTTCGCCGTCTGGCCGGTCTGGCCGGAGCGGTTGTAGGTGATCGTCACTTCATCGTCCGGGCGGTGCGAACGGACCGCGGCGACCAACGCGTCCCCTGACGCGATCGCCTTGCCGTCGATCGCGGTGACCACGTCACCGCTCTTCAGGCCGGCCTTGTCCGCCGCACCGCCGGACGTCACCTCGCCGAGGGTCGCTCCTTGCGTGAGCCCGTCGGAGGACTGCGCGTCGCCGACCGTCACACCGAGCCGCGCATGTGTGGCCTTGCCCTTGGCCACCAGCTCGTCGATGATCGGCTTGGCCTGGTCGATCGGGATTGCGAAGCCCAGGCCGATGTTGCCGCCTTCGGATTGTCCCGATCCTCCGGCGGTCTTGATCGCGCTGTTGATTCCGACCACCTGGCCGGCGAGGTCGATCAGGGCGCCGCCGGAGTTCCCCGGATTGATCGCGGCGTCCGTCTGGATGGCTGGGAAGACCGTCGTACTGTCCTGCTCCTCGCCGCCCGAAGTGACCGGGCGGTTGAGCGCCGAGACGATCCCACTCGTCACGGTGGCGTCCAGGCCGAACGGCGAACCGATCGCGACCACACCCTGCCCGACACCGAGGTCCCCGCTCTTGCCCAGTACGGCGGGCGTCAGGTCCTTCGCGTCGGCGCGGATCACCGCGAGGTCGGTCAGCGGGTCGGTGCCGACCACGGTCGCGGAGACCGTACGGCCGTCGTTCAGGATGACGCTGAGCCGGCCGCCCTGACCCGCACCGGCAACCACGTGGTTGTTGGTGACGATCAGGCCGTCCTTGCTGATCACGATCCCCGACCCGGTGCCGGAGCCCTGCGAGGTGGTGAAGGCGATCTTCACCACGCTGGGCAGCACCTTCGCCGCGGCCTTCTGCACCGAACCGTCCGGCGCGGAGACCGGGGCGGCTTGGCTGCCGTTCAGCGGAGCCGTCACCGACGGGGTCGAGCTGGAGTCGTTCGTGGCCGAGTACACAGCCGCACCACCCACACCACCGGCCGTACCGACCAGCAGCGCGGTGAGCGCCACCAGAGCCAGCCCACGCCGCTTCGGCTTGGGAGCCTCCGCCTGCTGCTGCGCCTGGTGGGGGCCGAACGGCGGCGGGGACCAGCTGGTACCCGGCGACGCCCCCTGATGCGCCCCGGTCGTACCGAACTGACCACCCTGCCCGCCGTGACCGCCCTGCCCGCCCTGGTAGCGGCCGTGCCCCTGCGGCGCGTACTGCTGCTGCGAGTGCTGCCCGTACCCACCCATCGGCAGCTGCTGCGTCCGCTCCTGCGGACTCGAGCCGTACGCCGGCGGCGTCCCCTGCGGACCCTGGTTCCCGTACGTCGAACCCTGCGCCGGAGTCTCGTCCCCCGACTGGTTCTGCGGCTGGTGCGGCTGGTTCTCGGTCATGCACCAACCATGAGCGCCGGACCTGAGAGACCCCTGAAGATCCCGTCAAAGCACCCAAAGAACTCGTTGAGGATCCCCTGAGCTTCCTGTGGGGAACCTGTGAAGCGCGCTTGGCGGTGGGTTGATGGGTTCATCCCACGCGGTGCTACGCCCGCTCCTACGTCGCGTGCTCCGCGCCGCTCCCACCCACCCTTGGAGTGGGTGCGCGTGCTAACGCCCGCTTCGTGTGCGCGCTGACGCGCCTCGTTTTGCGCGCTGGCGCGCTTCAAGTACGCGCTTAGCGCGCGGTGTGCGCCTAGCGGCGCCAAGTGCGCGCTGGCGCGCTGAGTATTGCGCTACCGCGCGGCCGTGTCCGGCTGAGCGCCGTTGCGATGCGGCCGAGGAGGTCCGCTGTGGCTGAGGCCGCTCCGGCCGGAAGGCGGTGTGTGTAGAGCCGGCGATTAGCTGCAAAGTACCCGGCACCCGGCGTCCGCGCCCGCACCGCACTCGGCGTCCGCACCGCACCCGGCGCCCGCGTCCACGCCGGGCGAGGCGCCTGGCGCCCGCACCCCGCACCGGCCCGCGCCCGCACCCCACACCGGCTCCGCGCCCGCGCCGCGCGCCCGGTCTGGCGTCTTACCGCTCGCCGCCCCCACACCGCATCGCCTCCCGGCCGGAGCGGTCTCAGCCGCAGGCGGCCTTGTCGGCCGCAGTACAGCGGGCCTCTGGGGCACCTCTATATTTCAGCGGGACTGCGTAGCCGCATGCGGCAGCCACAGGGTGAACTGGGCTCCGCCCGACGGTGCGTTGCGGGCGTAGATCATGCCGCCGTGCTGTTCCGCGGCGTGCTTGACGATCGCCAGGCCCAGCCCGGAGCCGGGGCGGCTACGGGCCTCGCTGGAGCGGTAGAAGCGTTCGAAGACGTGCGGGAGGTCGGCTTCGGCGATGCCGGGGCCGCTGTCGGTGACGGTGAGGACGCCGTCGCGGAGGCGGACGATGACGCGGGACGGTGGTTCGCCAGGCGTCGGGTTGTCGGGGGTGCTGTACTTCGCGGCGTTGTCGAGGAGGTTGGTGACCGCGCGGCCGAGCAGGCGTTCGTCGCCCCAGACGGGGAACGGTGCGAGCTGCACGTCCCACTCCAGGCCGGGTGCGCGGCGGCGTACCTTCAGGACTGCGTCCTCGACCACGTTCGACAGCTCGATCAGCTCGGCGTCACGGACCTGTGGGGTGTCGCGGGCTAGCTCAGTCAGGTCGCCGATGAGGGTGGTCAGCTCGTCCATCTGCGCCTGGACGTCGTCGAGCAGCTGCTTGCGGTCCTCGGGTTTGAGGCCGCCGCGCTTGTCGGCCTGCGCGAGGAGGTCGAGGTTGGTGCGGATGCTGGTGAGCGGCGTACGGAGCTCGTGGCCGGCGTCGCCGACCAGCCGGCGTTGGCGGTCCTGGGATCTCGCGAGTGCTTGCAGCATCGCGTTGAAGGCCATCGCGAGGCGGGAGATCTCGTCCGTGCCCGTGACGGGGATCGGGCGGAGCTCCTCGGTCCTGGCGACGTGCTCGGCGGCGCCGGTCAGGCGCACGAGCGGGCGGAGACCGGACTGTGCGATCGCGTTGCCGGCGAGGGCGGCGCCGATCACGCCGACGAGACCGAACGCCCAGAGCACGATGCCGAGGTTGTGCAGCGTCCGGTCGATGGAGTCGAGCGACTGGGCAACGACCAGCGCACCGGGCTCCAGTTGGTCCCTGGTGCACTCGTTGTTCTCGAACGGGCAGAACATGGCCGGTACGGCGACCACCCGGAAGTGCGCGCCGTTGCGCACCCCGACGGTGCGGATGCTGGCCTCGTTGCCCTGGTTGACCGCGACCTCGAGCTCGGCCGGTCCCATCGGCGGCACGTTCTTCGGGTCGGAGCCGAACTGCTGACCGTCAGCGGCGTACAGCCCGAGCTTGATGTCGCTCAGGCCGAGGGCGTCGGGTGGGATGCGTTGCAGGTTCTCCAGGTTGGTCAGCAGGCCACGGCTCGCCGCCTGGCCGGCGCGGTCGACGAGGCTGTTGTCGAGGTTCTGGTACATCTGCTGGCGCACAGTCACGTACGCCGAGACGCTGACCAGGGCCACCGCGAACCCGACCGCCACGGCCGCGAGCAGCGTCACGCGAGCGTGCAGACTCAGCCGGTGGAGCTTCTCCTGCCACCAGCTCTGCGTCCTCGCGGCTGTCGCGGTGATCCGCTTGGGGACGGTGCCGTTTGTACGCCGGGCCTCAGCGCCGCTGGAGTTGGACCCACCAGGGCCAGCTGAACCAGGTCCGCCGGTGCCAGGCCCGCCGATCGCAGCGGAGCCGGACGTACCGGGCGCTCCGCCGCCGGGGCCGCCAGCACCGTGGTAGCCGGGGCCGCCGGAGCCAGGTCTGCCGGAGCCGGGCCCACTGGCACCGGGCGTCGCTGGGCGGGGGCTGGGCGTCGGCGGGATCAGCCCTTGCCCGGTCCCAGGTCCGCCCGACCGCGCCGGCCCAGGCGCGCTCGGCCGCGGACTCGGTGTCGGAGGGATCCGGCCGCCGGACGCAGCCGCCCCGGCGTCGCGCTCAGGGCGCAACCCGGGCGTGCTTGCGCCGCCAGTGCCCGGGGCTGAGGTGTGTGCGCCGCCGCTGGAGCCCGGCGTTCCTGCGTGCGGGCGGCTGACGTCGCCGCCGGTGTCTGGTGTGCTTGCGTCAGGTCCACGCTCCGCCGCGCTTGGGAGAACGCGGCTGCTGCCGGACGGACCACCGCTCGTGCCGGGCGTCTCCGTGTCGGGCCCGCCAGCGGCGCCGCCGGTGCCTGGCGTACGCGCGTCAGGTCCGCGCCCGGCCGCGCCGGGGAGGAGGCGGCTGTCGTCGGACGCGGTGCCACTCGTGCTCGGCGTGCTCGCGTCAGCCTCGCGCCCAGGCCCGCTCGGGGGAACGCGGTCGTCGGCGTACGACGGAAACTCCGGGGGTTCCGAGCTCACGGTGGCGTGTCCCTCAGCACATACCCGATACCGCGCACCGTGTGAATCAACCGCGGCAGCCCGTTCACCTCGGTCTTGCGGCGCAAGTAGCCGACGTAGACCTCGAGGGAGTTGGCGGTGGTCGGGAAGTCGTAGCCCCAAACCGCGTCCAGGATGACGGCGCGTTCGAGGACGCGGCGGGGGTTGCGGATCAGGAGCTCGAGCAGGGAGAACTCGGTGCGGGTGAGCTGGATCGCGACTTCGCCGCGGTGGACCTCGTGGGCGTCGACGTCGACGACCAGGTCGGCGTACTGGAGGACCTCGCCGCGGGGGCCGCCTTCGCCGGGGGTTGCGCTGCGGCGGAGGAGGGCGCGGAGGCGGGCGAGCAGCTCCTCCAACGCGAAGGGTTTGGTCAGGTAGTCGTCGCCGCCGGCGTCGAGGCCGTCGACGCGGTCGGCGACGGCGTCGCGGGCGGTGAGGACCAGGATCGGGACGTTGTTGCCCGCGGCCCGCAGGGCCTTGGTGGTCTCCAGGCCGTCGAGGCGCGGCATCATCACGTCCATCACGACCACGTCGGGCTCGACGTTGCCGATCACCGCGAGGGCCTCGGCGCCGTCGGAGGCCGTCACGACCTCGAAGTCGTTGAACTCCAGCGAACGGCGCAGCGAGTCCCGGACCGCCCGGTCGTCGTCCACCACCAGTACCCGCATCGTTCGCTCCCCGCTCGTCCGTTTCTGCTCGCTTGGCGACTTTATGCGCTCTGTTTGAGAATCCGCTGAGAACCCGCTGATCAGTCGCGAAGGACCGAGCACCAGGCGTAGTTTTTCCGCGTGGACATCGTCGAATTCTCCCCGGACAAAGAGCAGCTCACCTGGACCTTCGGCGGTGCCGCGCCGGTCCGCCGCGTCGCGCCCGGCAGTCTGCTGCGGCTGTGGACCGAGGACGCGTTCTCCGGCAGCCTCCGCAGTACGACGGACCTGGCCAGCGTCAGCCTGAACATGCCGTTCGTGAACCCGCAGACCGGCCCCTTCTACGTCGAGGGCGCCGAGCCGGGTGACACGCTCGCGCTGCACTTCGTCGAGCTGACCCCGGCTCGCAGCTGGGGTGCGTCGGCGACGATCCCGTTCTTCGGCGGTCTGACCAGCACCGACAAGACCGCCACGCTCCAGGACCCGCTGCCGGAGCGGACCTGGATCTACGAGGTCGACACCGCGAACCAGACCGTCGGCTTCCAGGCCCAGGGCAGCGACTTCGAGCTGGCGCTGCCGATCAACACCATGCTCGGCACGGTCGGCGTCGCCCCGGCGGCGTTCGAGGTGCGCTCGTCGCTGGTCCCGGACTACTTCGGCGGCAACATGGACACGCCCGAGATGAAGGCCGGTACGACGTGCTACCTGCGCGTCAACGTCGAGGGCGCCCTGTTCTCGGTCGGCGACGGCCACTACCGCCAGGGCGAGGGCGAGTCCTGCGGTACGGCGGTAGAGGGCGCGATGAACGTGGTGATGCTGGTCGAGCTGATCAAGACCCCCGGCCCGGCCTGGCCGCGGCTGGAGACCGACGACTACCTGGCGGTCGTCGGGTCGAGCCGCCCGCTGGAGGACGCCTGGCGCACCGGTCAGGTCGACATGGTCGCCTGGCTCGGCGAGCTGTACGGCCTCGACAAGCTGGACGCCTACCAGCTGCTCAGCCAGGTCAGCGAGGTCCCGCTGGCGAACGTCGTCGACGCCAACTACAGCGTCGTCACCAAGGTCCCGAAGCGGCTGCTCCCCAAGACCGACGCGTACGGCGGCGTCCACGCCCAGCTCCGCGGCATCAAGCCCTGAACCCCGGTACGAACAGGCCGAACTTCATCGGGCCGGCTCCTTCCGGGGCGCGGTACGGCGGGAGACGGCGACGCCCGCGAGGCAGAGCAGGCCGCCGGCGAGGGCCAGCAGTGCGGGGGTCTCGTTGAGGAAGAGCCAGCCGAGCAGGATGGCGACGACCGGTACGGCGTACACGGTGACGCCCATACGGCCTGCGGTCGAGCGGCGGAGGGCGTAGGCCCAGGTGATGAAGCCGAGGGCGGTGGGGAAGGCGCCTAGGTAGATGACCCACCAGATCGTTGCGGTGCTCGCGGTCCGGAGCTCGGCGAGCAGGGCCGGGGCGAAGGGCAGGCAGACGACGGCGCCGATGGTGCAGGCCAGCCAGGTGACCTCGGCGGCGGGCAGGCGGTTGAGCAGCGGTTTCTGGGTGACGACGCCGACGGCGTACGCGACGGCGGCGGTGACGCAGAGGACGACGCCCCAGGTCTCCGCGCGGCCGGTGGAGGTCGACGTACCGATCACCACGACGCCGGCGAACGCGACCAGGCTGCCGATGACGAGCGGCCGCGGGAAGCCCTCGCCGAGGGTGAGTCCGGCGAGCAGCGCGATCAGCAGCGGCGCGATGTGGACGAGCATCGCCGCCGTGCCCGCGTCGAGGCGGCGCTCGGCCTCGTTCAGGGTCAGGTTGTAGACGCCGAACCAGAGCAGGCCGCAGGCCAGCAGCAGCGGCCAGTCGTGCTTGGCGGGCCAGCGGCGTGCGGCGGGGGCTTCGGTACGGCGTACGAGCAGGAAGGCGCCGAGCAGCAGGCTGCCGACCAGGAGGCGGGCCAGCGAGAGGGCGCCGGCGGAGAACTCGGTGCCGGTGTGCCGGATGGCGACGAACGCGGACGCCCAGAGGACGACGGTGGCCGCGGCGGCGAGGACAGGTTTCACGGGGTTAACGTTAGGAAGCATCAAGCAGGGACGGCATGGCATTCTGAAGGGGATCGAGCGAAAGACTTGCAGGTCTGAAGGGGATTCCGATGGATGAGCTGAACATCAGGCTGCTGACCGAGCTGATGGCCGACCCCCGCGCCCGGACCACCGAGCTCGCGCGCAAGCTCGGCGTCTCCGGCCCGACGGTCCGCGAGCGGGTGACCAAGCTGGAGGAGTCCGGCGTCATCCGCGGCTACCGCCTCGACCTCGACCCGGCCGCGCTCGGGCTGCCGGTCGCCGCCTGGGTGCGGCTCAAGCCCGGCCCGGGCCAGATCCCGCGGATCATCGAGCTGGCCGAGCGGACCCCGGAGGTGGTCGAGTGCCACCGGATCTCCGGCGAGGACTGCTTCCTGATCCGCGTCCAGGTCCCCGCGATCGACGCGCTGGAAGGGCTGCTGGACAAGCTCAACGTGCACGGCTCGACGAACAGCTCGTTCGTCGTCTCGACGCCCGTGCCGCCGCGCGCCGTCCCGCTACGCTGAGTACTTCCGCGCGACGACGGCGAACGACTCCTTCGGCTCCCGCCGATCGGGCTCGTTCACCGGGATCTTCACGACGCCGAAACCGGCCATGTCCAGGTCGAACACCGGGTCCGACCAGTGCGGGAAGTCCTGCATCGCGTAGGTGAAGACGAAACAGCCCTGGACGCCGCCGGCGTCGTACAGGTCGATCAGCTCACCCAGGTACGCCGCCTGCGTCGCCTCGTCGCGCTGGTACCCCTCCTTGACCCGCGGCGGCGTGGCGAACCAGTTGACGATCAGGAACGACCCCGGCCCGCGCCGGTCGGCCCCGACGAACGAGCCGCAGCCGAACTCGGTGATCACCACAGGCTTGTCCGACCGGTCGACCAGCTCGCGCAGCTGCTTCTCGTACGCCGCCGCGTCCGTCCCGAAGCGGTAGAAGTTCACCCCGACCACGTCGAAGCCCGACCAGTCGACCTGCTCCCAGTAGCCGGCCGCGTAGCTGACCGGCCCGTGGAACGACTCCCGCGCGGTCGCCAGCGCCGCCTTCAGCAGTACGCCGAGCTTGCGCGTGATCCGCCGGTCGAAGAACCGCCGCCAGCGCACCAGCACCTGCACCCGCACGAACACCCGCGGCCCCGGCAGCATCCCCGGCGTGGTCAGCGAGAACTCGTTGCCGACCAGCAGCGTCACCCGGCCCGGGTAGCGCTGCCGCAGCTCCTCCGCCATCGCCGCCGTACCGGCCAGCCGCTCCAGCAGCTCCCGGTGCGGCCGGTCCTCCACCGACGGCCGGATCCACACGTCCAGCCCGAGCTGCAACGCGTACTCCGCCGCCGCCCGGTGCCGCTCCGGGTCGGACTCGATCAGCATCACCGTGTCGCAGTGCAGCTCCTCCGCGATCGCCCGCAGATCACCCCGTACGACGTCCGGCGCGCTCGCGGGAACGTACGAGATGCCACGTGGCTGCAGACCCATCCCCGCAGTCTGGTGCCCACCGCGGACCCGGTGACAGCCCCGCGGCCCGACCCGATACCGAAGTCGCTCCGGCCGGGTACCGAAGTCGCCGCTGTCCGCCTGGTGGGCCCCGACCAGCGCCGGAAGTGGTCTGCCTCACTACGCTGGGAGCGACTTCAGCGACCTTCGGAAGGACCCTGACCCATGGCTGCCGACAAGCCTGTCCGCAGAGTTGCCCTTCTCACCGCGGGCGGGCTCGCGCCCTGCCTGTCGTCCGCCGTCGGCGGGCTGATCCAGCGCTACACCGAGGTGGCGCCGGACGTGGAGATCATCGGATACCTGAACGGCTACCACGGTCTGCTCAGCGGCCGGTACGTCGACGTGACGCCGGAGGTCCGCGCCAAGGCCGGCCTGCTGCACCAGTTCGGCGGCAGCCCGATCGGCAACAGCCGGGTGAAGCTGACCAACACCGCCGACCTGGTCAAGCGCGGCCTGATCGCCGACGGCCAGAACGCGCTGCAGGTCGCGGCCGAGCGGCTGGTCGCCGACGGCGTCGACGTGCTGCACACGATCGGCGGCGACGACACCAACACCACCGCCGCCGACCTCGCGGCGTACCTGCACGAGCACGACTACGAGCTGACCGTGGTCGGGCTGCCGAAGACGATCGACAACGACGTGATCCCGATCCGGCAGAGCCTGGGCGCCTGGACGGCGGCCGAGCAGGGCGCGCTGTTCGCCCGCAACGTGATCGCCGAGCACAGCTCGAACCCGCGGATGCTCGTCGTCCACGAGGTGATGGGCCGCAATTGCGGCTGGCTGACCGCCGCGACCGCGCTGGCCTACCGCGAGTGGGTCAAGGCCCAGGAGTGGAACCCAGGCATCGGCCTGACCTCGGGCGGCTGGGACGTGCACGCCGTGTACGTGCCGGAGGCATCGATCGACCTGGACGCCGAGGCCGAGCGCCTCAAGGCGGTCATGGACGAGAACGACTGCGTCAACATCTTCCTGTCCGAGGGCGCCGGCGTACCGGCGATCGTCGCCGAGCTGGAAGCGCGCGGCGAGGAGGTCGGCCGCGACCCGTTCGGGCACGTCAAGCTGGACACGATCAACCCGGGTGCCTGGTTCGCCAAGCAGTTCGCGGAGCGGATCGGTGCCGAGAAGACGATGGTCCAGAAGAGCGGCTACTTCAGCCGTTCGGCCGCGGCCAACGACAAGGACCTGGCGCTGATCAAGGAGTGCACCGACTACGCCGTCGACGCGGCGCTGCGCGGTGAGTCCGGCGTGGTCGGGCACGACGAGGAGCGCGGCGACGAGCTGCGCGCGATCGAGTTCCCGCGGATCGCCGGCGGCAAGGAGTTCGACGCGAACGTGGAGTGGTTCACCGCGCTGAAGGCGGAGATCGGCCAGCCGTAGCCGGCTATCGGGAGAGCCGCTCGACCCAGACGTCGGCGGCTTTCTCGATCTGGTCGAGCACGTCGTCGAAGCCCTCGTCCTCGCCGTAGTACGGATCCGGTACGTCGACGTCGGCGAACAGCTCGACCGTGACCGCCTCCGTGCCGAGGCGGCGGTTCAGCGCGGACAGGTGCCCGGAGTCCATCGCCAGCACCAGGTCGCGCTCGGCGAACCAGCAGCTGCGGAACTCCTGCGCCTTGTGCGCGCTCCCGTCGTACCCGCGACGGCGGAGCGCGGCCGCGGCGCGGGAGTCCATCGGGTCGCCGATGTGCCAGCCGCTGGTCCCCGAGCTGGTCACCACGACGTCGTCGAGGCCGGCCGCGGCGAGCTTGGCGCGCAGCACCACCTCGCCGACCGGTGAGCGGCAGATGTTGCCCGTGCAGACGACCTCGACGTGGCGCACGTCAGCGGATCTCGGCCTTGTCGGGCAGGACGGCGTTCAGCAGGACGCCGACCAGCGTGATCACCAGGGAGCCGAGCAGCGCCGCGCCGAACCCGTCGACGTGGAACTGGACGTCGAGCTTGCCGGTGATCCACGAGGTGAGCAGCAGCATCAGGGCGTTGATCACGAAGATCAGCAGGCCCAGCGTCAGGATGATGAACGGCAGCGAGACCAGCTTCGCGACCGGCTTCACCACCGCGTTCACGACGCCGAAGATGGCCGCGACGATCAGCAGCGTCAGCACCCGCTTGCCGGTGGTCGCCCCCTGGAGTGTGATGCCCCCGACGACCCAGCTCGCCACCGCCAGTGCCACGGCGTTCGCCAGCAACTTGATGATCAGGTTCTTCATACGCTCGATCCTGCCACCCCGGGGTTCACGAAGGGCGGCTCCCGCACCGGAATGGGGGTAAAGCCAGGGCTGCGCCTCCTCCCCACGCCAGGCACCGGCGCGGACCTCGAGCCGGCGGGAGGCGATCTAGTGGTGCGGACTTGCGATGGCTTCCAGCAGCGACTCTTCTGCTCCGGCCAGGTGCCGGCGCAGCTCCTCGACGCACTCGTCGAGCTCGCCCTTCTCCAGCAGCCTGATCAGCTTCCGGTGCGAGGCGACCTGCTGCTTCGCGTCCTGCCGCAGCGCGTCCACCCGGGCCAGCGCGAGCCGCGCCTCACCGGTGATCGAGTCCGCGGTCGCGATCAGCCGCTCGCTCCCGGTCAGCGCGACCAGGCTGCGGTGGATCGCGAGATGCGTCTCCGTCATCGCCTCCGGGTCGGCGCCGTCCTTGGCGGTCGCCGCGAATTCGCGCATCGCGGCGCGGACCTGCTCGCGGGCCGCTTCGTCGGCGTCGTACCAGGCCTTGATGCCGGCCGACTCCAGCACGAACCGGGCCCGGCAGATGTCGGCGACCGCGGCGGGATGCAGGATCGCGACGCTGACGCCCTTGTTCGGCTCGCGGACCGCCAGGCCCTCGGTGACCAGCATCGTCATCGCCTCGCGGACGGTGCTCCGGGCGACGCCGAGCGCCTCGGCCAGCGGCTGCTCGCGCAGCGGCGTACCGGGTTCGAGGTCGCCGGCGAACAGAGCGGCGCGGAGCGCGTCCACGACCCGGTCCACCGTGGTCGAGCGATCAACTCGCAGCCGTTCGTACATGGGAGGATTCTCGTCCAGTCAGGGGCCGTTGTCGCGCGCGGCACGGTCCCGCGGGTCACCTGTGGACAACTCCCGACATGATGAGCCGGTTTTCGGGCAGTCTGTGGGCAGGCGATATCGGCCCGCCCACTCTCCGCCCGGAGAGCCGCTGATCGACCAGGAGGACGCGATGGAGGGTAAGGGGGCACTGCCCGGACTGAGTGTCGTCGGGCTCGCGCTCGTCCTCCCGCTGATCATCGTGGTGACGATGCTGTTCGTCACCCTGGGCTCGGTCGGCCAGGCCTCGGCCTGTACGCCGTCGTCGACCAGCGGCAGCGCGTTCGGCTGGCCGACCGAGGAACACGAGGCGTCCCAGGGCTGGGACGACGGCGATCCGAAGCACACCGGCCTCGACTTCGACGTCGACAAGGGCAGCAAGGTGATGGCCGCCGAGGACGGCGAGGTGGTCGACACCTCCGGCGACTGGATCAAGATCAAGCACAGCGACGACGCGGTGCAGACCTGGTACCAGTTCTTCGAGTCCAAGGCGGTCCGGGTCGGTGACAAGGTCACCCGCGGCCAGGAGATCGGCAAGTCCGGCGAGGGCGACGAGAGTGACCCGGGCGAGGACGGCGAGCACCTGCACTTCGAGCTCCGGATCCGCGGCGGGGAGAACGGCGGCGGCGACCTGCAGCCGCAGGACCCGACCGACGAGCTCGGCGAGGACAGCACCGAGTCGTCGGGAGGCTGCAGCTGTGGCGGCGGCGGCCCGCTGGTCGGCGGCACCAACCAGGAGAAGGCCTTCAACTTCTTCGCGTCGAACGGGTTCAGCAAGGAGCAGGCCGCCGGCATCGTCGGCAACATGATCCACGAGTCGAGCGTCGAGCCCGCTCGGCTGCAGAACACCGCACCCGGTGTGGAGACCAGCGCGAGCGCGGCGCGCGGCAGCTCGCTCGGCTGGGGCATCGTGCAGTGGACGCCGGCCGGCAAGATGATCGACCCGTCGATGCAGGCCACCAACAATGACGAGGACAAGGTCGCCTCACTGGAATGGCAGCTGGAGTTCCTGCTCAAGCAGCTGAAGGGCGAAGGCCCGCTGCCCGAGGGGAACGCCGGTGACAAGCTGCACGCGGCCGTCGGCGTCGAAGAGGCCGCGGTCGCCTTCGGCCGGTACTTCGAACGCTTCGCGGGCTCCGAGGACCTGGGCAACTCGCGGTACACCGAGCGCAAGGCGACCGCCCGCGAGGTCTTCTCGACCTTCGGAGACGGCGGCGTGCCTGGCGGTGGCGGCTGCGGCGCGGGCAACATGGACATCGTGGCAACGGCGAAGAACCTCGCCTGGGACACCCCCGGCCACGGCAAGAACAAGGGTGACGCCAAACCGGAGTACCAGGACGCCATGCCGAAGTGGAACGGATCGACCGGCACCGACGAGTACTCCGACTGCGGTGTCTTCGTCGCGACGGTGATGCGGATGAGCGGCGCCGACCCGGACTACCCGGTTCGCGGCACCAGCATCCAGGAGGCGTACCTGAAGAGTTCGGGCAAGTACGACATGCGGTACGGCGACACGCAACCGAAGCCCGGCGACATCCTGATCGGCCCGGGTCACACCTACCTGTACGTCGGTGAGTTCAACGGGTACAACTCCGCGGCCGCGTCCCTGCACGGCCACGTGCCGGAGGCCGGGAACGCTTACCAGGTGGGAACGCAGCTGGGATTCGTCATCGCCCGGCTGAAGAACATGCCGACCCCGAAGCCCTGACCCGAACCGAGCGACGGAGGAGACACAGATGGACGAGGAGAGGCCGCGCCTCTGGCTGCTCAGCGGCGTCGTGGTCGTCGTCGTCGCGGTGCTTGTCGGCGGCTACCTGGTCTTCCGCGGCGGCGCGGAGTCCGAGCTGACCATCCGGTCGATCCCGAACGACCTGACGCTGACGATCGACGGGCAGCCGATCGTGGCCAACGGCAAGGTGAAGATCAAAGCCGGTCAGCACACGCTGAAGGCCGAGCGGGACGGATTCCAGTCCTACAGCCAGACGGTGACGGCCAAGGGTGGCGACCCGCTGTCGGTGAAGATGTACCTGTACGCGAACGGCCCCGCCGGACGGACCTGGGCGCAGAACAACCCCGACCAATCCCTCGAGGCCGAGGCCGAGGCCGGCCGCAGGTACGACGAGATCCAGCGCCGCCTGGCCGCGAAGTACCCGGTGATGCGCGAGCTCCCGTACGTCGGCCCCGGTTTCAAGGCGACCTACGAGGCCTCCAAATCGGACCCGGACAACCCCGAGGCGATCTCCCTGAAGATCCGCACCTACACCCCTGACGGCCGCACCAAGGCCCTCCAGTGGCTCCAGGGTCACGGCTACGACCCAGCCACCCTCGACATCATCTGGACCACCTGACAACAGGAGCGCGCCCCCCATCACCGCGGACCAACGCGTTCCCCGGCGCCGAACAACGCGTTCCCCACCGCAGAACAACGCACTCCCCACCGCCGAGCCAACAAGTGGTGCGCGAGATCTCCATCACCTCGCCCCCAGCCTTCCCCACCCGACGAGCCTGAAACCCAAGACCCACCGCACCGAGCCGCCAACCCCAACCCCCCGCGGCGGCGCCCGCACAACCCTCCCCCCATCCACCGGGATTGACGCCGGACCACCACATCTGCACACTGACTGATTGTCGGACAATCAGAGGATCCGTCGATCGAGTGCGAAGAGGTGCGTCAATGGGTCAGCCGCTGGGGTGGGGTCGCCGGAACCTGATGGTCCGTCCGGACCACTACCGGATCGACTACGTGATCAACCCGTACATGTCGACCCAGGACCAGCCCGACCCGGAGTTGGCGAGCAAGCAGTGGGAGTCGCTGCGGCAGGCCGTCGTCGACGCGGGCGGGACCGTCGAGGTGCTCGAGCAGCGGCCGGACTCGCCGGACATGGTGTACGCGATGAACGTCGGGCTGGCCACCGCCGACGGCCGGGCGATGCTGTCGCACATGCGGTTCGAGCCGCGCCGCAAGGAGTCGCTGTCGGCGGCGCGGTGGTTCACCGACAACGGGTTCCAGCTCGGCCGGACCGGCTCCGAGGGGGTCGGCCCGCACTTCGAGTCCGGTGACGCGTTCGTCTTCGGCGACGCGCTCGTCGTCGGGTACGGGCACCGCTCCGAGCCGCTCGCGCTCAAGCACCTGGCGACGGAGTGGAACATCCGGGTCCGCGGCCTGCGGATCGCGCACGAGGGCATGTACCACCTCGACCTGCCGTTCTGCCCGGTCGACAGCACCCACGCGATGGTCTACCCGCCGGCCTTCGACGAGCCCAGCCGGGTCGCGCTGGCGGCGATCGTGCCGGACCCGATCGTGCTCACCGACGAGGAGGCGTTCGCGTTCAGCGGCAACTCCGTGGTGGTCGGCGAGACGATCCTGATGCCGGACTGCTCGCCGCGGCTGCGGGAGATCCTGACCGGTCTCGGGCTGCGCGTGGTGGTGCTCGACCTGTCCGAGTTCCACAAGGGCGGCGGCTCGGCGCGGTGCATGACGAACCCGCTCGATTTCGACCTTTCTGGTATTACGGTCGCCGGTGGAGAGGTCATCCTGCCGGAGTAGTCCTCGATCGCTGGACAGTTTGTACAGTCGGCAAGTGAACTCTTCTACGCCGGAGAAGTTGGCTTTAACCTGCCGACATGACCGCACAGGATGAGGTCCGCTTCCGCCCCTGCCTGGACGACGTCGCGGCTTACAAGCCGGGCCGTCCGCCGGAGCGCACCGACGGCCGCCCGACGTACAAGCTGTCCAGCAACGAGAACCCGTACCCGCCGCTGCCGGGCGTGCTCGCCGCGGCGACGGCCGCGGCGGAGGACATGAACCGCTACCCGGACATGGGTGCGGTCGACCTGCTCGAGGCGCTGTCGGAGCGGTTCGGCGTACCGGTCGGTGATCTCGCGGTCGGGACCGGGTCGGTGGCGGTGCTCTACCACCTGCTGCAGGCGGCCTGCGCGGCCGGCGACGAGGTGATCTACGCGTGGCGGTCGTTCGAGGCGTACCCGATCGCGGTCCAGCTGACCGGCGCGACGTCGGTCCGGGTGCCGCTGACCGAGGACGCCCGGCACGACTTCAAGGCGATGGAAGCCGCGATCACCGACCGGACCCGCGTGATCCTGGTCTGTACGCCGAACAACCCGACCGGCCCCGTCGTACGCCGTGACGAGCTGCTCGCGTTCCTGGACGTGGTGCCGCCGAACGTGCTGGTGGTCATCGACGAGGCGTACCGCGAGTTCGTCCGCGACCCCGAGGTCGTCGACGGCGCCGAGCTGTACCGGGAGCGCCCGAACGTGGTCGTCCTGCGCACGTTCTCCAAGGCGTACGGCCTGGCCGGCTTCCGCGTCGGCTACGCGATCGGTCACCCGCCGGTGGTCGCCGCGATCCGCAAGTGCGCGCTGCCCTTCGGCGTCAGCCAGGTCGCCCAGTCCGCCGCGATCGCCTCCCTGCGCGCCGAGCAGGAGCTCCTCGACCGCGTCGAGACCCTCTGCCACGAACGCCGCCGCGTCGTCGGCGAGCTCCAGTCGGCCGGCTGGGACGTCCCCGAAACCCACGCCAACTTCGTCTGGATGCCGCTCGGCGAGGACACCGTTCCCTTCGCCGAGGCCGTCCAGGCCGAAGGTGTCTCCGTCCGCCCCTTCCCCGGCGAAGGTGCCCGGGTCACCATCGGCGAACCCGAGGCCAACGACCTGTTCCTCCAGGTGGCCCGCGCCTGGAAGAAGTGAGGTCGGTACGTTGACGGCGTGAGCCGACAAACGCTGGTCTGGATCTCAGGAGCCTCCGCGGGGATCGGGGCTGCCCTCGCGGCGACCGTGCCGTGGGTCGCCGCGCGGGTGATCGATCTGTCGCGACGGGGTGGTGGGCCTGCTGGGCACTTCGCGGTGGATCTGGCGGAGCCGGGGGAGTGGGCGCGGGTCGAGCGGCACTTCGCCGAGGTGCTGGAGGGGTTCGACGGCGAGCGCGTGGTGTTCGTGCACAACGCGGGGACCGTGGTGCCGATCGGGAGCGCTGGGGTGGTGGACTCCGAGGCGTACGCGCGGGCGGTGTTGCTGGACTCGGCGGCGCCTCAGGTGCTGGGGCAGGGGTTTCTGCGGGCTGTGGCGGGGCTCGACTGCGAGAAGCATCTGGTGATGCTGACCTCGGGTGCGGCGACGAAGGCGTACGCCGGGTGGTCGGCGTACGGCGCGGGGAAGGCTGCTGTCGACCACTGGGTGCGGACCGTGGGGCTGGAGCCGAACGGGTGCCGGGTGGTCGCGGTGGCGCCGGGGGTGGTGGACACGGCGATGCAGGGGGAGATCCGGAAGGCGGACGACGGCGCGTTCCCGGCGGTGGAGCGGTTCCGGGAGCTGGACCGGACCGGCGGGCTGGTCACGCCGGAGGATGCGGCTCGGGGGATCTGGGGGCTGTTCGACCGGGAGCTGGCGAGTGGCTCGGTGGTGGACCTCAGAACCCTGTGAGGACAAACGAAGAACGGCCCTGAGAAGGAGTGAGGCTTTCTTCTCAGGGCCGTTCGTTGTGTTGCTACCGAGTCAGTCGCCCCACCGAGGCGACGGGTTCGGGTCCTGCATCACTGACCAGGGAGGGTCAGTTGTTCTGGCCGACTTCCTGCTCACAGGTCTTCAGCTGCTCGACGGCGTTCGCGTCGTTGCCGAGACCCAGCACACCGGCGAGGTCCGAAACCGGGACCTGGACGCCGACAGCGTTGACCGGGACGTCGTTGTGGCAGACCTGGAACGGGCCGACCTTGTTGTCGGAGACCGAGATCAGGCCGTCGTCGCCGGCGCGGTACCACTTGCCGTGGTGGTCGTTCTGGCCGACCTCCTGCTCGCAGGTCTTCACGGCGGTGGCCGAGTTGCCGTCGTTGCCGAGGCCGACGATGCCGACGATGTCGCGAACCGGGACCTGGACGCCCACGGCGTTGACCGGGATGAAGTTGTCGCAGGCCTGGAACGGGCCGACCTTGTTGTCGTCGATGGCGATCAGGCCGCCGTCGCGGTCAACGCCGTACCACTTGTGGGCACCCTTGGCGCCGTAGCCCTTGGAGGCCGCGGAGACGGTGTCAGCAAGGCCGCTGTTGGCCTTGGTGTCGTCGATCATGTTCGCGCTGACGACGGTGGCCAGGCCCAGCGTGGCGACGGTCGCCACGGCCGCAGCAGCGGCGATCTTGCGTGTTACCTGCATTATGCGAGGTTTCCTTTCGGGTTTGACGGATTCGTCTTAGTGGGTAACGACGCCTGGGTACGCCGGTTACAAACTTTTTCGTCGAGATTTGTTTCGGATGGATGACAGTCGGAACTTTCCAGGCGGCAGACCACCAGATCCCTGACGCCGCAACGACCGGCCTCTGACCTGGGAACTTGCCGGTAACTGAGGGCGCAGCGGGTTTGCCTGCCGGGGCCGGAAAGTCGTTCCCGCGAGTTCCGGGCGATCGCGTAACCGATCCCCGATTTCCTCGTTGTGTCATCGCGGGAGACGGATCGCCCGGTGATTCATGGAGATTTCGGTGGGCTCGGTGGCCGTCGAATCGGCAATACCATGGTGAATCGGTATGTCGTCGCACTATTACCGGAGTTCGCGCCGTGTTTTTTCGGGGCACAGCGCGCGGCCGGTGACTCTGGACCCGCTGCCGCGCGCATCGGCAGCGGTGGGAGACCCGGGCACCCCATGGGAGCCCGGGTCTTTCCTATTTCGCGCGCGCCCGCGCGCGCGAAGTGGTCTACTCCGCCGGAGGAGCGCCCGCGCCGCTCGCCGGCGCCTTCGCCGCCACCGAGGCCGTCGTAGGCCGCCGCTCGGCGGTCACCACCAGCGCGACCCCGAGCACCACCACCGCGCCGCCGATCAGGATCGTCGTGGTCACGTGCTCGCTCAGGATCAGCCAGCCGAGGAACACCGCGACCGCCGGGTTCACGTACGCGTAGGTGCCGATCAGCGAGATCGGCGCGTTGGCCAGCAGGTACGAGTACGCCGTGTACGCGAGCAGCGAGCCGAACACGACCAGGTACGCGAGCGCCAGCCACCCCTTGGTGTCGACCGCCCCGAGGTGCAGCCGCCCGGGCTCGCCGCGGAGGAGCCCGATCAGGATCATCGCCGTACCGCCGATGGCCATCTCGTACGTCGTCGCGACCAGCGGGTCGCGCGGCAGCCCGAGCCGCGGGGAGAAGCGGGAGCCGATCGCCCAGCTGATCGTGCCGAGCACGAGGATCGCCACCGACAGCGGCTTCGCCGTCGTGTCGCCGCCGGACACCGACAGCAGCGCGGCGCCGCCGAAGCCGATCAGGACCCCGATCCAGGTCAGCAGCCGCGGCCGCTCCCCGCCGCCGACGCGCAGCAGCATCAGCCACAGCGGTACGGCGGCCACGAGCAGCGCCGCGAGTCCGGACGGGACGGTCTGCTCGGCGACGGCGACCGCGCCGTTGCCGAACGCGAGCAGCAGCAATCCGACGACGCCGGAGCCGAGCAGTTCGCGCCCGGTGACCTTGAGCCGGCGCGCGCCGGAGCGCAGCGTCAGGAAGGTGGCGAGCAGCAGCGCGGCGGCGAGGAAGCGGGAGGCCATCCCGAGCATCGGCGGGATCTCGGCCTCGACCACGATCCGGATCGCCAGGTACGTCGAGCCCCAGACCACGTACACGACGGCGAGCGCCGACCAGATCATCGCGGTGGACGCGGTGCGCGCGCCCGCGGGCGCGGTGACGGTGGCGGTCATCGGACTCCTTGTAACCAGTCAAACTGCAAGACAGTGCTGACGCTATGCCTCACGGGCGCCGGCGGCAAGTGGTTTGACTGCCACCCGGCAGCGGTTTCCTGCCGGGTTCACGCACCGGACAACCGGCGGTCACCGGCTGCCGCGATCGTGACCGCCAACCGTGAGGAGACCGAACATGCGCTACGTCGCTGCACTCGCTGCAGGTGTACTGCTCACCACCACCGCCGCCGGCTACGCCGGGGCGGTCGGGTGGGGGGAGGGAGGGGCCGCCGCCCTCGCCACCGGCTCCGCCGGGGCGACCGGATCGGCCGGGCAGCGGCTGGCCGCGGTTCGCGCCGTCGCCGAGACCGCGCCGAACTGGGACGACGAGGCCGGCGGCGACGCCAACGCCGACGACCCCGCGATCTGGGTCAGCCCGACCCGGCCGGACAACTCCGTCGTGCTCGGGACGCTCAAGAACGGCGGGCTGACCGCGGTCGACCTCACCGGGAAGCAGCTCCAGCACATCGCGACCCCGCCGGCGCCGGTCGAGGGGCAGGAGCCCGGGCGCTTCAACAACGTCGACCTGATCCAGAACGCCGCGATCGGCGGCCGCCTCCGCGACCTGGCCGTCGTCACCGACCGCGGCCGGGACCAGCTGCGCATCTACTCCGTGGACCGCCGCGGCGCCGACGCCAAGGACAAGCTGCTCACCGATGTGACCAGCGCCAAGGCGCCGCTCGTCTTCAGCAAGGACACCACCGAGGTCCAGGACCAGCGCACGGCGTACGGCGTCGCCGTGCTCGCGGACCCGCTCGGCCCGCTCGTCGCCGTCACCCGGCGCAGCGAGGCCCGCGTCGGTCTGTTCCGCCTGGTCGCCGATGGCGCCAAGGTCACGTACAAGCCGGTCACGCACTGGGACTTCCCGACCAGCTTCGAGCTCCGCAACGGCAGCACCTGGTCGCCGTGCGAGGACCCGGGCGACCGCCCGCAGTTCGAGGGCATGGTCTTCGACCAGTCCACCCGCACCCTGTACGCCGCCCAGGAGGACGTCGGCATCTGGCGCGTCCCGCTGCACGGCAAGCCCGCGCTCCTGGAGAAGGTCCGCGAGTTCGGCCGGCCGGCGGCGTACGACGAGACGACGGAGGAGTGCGCCCCGACCGGCCCGGTCACGGCCGACGGCGGCCGGCACCTGAGCGCCGACGCCGAGGGCCTGACGATCGCCTACGAGCGCGGCCGCAAGACGCTCTACGCCTCGAGCCAGGGCGACTCGACCTTCGCCGTCTACCGGCTCGACGCCCGGGGGCTCACCTACCGCGCCGGTTTCGAGGTCGTCGACGGCAAGGCGAGCGACGGCGTCCAGCACAGCGACGGCGCGGCCGTGACCACCAAGTCGCTGGGCGCCCGCTTCCCGCACGGGCTGCTCGCGGTGCACGACGGCGAGAACACCCCCGGTGACGGTGACCGGGAGGGGACCAATTTCAAACTGGTCCGGCGCGAGCAGTTGCCCTGATCGGTACGAACCTGTGACACAAAACACTCGGGGTGGGCAACCGGCGTCACATCGCCCGCCCCGAGCGTGCGCAGGGCCCCGGACCTGACCACCTGATGGACTGGTGTCTCAACGCGGCACGCGTTTCGGTACCGGCGTACGAGTTGGCGTCCAGACAGTTAGCGGATCAACGATCCGCTGGGTACGGTGTCCGGCAAGATGGGCAGTGGTACCAGTGAGGAGGTTCACTGCCGGACGGTGCATCAACCCCTGGATCCACGTGGTCCGCCTGCGAGGCCTCACCCGGCTGGTCAGGCCGGGCAGCGTGCAAGTTGCGGTCGCGGCGATCCCGCGCTCGAACCCGAGGAGTGCATGTGAGTGAGTCGGTGCCGGGCCTTGCCCCGGAAGTGTTCGCGCCCGTCGAGGCGCCGGTCAGTCCCCCACAGGCCTCCGAGGAGGTCGAGTTCGTCCAGCTGCTGACGCCCGAAGGCGAGCGCGTCGAGCACCCGGACTACTCGTTCGACCTCGACGACGAGGCGATCAAGGGCTTCTACCGGGACATGACCCTGGTCCGCCGGATCGACACCGAGGCGACCGCGCTGCAGCGGCAGGGTGAGCTGGGCCTGTGGGCCTCGCTGCTCGGCCAGGAGGCGGCGCAGATCGGCTCCGGCCGCGCGCTGAACTCCAAGGACATGGTCTTCCCGACCTACCGGGAGCACGGCGTTGCGTTCTGCCAGGGGGTGAACCCGCTGAACCTGCTCGGCCTGTTCCGCGGGGTCGACCAGGGCGCCTGGGACCCGCGCGACAACAACTTCCACCTCTACACGATCGTGATCGGCGCCCAGACGCTGCACGCGACCGGGTACGCGATGGGCCAGCAGCGCGACCACGCGGTCGGCGACGCCGAGAACGGCGAGGCCACGATCGCGTACTTCGGCGACGGCGCCAGCAGCCAGGGCGACGTCAACGAGGCGTTCATCTACGCCTCGGTGTTCAACGCGCCGGTGGTCTTCTTCTGCCAGAACAACCAGTGGGCGATCTCGGAGCCGATCGACCGGCAGACCCGGATCCCGCTGTACCAGCGCGCGGCCGGTTTCGGCTTCCCCGGCGTCCGCGTCGACGGCAACGACGTGCTGGCGACGTACGCGGTCACCCAGCAGGCCCTGAAGCGGGCCCGCGAGGGCAGCGGCCCGACGCTCGTCGAGGCCTACACCTACCGGATGGGCGCGCACACCACCTCCGACGACCCGACCAAGTACCGCCTGTCGGAGGACCTGGAGTACTGGAAGCTCAAGGACCCGATCGAGCGGGTCAAGGCCTACCTGGCCCGCCAGGCCGGCGTCGAGCACGACTTCTTCGACCAGGTCGACGCCGAGGCCGACCAGGTCGCGGCCGAGCTGCGCCGCGGCTGCCTGGCGATGCCGGACCCGGAGCTGACCGAGTTCTTCCAGCACGTGTACGTCGAGATGCCGGACGAGCTGGCCGAGCAGCGTGACCAGTTCGCCGCGTACGCCGCTTCCTTCGAAGGCGAGGCCCGGTGATGACGAAGATCAGTCTCGGCAAGGGCATCAACGCGGGCCTGCGGGCCGCGATGGAGAACGACCCGAAGGTCGTCATCCTGGGTGAGGACATCGGCAAGCTCGGTGGGGTCTTCCGGGTCACCGAGGGCCTGCAGAAGGACTTCGGCGAGGACCGGGTGATCGACACCCCGCTGGCCGAGTCCGGGATCATCGGGACCGCGGTCGGCCTGGCGCTGCGCGGGTACCGGCCGGTCTGCGAGATCCAGTTCGACGGGTTCGTCTTCCCGGCGTACGACCAGATCATCAACCAGGTGGCCAAGATCCACTACCGGTCGATGGGCAAGCTGCGGATGCCGATCGTGATCCGGATCCCGTTCGGCGGCGGCATCGGCGCGGTCGAGCACCACTCGGAGTCGCCGGAGACGCTGTTCGCGCACATCGCCGGCCTCAAGGTGGTCGCCTGCGGCGACCCGGTGGACGCGTACTGGATGATCCAGCAGGCGATCACCTCCGACGACCCGATCGTCTTCCTGGAGCCCAAGCGGCGCTACCACGAGAAGGCCGAGCTCGACGAGAGCGTGCCGCCGGCGTTGCCGCTGCACAAGGCGAAGGTGGTCCGCGAGGGCACCGACGCGACGCTGTTCTGCTACGGCCCGATGGTGAAGACCTGCCTGCAGGCCGCCGAGGCCGCGCTCGAGGACGGGCGCAACCTCGAGGTCGTCGACCTGCGGACGATCTCGCCGCTGGACCTGCGGACGATCTTCGACTCGGTGAAGAAGACCCGGCGCGCGGTGATCGTGCACGAGGCGCCGTTCTCGCTCGGCCCCGGTGCCGAGGTCGCGGCGCGGATCACCGAGGAGTGCTTCTACCACCTGGAGGCGCCGGTGCTCCGGGTCGCCGGGTACGACACTCCCTACCCGCCGTCGCGGATGGAGGAGGAGTACCTGCCCGACCTGGACCGGGTGCTCGACGGAGTCGACCGGGTGATGGGGTACTGATGGGCATCCAGCAGTTCCGCCTCCCCGACGTCGGCGAGGGTCTGGTCGAGGCCGAGATCGTCAGCTGGAAGGTCAAGCCCGGCGACACGGTCAAGCTCAACGACACCGTCGTCGAGATCGAGACCGCCAAGTCACTGGTCGAGCTTCCGGTGCCGTACGCCGGCACCGTCACCGAGCTGCTCGTGCCGGAGGGCGAGACGGTCCCGGTCGGTACGCCGATCATCGCCGTCGAGACCGAGGACGCGACGCCGGGCGACCTGACGCCGCCGGTCACCGAGGGCACGCCGAAGGAAGACCTGGTCCCGGACACGGGCCGTACGGCGGTGCTTGTCGGCTACGGACCGCGCACGACGGAAGCCAAGCGCCGCCCGCGCAAGGGTGCGGAAGCAGCAACTGCTCCAGTAGTGGAAGCATCTGCTCCTGCGCCGGTAGTAGAAGCGCCTGCACCTGCTCCGGTAGTTGCCCCCGGCAACCTGCACGTGCTCGCCAAGCCCCCGGTGCGCAAGCTCGCCAAGGACCTCGGCATCGACCTCACCACCGTCGTCGCCACCGGCCCCGGCGGCATCGTCACCCGGGCGGACGTCGAGAACCACACGACTGCTTCTGCAGTGGAAGCAACAGCTCCTGCTCCAGAACCGTTCGCCGTACGACCGGCAGCCGGCGACGTCCGCATCCCGGTCAAGGGCGTCGTCAAGGTGATGGCCCAGGCCATGGTGAACAGCGCGTTCACCGCCCCCCACGTCACCGAGTGGATCACCGTCGACGTCAGCGCCACCATGGAGCTCGTCGAGCGCCTGAAGACCGACAAGGCCTTCAAGGATCTCCGCGTCTCCCCGCTCCTGATCGTCGCCAAGGCCGTCACCCTGGCGGCCCGCCGTACGCCGATCGTCAACGCGGCGTGGGACGAAGCCAACCAGGAGATCGTCCTCAAGGGCGCCGTCAACCTCGGCATCGCCGCGGCCACTCCGCGCGGCCTGATCGTCCCGAACATCAAGGGCGCCGAGTTGCTCACGCTCCCCGAGCTGTGCGGCGCGCTGAACGGCCTGGTCGCGACCGCCCGTGAGGGCAAGACCTCCCCGGCCGACCAGGCCGGCGGGTCGTTCACGATCACCAACGTCGGCGTCTTCGGCGTCGACGCCGGGACGCCGATCATCAACCCCGGTGAAGCCGCGATCCTCGCCTTCGGCGCGGTCCGCAAGCAGCCGTGGGTGGTGGACGACGAGATCGTCCCGCGTTGGATCACCACGCTGGCGCTGTCGTTCGACCACCGCCTGATCGACGGCGAGAAGGGCTCGACCTTCCTCGCCGACGTCGCGAGCATCCTGGAAGACCCGGCGCGCGCGCTGATGTTCTAGCAGACAAAAGGAAAGAGGGGGTCCCGGGCGGGGGACCCCCTCTTTCAGCTTTCAGCGGTGGTTCACCAGAAGCGCTTGACCGCGTCCAGCGCGTCCGCGATGCCCTCGCCGTAGAACGCGTTGCGCGCCGTCGTACCGGTGCAGCGCGCGTCCGGCGTGGTCGGGCAGGCGGTGTCGTCGGCCTGACGCTGCAGCGCCTTCTCGAGGTCGCGCGGGCCCCACCACGGGTGCGTCGACTTCATCAGCGCGGCGACACCGGCGACGTGCGGGGACGCCATCGACGTACCGCTCATCGTGCCGTACCCGCCGCCGGGCAGCGTCGACAGGATGCTGCTGCCGGGAGCGGCGACGTCGATCGAGCGGAGCCCGAAGTTCGAGAAGCTGCTCTTCGCCCGCGCCTGCGTGGTGCTGGCGACGGTGATGACGCCGGGCAGCTCGGTCGGGATGTCCAGGCAGTCGTTGTTGATGTCCCGGGTGACCGGGGTGGTGTCGTTCGGGCTGGACGTGTCGGTGGTCTTGTTCGACAGGTCGTAGTTCGAGTTGCCCGCCGCGGCGACCGACAGGACGCCCTTCTTGGTCTGGTAGTTCATCGCCCGCCGGACGGCTTCCTGGACCGCGCCCTGGTCACCGTCGTCGTCGCACCAGAACTGCCACGGGTCGATGAAGTAGCTGTGGTTGGTGACGTCCATGTGGTGCTCGGCGGCCCAGACGAACCCGCAGATCGCGTACTCCGGGTAGATGAACCCGTCGTCGTTGACGACCTTCACCGAGGCGATCTTGACGCCCGGCGCGACGCCGACGATGCCGACGCCGTTGCGGGCGGCGGCGATGGTGCCGGCCACGTGGGTGCCGTGCGCGCTGGTGGTCGGGCGCCAGCCGCCCGGCGTACGGTCCGGGACGCCGTTGCCGGTGCAGTTGACCGAGTTCTTGGCGTCGAAGTTCGGCGCCAGGTCCGGGTGGGTGTCGTCGACGCCGCTGTCGGTGACGCCGACCAGCACGCGCTTGGAGCCGTCGGTGATCTGGTGGGCCTGGTCCGCCTTGATCTGGACCATGTCCCACTGCTTGGTCTCGTCCGGGTCCGGTACGACGGTCGCCTCGCCGGCGTTCAGGCCCTTGGCAGCGGCCTTCTTCGCGGCGCCGACCGGTCCTTCGGACACGGCGGCGGTCCGGGTCGCGCCGACCGACTGGACCTCGCGGCCGTCGCGGCCCTTGCGGACGTCGGTCCGGAAGTCCGGGTTGGTCGACTGCGCGATCACCACCCCGAGCTGGTCGTACGACGTCACGACGGTGCCGCCGGCGGCCTTGACCGCCTTCTCGACCTTCTTGACGTGCCCCTTCGAGGCCTTGGTGTTGACCACGTAGTTCATCAGGACGCCGGGCTCGGCCGCGGCGGCGGTGCTGCTCGAGGGTGCGAACGGGGTCGCCTGGGCGGCGGTCGCGGCACCGGCGGTGGTGAGGGCCAGGGCCGCCACCGCCAGGCCGGCGCTCAGCCGGCGGGTACGTGAAGTTCGGGACACACTCTCTCCTCAGGGCACGGAGCGAAACGGGACGGCAACGCTCCGGTGAGCCTAGATCGGATTGCCCGCCACGGACACCGACCCGGCCAGGACAGGGGAATACCCGCACCTTGTCCACAGCTTTATCCACAGAATGTGGATCGAACGGGCGACTGGTAAGATAGATACAACAGAGATACCAGTCGTATGTTTCCGACGAAGAGGAGTGTTGTGGTGAGCGGGGTGCCCGGCGAGCTGCCGGTGCTGGGGGACGAGACGGCCGAGATCGCCCGCGTGGTGGTCGAGCAGGCGCCCGGGGTGGAGAAGATCCCGGCCGCGGAGCGGGTCTACGCGTACGTGAAGGCAGCGATCCTGGACCGGGTCTACCCGGGCGGCGAGCTGCTCACCGAGGGGGAGCTGGCCACCGCCGTCGGCGTCTCCCGTACGCCGGTCCGCGAGGCGCTGCTGCGGCTCGAGGAGTCCGGCCTGGTCAAGCTGTACCCGAAGAAGGGCGCGCTGGTCCTGCCGGTGCTGCCGCAGGAGATCAACGACGTGCTCGAGGCCCGCGAGCTGATCGAGACGCACGCGGCGGCGAAGGTCTGGCCGCGCCGCAAGCAGCTGATCGAGACGCTGACCGCGAAGGTCGACGAGATGCGCGCGCACCGGCGTACCGGCGACGCGAAGAGCTTCCTGGAGGCCGACCGGGCCTTCCACGAGGCGATCGTCGGCGCCGCCGGGAACGAGATCCTGGCCAAGCTCTACAACAGCCTGCGCGACCGCCAGGTCCGGATGGGCGTACCCGGGATCGAGGTCCAGCCGGCCCGGATGGACAAGTCGATCGCCGCCCACGCCGAGATGATCGAGGCGCTCGGCGGGAACAGCGTGAAGCGGTTCCGCGAGCTGGTCGTGTCCCACATCGAGGTCGCCGCGGCGGATCTGCGAGGGGTGCGGTGACCGAGCTCCTCTTCCCCCTGGGTGGCCGGCGCGCCTGGGCGGTCTGGACGGCTGCCGTCGTCACGTACATGGTCACCGTCCTGCACCGCGGCTCGATGAGCGTCGCCGGTCTGCAGGCGGCCGAACGCTTCCACATCTCCGCCTCGGCGCTGGCCAGCTTCACCGTCGTCCAGCTCACCGTGTACGCCGCGATGCAGGTCCCGGTCGGCGTCCTGCTCGACCGGTACGGCTCGAAGCGGCTGCTGATCGCCGCCTCCGGTCTGCTCTTCGTCGCCCAGTCGGCGTTCAGCCTGGTCGACTCGTACCCGGCGGCGCTCGCCGCGCGAGCGGTCCTCGGCGTCGGCGACGCCCTGGTCTTCATCAGCGTGCTCCGCGTGGTGATGTCCTGGTTCCCCGCGCTCCGCCAGCCGGTGATGTCGCAGGCGACCGGCATGCTCGGCGGCATCGGCGCGATCGTCTCCACGGTCCCGATGGCCGCCGCGTTCCACGCCTTCGGCTGGACCGGCACGTTCGCGGGCGCGAGCGTGCTCAGCCTGGTCACCGGCGTCGCCGTACTGTTTCTGATCAAGGACACCCCGTACGACGAACCGCTGCACCGCACCAAGCAGTCCCTCACCGAGGTCCGCCACAATCTGCGCCGCGCCTGGCGCGAGCCCGGTACGCGCCTCGGCCTGTGGACGCACTTCACCACCAGCTTCTCCGGCTCGACCTTCGGCCTGCTCTGGGGGTACCCGTTCCTCGTCCGCGGTCAGGGGCTCGCCCCGACGACGGCCGCGGCGCTGCTGATCCTCCCGGTCCTGGCCGGCCTGTTCTACGGCCCGCTGGTCGGCCGGTACGCCGCCCGCTTCCCGTTCTACCGGTCCTGGATCGTGCTGGCCGTGATCAGCGGGTCGGTGCTGATGTGGACGGTCGTGCTGCTCTGGCCGGGGCAGGCGCCGATGCCGGTGCTGCTGCTTCTGATCGTCGTACAGGCCGCTGGTGGTCCTGGGTCGATGCTCGGCCTGGACTACGCGCGGACGTTCAACCCGTCGACGCGCTTCGGCGCGGCGAACGGGATGGTGAACACCGGCGGCTTCATCGCGACGCTGATCTGCATCGGCATGGTCGGGATCCTGCTCGACGTCTCCTCCGGTGGCGCTCCGCAGGAGATCGGTGACTTCAAGTTCGCGCTGGCCTTCCAGTACGTGCTCTGGGCGGTCGGGACGCGGCAGATCCTGAAGTACCGGCGGAAGGCCCGCGGCCACCTGGCCCGGTACAACCCGGACGCCTACCAGGCGCTGCTGGCCAACAAGATCATGCCGCTGAAGGGCTGAGACAGCGCCCTGGCACCGGCTGTCAGCCGAGTGCCAGGGCGGTGCCAGCGCCGGGGTGGACGGTGGTTCCCAGAGACACGAAGTCATCTGGAGGAACCGAAATGCCCACACCGAACCAGCCCGCCATCGTGGCCGAAGGCCTGGTCAAGCGATATGGCAGCACCACGGCGCTGGACGGCGTCGACCTGACCGTGCCGACCGGCACCGTGCTCGGGGTGCTCGGACCGAACGGCGCCGGCAAGACCACCGCCGTCCGGATCCTCGGCACCCTGCTGCAGCCCGACGCCGGGCGCGCCACCGTCGGCGGCTTCGACGTGGTCCGCGAGGCCGGCAAGGTCCGCGAGATCATCGGCCTGACCGGGCAGTACGCCTCGGTCGACGAGGACATGTCCGGCCGCCGCAACCTGGTCATGATCGGCCGCCTGATCGGCCTGTCCCGCCCGCAGGCCAGGAGCCGGGCCGGCGAGCTGCTCGAGCGCTTCGAGCTGACCGACGCCGGCGACCGGATCGCCAAGACCTACTCCGGCGGGATGCGCCGCCGCCTCGACCTGGCCGCGAGCCTGGTCGGCAACCCGAGCATCCTCTACCTGGACGAGCCGACCACCGGCCTCGACCCGCACGCCCGCAACGGCGTCTGGGACACCGTCCGCAACCTGGTCCTGGACGGTACGACGGTCCTGCTGACCACGCAGTACCTGGAGGAGGCCGACGCGCTCGCCGACTCAATCATGGTCTTCGACAAGGGCAGCGTGGTCGCCGCCGGCCGTCCGGCCGAGCTGAAGGCGCAGGCCGGCAAGCAGTCGCTCGACGTCCGCCCGGCCGAGCCCGGCCACCTGGAGCGGGTCGCCGCGATCGTCGCGGAGTCGACCGGCACCCGGCCCACCGTCGACGTCGTGAACGCCCTGGTCAGCGTGCCGGTCAGCGACGGCACGTCGATGCCGGTCGTCGTCCGGCGCCTCGACGAGGAGGGCATCGCCGTCACCGAGCTGTCCCTGCGGCTGCCCAGCCTGGACGAGGTCTTCCTCGCCCTGACCGGTCACACCGCCGAGAAAGAGTCCACCGCAGTCCTGGAAGGAGCGGGCCGATGAGCGCCGCCACCCTCACCCCGAGCACCACCCCGCAGCACGCCGTACGCCGGAACCGCCCGTTCGCCTGGGTCGAGCAGAGCCTCACCCTTGCCTGGCGCAACATCGTCCGGATCCGGCAGAACCCCGAGGCGCTGGCCGACGTCACGTTCCAGCCGATCATCTTCCTGCTGCTGTTCCTGTTCGTCTTCGGCGGCGCGATCAGCGGCCAGGCCGGCGGCACCTGGCACGACTACCTGCCGTTCCTGCTGCCCGGTGTCCTGGTGCAGTCGGTGGTGTTCTCGACACTGGGCACCGGTGTCGCGCTGAACGACGACTTCGCCAAGGGCGTCTTCGACCGCTTCCGCAGCCTGCCGATCGCGCGGGTCTCGCCGCTCGTCGGCGCCGTGCTCGGTGACACCGTGCGCTACCTGACCTCGATCGTGATCCTGATGGTGACCGGGTTCGCGCTCGGCTTCCGGTTCGAGAACGGCGTCGGCTACGGGCTGCTCGCCTGCCTGCTGGTACTGGCCTTCGCGCTGTCGCTGTGCTGGGTGTGGGTCTGGCTCGGCCTGAAGCTGAAGACCGCGCAGGGCGTCCAGGGCGTCGCGTTCCTGGTGATGTTCCCGCTCACCTTCGGCAGCAACATCTTCGTCCAGACCACCACGCTGCCGGGCTTCCTGCAGTCCTGGACCAAGATCAACCCGATCACCTACCTGGCCGACTCGATGCGCGGCCTGATGATCGGCGGCGATCTGCAGAAGCCGTTGCTGATCACCCTGGCCTGGATGGTCGGCCTGGTCGCGGTCTTCGCGCCGCTGGCGATCCGTGCCTACCGCAAGCGCACCTGACCGATACGAAAAACAAGCCTTTCACTTTCCGTCATCGAGAACTCGCCATCGCTGCCCCGGGTGCTGACAACAGCTCGCACAGAGTGACTAAGATGAGCTGGTCACGCACGGGGTAGCGACAAGAGGTGTTATGAGCGATCCCTCCGTGCGCCGGTACTCCGGACGCTCGGTCGACGAGTGGAAGGCCGCCAGGCGGGAGCGCCTGCTGGACGCCGCTCTGGAGCTGTTCGGGACCGAAGGGTATCCCGCGACCTCGGTGGAACGCCTGTGTGCACAGGCGAAAGTGTCGACCCGGCACTTCTACCACGAGTTCCAGAACAAGGAAGCCGTGCTGCTCGCGGTGCACGCCCAGGTGATCGAGCTGGGGGTGCGCAGTACGGGGGACGCGCTGGCCGCGACCAGGGACGCGCCGGTCCGGGAGCGGATCACGGCGGCCGTCGACGGCTACCTGCGGACCATCATGACCGACCTGCGCCGGGCCCGGATCTCGTTCGTCGAGGTGGTCGGCGCGAGCCCGGCGGTGGAGGAGCAGCGGATCGCGTTCCGCGAGCTGCTGATCTCCAGCGTGGTGTCGGTCGGCGAGGCCGCGGTGGCCCGGGGCGAGATCAGCCGGAAGAACTTCCGGTTCATCGGGCTGTCGTTCATGGGCGCGGTCAACACCGTGGTCTACGACTGGATGCTGGCCGACCCGCGACCGCCCGAGGAGGAGGTCGTGGTGGCGCTGCGCGACCTGGCGGTCAGTCTGATGACAGCAGACCCCCGCGACGGCGACCCGTCGGCAGGGTGAACCGCTTGCGCAGCTCGTCGATCGCGTCGTCGTGCCCCAGTCCCGCCCCGGACCGGAACGCGGTCTCGTAGCGCTCCTCGCCGAGCGCCGCGACGGTGTCCTCGACGGTACGGCGGACCCAGGTGTCCGGGATCGCCCGTACGCCGCGCAGCGCCGTCGCCAGGCCGAGGGTCCGCGCCGCCAGCTCGGCGTCGCCGCCCATCAGCTCCACCGACGCGGCCACCTCGACGACCGCCGACGCGACCGGCATGTCCTCGGTGGTCAGCGCCAGCGCGACGGCCGGCTCGACGTTCTGGCGCGCGCCGGAAAGGTCGCCCTGGGCAACCAACACCCGGGCCAGCTCGGCGCGCACCATCGCCTCGCCGTGCGGTGCCATCCGCTCGGCCTGCGGGTCGAGCGTCGCCAGCGCCTGCTCGGCCAGGTCGCGCGCCTCGTCCAGCCGCCCGGACAGCCGGTTCAGCGCGGCCATGCCCATCAGCGCGATGCCCTGCCCGCCGCGGCCGCCGGTCTTCTCGGCGAGCTGCTGCGCCTCGCGGATGTCGGCCCAGGCGCCGTCGAGATCGCCGAGCTCGGCGCGGCTCAGTGCTGCCTGGCCGAGCAGCTGCGGCATCCCCTCGCTGGTTCCCAGCTCGCCCGTCAGCCGCATCGCCTCGGTCAGCGCGTCCAGCGCGGTCTGGTGCTCGCCGTGCGTCCCCGCGTGCGCGGCCAGCCCGCGCAGCGCCAGCGACGTACCCCAGCGGTCGCCGAGGGCGCGGAACCCGTCGAGCGCGCTTTGCAGGTCGGCCGCCATCTGCTCGACGTCGCCCTCGTTCTCGCGGAACATCGCCGCCATCATCCCGGCCATGTTCCGGGTCCAGGCGTCGGTGCTCTCGCGGGCCTCCTCCAGCTGCCGGAAGGAGGTCGCCTTGTCGCGGCGGAACGCGGCCCAGGCGGCGTTGGTGAACCAGCCGACCGCCGAGTGCCGGACCTCCTGGTGCCGCCGGCTGAGCATCCGGACCTCCGCGAGGCCGCGGATCGCCCGGGTGACCGAGTCCGACGGGTCGGCGCCGTTGGACAGCGTGCCGATCGAGTAGAGCATCACGGTCAGCGCCCGGGCCACCGGCTTGGTCGGTCCCGGTACGGCGAGCGCCGCCTCGAACCAGGTCACCGCCTCCGACGGCCGGCCGCGCATGTTCCAGTACTGGCCGAGGATCGCGACCAGCTCCAGCGAGTCGTTGGCCCGGCCGGAGTCGATCTCGGTGCGCAGCGCGTCCAGCAGGTTCTCGTTGTCGGCGTCCATCCGCGCCATCCACTGCAGCTGGTCGCCGGTCCGCAGCTTCGGCTCCGCCTTGCGCAGCAGGTCTCCGAAGTACGCCGCGTGCGCCTGCCGCACCTGGTCGACCTCACCGGCGGCCGCGAGCTGCTCAGCGCCGTACGCCTTGACTGTCTCGAGCATGCGGTAGCGGACCGACCTGTCATCAGCGGCTGCCTCGACGAGCGACTTGTCCACCAGCGAAGCCAGTACGCCGAGCACAGCCTCCGGCGGCAGCTCCGGCCCGCTGCAGACCTGCTCGGCGGCCTCCAGCGTGGCGCCACCGGAGAAGCGCGACAGGCGCCGAGCGACTGCCTGCTCGTCCGGCTCCAGCAGGTCCCAGCTCCACTCCACGACGGCCCGCAGCGTCTGGTGCCGCGGCAACGCCGTACGGCTGCCGCTGGTCAGCAGGCGGAACCTGTCGTTGAGCCGGTCAACGATCGCCAGTGGCGTCAGCGCCCGCAGCCGGGCGGCGGCCAGCTCGATCGCCAGCGGCATCCCGTCGAGCCGGCGGCAGATCTCCGCGATCGCCTGCCGGTTCGCGTCGGTGACGGCGAAGTCCGGCCGGACCGCACGGGCGCGATCGACGAACAGCCGGACGGCCGGGTAGTCGTCGTCGGTCGCGTCGACCGGCGGCAGCTCCAGCGGGCCGACCTGGTGCAGGTGCTCGCCGGGGATGCCCAGCGGCTCGCGGCTGGTGGTCAGCACCCGCAGCCGCGCGCACTGGGCGAGCAGCGAGTCGACCAGCCCGGCGACCTCCTGGATCAGGTGCTCGCAGTTGTCGAGCACCAGCAGGATCCGGCGGTCCGCGATGACCTCGACGAGCCGGTCCGTCGCCGCCCGGCTGGTGGGCAGCCGCTTCGGCGTCAGCGTGGTCTGGATGGTGTCGACGTACTCGCTCGCGCCCAGCGCCGACAGCAGCGTCGGGGCCACGTCGGCCGCCTCGGCCAGCGGAGCGAGCTCGACGAAGTAGATGCCGTCACCGGCCGCGTTCACCAGCGTCCGGCCGGTCTCGGTCGCCAGCCGGGTCTTGCCGGCGCCACCTGGCCCGACCATCGTCACCAGCCGGGTCCCGTCGCTCAGCTGCCGCGACAGCTCGGCCACGTCCTCGGCCCGCCCGACGAAGCTGGTCAGCGGCGCCCGCAGGTTGCTCTTCGGCGGGGTCGGAGCAGGCGCAGCAGCCGGTACGCCGGCCGACGCCGGCGGCGGGTCCAGCTCGTCACCCCGCAGCACCGCCACGTGCACGTCGCGCAGCCGCGACCCCGGGTCCGCCCCGAGCTCCTCGGCGAGCGTCGTACGGACTCGCTCGTACGCCGCGAGCGCCTCCGCCTGCCGCCCGTCGGCAGCAAGCGCACGGATCAGCAGCTCGTGCGGCCGCTCGCGCAACGGGTGCGCGAGGGTGAGCCGCTCCAGGTCGGCCACCACGTCGCGGGCGTGCCCGGTGGCGATCCCTGCCTCGGCCAGGTCCTCGGCGGTGCCCAGACGCAGCTCGGTCAGCCGGTCCGCCTCCACCTGCGCGAACGGCAGGTCCCGCAGGTCCGCCAGCGCTTCGCCGCGCCAGAGCCGGTCGGCCTGGGACAGCACCGACCGCGCCTCGGCCGGGTCGGCCGTGAGCAACTGCCGCCCGCGCCGAGCCAGCTCCTCGAACTGGACCGCGTCAACGCAGTCCGGCCCGATCGTCAGCGTGTACCCGGCCGGGCCGGACTGCACGGAGATGCTCGACTCGGTAGCGGGCAAGCCCGCCCGGAGCCGTGACACCAGCGACTGCAGAGCATTGGCGCTGGGCGCCTCGCTGCCCCACAACCCGTCGACCAGCGTGTCCACACCGACAGGCTTCCCGGCGCCGAGAGCGAGCCTGGCCAGCAATCCACGCAGCCGGACACCGCGGACGTCCAGCGGAGTACCGTCGGCCGCCCACATCGCGAGTGGACCGAGCACCGCTATGCGCACTCCACCAGCCTCCCACAGCACCCGCTCAAACCCCCTGCCGTTTGTCACCCGACCCGGGTTAAGGTCGGCTCTCGTGACCGACATCGCCGCCGCAACGCAGACAGCCCTCACCCGGATCATCACCGAGCGTCAGACCAAGGGCCGGGTGCCCGGGCTGGTCGGGGCCGTCGCCCGGGGCGGCAAGCTCGCCTGGTCGGACGGGGTCGGCTCGGCCTCGCTGGACGCGCCGGGCGTCGCGCCGACCGCCGACACGCAGTACCTGATCGCCTCGCACAGCAAGACGTTCACGGCGGTCGCGATCATGGCGCTGCGCGACGAGGGCAAGCTCAGCCTCGACGACACGGTCGACAAGTTCATCCCGGAGAGCAAGCACGCCGGCGTCACCGTGCGGCAGATGCTCAGCCACGTCAGCGGCATGCAGCGCGAACCGGTCGGCGACGTCTGGGACGTGATGGCGTTCCCGGACCGCGCCGAGCTGATCTCCGGCTGGAACGAGGCCGAGCGGATCGGCAAGCCGCACCACCGCTTCCACTACTCCAACCTGGTCTACTCGATGCTCGGCGAGATCATCGCGCGCCTCGACGGCAAGTCCTGGTACGAGTCGATCAGCGCCCGCATCCTGCGGCCGCTGGAGATGAACCGGACCACGGTCGGCCTGGACGGCGGCCCGGCCGCCTCCGGGTACTACGTGCCGCCGTTCAGCGACGTCCCGGTGCCGGAGCCGCTGCTGTCGCTCGGCGCGATGGACGCCTGCGGCGGCCTCGCCAGCACCGCCGCGGACCTGGCGAAGTGGACGGCGTTCCTGGCCGACCCGACCGACGAGATCCTGTCCGAGGACACCGTCGAGGAGATGTGCCAGCCGCAGATCATGGCCGACCTGGACCGCTGGCAGCTCGGTTTCGGGCTCGGCTTCATGCTGCTCCGGGTCGGCGAGCGGGTCTTCATCGGCCACACCGGCGGCATGCCCGGCCACATCACCGGCACCTTCCTGCACCGCCCGTCCGGTACGGCGGGGATCGCGCTGATGAACACCACCGCGGCCCCGTCCCCGGCCGCGCTGGCCGCCGACCTGGCGATCAAGGTCCTCGACGACGACCCGGTCCTCCCCGCGCACTGGACCCCCGGCACGACGGTCCCGCCGGAGCTGGCCGGCGTCCTCGGCACCTGGTTCACCGAGGGCCAGCCGTTCGTCTTCTCGGTCCGCGAGGGCCACCTGGAGGCGAAGTCCCCGGCCGCCGCGGACCACGTCGCCCCGGCCGTCTTCGAGCAGGTCTCGACCGACGTCTACCGCACGGTCTCCGGCCGCGAGACCGGCGAGCTGCTCCGGATCACCCGCGACGGCGACGGCGTACCGACGAAGTTGAACTGGGCAACGTACCTGTGCACCCGCGCACCGCTGGCGTTCGGCCAGCACCTGTAGAGGGCAGTCAGCGAGGCCAGTACTTGGGAGGGTCAGTCGCTGGGTCGACGGTCGAGTGGCGTCCATCAGGACCAATGCTGCTGATCCGCACCAGCCGCTGACCCTCTGCCGCCGCAAGCTCCGCTACCACGAACGGCATCGCGGACACGACAGCGCCGAACGCGAGCGCCAGTCCCCTGACGCCGAGGTCGTACTTCTGACGGTAGCGAACGTGATGGAGGCCGCTCCTCTTGATCGCCGCTGTCTCAGCTGGATCGTCCAGCTGGCGCGCGTCGTTGGTGACCAGGACCTCGAAGTTCTGTGCCGCGGCATCGCGCAGGACGAAGAGGTCTTTCTTGCCGCTCCAACCCAGCTTCTGGACATGGTCGACACGGTGGCCGCGCAGCACGTGTCTCAGCGGCTCGAGGACCTGAACGGCGACGTCCTCGTCGAGCAGGATGCGCATCAGGCCGCAGATGTCCGGCCGAAATGGTCGACGTACTCAGCGAAATCGAGTGCGTCCGTCGCGGCCTCGGCGCCGACGGACGGGTAGAAGTCGGCGATCGCCTCGGCGGCAACGCCGTCGCGGAGTAGGCCGGCGACCACTTCGAACGGCACCCGGGTGCCAAGAATCACGGGATGGCCGCCACGGATCTCAGGATCGACCTGAAGGACATCGCGCGGGTGGAGCAGGTCAGGCACCGGCACCTGATCAGCCGTGACGAATGCCTGCAGTACGTCGGACATCACCACCGTCACCTGATGGCCCGGGTGGTCGACCAGGTCAACGGCCGGCGAATCATCAGGGGCAATGAGCGCGACGCTGTTGCCTTGAGCGACGAGACGGTACGTCGAAAGATGCTCTCCCTCGCCCAGGTCGTACAGGCCCTGGATCGCCCGGCGAACCCGTTGCAGCGAGATCCGCTTGCGGAGGTAGACGGTGGTCCGGAGCGCGATGACGTCGCGGAACGAGTACAGCAGCGGTTGCTGTGAGATCTCCGGGACGAGAAGAGGACCCTCGGAAGCGGTCGACTTTCTCCAGTACGCGAGCTGGTGGACGGACGCGCCCGACAACGCCGCAGCCAGCTGTGGCCGATAGGCCATCGAACACCTCCATCCGTTGGGGATTCGATCGTAGCCCCAACCGAGGCGTTGTTTTCGGGGATTGTGGACGACGTGCTGATCTGCCCCGGGAATCCCCTGGGGCAGATCAGTCCAACTACTCCGTGTAGCCCGTGCGCCCGTCCAGGAGCTCCCGGATGATGTCGAGGTGGCCGACGTGCCGGGCGGTCTCCTCGATCATGTGGCAGAGCACGTAGCGCAGCGAGGCGGCGCCGCCGCCCGCGCGCATCTCCGGCGGGCCCTGTTCGAGCGCGTCCAGCGAGAGATCGGCGATGGCCGCGTTCGAGCGGGCGCACTCCTCGTCGTACTCGTCGAGCAGCTGGGCCAGCGGGACGTCGTCGACGAACATCTCGGCGTCGACGTGCCCGTCGTCGGTCCACGGCGTCTGCCCGGTGTCGGGCACCCCGGCCATGTTCAGCTGGAACCAGGAGTACTCGTTCCAGCGCAGGTGCGCGACCAGCCCGGCCACCGTCATCAGCGGTGAGGTCGGGAGCAGTTTGCGGTGCTCGTCGGCCGGGTCGAGGCCCTGGCACTTCATCCGGACGAACGAGCGCTGCAGATCGAGCCAGCCGGTCAGCTGGGTGCGTTCGTCGGCGGTCAGCGGGGGACGCGAGGCAACAGTCATGCCGCCTGTCTAGCGGTCGGCGGCCCCGGAGTTCAACAGAATTGCCTTCACCTCGGCCTTGAGCACCTTGCCGACCTTGGAGCGCGGCAGCTCGGTCCAGACCACCACCTGCTTGGGTGTCTTCACGCTGCCGAGCCGGCTCTTCACGTAGTTGCGGACCTCGGACTCGGTCACGGTCAGGCCCGGGTGCAGCTGCAGCACGGCGGTCACCCGTTCGCCCCACTTCTCGTCCGGGAGCCCGACCACCGCGCAGTCCTGGATCGCCGGGTACGTCATCAGCGCCTGCTCGACCTCGGCCGAGTACACGTTGAACCCACCGGTGATGATCATGTCTTTCGCCCTGTCCACGATGTAGAGGTAGTTGTCGTCGTCCAGGAACCCGATGTCCCCGGTGTGGTGCCATCCGTACTTCGAAGCCGCGGCGGTCGCGGCCGGGTCGCGGTGGTAGCCGGCCATCACGAGCGACCCCCGGACCACGATCTCCCCGCGTGCACCGTGATCCAGGAGCCGCCCGTCGTCCGCCATGATCGCGACCTGGGTCAGCGGACTCGGTCGCCCGGCGGAGGTGAATCGCTCCACCGCGGGCGACCCGTCGGGATGGAAGTGGTCGGCCGGCGCCATCGTCGCGATCATCATCGGCGCCTCGCTCTGGCCGAACAGCTGAGCCATGACCGGCCCGATCCGCTCCAGCGCCTCCTCGAGGCGGGCCGCCGACATCGGCGCCGCGCCGTACCAGAAGCACTGCAGGGAGCTCAGATCCGTGCTGGGCAAGGACTCCTCGGCCAGCAGCATGTAGATCAGCGTCGGCGGCAGGAACGTGTGCGTGACCCGGTGCCGCTCGACCAGCCGCAGGAACGCGGGCAGGTCCGGCTTCGGCATCACGACGATCTCGCCGCCGAGCGTCAGGACCGGGAAGCACAGGACGCCGGCTGCGTGCGTCAGCGGCGCGAGCGCGAGGTAGACCGGCCGGCCCTCGAAGGGATACGCCATCAGCGTGATCGCCGACATGGTCTCCAGGTTCCGCCCGGTCAGCATCACGCCCTTCGGCCGCCCGGTGGTGCCGCCGGTGCCGACCAGCAGCGCGACGTCGTCGACCGGCTCGGCCTGCCACGGCTCCGCCGGTACGCCGTCCAGCCACTCGGTCAAGCTGCTTGCCTCGGGCAATGAGTCGTCGAGGCAGACGACCAGCCGCAGCTTCGGCAGGTCGGGCAGGATCCGTTGCACCAAAGGCAGGAACACGCGCTGGAAGACCAGGACCGAGCAGTCGAACGCGTCCAGCAGGTCCCGGTTCTCGGCCGCCTCGTTGCGCGGGTTGACCGGGCACCAGACCGCGCCGGCCCGGGCGATCCCGAACACGCAGGCGAACGCGATCGGGTTGTTCGCCGACAGGATCGCGACCTTGTCGCCCGGGCCGATCCCGCTCTTGGCCAGCGCCCGCGCGACCTGGTACGACAGCTCCTGCACCTCGCCGTAGCTCAGGCTGGTCCCGTCCATCGTCAGACAGGGCGCCGCCGGACCGAGCGACGCCCCTTTGTCCAGATAGTCGTACAACCGCACGCGAAACTCCTCGACCGGGTGGAACAGGCGCGGGAGCGATCCGGGGGGTTTGAGGGACGCCCCCGCGCCTGGCTCAGTGGTGGACCGTCACAACCGGTTCGAGCACCAGCCCGAAGCTCCGCAGCACACCCAGCAGCTCGCGGTGCCCGAAGGCCTGGCAGGCCGAGGCGAGCCCGGCCCGGCGTGGCGGCTGCTGCAGCAGCGCGTACGCGGCGTACGCCTGCAGCGCGCCGGTCTGCTTGTAGTTGCTGTGCCCGTGGATCACGCAGTGCGCGCGACCGAGCGGTCCGGTCGCGTAGACCGAGTCCAGCGAGGTGTTGATCCGTGGGTTCTCCCGCGGCGGCATGCTGGCCTGGACCGACGCGGCGACCTCGGCCAGCGCGGCCTCCTGCTGGTCGGCGGGCAGTGTCTTGATCTGCGACTCGACCATCTTCACCGCCTCGACCACACCCTGCATGACGGTCCGGTCGAAGACACCGCCGGCGACCTTCACGTTCGCCACCCGCGGGTCGTTGCGGAACCAGACCGGGTGGCTGGTGCCACCCCACGGCAGCGCGAGCGCGGACTCGTGCTGACCCGGCACGTTCACCTCGAACGTGGTCAGCGGGTCCCACTTCACCAGCTGGTTCTGCTCCAGGTAGTGCCAGTCCGCCTTCAGGATCGTGAAGATCGTCTGCGTCGACGCGTACGTCGGGAAGCCCTTCCAGAGCACGAGAATGTCGAGGGTGTCCAGCCCGGGCGTCTCCAGGCAGAGGTTCGCCGCGATCTCGCCGGTGGTGTACATCTGCGCGATCCCGGGCCCGAGCAGCAGGCCCTGGTCGGCGAACTTGTCACCCCAGTTGGTCTGCGCGGCCAGCATCCAGTCCTGCTCGCCGGTGGTGTCCAGGTAGTGGCAGCCGGCCGCGAGCGACGCCTCGACCACCTCCGGCCCGTACTTCACGAACGGGCCGACCATGTTGCTGACCACCTTCGCGCCGCTGAACAGTTCGGTCAGCGCGCCGACCTCGTGGTCGACCTCGACCACCTCGTGCTCGACGGTCTCGATCCCGGGGACCTTGTCCAGCACCTCCTGGATCCGGGCCTTGTCGCGACCGGCCGCGATGAACGGCACGTGGTACTCGCGCAGGTACTCGCAGACGAGCCGGCCGGTGTAGCCGGAGGCGCCGTACACGACGACTGGTTTGGTCATCTCACATCCCCATTCCGCCGTCGACCGGCAGGCCCGCGCCGGTGATGAACTTCGCCGCGTCGCTGGCCAGGAAGACCACCGCGTCGGCCATGTCGCCGACCTCGCCGAGCCGGCCCAGCGGCGTCAGCCCGATCACGTCGCCGACCGCCGCTTCAGCTGACGGCCAGAGGCCGAGCGTCACCATGTCGGCTGCGAGCTTCATGCCCATCTCGGTCGGGACCAGACCGGGGTAGACGCAGTTCACCCGGACGCCGTACCCGAGCTTGCCGGACTCCATCGCGGCCACGCGGGTCAGCCGGTCGACCGCGGACTTGGTCGCGGAGTACCCGGCGATGCCGGGGAAGGGGATGGTCGCCGCGACGCTGGAGATGTTGACCACCGAGCCGCCGGAACCCGCCGGTCCACCCGGGCGCATCGCCCGGAACGCGTGCTTCACACCGAGCGCGGTGCCCAGCACGTTAATGTCCAGCATCTTGCGGACGTCGTCCGGGTCGAGGTCCGCGACCAGACCGGACAGTTCGACGCCGGCGTTGTTGACCAGGATGTCGAGGCCGCCGAGCTCGCCGACGGTGGCCGTGATCGCGGCCTCCCAGGCGGCGTCGTCGGTCACGTCCAGCGGGACGTACGCCGCGGTGGCGCCGGTCTGCTTCAGCTCGTCGGCGGTCTGCCGGCCGACGTCTTCGGAGATGTCGGCGATCACGACGGCGGCCCCGGCGGCGGCGAGCGCCGCGGCCATCCCGGCCCCGAGGCCACGGGCGCCCCCGGTCACCAGTGCCCGGCGTCCGGTCAGGTCGTACATGGCATCTCCCCTCGCACGGTGCGGATGCTTTGACGCCACGGCCACCGGTGAGGCGGTGACCGGGCGATGCCCTCAGCGTCACGGATCTCTGGACAGTCGTCAAGACTTTCTTGGACAACTGTCAAGAAAATCGGGGTGAGCGGGTAAGCTTTTCGCAGGAGGGTTGCCGATGACCGAGGTGACGGACCGGATCTCCCGCCGGCAGGTGGACAAGTTCGCGGAGCGCCGCACCCAGCTGGCCACGTCCGCGCTGCGCACGCTGTCCGAGCTCGGCTACGCGCGGACCAGCCTGCGCGAGATCGCCCAGAACTCCGAGTTCTCGCACGGAGTGCTGCACTACTACTTCCGCGACAAGGTGGAGCTGATCACCCACTGCGTCCGCCAGTACAAGGCCGAGTGCGTCACCCGGTACGACGAGATCGTCGTCACCGCGACCACCGCCGAGGGCCTGCGCGCCGACTTCGCCGAGGCCCTGGCCACCACCTGCCGCGAGGACGCCTCGATGCACCGCCTCTGGTACGACCTGCGCAACCAGGCCCTGTTCGAGGAGTCGTTCCGCCAGGACGTCCTGGAGATCGACCAGACCCTCGAGCTGATGATCTGGCGCGTCGTCACGACGTACGCCGACCTCGCCGGCAAACCCCTCGCGGTCACCCCCAGTACGGCGTACGGCCTGCTCGACGGCCTCTTCACCCAAGCCCTGCTCCGCCACCTCGCCGGAGTCTCGGGCGCCACCGAGGACCTCGCGGCAGCAGCCCACCAGACCCTGCCCAAGCTGCTGAAGGCTTAGAGCTTTCGCCGGTCGTTGATCCGTTTCGCCTTGCCCAGTGAGCGTTCCAGTGCGTGCGGGGCGACGAGCTCGACCGTGGCGGTGACGCCGATGTGGGTCTTGATCCGGTGGGCCAGTTCGCGGCCCGCCGCTGTCTGATCGAGCAGTCCGGGCGCGGCCTCGACCTGCACCGTCAGCTCGTCCAGCCGGTTCGGGCGGGTCAGGACGCACAGGTAGTGCGGGGTGAGGCCCTCGACGAGCAGCAGCTGCTCCTCGATCTGGGTCGGGAAGACGTTGACGCCGCGGACGATCATCATGTCGTCGGTGCGGCCGGTGATCTTCTCCATCCGGCGCATCCCGGGACGGGCCGTCCCCGGCAGCAAGCGGGTCAGGTCGCGGGTCCGGTAGCGCAGGACCGGGAAGGCCTCCTTGGTGAGCGTGGTGAAGACGAGCTCGCCCTCGGAGCCGTCGGGCAGCACCTCGCCGGTGACCGGGTCGATCACCTCGGGGTAGAAGTGGTCCTCCCAGATGTGCAGCCCGTCCTTGGTCTCGACGCACTCCTGCGCGACACCCGGGCCCATCACCTCCGACAGGCCGTAGATGTCGACCGCGTGCATCCCGGTCCGCTGCTCGACCTCGAGGCGCATCTGCTCGGTCCACGGCTCGGCGCCGAAGATCCCGATCCGCAGCGCGGTGTCGCGCGGATCCAGCCCGCGGGCGTCCATCTCGTCCAGGATCGACAGGAAGTACGACGGCGTCACCATCACGATCTCGGCGCCGAAGTCGCGGATCAGGTCGACCTGCCGCTCGGTCATCCCACCGGAGACCGGGACGACCGTGCAGCCGAGCCGCTCGGCGCCGTAGTGCGCGCCGAGTCCACCGGTGAAGAGCCCGTACCCGTAAGCCACATGGCACACGTCGCCCGCGCGACCACCCGCGGCACGGATCGACCGCGCGATCAGATCGGCCCAGCGGTCGATGTCGCCCTGCGTGTAGCCGACCACGGTCGGGCGGCCCGTCGTACCGGAGGACGCGTGCACGCGCACGACCTCGGACCGCGGGACCGCGAACATCCCGAACGGGTAGTTGTCCCGCAGGTCCTTCTTCGCGGTGAACGGCAGCCGGCTCAGATCCGACAGCTCGCGCAGATCACCCGGCTGGAACCCGACCCCGTCCAGCGCGGCGCGGTAGTGCGGCACGTTCTCGTACGCCGAACGCACGGTCGCCTGCAGCTGCGTCAGCTGCCGCGCCCGCAGCTCGTCGACGGACATCCGCTCGCCCGGGTCCTGCAACTCGGGCGGGCAAGCTTCACCGAGAAATCGCTCGGTCATCTGGCGGACCTCTCTACGGTCGGGCGAGCAAGGTGGCGATCCCCTGCCCGACGCCGATGCACATGGTGGTCAGCGCGTACCCGGCGTCGCGGTGGCGAAGCTCCAGGGCGGCGGTCAGCGCGAGGCGGGCACCGGACATCCCCAGGGGGTGACCCAGGGCGATGGCGCCGCCGTTCGGGTTGACGTGCTCGGCGTCGTCGGGCAGCCCGAGCTCACGCAGTACGGCGAGCGACTGCGCCGCGAACGCCTCGTTCAGCTCGACCACGCCGACATCGGCGAGCGCGACTCCGGTCCGGTCGAGCAGCTTGCGGGTCGCGGGCGCGGGCCCGATCCCCATGATCCGCGGCGGGACACCGGCGGCCGCCGTACCGACGATGCGGGCCAGTGGGGTGACGCCGAGCCGCTCGACGGCCTCGCCGCTCATCACCAGCAGCGCGGCCGCGCCGTCGTTCACGCCGGAGGCGTTGCCGGCGGTGACCGTGCCCGGGTCGCGGAACGGGGTCTTCAAGCCCGCAAGGGCTTCCAGCGAGGTCTCGCGCGGGTGCTCGTCGGTGTCGACGACGGTCACCGCGCCACGCTTGCCGGGGACCTCGACGGCGACGATCTCCTCGGCCAGCCGGCCGTTCGCGATCGCCTTGGCCGCGCGCTGCTGGCTGCGCAGCGCGAACAGGTCCTGGTCCTCGCGGCCGATCCCGAAGTCGGCGGCGACGTTCTCCGCGGTCTCCGGCATCGAGTCGATCCCGTACTGCTTCTTCAGCACCGGGTTGACGAACCGCCAGCCGATCGTGGTGTCGAAGATCTCCGCAGACCGCGAGTACGCCGAGGTCGCCTTGGGCATCACGAACGGCGCCCGCGACATCGACTCGACGCCACCGGCGATCACCATGTCGTTGTCACCGGCAACGATCGACCGGGCCGCCGACGCGACCGCGTCCAGCCCGGAACCGCAGAGCCGGTTGATCGTCGACCCGGGCACGCTCTCCGGCAGACCCGCCAGCAGCACGGCCATCCGCGCGACGTTCCGGTTGTCCTCCCCGGCCTGGTTCGCGCAGCCGAGCACGACGTCGTCGATCGCCGCGGGGTCGAGCGACGGGTGCTTGGCCAGCAGAGCCCGGATCGCCCCCGCCGCGAGATCGTCGGGCCGGACCGCGGCCAGCGCGCCGCCGTACCGGCCGATCGGGGTGCGGACGCCGTCGACAAGGTAGGCGGTGCGGGTCATTCGGACTCCTCGATGACGGTTCCGGACAGTTGGCGGCTGCGGCCGCGGAACTCGGCGACCACCTCGTCGCCGCGGGTGACGGTCACGTCGTAGATCCCGTTCCGCCCGTACGCCGTCCGCTCGCGCGCCTCCGCGACCAGCACGTCACCGCGCCGGGCGGCCGCGACGAAGACGATGTCGCAGGCCTGCGCGACGGTGACCAGGTTGCGCGAGTTGCAGGCGAACGCGAACGCGGAGTCGGCGAGCGTGAAGACGAAGCCGCCGTGGGCGATACCGTGGCCGTTCACCATGTCGTCGCGCACCGTCATCTCCAGACGCGCCGTGCCGGTTCCGACCTCGATCAGGCGCATTCCGAGCATCGCACTCGCGGTGTCCTCGGCCCACAGTGCGGCCGCCACCCGGGACGGCAGATCCTCGCCGATGCCCTCACCCATGCTGTTACACCCTATCGCCGATTCGTCTGCCGACTGTAACATCAGCCTCGTCGACCACCTCAGCTTGGAGCGCACCCGATGACATCGACCGACTGGCTCGCCACCCACCGCGACCGCCTCGACGGGGCGCTGGCCGCGATCCGCAGCCGTGGCTACTTCTCCGCCTTCCCCGAGTCGCCGAGCCCGCGCGTGTACGGCGAGACCGCCGCGGCCGACGGCAAGGCCGCCTTCGAGCAGCATCTCGGCCAGGAGTACGCCCTGGCCACCCCGGGCGCGAACGGATCGGTGGTCACCGAGCAGTCGCCGTTCGGGATCGAGCTGAACGTCGAGTACCCGCGGACCACCGAGAGCGGCCTCGACGAGCTGCTCGCCGCGGCCCAGGCCGGGCTGACCGACTGGCGCAAGGCCGGCATCGACGGCCGGACCGGCGTCGCGCTGGAGATCCTCGACCGGCTGCACAAGCGCGTCTTCGAGCTCGCCAACGCCGTCCAGCACACCAGCGGCCAGGCGTTCGTGATGGCGTTCCAGGCCGGCGGTGCGCACGCGCTGGACCGCGCGCTCGAGGCCGTCGCCTACGCGTACGAGGAGATGAACCGGTACCCGGCCGAGGCGGTCTGGGAGAAGCCGGCCAAGGGCGACCCGATCCGGATGACCAAGAACTTCACCGTCACCGGCCGCGGCGTCGCGCTGGTGATCGGCTGCAACACGTTCCCGACCTGGAACTCCTGGCCCGGCCTGTTCGCCTCGCTGGTCACCGGCAACGCCGTCGTGGTGAAGCCGCACCCGCTGGCCGTGCTGCCGCTGGCGATCACCGTCGACGTCTGCCGCGAGGTGCTCACCGAGGCCGGGCTCGACCCGAACCTGGTCACCCTGGTCGCCGAGCGCCCCGGCGACGGCCTGGCCAAGCCGCTCGCACAGCGCCCCGAGGTGAAGCTGATCGACTTCACCGGCGGCAGCGAGTTCGGCGAGTGGCTGGAGCAGAACGCGACCCAGGCCACGGTGTTCACCGAGAAGGCCGGCGTGAACGCGGTGATCATCGACTCGACCGACTCGTTCAAGGCGCTCTGCAACAACCTGGCCTTCACGCTCTCCCTGTACTCCGGCCAGATGTGCACCACCACCCAGAACCTGTTCGTCCCGGCCGGCGGCATCGAGACCGACGAGGGGCACAAGTCGTTCGACGAGGTCGGCGCCGGGATCGCGACCGCGATCGGCAAGCTGCTCGGCGACGACGCCCGCGCGGTCGAGATCCTCGGCGGGATCGTGAACCAGGCCGTGATCAGCCGGCTCGAACTGGCCGACGAGTACGGCGACGTCGTGCTGCAGTCGCGGGCGATCAAGCACCCGGCGTACGAGGACGCGGTGGTCCGCACGCCGCTGCTGGTCGCGGTCGACGCCAAGGACGAGGGCGTCTTCGCCAAGGAGTGCTTCGGGCCGGTCTCGTTCCTGGTCCGGACCGCGGACACCAAGGAGTCGATCGCGCTGTTCGGCCGTACGGTCGCCGAGGGCGGCGCGATGACCGCCGGGATCTACTCGACCGACTCCGGCGTGCTGGAGCTGGCCCGCGACACCGCGCTGGACGTCGGCGTCGCGCTGTCGGAGAACCTGACCGGCCAGGTCTTCGTGAACCAGTCGGCCGCGTTCAGCGACTTCCACGGCACCGGAGCGAATCCGGCCGCCAACGCCACGTACACCGACGGCGCCTACGTTGCGAGTCGCTTCCGCGTCATTCAATCTAGGCGGCATGCCTAACCCTGTGGATGACCGCTCTCTGACCGAAGTCCTCGAGTACTACGACAGCTGGCTGGCGTTCAACCAGCGCTACCAGCGGGTCCCCGGGGTCCAGGCTGCCGTGTACGCCGGGGAGCGCGTCGCGTTCTCCTCGGCGTACGGCTCGGCCGACGTCGAGGGCGGCGTCGCGCTCACCACCGACCACCTGTTCCGGATCGCGTCGCACTCCAAGACGTTCACCGCGACGGCCGTGCTGCAGCTGGTCGAGCAGGGCCGGCTGCGGCTCGACGACAAGGCGTCGGCGCACGTCACCGAGATCGTCGGGACGCCGCTCGGTGAGCGCACGCTGCGCGACCTGCTCAGCCACGCCGGCGGCGTCACCCGGGACAGCCTGGAGGCCGACTTCTGGCAGCTCGCGACGCCGTTCCCGGACCGCGAGCACCTGCTCGCCGTGCTGCGGGCGGACACGTCGGCGGTGCTCGAGGACAACGACCGGTTCAAGTACAGCAACATCGGCTTCGGGCTGCTCGGGCTGGTGATCGAGGCGGTCACCGGTACGTCGTACAACGAGCACGTGCAGACCGCCGTCGTGAACAAGCTCGGCCTGGCCGGCCTCGGGCCGGAGCTCGACCCGGCGCGCAGCACGGAGTACGCCGTCGGCTACAGCGCCTACGCGTACGCCGACCAGCGGGTGCCGATCGAGCACGTCGACACCCGGGCGCTCGCCGCCGCGACCGGCTTCTACGGCACCGCGCACGACCTGGTCAGCTACTGGTCGGCGCACCTGAAGGGCGACGAGCGGCTGCTCAGCGACGCCTCGAAGCGGCAGATGCAGCACGGGCTGTGGCGGACGATGGAGGAGGACGGGCCGAAGTACGGGCTCGGCCTGATGATCAACCAGGTCGCCAAGCGCGACGTCTTCGGGCACGGCGGCGGCTACCCCGGACACATCACCCGCTCGATGGTCGACGCCGAACGGCGGGTCGCGGTGGCGGTCCTGACCAACGCGATCGACGGCCCGGCCGCGCAGCTGGCCGAGGGCGTGCTGAAGCTGATCGACCTGGCGGTGTCGAAGGAGCGTGGCGAGGGCGACCTGGCCCGGTTCACCGGCCGGTTCGCGAACCTGTGGGGCGTGACGGACATCGCGCTGCTCGGTGGGCGGCTCTACCAGATCGACCCGACCGCGGCCGACCCGACGGCCGAGCCGATCCTTTTGTCGCCGTCCGGTGACAGCGCGCTCCGGGTGACGAGCGGCTCCGGCTACGGCGGCTACGGCGAGGACCTGCGGTTCGAGTTCGATGCCGACGGCAAGGTCGCCGAGGTGCGCGGGGCGAGCGGCCTGGTCAGCCGCCCGATCGAGCAGTACTCGCTGCCCGAAAAGGTCACCGCCGTACGCTGACTTGGTGACCATCCATGGCGACCACCCGTTCCTGCCCGCGGAAGGCGACCGGAGCCCGGTCCGGCGCTTTCGCGGGCGGCTAGCGTCACCGGTCGGGCTCTGGACCTCGGCGTACGCCGGGAAGCGGGCCGGGCTGACCGTGTCCTCGATGGTGGTCGGCGACGGCGACCCCGGGGTCGTGGTCGGGCTGATCGACCCGGACTCCGACCTCTGGGAAACGTTGCGGCAGGCAAAGACCGCCGTGGTCGGGCTGCTCGGCGGGCCGCACCAGCAGCTCGCCGACGCCTTCGGGTACGTCGCGCCCGCACCCGGCGGCCCGTTCCGGATGCTGGAGTGGACCGACACCGACTGGGGCCCGGCGCCGGTCGGCGTCAGCGCCTGGGCCGGCTGCCGCCTGGTCACCGAGGACCCGCCCGAAGCCGGCTGGTCGCTGCAGGTCCAGCTGGCCATCGAGCACGTCGAGCTGCTCGCGGACGACGTACCACCGCTGGTCCACCGGCGTGGCCGCTACACCGTCCTCTGACCCGTCAGGGTCCGGGCCTATGCTGCGGACATGCGAGCCACCACGATCCACGCCCCCTTCGACGTCCGGCTCAGCGAGGTCCCGGACCCGGTGATCGTCGACCCGACCGACGCGGTGGTGAAGATCGTCGCCGGGTGCATCTGCGGCTCCGACCTGTGGTCGTACCGCGGTGAGAACAAGATCAAGCCCGGCAGCCGGATCGGGCACGAGTACGTCGGCATCGTCGAGGAGGTCGGCCCCGAGGTCCGCACCGTGAAACCCGGCGACTTCGTGATCACCCCCTTCGTGGCCAGCGACGGCACCTGCCCGAACTGTCTGGCCGGCTACCAGTCGGTCTGCCAGAACCTGGTCGGGATCAGCAGCGACCGCGCCGACGGCGGCCAGGGCGAGTACGCCAAGGTCCCGTACGCCGACGGCACGCTGGTCGCGACGCCCGGCGTACCGGACGACGCGCTGATCCCGTCGCTGCTGACGCTGTCCGACGTGATGGGCACCGGCTGGCACGCGGCCCGCGCGGCCCGGGTGAAGCCCGGCGACACCGTCGTGGTGGTCGGCGACGGCGCGGTCGGGCTGTGCGGCGTACTGGCCGCGGCCCGGATGGGCGCGGAGAAAGTCGTTGCCTTGTCGCGGCATCAGAGTCGGCAAGAACTTGCCACCACGTTCGGTGCGACGCACATCGTGGCCGAGCGCGGCGACGGCGCGCGGGACGCGGTGCTGGAGCTGACCGACGGGGTCGGGGCGGACGCCGTCCTGGAGTGTGTGGGCACCGACCAGTCGTTCACGACCGCGTTCGAGATCGCGCGGGCCGGTGCGACGGTCGGGTTCGTCGGCGTACCGCACGGGGTCGAGGTGCCGATCCGGAAGATGTTCAGCAAGAACGTCGGGCTGGCCGGCGGGGTGGCGCCGGTGCGCGCGTACCTGCCGGAGCTGATGGCCGACGTACTGGCGGGGGAGATCAACCCGGGACTCGTGTTCGACCAGCAGCTCCCGCTCGAACAGGTGGCCGAGGGCTACCTTTCGATGCACGAACGGCGAGCGGTCAAGACCCTTCTGTGGCCCTGACCTACACATTCGGACAAAAGGTGTCACATGTGCACAACTTGCTGGGGTGGAACGTTGACACCCCAGGACGGCGGTGCCCAGAGTTGGCCCGTCAAGGACCGCTCCACGAACTGATCGGAGAAAGAAAATGCGTGGTGGTTGGAGCAAGACCGTAGCGGCGCTGGGTGCCGTGGGTCTTCTCGCGGTCAGTGCCTGCGGGAACAGCGACGACGGTGGCGGCAGCGGCGACTCGGCGAGCAAGGACGTCACCGTCTTCACCTGGTGGGCCGACGGCGGCGAGAAGGCCGGGCTGGACGGACTCGTCTCGACGTTCGGCACCGAGTGCAAGGACTACAAGTTCGTCAACTCCGCCGTCGCCGGTGGCGCCGGCTCGAACGCCAAGCAGGTGCTGGCCAACGACCTGGCCGCGGGCAAGCCGCCGGCGACCTTCCAGGCGCACGCCGGCGCCGAGCTGGGCGACTACATCAAGAACGGCCAGGTCGACGACGTCAGCGACCTCTACAAGGAGTTCGGCCTCGACAAGGCCTTCCCGCAGAGCCTGATCGACAACCTGACCGTCGACGGCAAGATCTACTCGGTGCCGGCCAACGTGCACCGCGCCAACGTCGTCTGGACCAGCCCCGCGGTGCTGAAGAAGGCGAACCTGGACGCCACCAAGGCCCCGGCCTCGGTCGACGCCTGGATCGCCGACATGGAGAAGCTGAAGGCGGCCGGGGTCAAGGCTCCGCTGGCCACCTCCAAGGGCTTCGCCGAGGAGATGGTGATGGAGGTCGTGCTGCTCGCCGAGCTCGGCCCGGACAAGTTCACCGGCCTGTGGAACGGTCAGACCGACATGGCCGGCGCCGACGTCACCGCCGCGCTGGAGAAGTTCAAGAAGATCCTGTCGTTCAGCAACGCCGACCGCGAGGCGATCGACTGGCCGGACGCGCTGCAGTACGTGAACAAGGGCCAGGCGGCGTACACGGTGATGGGTGACTGGGTCGCGGCCCAGCAGCTCGCCGACAAGGTGCCGGACTCGGCGTACACCTACTGGCCGGCGCCGGGCACCCAGGGCAACTTCCAGTACCTGGCCGACTCGTTCACGCTGCCGACCAACGGCCAGACGCCCGAGGGCGCCAAGTGCTGGCTGAAGGTCGTCGGTTCGGCCGAGGGCCAGAAGGCGTTCAACACCAAGAAGGGCTCGATCCCGGCGCGTTCCGACGCCGTCGTGACCGACTACCCGAAGTACCAGCAGTCCGCGATGGCGGACTGGAAGGCGAACAAGATCGTCCCGTCCTGCGCCCACGGTGCCGCGTGCACGCTCGGCCAGAACGACTCGATCCTGTCCGCGATGGGTCAGTTCAGCAGCGGCATGGACGTCGGCGTACTGCAGAAGGCACTCGTCGCGGCCGCCAAGCCGAACTGATCCTGACCTAGCTCTCAACCGGCCGACCAACGATTCGGAGTCCTGAGTCTCATGCACGGAAGGATCCGTACCTGGGGACCGGGGGCACTGGTACTGGTGCCCACGGTCCTGCTGCTCGGGTACTTCGTCTACGGGCTGATCGCCTGGACGTTCAACACGTCGCTGACGGACAAGCACAACGCCCGGCCGGTGCCGACGAACCACGTCGGCTTCGAGAACTACGTCAACCTGTTCGGTGAGGAACGGTTCCTCAACTCGCTGAAGAACCTCGGCGTGCTCACGGTGGCGTTCATCGTGGGCACGCTGATCTTCGGCCTGCTCTGGGCACTGCTGCTGGAGAAGGGGGTCCCGGGCGAGAGCGTCTTCCGCTCGGTCTTCCTGTTCCCGATGGCGGTGTCGATGATCGCGTCCGGTGTCGTCTGGGGCTGGTTGCTGAACCCGTCCCAGGGCGACGACGCGCGCGGCCTGAACCGGCTGTTCTCGATCCTGCACCTGAACTTCCTGGAGAACCCCTGGTGGACCGCGGGGTCGCGATGGACGACGATGGCGTCCATCGCGCTGCCCGCGGTCTGGCAGCTGTCCGGCTACATCATGGCGCTGTTCCTGGCCGGCTTCCGCGGCATCCCGCCGGAGCTCCGCGAGGCCGCGCGGGTCGACGGCGCCTCGGAGTTCAAGCTCTACCGGCACGTGCTGTTCCCGCAGCTGTCGCCGATCGCGCTGTCCGCGCTGATCATCCTCGGCCACATGTCGCTGAAGCTGTTCGACCTGATCTACGCGATCACCGGGCCGAACCAGTTCCGCACCGAAGTGCCGTCGGTCTACATGTGGAACACCTTGCTGCGCAGTGACATGGCCAAGGCGGCCGCGATCGCGATCGTGCTGCTGGCCGTCGTCGCTGTCCTCGTCATCCCGTACGTCGCGTACACCGTCCGGCAGGAGAGCGAAGAATGAGCGTCGTCGAGGCCGGTCAGGCGACCGGCAAGGCTGCCGCCGCGGTCCGCAACAAGCCGCGGCGCAACGCGGTCAGCGACGGCTCCACCCGGACCAGCCGGACCGTGCGGTACGTGCTGCTGGTGCTCTTCCTGCTGTTCGTGCTGACACCGGTGTACGTCGTACTGATCACCAGCTTCAAGACCTCGCAGGACACCACCGCCGCCGCGCAGTGGTCGCTGCCGGAGACCTGGACGCTCGAGCCCTGGCGCAAGGCCTGGGACGTGCTGCAGCCGTACATGGTCCGCTCGCTGTCGCTCGCCGTACCGGCCGCGATCCTGGCGTCGCTGATCGGATCGGCCAACGGGTTCGTGCTGGCCCGCTGGCGCTTCCCCGGTGCCAACCTGGTCTTCGCGTTCATCCTGTTCGGGATGTTCATCCCGTACCAGGCCGTGATGCTGCCGCTGCGCCAGACCTACCAGGACCTGGACGTCACCCGCGGCATCCCGACGCTGCTGATCACCCACGTCATCTACGGCATCCCGATCTGCACGCTGATCTTCCGCAACTACTACGCGACCGTGGTCCCGAACGAGATCATCGAGTCGGCCCGCGTCGACGGCGCCGGGCTGGTCCAGACCTACCTGCGGATCATCCTGCCGATCTCGATCTCCGGCTTCGTGGTGACGCTGATCTGGCAGTTCACCTCGGTCTGGAACGACTTCCTGTTCGCGCTGTTCCTGACCCAGCAGAACAACGGGCCGGTCACGCTCGGCCTGGCCGCGCTGGCCGGTGGGCAGAAGGTCGACTACGCCGCGTCGATGGCCGGCGCGCTGATCACGTCGTTCCCGACGCTGCTGGTCTACATCGTGCTCGGGCGCTGGTTCATCGGCGGGCTGATGGCCGGTGCGCTGAAGGGCTGATTCCTTTCTCTGTACGGCCCGTGGATCCCCTGGTGGAGCCACGGGCCGTAGTACTTACGTGACGGCGTGTCGTAAAGGTTGTCCACAGGACTCGCGCACTGCCCTGCGGCAGGGTGGGCTTCGGCGGTAATCTCGCCAGGGTGACCAAGTCACGAGACCGGGACGGACGCGGCAGCCACCTGCGGCTGGTCGGCTCCACCCCCGGGCCGAACCCCCCGCCCACCGCGGGTGTCGACGACGCCGACACCACGCCGAGCGTCGCCGTGCTGGACACCCTGCAGGAGACCCTGCTGCTCGACCTGGCCGCGGCCCCACCCGCCCTGCACCCCGTGATCGCCGAGGCCTCGGTGGCCCGCTCGGCCGCCCTGCTCGCCGACCAGCTCTGGCCCGCCGGCCGCCCCGACGAGATCGGTGAGGTCGAGCGCTTCTTCTGGGCCGACGCGGCCCGCGTCCTCGGCGAACGCCGCGACGTGGATTCCTTTGTCCTGCTGACGAGTCTGGCCCGTACGGTCGGCCCCGCGGGCCGGCTGCCGTTGCAGCGGGCGCACCTGTCGCGGGGCCGGACGCAGTACGACGTACCGGAGTGGGTGTCGCGGATCGCCGGTTTCCGGCTGACCAGCGCGATCGTCTCCGAGGACGTGACCGGCGACGGGTTGAGCGTCGTCCTGGACTACGACGACGAGCATCACCCGCACACGCTGGTGGTCTTCGTCGACAACAACCTGGGCGCGATCGCCAAGGACGTCTTCGTCGGGCCGCCGGTCGACCGCGTCGTCGAGGCCTATCAGCGCGGCGGCCGGGTCACCGTCCGCACGGTCCGCCCGGCGACCGCCGCGGGCATCATCCTGCAGGCGCTCGGCTACACCCACGACCACGACGAGCCGCCGGTCACCGAGGACTTCGAGTTCTTCTCGGGTTTGCTGGTCAACCGCCTCACCCAGCTGCCGGAGCGTCCGGTCCGCCCGCCGATCCGTCCCCTGCTGTCGCCGCGCCAGCGCGAGCAGCTGGTCGAGGAGTTCCTCGCGTCGCCGTACGCCGAAGGTCTGCCCGACGACACCGGCGACATCGCCCACCTGTGGATCGACCACGCCGTCGACCGCACCGTCGGCGGGCCCTTGCGGGTCAGCGCCGTCCTCGTCGAACTCTTCCTGGCCAACTGGCTTCCCCGCAAAGTCCTTGCCAACAGCACCTACTTCGGCCATGTGCCGCCGGTCGTCAAGGCCTGGCTCCAGTTCGCCGGCGACCGCACCCAGCTCGACCTGGACGCCATCGAAGAAGCCGTCGACGCGGTCGACGTCTGGACCCCCGCCCTGGAAGCAGCAGCGTTGGACGACCCCATCGCCGGCGAACGAGTCTTCCTCGACGAAACCAGCACCGATCTCGACGAGGCCTACCGTTCCCTCTCCGGCCTCGGCACCCCACCCCGCCCCGACCTCGAAGGCCTCGACAAAACCCAGGCGGCAACGCTCTCGGTCCTGGCCCCCCACGCCTGGCTCCTGGCGGGCGAAACCCTGGGCATCCCCTACGCCCCCGACGCCTTCGCCATCGCCGAACGCCTGGTCCGAGAGGCCCCCGACCTCCTCACCAAGGCCCGCCTCTCCACCTGGCCCCGAGCCATCGTCTGGCATCTCGCCCACCACCACCGCCTGGTGGGCCCCGGCGAACCCATGACCCCCCACACCCTCGCCGCGGACCTCGCCTCCTCACCTCCCACCCTTCGCAAAACCACCAAGCTCCTCACCGACACCCTGGTCCTCCCGAGGTAGGGAACGCCGCGGGTGGGCGCCGGTGTGGAACGCTGCAGGTATGGAAGCAGTCAGCACGTTGGCAATCGGTGTTGAGCTTCACCTCGTCCCGACCGCCGAAGGCGGCCGCGACAGCGCCCTCGCCGGCGGCCACGCTCCTGCCGCTCGCTTCGCCTATCGCCCCAACTGGGGGCTGCCGCCGTGGGGTCCCGGTGAACAGACCGCCGGCCCGGTCCTCGGGTTCTCCACCACCGACATCCAGCCCGGCGAATCCACCCGAGCAGTCCTCGTCCCCACGATTCCCGACCACTTCCCCACCTGGCGCATGGTCCAGCGTGGCGACGTCCTCCGCATGTACGAAGGCCCGCGGGTCCGCGGGCTGGGGACAGTCGCCTGGATCGAGACGGCAAGCTGGCCGATGCCGGCGTACGAGCAGGAGAAGCTCACCCGCTGGTTGAGCGAGGCCTAGCCACGCCGAGCAGTTGTTGAGCGCCGCGGGTTTCTGGCACAAGCACGCCGCGCTCTGATGTGGGGTCGGGCGGCGTACCGGACTAGGCTCCAATTGAAGATTCAACTGGCCGACCGGGTGTTGCCGCTGTCGTGCGGGGACGGTCGGTTGGGGTCTGGAGGCGTGAATGAAGATCGGGTTTGCGGTGCCGGCGCTCGGGGACGTGGCGCCTGCGGTCGGACGGGTGGCGGAGTTCGCCCGGGAGGCGGAGCGAGCGGGGGCGGCGAGCCTCTGGGTGGGGGACCGGAACTTCGCCGCCGTGAACCCGAAAGTGGGGGCCGGCGGGCGGGGGAACACGATCCCGGTCGAGTACTGGACGGCCGCAGACCCGTTCGTCGCGCTCGCGGTAGCCGCGGCGGCGACCGAGCGGGTGCAGCTCGGAACGCATGTACTGATCGCGCCGCTCTACCCGCCGGTGCAGCTCGCACGAAGTCTGACGACCCTCGACCTGGTCAGCGGCGGCCGACTGATCCCGGGCTTCGGCGTCGGCTGGTCACCCGAGGAGTACGAAGCGGCTGGTCTCGACTTCCACCAGCGCGGCGCCCGGCTCGACGAACTCCTGGACGTGCTCAACCTGCTCTGGACCGAAAACCCGGTCGAGTACCACGGCAAACACCTCGAGCTCCCGCTCCAGCACGCCCCTCTGAAACCGGCCCAGCAGCCGCATCCACCGATCTACCTCGGCGGATCCGCCCCCGCCTCCCTGGAACGCCTCGGACGGCGAGCCAACGGATGGTTGCCGCTGGCCATGGTCCCGGTCTTCGTCAACGTCGACCTCCTGCTCGCCGAACGCGCCGCCATCGACACCGCCGCCCGCGCAGCCGGCCGCGACCCCGCGGAGATCGACACCGTCCTGCGAGTCAACGTCGTCGCCGGCACCCCAACCACCCAAGTCGTCGACACCATCCGCATGATCGCCGACCGCACCGGCATCAACCACTTCCTGATCGACTCCATGTCCCTCCCAACCGTCGACGCCACCCTCGACCTGGTCACCGAGGTGATGAAACGCGTCAACCAGGGCTGACCGGCGATCGCCGTCACCAGAGCTCAGCGCGGACGCCCTCAACCACGCCTCACGGCGGACGCCCATCACCTTCCAACGGCCGCCGCGGGGACAACTCCCCGCCTGGCGGAGCCCGCGCAGACGGAAATCGGCGGGTTAGTGGGTGATGGACGTCCGCGCCGAGAGTCCCCGCCCACCCGCGCGAGGTGCTGACGGTCGGCCCTACGCTCGCCAAAGGCGTCCGCCTGACCGCCACGCCCGAGCAGAGCAAGCCGCGATCGCCCGCCTCCGCTCACGCACCCACCCGGTCCGCCCCCCACCTCGCCGTCCGGCTCTGCCACCCCCCGTCCGCCTGACTCGCCTACCCGCCGCGCCCCGCCTCATCCGCCCGGCCGCGCCCGCCTTGCCCCGCCCCTCCTCGCCCGGCACACCCGCTCGCCCGCTCGGCGTTGCGTCGACATCCACCACTGATCAACGGTCGCAAGGGGAGCGACTCCCCGCTTGGCCGTCGCGGCTGAGGTGCGTCGCTGGCGGGTTGTTCAGTGGTAGGTGTCGGCGCGCGGCTCGCTCACCCGCGCGTTTCGCCGGCCCCGCCCCGGCCGCCCGCTCGCCTCGGCCGGCGTCGCGTCGACATCCACCACTGATCAACGGTCGCGAGGGGAACGGCTCCCCGCCTGGCCGTCGCCGTTGAGGTGCATCGGCGGCGGGTTGGTCAGTGGTGGGTGTCGGCGCGCGGATCGCCCACCCGTGTGGCTCGTCCACCGGCGCGGCTCGCTCACCCGCGCGCCTCGCCCGCCGGCCGCTCACCCGGCCGCCTCGCCTCGCCGCGCCTCGCCCGCCCGTCCGCTCCGCCGCTCGCCAGCCCCGCCCCGGCCGCCTGCTTGCCTCGCCCGCTCGCCTCGGCCAGCGTCGCGTCGACATCCACCACTGATCAACGGTCGCGACAGGAGCGGCTCCCCGCTTGGCCGTCGCGGCTGAGGTGCGTCGGTGGCGGGTTGGTCAGTGGTGGGTGTCGGCGCGGCCCGCCCGTTCGCTCTCGCCGAGCGTGGTCGGGTGGTCACCGGTGGGCGGCGACCACCCTCCACGGTGGACCACCTCGGCGTACCAGTTGAGCTCAAGCGGACAATGGAGTCATGCATGTGCGCGCGCCGGAGCTCAAGGGTCGGGGATGGTTGAACACCGGAGGGAGCGAGCTGAAGCTCGCGGACTTCCGGGGGCGGTTTCTGTTGCTCGACTTCTGGACGTTCTGCTGCATCAACTGTCTGCACGTGCTCGACGAGTTGCGGCCGTTGGAGGAGAAGTACGGCGACGCGCTGGTGATCGTCGGTGTGCACTCGCCGAAGTTCGCGCATGAAGGCGAGGAGGCGGCGGTGAGGTCGGCCGTCGAGCGGTACGAGGTCGGGCATCCGGTGCTCGACGATCCTGAGCTCGTCACCTGGCAGAACTACACCGCCCGCGCCTGGCCGACGCTCGTGCTGGTCGACCCGAACGGTTACATCGTCGCCCAGTACTCCGGCGAGGGCCACGCGCACGCGCTCGACGCGCTGCTCGGGGAGTTGATCGCCGAGCACGAGCAGGCGGGCACGCTGACTCGTGGCCGGTCGCCGTACGTCGCCCCGGTGGCGGAGCCGACCGAGTTGCGCTTTCCCGCCAAGGTGATTGCCTCAGGCAAGGGGTTCCTGGTCGCCGATGCCGGGAACCACAGCGTCGTCGAGCTCGCCGAGGACGCGCAGACCGTCGTACGCCGCTTCGGCAGCAAGACCCGGGGCTTCGCCGACGGCGCGCCGACGGACGCGTCGTACTCGGAGCCGAACGGGCTGACGTTGCTCCCAGACGAGATCGCGAAGCGCGTCGGGTACGACGTGGTCGTCGCCGACACCGTGAACCACGCGCTGCGAGGGATCACGCTCAGCACCGGCGAGACCCGGACGCTGGTCGGCACCGGCAAGCAGTGGATGGACGGCGACGGCACCGACGTCCTCAGCTCGCCGTGGGATGTCGCGTGGTGGGACGACAAGGTCTGGATCGCGATGGCCGGCGTGCACCAGCTGTGGACGTTCGACCCGCTGACCGGGGTCACCGAGGTCGCGGCCGGTACGACGAACGAAGGGCTGCGCGACGGCGCGCTGAAGGAGGCGTGGTTCGCGCAGACCAGCGGGCTCGCGGCCGACGGCGACCGGTTGTGGCTCGCGGACTCGGAGATCTCCGCGCTGCGGTGGATCGACGACGAGGTGCACACCGCGGTCGGGACGGGGCTGTTCGACTTCGGGCTGCGCGACGGCAAGGCCGAGGAGGCGCTGCTGCAGCACCCGCTCGGCGTCACCGCGCTGCCCGACGGGTCGGTCGCGGTGCTCGACACGTACAACGGAGCGGTGCGGCGGTACGACGTACGGCAGAACCTGGTCGAAACGATGGCGACGGGGCTGGCGGAGCCGAGCGGGGCTGTTGTCGTGGGCAACGATCTGCTGGTCGTCGAGTCGGCCGCGCACCGGTTGACCCGGGTGCCGCTCGGCGCGTCCGCGCAGGTCGACGAGTTCAGCACGCGGTCGCAGCGGCCGCCGATGGAGATCGCCGGGGGAGAGGTCACCCTCGAGGTCGTCTTCACGCCGCCGCCGGGGCAGAAGCTCGACACCCGGTACGGGCCGTCGACGCGCCTGCTGGTCTCGTCCACGCCCGAGAACCTCCTCCGGGAGGGCGCCGGTGACACCACCGACCTGACGCGCCGGTTGGTGATCGACGAGCGGGTGGGCGACGGCGTCCTCCACGTCGCCGTCCAGGCGGCGTCCTGCGACGACTCCGACGCGGTGGAATTCCCGGCTTGCCACATGCACCGCCAGGACTGGGGCGTCCCGGTCGTTGTCACCCCTGGTGGGCCGACGCGCTTGGAACTGGTGCTCTCAGGCGCCACCAACTGAGCAGACGGCCGACCCCGTGGTGCCCACCTGAGCACCCCGGGGCCGGCCGTTGCCAGTAGGAGCTGTTACTCCTTGATGTCGCGGTGGTGTTCCTCCACGACGCGGTACTCCTCCTCGACCGCGGGGTCGAGGGACTCGTTCGGGACCCGGCGCCGGCGGTTGGTGATGTAGAACGAGAGCACGATGCCGAGTGCTCCGGCGAGCAGGAAGATGTAGCCGACGACGGTCAGGTCGACCGCGTCCCAGGAGTCGCGGACGGCGAACGCGAGGATCGCGCCCACCACCATCAGGAAGATCCCCACACCGATGCTCATCAGAGCCTCCTCGTGAAGTCGTTCGACACTGTCGACGCTACTCCCGCCCGCGGGCGGAATCCATCAACGACGGGTGTCGATCACGCCACTTGCGAAGGCCAGGTACCCGGGGGCAAACCTGGGCGGCCCGGCGAGTGCCCGGCAGGCGCGGCGGCGAGTACGGCGTCCGCGCGGTGCTCCCCGCCGGCGCCGACCGACTTCGCCCGCTCCGCGGGGAGCTGGGCCGGGCAGCGGGGCGGCCCGGGAGGCCGCCGACTCACGAGCCCCGGGCCGTCAGCTCCACATCGCCCGACACCGTCGTGGCCTTGATGGTGTGGTCGGCCTGCAGAGCATCCCCGAGGCCGTTCTCCACCTCACCGCTGCGGGTATCCGTCTCGACGCGGTAGGCGCCGCTCGGCGCGCTGACCTCGACATCGCCGCTCGTCACGTCGGCCGTGACGTCGTTCGCCTCGGCGAGATCCAGCGTCAGGTCGCCGGACGTCGTACGGACGTTGACCCGCCCGCCCTTCAGCCCGTTGGCCTCGATGTCGCCCGAGGTGGAGACCACGTCGAGCCGCCCGTTCAGCCGGTCGACCCGCACGTCCCCCGAGGTGAGGTCGAGCTTCACGTCGCCTGAGACGTCGGCGAGTTCGATCTCGCCCGAGCGCGACTTGAGGTCGACCGCGCCCGTCCCGGTGAGCGCGAGGTCGCCGCTGCCGTTGTCGCCGCTGATCTTCGTCCCGCGCGGCACGGTCACGATGTAGTCGGCGCGGCAGTGCCAGCCGCAGTCGCCGTTCAGCTTCAGCGTGTCCCCGTCGACCGAGAAGCCGTCGTCGCGCTTGAGCAGCCAGTAGTTCCGCTTCACCTGCACGGTCGTCTCCGAGCTGTCGGAGACCTTCACGGTCACGTCCGAGTTCGGTGAGTCGAGCTGCACGGTGGCGATCCGGTCGCTCACCTCGTGGGTGTCGTCGGCCTGCTTGTCACCCCACGTCCACACGGCGAGGCCGATCCCGGTCACCAGCAGCAGCGCTCCGACCTGCTTGACGTCAGCCATCGTCCGTTCCCATCCCTCGTCCCGCCCGATCCCGTCGCCACGACACTAGGTCGGTACGGCGTACCGCTGGATCCGGCGCGAACCCCCAGCCACCCCTGACCACCACCTAGGGGCACCGCAGACACGCCCCGGGTCAGGACCGGTGCTGACCCCGCAGCACCGCGGCCGGCAGGTCGTCGGTCAGGTTGCCGAAGAACGTCCGCGCCCACAGGTCGGTCCCGTGCCAGTACGGCCCGTCCTCACCGGGCAGCGACTTCGGCGCCGTCCCGGACTTCAGCGCCCGCCGGCACTCGGCGCACAGCGGCAGCGGCACCGTCGTCCCACCGCTCTCGACCTGCGTCGGCCGCCCGGAAGCCCTTCCGTGCAAGGGATTGAAGGCGCACAGCGGCGGTACGTCGACCACCTTGCGGTCCGCGGCGATCGCGACCGCGGCGTCGTACTCGCGCCGGGCCTGGTCGAGCAGCACCATCGCGCCGACCAGGTCCACCAGGTCGCGCGACGAGTCGAGTACCTTGCCCGCGGCGGCGTGCGCGTCGAGCGCGGCCTGCTGGTGCTCGAGCCCCTGACCGGCCGCCGACGGCAGCGCCGCCAGCTCCGATCCGAGCGTGGTCAACTCGGCGGTCGTCTCCTGCGTCAGCCGGCGCCGCCGCTCGGCCGCGACGGTCTGCGCCACGTGCGGCGGGATGCTGAACGCCTTCTCCCGACGCGGCCGGCCGGACCGCCCGGAAGACCGCAGCCCGATCACCAGCGCCAGCAGCACGAGCACCACCACCACACCCGTGACCACGATCCCGGTCACCGACCCGACCCCCTCGGACTCCGAGGAGCCCGACGAAGACTTGGGCGACCCCGGCACCTCCTTCCGGTCCACCGGCCCGAGCGCCGGCCCGGCGAGCAGCTCGTAGAAGCGAGCGACGGCCTCGGCCGGCCCGGAGTCGTACCCCGTGTCCTCCAGCGCGTGCGACCGCGCGTTCTGCAGCCGGTCGTCGTCCTCGTCGAGCGCCGCGACGTCGTGCGCCTTGTAGTACGGGAACCGCGAGCCGCCGTCGACCACGACGTACAGGCCCGGCTTGCGCAGCGCGTCGATGACGAGGGTCAGGACGTTCGACTCCTTGCCCTGGAAGGCGTCGCTCGGCGTCAGCGGCAGGATGATCGTGTACACGTCGTACGAGAGCGCCTCGCCCTTGCTCCGCACCGAGGTTCGCAGGTTCTCCGGCAGCCCGGTCCTGTACGCCGCGTCGACGTACAGCGGGTCCTTCGCGAGCGCGGACGCGATCTCGCGGGCCCGCTCGGCCGGGGTCTCGGCAGCCTCCGCCGGTACGGCGATCAGCGTCAGCAGGCCCAGCAGCATCGCCACGAGCCCGGTCCTAGCGATCAGCGCCTTCACTGCCGTCCTCCTCGTCGGGCGACCAGTGCCGCCAGTCCCAGCACCAGGGCAGCGACCAGCGCGCCGCCCATCAGTCCGATCAGGCCACCGCCGACGCCGTTCCCGATCGCCTTGCCGACCGTGAACCGCTCCGGCGGGGAGTCCGGCCCGTCCTCGCGCGGCGGCAGCGGTTCGGTCCGGGCCGGGTCGGCGTCGTACCGGTCGTTGACCTTCACCTCGTCGAGGTACTCGCCGAGCAGCTGCGCCGGGGTCTGCTTGGAGTCGCCGTACGTCCGGTTCGGGCCCCAGGCGTGCACTTGGTGCTCGATGCCGGTGGCGATCCAGTCCTCCATCACCAGGTACAGCCCCGGCTTGCCGTTCGCGGTCGCGAGCCAGCCGGCGAGCAGCTCGGTGTCGCCCTTCTCCAGGTACCAGGTCCCGGTCGGCACCACCGCGACGTACACAGGCACCGGCGAGGTCGCGATCCGCGCCTGCATGGCCTCGACCTGATCGGCGTACGCCGACGTGTACTGCGGGTCGACGTAGACCGGCTGATCCTTCCACGCGGCGACGGCCGCGGTGATCCGCGGATCGGTCGGTACGGCGCTCCACGCGGTCGCGGGCAGACCGATCACCAGTACGACGGCCGCAAGAGCCAGCGCGCAGGCGCGGCGCAGCATCATCGAACCCCTCCGTACGTCCGCTCGACGCGCTCGGCCAGGTCGTCGGACAGCGCGCCGAAGCCGGTCGCGACCATCGGGCTGTCCTCGGGGTCGAGCTCCCAGTACGGGATCAGGTCGCGGCCGAACAACCCGGACGAGCCGGGGACCTGCAGGCCACGCGGGGTCTCGCCGCGGCTGACGGTCTGCGCGCAGGTCGCGCAGGCCGGGACGTCGGTCTCGTCGGACCAGGCGGCGGTCGCGGTCCCCGAGGGATGCGTCGGATCGAAGAAACAAGGTGGCTGCACACCGTTGCCGCTGGCCACTTGATGAGCCTGCCGCGCCAGCACGTACGCCCCGGTCAGCGCGAGCAGAGCCTCCGCGGACGTCCGGCCCGCGTCGGCCCGCTCTGATCCCGTCTCTGCCGTGCGCAGGACCTTCGCCGCGTCCAGCCGGGCACGCGCGTCGTCGCGCCGGTCGAGCTGTGCACGCGTCGGTTTCTTCAGCCTCTCCAGGGAACTGACTGCACGACCTGCCTTGGGGATCCACCGATCAGCCTGAGACCGAACAGCGGACAACCTGGTCGCACCTGATGACGACTGCTTCTTGGACGTCACCGGCTTGCGCTTCGACCGCCCCCGCAGCACCGGGACCAGCACCAGCAGGAACCCGATCACCCCACCGACACCCATCCCCGTGAACGCGGTCAGGTCCTCCTTGTCGGTCACCGACCGCCCGGTCCGCGGCGTCCGCGGGGGCGTCAGATCACTCGCGGGGATCACCGGCAGCGCGCGCCCGTCGAGCGCCGTCGCGGCCTGCTGGATCGTCCGGACGATCTTCGGCGCCGGCCGGTCGACCACCATCCCCCGGTCCGCGTCGTCCTCGGACTGCACGCTGCTCAGGCTCCGCCCGCGCAACCCGCCCGCCCGAAACAGCTCCGCAGTCGTCGCCCAGTAGTCGTCCGACACCGTCGCCACGAGGTACAGCCCCGGCTGCCCGGTGCGCGCCTGGAGCAGCGTCGGCAGGTCGTACGTGATGTCCTTCAGGTACGGCGTCCGCGGCACGATCGCGACGTACACCGAGAGCCCCGGCGTGGCCACGGCGGCCCGGATCCGGTCGAGCTCGGTCTTCGGGAACGCGACCCGCAGCGCCGGGTCGAGGTAGACGCGGTCCTTGGTCCAGGCGGTCGCGATCTGGTCCGGGAGCTCGGGCGGGGCAGCGGCGGGCGCTGTGGCGTGGGCGGGGCCGGCCGGCAGGAACGCCAGTACGGCGAGCAGCACGGCCAGGGCGCGGAGACGGGCGGACATCGCGCTCACCTTACGTCGACCGGTTGCCTTCACGCCTGCACAGACGTCCCGTGGACGCCCGTGGTTCCGGGTTGGACGCGGCCCTGGCCCGGACAGGGGAGACCAGGCCAGGGACGCGGTGTTTCAGGACGGAAACGTTGCTACAGGTGAGCGCTCCTGGGGAGGCCAGATTGCAATCTGCCCCGACCTGCCCCGGAAAAACCCGCTCGACCGTGCCGCCGCACGCAGCCCGGACGAGCGCCGTACGCGCTCCGGTCGAGCCGCCGTACGCGGCCCTGCGGGCGGGAAGAACGACGTCCTCCGCGGGGAGGGGCTCCCGCGGAGGACGTCGGCCGGGGGCGACTCAGGGGGTCGGCGTCAGAACGCCGACTCGGGCAGGTCCATCACGTCGAGGTCGGTCAGCTCGGCCTTGACCCGCTCGGCGCGCACGGTCGGCATCGTCGAGCGCACGAACCACTGCGCCGCGGCGATCTTGCCGGTGTAGAAGTCCTGGTCGGCCGGCGACAGCTCGCCGCCCAGCTTCTCCAGCGCGACCTCCGCCTGCCGCAGCATCAGCCACGAGCAGACCACGTCACCGAGCACGTAGAGCAGCCGCGACGTGTTCAGCCCGACCTTGTAGATGTTGCGCGGGTCGCCGTTCTCGGCCTGCGGGTTGCTGGCCATCAGCGCCTGGCCCATCACACCGAGGATCTTGTTGGCGTCCTCCAGGCCCTTGGCGAGCAGCCCGCGCTCCTCCTTGAGCCGCCCGTTGCCGGCCTCGGAGGTGACGAAGCCCTGGATCTGCTCGGCGAGGTGGCCGAGCGCCTGGCCCTGGTCCTTGATGATCTTGCGGAAGAACAGGTCCTGGCCCTGGATCGCGGTGGTGCCCTCGTACAGGGTGTCGATCTTGGCGTCGCGGACGTACTGCTCGATCGGGTAGTCCTGCAGGAAGCCGGACCCGCCGAAGGTCTGCAGCGACTCGGTGCCGAGCAGCGTCCAGGACTTCTCCGAGCCGTAGCCCTTGACCAGCGGCAGCAGCAGGTCGTTGACCCGCTCGGCCAGCTCGTCGTGCTCCCCGGCGTACCGGGCCTGCTCGGCGCGGTCCTGGTACGTCGCGGTGAACAGCACCAGTGCGCGCAGCGCCTCGGCGTACGACTTCTGCGTCATCAGCGAGCGCCGTACGTCGGGGTGGTGGGTGATGGTGACCCGCGGCGCGGTCTTGGCGGCGTTGGTCAGGTCGGCGCCCTGGACCCGCTCCTTGGCGTACTCGAGCGCGTTCAGGTAGCCGGTCGACAGCGTCGCGATCGCCTTGGTGCCGACCATCATCCGGGCGTACTCGATGACCTGGAACATCTGCGCGATGCCGTCGTGCACCTCGCCGAGCAGGTAGCCCTTGGCCGGCGTGGTCTCGCCGAAGGTGATCTCGCAGGTGGTGGAGACCTTGATGCCCATCTTCTTCTCGACGTTGGTGACGAAGGCGCCGTTGCGCTCCCCGGTCAGCTCGCCGGTCTCCAGGTCGAAGTCGTACTTCGGTACGACGAACAGGCTCAGGCCCTTGGTGCCTGGGCCGCCGACGCCGTCGATGCCCTGCGGGCGGGCCAGCACCAGGTGGACGATGTTCTCCGACATGTCGTGGTCGCCGGAGGTGATGAACCGCTTGACGCCCTCGATGTGCCAGCTGCCGTCGTCCTGCAGCGTGGCCTTGGTCCGCCCGGCGCCGACGTCGGAGCCGGCGTCCGGCTCGGTCAGCACCATCGTGGCGCCCCAGCCACGGTCGATCATGATCTGGGCGATCTTCTTGTCCCGGTCGGTGCCGTTGCGCCAGAGCACGTGCGCGAAGTTCGGCCCGGCGGCGTAGATGTGCACGGCCGGGTTGGCGCCGAGCACCATCTCGGCGGCGGCCCAGCGCAGCGACGGCGGCGTCGGCTGGCCGCCCAGCTCCGGCGGCAGCTCGAGCTTGAACCACTCGGCGTCCATGTAGGCGTGGTAGCTCTTCGCGAACGACGCCGGCATCGTCACCGCGTGCGTGGCCGGATCAAAGACCGGCGGGTTGCGGTCGGCGTCCTCGAACGACTCGGCCAGCTCGTTCTTGGCCAGCCGGTCGATCTCGCCCAGCACCTCGCGAGCGGTGTCGACGTCCATGTCGGCGTACGGGCCCTGCCCGAGCACCTCGCCGCGGCCGAGCACCTCGAGCAGGTTGAACTCGATGTCGCGCAGATTCGACTTGTAGTGGCTCACAGTGTCCCCTTCGCTGTACCCGCCAGTAACTTGAGTATATACCGGCCGGTAACGAAGACAAAGCGCAATCGGCCACCAGGCGGAATCCCTGGTGGCCGATTGTCCGTACTGCGGCGTACTGCGAAGCGCTACGGCGTGTAGACCGTGCCGCTCCCGTAGAGCGGGTTGGTGAAGCCGGAGATGTAGCTGCTGGCGTTGGATGCGCCGAGGTCGTAGGTCAGGAAGACGCCGTAGCCCTCGTTCTTGGTGCGGGTGGCCAGGCTGGCGGCGTTCGACGAGACGTTGATCTGGACCGCCGCCGGGGACAGCTTGGACTTCGCGGCCGGGCCGCGCGGGACCGACCAGGTGCCGTAGTACGGGTTCCAGGCGTAGTTGAACTTCTCCGCGACGCTCTGGCCGTTGTAGCTGAGCCGGGCCGCGGCCGGGCCGATGTCGTACAGGGTGATGATCTTGTTCGGCAGCTTCTGGCGCAGCGCCGTCACCAGGTGGAAGAACGAGCTGGCGTTCGGCTGCGGGGTGCCGTTGACGCCGTAGTCGGCGTACTCGTCGTCGAAGTCGATGCCGTCCAGGCCGTAGCGGTTGACCGCGTCGGCCAGCAGCTGGGCGAAGGCGGCGGCGCTGGCCTGCGACGGGAAGTTCGCGAAGCCGGCGCCCTGGTGGTTGCCGAGGATCGACAGCAGGACCTTGATCCCCTTGCGCTGCAGGGGCCGGACCTCGGTCTCGACGTTGTCCAGCACCCGCTGCACGTTCTCGTTGAAGTGCAGGTACGCCTTCGAGCCGTCGTAGTTGATGTTCGCCGCGAAGATCACCGCGATGTCGAAGACCTGGGCGCCGCCGTTGGCCAGCGTGTACTTGCCGACGTTCAGCATGCTGTTGTTGTTGACCTCGACGTAGGCGACCGAGATCGGGCCGTTCTTCGCGCGCGGCCGGCACTCGGCGGCCGCGGCGGTCAGCGGGACGCCGACCGTGGCGGCGACACCGCCGGCGGCCATCAGGGTCAGCAGACTCCGGCGGCCTAGGAGCTCGTCTTTCATCTCTACCTCTTTCAGGGCGGGAAACGGGCGGAGATAAACCGGTATAGCTCCCCGATCATCGGCGGCCGTGCGGGCTGTGTCAAGGTTCGGACACAGGCGGTGATCAGCATTCGGGCCGGACTCGCGGTTTGGGAAACGATGGACGAAGATGGTGAAGTCAGTGGGAGGAAAGTTACCGGGGGCGAGCGGGGAGAGGACCCGATGAGCAGCTCTGCAGGGACACCGACCGTGGACGTCCGGCGGCACCGCCGGTCGCTGGTCGCCGGCACCGTCGGCAACTTCGTCGAGTGGTACGAGTTCGGCGCCTACGGCTTCTTCGCGACCGTGATCGCGGCCAACTTCTTCAGCGCGACGTCGACCAGCGACGCCGAGAGCCTGATCAAGACCTACGCGTCGTTCGCGCTGGCCTTCTTCTTCCGGCCGATCGGCGCGGCGATCTTCGGCCGCGTCGGCGACCGGATCGGCCGGCGGCCGACGCTGATCCTGGTGCTGCTGCTGATGACGCTGTCGACCACGCTGATCGGCCTGCTGCCGACGTACGCGACGGTCGGGGCGGCCGCGCCCTGGCTGCTCACGCTGGTGCGAGCGCTGCAGGGGTTGTCGGCGGGCGGCGAGTTCGGCGGCGCGGTCGCGATCATGACCGAGTTCGCACCGCGCAACAAGCGCGGCCTGTACGGCGCGTGGCAGTCGCTGACCGTCGCCCTCGGCCTGCTGGTCGGCGCCGGGCTGGCGGCGATCCTGGCGACCGCGCTGAGCACGGAGGCGCTGCACGACTGGGGCTGGCGGGTGCCGTTCCTGCTCGCGCTGCCGCTCGGCCTGGTGGCGCTGTTCCTGCGGCTCCGGCTCGAGGAGACGCCGAACTTCGCGCGCGTCCAAGCCGTCGAGGAGCGCGAACCGGCCGGCAAGGCGGAGGTCGCGAAGGCGATCGCGCTGGGCATCGGCCGGCTGATGGGCTGGTCCGCGGCGGGGTACACGTTCCTGGTCGTGATGCCGTCGTACCTGCAGTCGACGCTGAACGCGACCTTCCAGCAGGCGCTGGTCGCGACCGTGCTGGCCAACCTCGGGTTCGCGGTCTCGATCATGCCGGCGGGCTGGATCAGCGATCGCGTCGGTCGCCGGCCGGTGATGGTGACGGGCGCCGCGCTGGTCGTCGTACTGGCGTTCCCGCTGATGAACCTCCTGCAGGACAAGGACTCCTCGAACGCGGCCAAGGGGATCGCGGTCTTCGTCGCCGGGCTCGTGGTCGGTTTGATGGCCGGGCCCGGACCGGCCATGCTGGCCGAGATGTTCACCACGCGGGCGCGCTACACCGGGCTCGGCCTGGCCTACTCACTGTCGAACGCGGTGTTCTCCGGCTCCGCCGGCCTGATCATCACCGAGCTGATCAAGCGGACCAAGAACATCGACATCCCGGCCTGGTACGTGATGATCACCTGTGCGATCAGCGTCGTCGCGCTGCTGACCCTGCGCGGCGACGACCACCAGCGGGAGCTCAAGGACTGAGATGCGTGTCATCGGACTGATGTCAGGGACCTCGTACGACGCGATCGACGCGGCCGCCGCCGAGCTGTCGTTCGAGGGCGACCAGCTGGTGCTGCAGCCGCTCGGGATGCTCAGCCGGCCGTACTCCGCGCAGCTGCGCGACGCGCTGGCCGCAGCGTTGCCTCCGGCAAGTACTTCGCTGGAGGCGGTGACCCGGCTGGACACCGGCATCGGGCAGGCGTTCGCCGAGGTCGCCGTCCAGGCCGTCGAGCAGCTCTGCGGCGGGCACGCCGACCTGATCGTGTCGCACGGGCAGACGGTCTTCCACTGGGTCGACGAGGGGGTCGTGCGCGGGACGCTGCAGATCGGCCAGCCCGCGTGGATCGCGGAGGCGACCGGGACCGCGGTGGTGTCGGACCTGCGGTCGCGCGACGTCGCGGCGGGCGGCCAGGGGGCGCCGCTGGTGAGCCTGTTCGACACGCTGTGGTTGCGCGGCCGCGGCGGTACGCCGGTCGCGCTCAACCTGGGCGGGATCGCCAACATCACCGTCGTACCGGCGGTGGGTGAACCCGTTGCCTTCGACACCGGTCCGGCCAACGCGCTGATCGACGCGGTGGTCGGCGAGCTGACCGCCGGGCGGCTCGCGTTCGACGCCGACGGGCTGATGGCCGGGCGCGGCACGATCCACCCCGAGCTGTTCGCGCGGCTGATGGCCGAGCCGTACTACGCGCGGCCGGCGCCGAAGAGCACAGGCAAGGAGTTGTTCCACCTGTCGTACCTGGCCGAGCGGATGCAGGGCCTGCCGGAGATCGCGCCGGACGACGTCGTCGCGACCGTCACCGCGCTGACCGCCAGGACCGTGGCCGACGCCGTCAAGGCGTACGGCGGGACGGAGGTGATCGCCGCGGGCGGCGGCATCCGGAACCCGGCGCTGATGCACCGCCTCGGCTGGGAGCTCGGCGACCTGCCGCTGCTGAGCACCGACGAGCTCGGGTTGCCGTCGGCGGCGAAGGAGGCGTACGCGTTCGCCGTACTGGGTTTCCTGACCGTGCACGGGCTGGCCGGGACGGTCCCCAGTTGTACGGGCGCGCGGCACGCTTCGGTGCTCGGGTCGATCACTCCTGGGCGCGGGCCGTTGCCGCTGACTGCTGCCGCGACGTTCCCGGCGAGCCTGCGACTGACTTGAGCGGCCGCCGACGGCTGCGGGTGCTCTGCGCTTGACCTGAGCGCGTGTGATCATCCGGCGCATGATCGTGTCGTCGGAGGTCGAGGTGGACGGTCGGCGCGGGTTGCTGACTGTTCCTGGTGATCAGGTGGTGCGCGGCGGCGTGGTCGCGCTGCACGGGTCGAGCAGTTCGTCGTACCGGCAGGTGATCTTCGAGCACCTCGCCGCGACGGTCGCGCCGCTGGGGATCGCGGTGCTGAGCTTCGAGCGGGCCGCTTGGGGGCGGGACGACGTGGACATCCCGTTCGGCGTTCAGGCTGCCGGGGCGGTGGCGGCGTACGACGTCCTGCGGGGCCTGTACGACGTGCCGATCGCGTTCTGGGGAATCAGCCAGGGAACGTGGATCGCCGCGCTGGCCGCGCAGGAGCGAGTCGCGGAGTCGCTCGTGCTGCTGGGGTGCTCGGGCGTGAGCCCGGCTGAGCAGATGAGGCACGCGACGGCGGAGGCTGTGCGACGGGCCGGGTACGACGAGGAGGCGGTGGGGCAGGCCGTCAGCATTCGCGACGCGGTGGCCGACCTGCTGCGCAGCAGTGCAGAGCCGGAGGAGCCCGCGAGTGCGGACCGAGCAGCGGTGGTGAAGTTGCTGCGGCGCTCCGCGGGGGAGCCGTGGTTCGACCTGGTCGGACTGACCGCCGACGACCTCACCGGCGACCTCCCCGTCTGGCACGAGCTCGACTTCGCCTCCGAACCCCTCTACGCGACCGTCCGCTGCCCGGTCCTCCTCATCCACGGCGCCGACGAGGCCAACCTCCCGGTCCCGGAGACCCTCGACGTCTGGCGCCGAGCCGCCGCCACCTCAGGCAACGACCGCGTCGAGCACGTCCTCGTCCCCGACGCCGGCCACTGGCCCGGCACCCCCGACCGCACCCTGGACGGCATCAGCCCGGCGTACACGGAAATCCTCCGCAACTGGTTCCGCGCCTGATTCCAACCCTTTCCGCGCCGGCGCGCTCTGAGGTGGGTGTCGGCAGGTGAGCGGCTAGGAGGCCGGATGGAACGCGACCAGGGGTTCGCCGAGTACGCGGCGACCCACCAGCAGCGGATGTACCGGCAGGCGTACCTGCTGACCGGCGATCTGCACCAGGCCGAGGACCTCGTGCAGACCACGCTGCTGAAGCTGTACCGCGCCTGGCCGCGCGCCTCGCGGGCGGAGTACCTGAAGGCGTACACGTCGAAGACGCTGGTCCGCACCTACCTGCACGGACGGCGTCAGCGGCGCCGCGAGGCAGAGCTCAACCGCCTGCCCGAGCCAGGGCGGTCCGCGGACGCGACGGAGCTGCGGCTGACGCTGCTCGCCGCCCTGGCCGAGCTGCCACGCAAGGCGCGGGCGGTCGTCGTACTGCGGTTCTGGGACGACCTGAGCGTCGAGCAGACCGCGGAGATCCTCGGCTGCAGCCAGGGCACGGTGAAGTCGCAGAGCAACCGCGCGCTGCGGCTGCTGCGCGAGCGGCTCGGCGGCGACTTCCACATCCTGCAGGGGCACTGAGCGATGGAGGACGAGACGATGAGTGACCAGCAGCTGAAGGACCTGCTCGAGCACCTCACGGAGCCGGTGCGGGATATGGACGACGCGGTACCGGTCAGCCTGGAGCGTGGGCGGCGGAGCGTACGGCGTCGGCGGCTCGTCGCTGGTGGCGCGCTGGTCGCGGGGGCTGCCGCGGTGGTGGTCGGGACGGTCGCGGTGAGCGGAGCGATCGGTGTCCGCGGCAACGAGTACGGGCTGGCCGCGCCGGCGGCGTCGCCGTGGCAGGAACCGCCGATCGGGCCTGAGCAGCGGGAGTTCCAGCGCCGGGTGGCGGTGGAGCTGGACCGGTTGCTGCCGGCGCGGTTCGGGAAGGTCGTCGCTGACGTCGACTTCGACCGCTACCAGGTAGCGGTGGCCGGGGCTTCGATTCCGATCATCTTCACGGTAGGCGCTCCACGGCTCGACTTGCCGCCGGTCTGTGCGAAGGGCAGCCCCGCCAAGTCCTGCGTCGCCGCCACCGTCCAGCCCGGTGCCTATCCGGCGACGGCCAGTCACGGGTTCCTTGTCGACGCTGCTGAGAAGACGCTTGCGATCCCCACGGCGCGGATGCGCCTCGGCTCGTACGACCTGACGCTCGAGCTGATCCCGGTGATCGGGTCGGGGGTGGAGGTCCCGATCAGCGACCAGGAACTGCTGAAGGTGGTCACCGATCGGGCCTTCGTCGCGCTCGCGCTGGAGTGGGCGTCGCGCCCGGAGTGGATGGCTACTCCTGGACCCAGGTGAGGATCTCGCCGGCGGAGTCCTCCGGGGTGCCGTCGCCGGTGACCGACCGGGGGACGAGCTTGCGGATCTCGACGGCGTCCAGGAGGGCGTCGTCGATCTCGTCGGGGGACCAGCCGCGGGCGGCAAGGCGTTCACGGCGTACGGCGTCCGGGCAGTCGAGGTGGAGCCAGCGGCCTTCGGGGAGCTGGCTGGGGGTGATCGGGCCGAGGAGGAGCACCGAGACGCCCGATCGGCGGATCAGTTCGGTGATGCGGAGCCAGAGGGCGTTGTACGCCGGCCAGTGCGGCGCCGCGGCCTGTTCGTCGATCTTGATGCCGAGCAGCCGGCCCTCGTCGTCGAGCAGTTCGTCCATGTCGAGCACGACCAGCCGCTCGCCGCTGAGCCGGAGGAGCTCGGGCACGACTGTGGACTTCCCCGCCCCGGGCGCACCGGTCACGACGTACAACCTGGTCACCGGACCATTGTCCCCGCCGGCGGCCGGCGGCGCGCGTTGACCTTCGAGTGGGGTGAAGGTGTTGGATCAGGGGGTGGTGGACGACCTGCTGAGCATCAGCGCCTTCGCGCGCCGCGTCGGCCTGACCCCGAGCGCGCTGCGCTTCTACGACGACTGCGCGGTGCTGCGGCCGGCCGTGGTCGACGAGGGGAACGGGTATCGGTACTACGCGCTCTCGCAGGAGCCCCGCGCTCGGTTGTTGCGTGACTTGCGGGAGATCGACCTGCCGCTGCCCGAGGTGCGCCGGGTCCTCGACGGCGCTCCCGAGGCCGCGGCGGCGGTCGTCGAGGCGCACCTCCGTACGGTCGAACAGAAGGCGGTCAGCACCCGCCAGGCGGCCCAGCGAATCCTCGCCGACCTCACCAGCGCGCCGCCGCGCGTCACCCTCGGTGGCCCGGAGCTGGCGAGCGCCATCCGCCAGGTCACGCCTTCGGCGGCAACTGATCACCAGGCGGCTGCCCCCGCCTCTTTCCTGCCCGCTCTGCGTTGCGTTCGCATCGAGTTCGCCGAGTCCGAAGTCACCCTCGTCGCCACCGACCGCTACCGCCTCGCCATCCGCAAACTCCACCCCCAGTCCTTCGAAGGTACCCCTGCCGCACTCCTCGTCCCCGCCCCCGACCTCACCAACCTCTCCCGCTGGCTGGCCACCGCCGACACCATCACCCTCCAAGCCGGCGCCGCTCTCACCCTCACCACCCCGACGGACTCCCGCACCCTCACCCCCGTGGTCGCCGAGTACCCCGCCTACCAGGCAATCCTGGAGGGCCTCGAACCACCCGTCACCCGCGTCATCGTCGACCGCACCACCCTCACCGACCACCTCGGCACGGACGAGACAGTTGCCCTAAGCATCAACACCGACCAGGTCACCATCGCCGACCGTCACGTCGACGCGATCACCACCGGCCCCGCACTCGAAATCACCTTCACCACCCGCCTCCTGGCCGAGGCCCTCACCACCGGCGTCGGCCCCGACGTCCTCCTCGAGATCCACGCCCCCGACCGCCCCGTCGTCATCCGCTCCGCCGACCAGGGCACCTTCACCACCTTGGTGATGCCCCACGCCCGCTAGCCCGGCAGCGTGGTCAGCGTGCGGGCGACCGGCGCCGGGCGCAGCGCGCGGTGGGTGACGACCGCGGCCGCCGCCCACGCGAGACCCATCACGACCATCGGGAAAGCATGGCCTGTCTCCTCGTCGAACAGGGCGAACATCGCCAGGTTGACCGCGGTGTGGGCAACCGTCGCGATCGCGAGGTTCGTGCCGCGGGCGGTCTGCAGGACGGCGCCGAGGACCACCGACAGCGAGATCGTCATCAGCAGGAATGCGCCCATGAAGACCGGGCCGTTCGCGAAGCCGCCGACGTGCCAGACGCCCCAGAGGACGCCGACGGTCAGCGACGAGCGCAGTACGCCGTACCGGGTCTGCAGGTAGGGCTGCAGGTACGCGCGCCAGCCGAGTTCCTCGCCGGCGGAGCCGATCAGCATCGTCAGGGTCAGGGCCCAGAACGGGTACTTCTGCTCGTCGAAGTGCAGCGGCTGGCCGGCGATCACGTGGACGAGGACCGAGACGGCGATCGCCGCGGCCACGATGCCGACCACCAGCGCCGACTTCCGGGCGACCACGTCGACCGGTGTGAAGCGCGCCGCGACGGACGTCGTACGGCGGAACAGCAGGAACATCACCCCGACCGCCAGCGCCGGCGCGAACTGCACCAGCTCCAGCAGGTCGGGGTCGAGTCCGACGCCGCCCTGGAGCGCGATCATCACGCCGGACAGCAGCAGCGTGGCGACGTAGAAGACGGTGACGCGTAGGAACATCTCACTCCTCGTTCAGGTACGGCGCGAGCAGCAGATCGAGCTGGTCGCGCAGGAAATCGGTCAGCGTGCCCCACCCGTTCACGGCCCAGACCTGGAGCGCGCCGTTGAAGCAGACCAGCGTCAGCCGGGCCAGCGCGTCCACGTCGGCGGTCGGAACCAGCTCGCCGGCCTCCTGGGCGGCGCTGAGCATCCGGCGCGTGGTGTCGATGATCGCCGCCGAGTGCGCGAGCGCGTGCGCGCGGAACTCGGGGTCGGCGACGTCGAGCTGGACGAAGCCGAGCCCGTTGCCGAGCTGCTCGCGGCGCTCGATGTGGGCGACGCTCGACAGCGCGAAGTCGCGCAGCGCGGCCAGCGGCGACGTGTTGCGCGCCTCGGCCTCCTCGGCCGCCCGGATCACCATCAGCGGCGACCGCGCCGCGGACGCGAGCAGCAGCCCGCGCTTGGAGCCGAACCGCTGGATCAGCGTCGGTGCGGACAGCCCGGCCCGCGCTCCGACGGCCGCCAGGGTGAGCTTCAGCGGGCCGAGCTCGGCCAGTACGACGCGGGTCGCGTCGAGGACGGCGTCGTCGTCGATCAGGCGCGGGCGGGCCACGGCGTACTCCCCGGGTAGTTTATAAACGGCGATTCACTAACTCCGGAGACAGTAACAGATCGCTGCCCGATCAGTTATTCGTCAACGACGGCCGACCCTCGCCCTGTGGTTGGGTCTGTGCCGGTCGGTCCTCCGCCCTGGACCTGACATGTCGTCAACGGGAGCCCTACTCATGCGTTTCGCCCGCGTCACCCTCGGCCTGCCGCTCGCCCTGGTGGGGGTGGTCGCCACGCTCGCCGGGGCCGCCTCCGCGTTCTGGCTGGTCGGCCCGGACAGCACCGTCGAGACCGGTTCGCAGCGGCTGACCGGTCCCGGTCTCGCCGTCGCCACCGCCCCCGACCTGCTCGACCGGCACGGCTTCACGCTGCACGTTTCCGCGGCGGGGGAGCGGCCGGTGTTCGTCGGGGTGGGGCACGACCTCGATGTCAGCAGCTACCTCGGCGGGTCGGCGTACACGCGGGTGGTGCGCTTCGACCTGCCGTCGGAGCTCGGGACGCAGGAGATGAAGGGCGCCGTCGAGCGGCTGAACGCGCCGACCGGATTGGACTGGTGGGTCGCGGACGCGAGCGGCGCCGGGAAGCAGGCCGCCGAGTGGGAGACGCAGGACGGCCGGTACGACGTGGTGGTGATGAACGCGGACGGGTCGCCCGGGGTGGACGCGGTGGTGACGTTCGGGGCGGAGCTGAAGGGGCTGTTCGGGATCTGTCTGGTGGTGCTGGGGGTCGGGCTGATTCTGGTGTTCCTGGGGGTTTGGTTGCTGATGCCGCACAGGCGCAAGCCTGAGATCGTCGAAGAGCCGCAGACGCCGATGCCGTACGTCGTGCCGACGGTCCCGAGCCGGCCGGCTCCGGCTCCGCCGGTCGCGGAAGAGCCCGCGCCGGAGCCCGCCCCCGCGCCGGCCCCTGAGTCCGCACCGGCCCCGAAGCCTGCGCCGGCCCCGAAGCCTGCACCGGCCCCTGCGCCCGAGCCCGAGCCGCGCCCGGCGCCCGTGCCCGGGATTCCCCCGCAGTACCAGGCCCCGGCGTACTCCCCGCCCCGGCTGAAGCGCACGGCCACCGCCCTCACCGGCGGCCTGTTGTTGCTCACAGCAACCGGTTGCGTCGCCGTACCGGAGCAGAACACCAGCACCGGCCCCGCGACCCGCGCCGCCGTCACCGTCGCGGACGGCGTGGCCGTCGTCGAGCACTACAACACCGTCAACAACCAGGCCAACCAGTCCCGCAACGAGAAACTCTCCGAGTCGATCGAGGCCGACCCGACCCTCGCGATGACCCGCGCCGGCTACCAGATCGCCCGCAAGACCGCCGACACCGGCAAGGCCAAGCCGTTCACCTACACCGACCCCGCGATCGCCGCCCCGCAGTACGGCACCTACCCCATGCGCTTCGTCGTGGCCTCCGGCGTCTCCAACAGCCCCGAGAACAAGCAACTAGGCGTCTGGGAGCGCACCACCGCAGGCGACCCCTGGGTCCTCAAGTACTCGGTCTACCCCCGCGCGGCGATCAAACTCCCATCCCTGGAAGGCCTCCGGGCCCCCACCAAGTCGGACATGAACAAGCTCGCCAGCCTCCCCCAGTCAGCCGCCGCGAACCTCGCCGACTACCTGACCGCCGGCCCCACATCCCCCAAGTCCGCCCTCTTCACCCCGTCCCCCGGCACGACCGCCCTCCTCACCCAACGCGCCAAGGACAAGATCACCGACACCAAGAAGCCCTACATCTCCACCGCCACCGACACCTTCCGCCCCTCCGGGGACCCCCTCACCTTCATCACCACCGACGGCCACGCCCTCGTCTTCCTCGCCCTCACCGAGCAGTACCTCCAACACATCGAGCCCGGCTCCAACGCCTACTGGACCAGCGGCCCACCCACCGCCTTCAGCAGCTACGTCAAGTACACCCAAACCCTCCACCAGGACTACCTGCACCAGCTCGCGATCGTCATCCCCCCGAAGGGCCAGGGCAAACTCGAGATCCTCTCCCTGGACGGCCAACTCGTCGGAGCGGGCGGCAGCTGAAATCGCGGGTCGCGAGATCTTGTGGCCCCCGCACCGCAGGACGAAGGTGTGGGGATGGGTGGGAGATGGATCGTTGGACTGATGGGATTGGCGCTCGCGGTCGGGGGATGCGCGAGCGATGGGACGCAGGAGGGCGGAACGCTCGCGCCGATCGCGGGCCCGGTGAGCGAAGCGTCGCCGAGTCAGACGCCGACCAGTACGCCGTCGACCGCGCCGACGCAGCCGGTGCGGGTGAAGCCGGTGACCGTACGGCGGTTGGTGGTCGAGACGCGGGCGATCGCGTTCAAGCGGGTGACGAAGGATGACGCGTCGCTCGAGGTCGGGGTGCGGGAGGTGGTCACGCGCGGGCGGGCCGGGGTGCAGCGGCTGACGTACGAGGTGACGTTCACGGACGGCGTACAGGTGCGGAAGCGGCTGGTCCGGCAGGTGGTGACGCGCAAGCCGGTGACCGAGGTGACGGCGGTCGGGACGAAGACCGCTGAGCAGGACGGCGGTGGGTGCGACCCGAACTACAGCGGTGCTTGTGTGCCGATCGCCAGCGACGTGGACTGCTCCAGCGGGAAGGGCAACGGGCCCGCCTACGTGACCGGGCCCGTTCAGGTCGTCGGCGAGGACATCTACGGGCTCGACGCCAACAACGACGGTGTGGGCTGCGAGAACGGCTAGCGCAGGTCGGCTCGCACCGTTGCGCCGTGCGAGTGGTGGGTGGTGAAGGTCAGGCGGGTGCCCAGCAACGTGTGGGTCAGGCGGACGGCTGGGTTTGGGGTTGTCAGGGTGAGCCAGCGGCCGGGGACCGTCACCGGGATGGTTGTGCGGGTGAAGGTGGGGTCGGAGACGGCGAGGGTTAGCTGGCGGCCGTGTGAGCGGGCCAGGACGGAGGTCGGGCCGTCGAGGATCAGGCCGGGGAGTAGATGAGGGCCTGACGCGAAGGTGTTGGCGGCGGTGAGGGTGCCGGATTGGATCGCCTGGGCTCGGCGGGTGTTGGTGAGGATGCGGACCGGGCGGTGGCCGGCGAGTTGGGCGCGGGTGGCGTTGGGGAGGAGCGAGTAGGCGTGCGACGTCAGCTCGCCCGCGGCGTGGTCGAGGGTCAGGGAGAAGACGTTGCGGGTGACCGCGGTGTCCGGGTTCGACGTACGGATGACTCGGCGGCTTCGGGTGATCTGGTCCTGGGCGACGCGGGTCCGCAAAGAACCGTGGAAGTAGTAGCCGACTGACTGGGCGCCGTTGGAGTAGTGGAGCCAGCGCAGGTCGGCAGTCCCGGGCCCGGTCCAGCGGCGGCCGTTGCGGAGGGCCCCTTCGACAGTCGCCGGTACGACGGAAGGCCGCGCGTCCACAGTCGTCGTCGCCGCCCGCGAAGCATCACCGACGCCGGCGGCGAGGACGACGATCTGGTCGTCGAGCAGGAACCACGACTTCGTCGCCGACGCGTTGCGGTAGGTCACGAAGTCGTCTGGGAGCTCTGCGCGGTGCGCGTACGCGAAGTCGTCGGACTGCACCCACCCGACCGCCCCGAGGGCATCCAGCGTCGCGCCACCCGAGTGCCGGTTCGTGCCGACCGGGAAGTACACGTAGGTGTTCTGCGACTCCGACGACGCGGTGAAGTTCAGCGGGTGCGTCGGGTTGTCGTAGTACGCCGTCCCGTACAGCGCCGGCACCGACTGGCGCGTCTCGACCGGCGCGGTCACACCCGCGAGCCCGTACGGCGACACCGTGGTGAAGTAGTCGACGCCGTACGCCTGCGTCTGGTCCTGACCGGAGAGATACAGGTAGTACGCGCCGTCGCCCTGGAACCACGGCAGCAGGTTCTCGCCGCTCATGTACTCGTACTTGCTGATCCGCTCCGAGCTGCGCGCCAGCGCGAACGCGTAGCCGGGCCGCCGGTGCACGGTCTTGTCCATCGCGTTGAACGCCACCGATGATGCCGCCGGGTTCAGATCGGCAGGCACCACCGACGCGTCTGCGACAATCTCCGCGAACCGCCCGACGCTGACCGGCGACACGAAGCTGTTCGGGTTCAGCGTCGGCCGCGCGGTGAACTTCACGTACGACCGCAGCCGCGCCGCATCGGCCGCCAACGCGTAGTCGGCGAGGTCGACCACGGCCTCGATCACCACCGCGACGTCGTCGTACCCGGTCCCCGGCCGCGACACCGCGCGCCCCTTGACGATCTCCATCATCCAGCCCTCGAAGATCAGCGGCGCGAACCCGGTCTCGACCCAGCCCTGCACGACCTTCACCAGGTCCCCACTCGTCGCGTACGCCGTACCGTCGAGCAGCTTGACGGTCTGGACGACGCGGCTGAGCAGCCCCTTGCCGTACGAGCCGGTGTACGCGACCGAGCTGTGCTGGATGAACGACCCGTCCGCGTAGTACCCGTCGGTGACCCCGTGCTGCAGGTCGTACGGATCGATCGTCGCGAACACGGTGAACTGGTCCTGCAGCGCCTTCCGGATCCGCGCGTCGTCGCCGAGCAGCGCGCCCTGGACGATCCGGTTGGTGGTGATGTCGGCGAGGTTGGCGCCGGTGTGGAAGCGCGAGTCGAGGTTCACGTCGCCGTTGGTGCCGTTGCGCAGGTACGCGTCCATCGAGGCGACGTACGTCGTGACCAGGTCCTGCGGCGCGTCGAGCAGCGCGAGGGTCTTGCCGGCGAAGCCGGAGATGCCGATCTCCCAGGTGAACCAGTTGCCGTAGTACCCCTTCGCCTGGTCGCCGTAGTAGTTCGCATGCAGCCAGGTCAGTTTTTCGAGCACCCTGGCCCGGATCGCCGCGTTGCCCTGCAGTTCGGAGGCCGGACCGGGACGGCGTACGGCGAGCGCGATCTCGTACAGGTGCTGGTACGACGCGCTGAGGTTCGGGTCGCTGGTCCCGAGTGGGAGCCCGGCGAACGCCTCGGTCGCGCCCGCGCGGTCCATCGCGGACAGCCAGGTGCGAGCGGTCTGGTCCATCGCGGCGAGCTTCGCGGCGACCGCGGGCCGGGCGTTGGACTCGGCGGTCCCGGTGAAGATGCCGGCCAGGTTGGCCAGCAACTGCTCCGGACCGTCCAGCTGCTCGAGCCCGGCGGCGCCGGCCGTCAGACCACCGGGAGGCGACGCGGCCCCCGGTTCAGCCGCGGACGCGACCGCGGGATGGACCGCGGTCAGCAGCGTGGCGGCGGGGACGAACGACAGCAGGCGGCGGCGACTGAGCTCCACAACGACTCCCGGGCGAAAGGGAAGAACCTCACGCGCTGAGTCAACCAGCCGAAACTATCTTCCGGCAACCGTTTACCGCCGACTTTCCGCCGCGGTCTGCGCCGACTTTGGGCACCGGCCAGTCACCGAACCGGCTCTCCGGTGACTGGCCCGTGCCCAAAGATGCGCTTGCGGTGCGGGCGAGGGGCGGAACAGATCGGGGGTGGGGGCGGTTGGGGGTGGTGGTGTTCGGCGTGGGCCGGGCGACGAGTGGAAGGTGGGCGCAGTGGCCGAGGTGCTGGTGGTCGGGGGCAGCGGGGGACTGGGGTTGGCGATCGCCCGGAAGTACGCCGGGCAGGGCGACTCCGTGGTGGTGACGAGCCGGACCAAGACCGGTGCCGACGAGGCGGCCGCGCTGGTCGGCGGCGCGACCCGCGGGATCGCGGTCGACCTGGCGCAGCCGGAGACGATCGAGTCGGCGCTCGCCGAGATCACCGCGGTCGATCACCTGGTCGTCACCGCGATCGCGCAGAGCGGCAACACACTCGCCGCGTTCGACCTCACCGACGCGGTGACGGCGGCCACGGTCAAGCTCGTCGGGTACGCCGAGGTGGTGCGCGTGCTCACCGACCGGTTCCGGCCGGGCGCGTCCGTCGTACTGCTCGGTGGGCTCGCGAAGTACCGGCCCTACCCGGGGTCGACGATGGTGACCGCGACCAACGGCGGCGTCTCCGCACTGGCTCGCACGCTGGCCGTCGAGGCCGCGCCGGTGCGCGTCAACGTGCTGCACCCGGGTGTCGTCGGCGACAGCCCGAAGTGGAGCGGTACGGACACGGCGCACGTCGCGGCCCGGACGCCGATCGGCCGGACGATCACGGTGGAGGAGGTCGTCGACGCCGTCGACTTCCTGCTCCGCAACGGCGCCGTCAACGCGGTCGACCTGGAGCTCGACGGCGGGATGCGCGTTCTCTAGACCCGAGAAGGAACAGTGGCGGCCGCACGGCCGCCACTGAAGACGGCCAGCGCACTGACGATGTCGGCGACGAACAGAAGATGCAGCACCGTGTTCACCACGCCGTACCGCGGACTCACCGCGCGCCGCCGCATCATCAGCGCCAGGCACGCGATCCCGAAGATCGACGTCGGCAGCAACATCAGGTAGGTCCCGATCACCGTCGGCACCAACCCGGCCGACGTGAACGCTGCCACGAACGCGATCCCGCCCGGCCCACCGAAGAAGATGATCGCCCCGCGCGTCACCACGATCGGCAGCAGCGTCAGTCCGAGCACGAGGACCGCGCTCAGCACGAAGTTCTGCACGAACAACGGGATCATCACAAGCTTCACCGTCCGCGCCGACCGCCGCAGCGCCTCGAGATCGCCGGCCAGGAACTGCCGGACAGCGGTCCGGAACGCGATCAGCGGAACCACCGGCAGCACCACGAGCAGCACGAACTCGGCCGGCGGCACGAGCGCCAGCCAGAACAGCCCGGCCGCGAAGAACATCCCCGGCGGATTCCACAGGTAGATCACCGCGACGAACAGCAACCACACCGTCGCCAGCCCCGAGCCGACAGCAAGCACCCCGGTCAAGAGATTCCGCGAAACCTTGCCCGGCTCCCGCGCCACCCCGAGCAAATGCCGCGCCGTCTCGACGACGACGATCGTGCCCAGCACGTCGACGACGAAAAGAAACTGCAGCGTCAGGTTGACCCCGAAGCACACCGGCCCGACCCTGTCGTTCTTCCGCAGCACCACCAAACACCCGACGCCGTACGCCGACGTCGGCAGGAACGCCAGATAGGTCAGGACGACGAACAGCACCGCCATCACGAACCCGTCGAGCCCGAGCCGGTCCAAGTCGTCGGCGCCCTGCACTACCACCGCACCCGCTAGCGCCACGAAGTTCAGCACGAAGAACGGCACCGACACGAGCTTCACGAAGTTCGCGGCCTGCTGCAGCGTGGCGAGATCGCGCCGCCGGGTCAGGCGGGACGCGTCGGCGACGACGAAGATCCCGAGCACCAGGTGCACCGCGAGCCAGCACCCGAGTACGGCGTACGCGACGTGCAGGTCGGCAGGATCGGAGATCCGGAACGGCCGCTTCAGCACGATGCCGGCGGCCACGACGGCGGTCAGGATCGCGCCGAGAACCAGCCATCCGCCGAGCACCCGGGCCGGCCCGGTCGTCCGCGTCATCTTCTCGCCCCCAGTGGTCGCGGCCGGTGCGCCGCCTGGACATCCTCGCGCCGCCGTGGGTCATTCCGCGGGTGGTTGCCGGGGGCTACCCGCTGTGGGTGTGATCAAACCCGGTGGTCAGTTGATGTTCGAATAGGCCGTGTCGCGGCCGCCCGGAAAGTGAAAAGGCGCCTCCCGGTTTCGGGAAGCGCCTGGAGGTGCTGGTCAGGACATGAGCCCTGGGATGGAGCGGGTGACGGGAATCGAACCCGCACTGTCAGCTTGGGAAGCTGATGTTCTGCCATTGAACTACACCCGCACGCCTGCAACGCAGTGGATCATACCCGGTTCCCCGGGCGGTTTGCACAGGGGGTGCGCTGGGGAGTTTTCCACAAAGCAGTGCCCAAGGGCTGGGCAGAGCGCCCGAACTCTGGCAGATTAGAACGCGTTGCCGGGGGCAACAATGGACGCAACGTGAGGATGCGGTCCTGACCAGGACCGGACAAGATGGTTGCGGGGCAACTGCACAGAAGGGGTGAAGAGGTGGCAACTGACACTAACGACGCGCTGGACAACCTGGAACGGGAGCTCGTCACGATGGCGCGCCGGCTGCGAGGTCTGCAGCGGACGCTGTCCGACGAGGCGCACCCGGACCTGGAACCGGCCCAGTACGCGTTGCTGAACCACGTCGAGGAACTGGCACCGGTCCGGATGGCCGACCTGGTGGCAGCACTCGAGGTGGACAAGGGTCCGGTCAGCCGGGCCTGCGCACGGCTGGAGGAGGAAGGCCTGCTCAAGCGGGCGGCGGACAAGTCCGACGCACGCGCGACGCTGCTGACGCTGACCGCGAGCGGCAAGCGCAAGCTCGCCGCGGCCCGCAAGAAGCGGCACAAGGTGATCGAGGACCTGCTCAAGGACTGGTCCCCGACGCAGGTGAAGACCTTCGCCAACCAGGTCTCGAAGTTCAACAAGCTGGCCTGAGGCCGGTACGACGAGCCGCCCGGCCCACCAGGTCGTGGCGGAGGCTGTTGCCGACGGCCCGTTCGGGTGCCGTGTTCCGGAGAGCTGAGGGGTCCGGACCGGGGCGTACCCGAGTCGACGGGGAGCGACCAGGGCCGTCGCCAGTACGTTGTTGTGAGCGGCACGGAGGTGTCCGGCCTGCCCTGCACGGGCCGGCCTGCGCTACTGTGCCTGCGTGCTGCTCTCCGACCGCGACATCCTGGCCGAGCTCGAGGCGAAGCGGGTCCAGCTGGACCCGTTCGACGCTGCGATGGTCCAGCCGTCCAGCGTCGACGTACGCCTGGACCGGTACTTCCGGGTCTTCGAGAACCACAAGTACCCGCACATCGACCCGGCCGAGGAGCAGCCCGACCTGACCCGCACGGTCGAGCCGATCGGCGACGAGCCGTTCATCCTGCACCCGGGCGAGTTCGTGCTCGGTTCGACGTACGAGCTGGTCACGCTGCCCGACGACGTCGCCGCGCGGCTGGAGGGCAAGTCCTCACTGGGCCGGCTCGGCCTGCTCACGCACTCGACGGCCGGCTTCATCGACCCGGGCTTCTCCGGGCACGTCACGCTGGAGCTGTCGAACGTCGCGACGCTGCCGATCAAGCTCTGGCCGGGCATGAAGATCGGCCAGCTCTGCTTCTTCCGGCTCTCCTCACCGGCCGAGCACCCGTACGGCTCCACGAAGTACGGCTCGCGCTACCAGGGGCAACGCGGGCCGACACCTTCGCGGTCGCACCAGAACTTCCACCGCACCGATATCTAGCCGACGGCCTTCGAGACCACCAGGATCTTCTCGGTGTTCCGCGGGGCCTTGTTGCCGGGGTCCTGCAGGTAGACGCTGCCGTACTTCGAGACCATCGCCGGTGACTTCGGCTCGCCGAAGATCAGCGAGGTGTCACCCCAGCCGCCGAGGTTCCCGGACCCGTACGTCGGGGCGCCGTTGTCGCTCGGCGTCGACCCCTCGGTCGGCGTCGCACCCTCGCTCGGCGTCGCGCTCGGGACGGCGACGTCCTGGCCGGTCTTCGCGTCCAGCAGGATCGCCTGCTCGTCGGCGGTCCCGTAGACCATCCCGTTGTAGATCGCGGTCACCTCGGGGACGATCCGGTTGGCGGTGGCGTCGTACTTCCAGGCCACCTGGCCGGTGCTGTCGTCGAAGCCGATGATCCCCTTCTGGCCGTTCATCGGGCGGTTGCAGACCACCGCGGCGACGTGGTCGGAGAAGCACGCACCGCCGTCGGTCCGCTCCTTGGAGTCCGGCAGCTTCGACTCGACCACCGCGCCGGTCGCGATGTCGACGGCGTAGAACGAGCTGATGAAGTGGTCCTTCACGTACCCGGTGCCGGTGAAGTACGCGTGCTTGCCCCCCGACCCCTGCCCGCTCAGGTAGTTCATCGCCGGCACCGGCACGGTCTTCTTGACCGCCCCGGTGAGCGCGTCGACCTGGACGATCTGGTTCGTGGTGACGCCCTCGCCGACCTGGCCCTTCGCGGCCACGATCGTGCCGTTCAGGACACCGGCCGCCCGGATCCCCGGGATTGTGGTCGCCTTCTTCGTCGCCGGGTCGGCGAACACGGTGAACTCGCGGATCTTCGCCGACCGGTCCGGCGACGACACCGTGACCCCGATCGCGATCTGCCCGGTCGCCGCGTCGTACGCCGGCCGGTAGAAGTCGGCGCCGCTGTTGCCCGGCCCGAGCAGCGTGCTCAGGTCGGCGACCGCGGTGGCGAGCACGTCACCCTCGGACGGGTCGATCCACTGCACAGTCACCTGCCCGTGCGACTTCTGCGTCCCGCTGCCCTGCACGATCTGCGTGTACGCCGTGGCGACGGCCTCCTTGCCGTTCACCTGCACGGCCAGCGGCGCGATGAAGTCGTTGGTCGTCGTGGTCGGTACGTCGGATGCCGGGACCTCCCAGCTGTTCGCGCTCAGCGTCCGCGCGGTCAGGCCGCTGCGCAGCGCGTACAGGGAGGCCTCGCCGACCATGCCGGCCGCGATGTTGAACATGTTCGACTGGCCGGTGTTGCCCTGCGCCAGCGCCGACACCGGCGCGAACGCTTTCGGCGGGTCGAAGGTGGCCAGGTCCGGGCCGGTCGGGGTCGACGAGGCGGACGGCGTGCCGTCGCTCGCGGAGGGCTGGTCGGTGGACTTGGGGTCGTCCCCGCCGCTGCAGCCGGCCAGCAGCGTGGCGGCAACAGTTGCCATGATCAACGGTCGCAGCATTCGTTTGTCTCCCACGGTTCAGCCGATCGCTTTCAGGACCTGCAGGGTGCCCGCGACGTCGCTCGACAGCTCGCCCTCGCGCAGGTAGGCGGCGCCGTACTCGGAGACGCCGACCGGTGACATCAGCTCGAGGTCAGGAGTCGCCGGGAGCAGGCCCGCGCCCGGCGTGGCCGACGGCGTGTCGGTGGGCGTCGGGGTGTCGGTCGGCGTCTGGTCGCCGCCCGGGGTGCTGCTCGCGTCGGGGGAGGCGGTGTCGCTCGGCGTACCGGTCGGAGTCGGCAGCGGGACGTCCTGGCCGGTGAGAGCGTTGATCAGGACCGGCTTCTGCTGGACGGTCGCGTAGACCATCCCGTGGAAGGCCGCGGTGACCTGCGGGACGACCCGGCCGGGGCTCTTCGCCGTGTAGCCCCACGTCTTCTTGCCGGTGCTGTCGTCGAAGCCGACGATCTCTTCCTCGCTCGCGCCGTCCTCGGTGTCGCAGACGACCGCGCTCCGGCCGTCGGCGTGGCAGTCGTAGCCGTACAGGTACCGGGTCTCCTTCACCGCGGCCTTGGTCTGTACGACGGTCCCGGTGGCCGGGTCGACCGCGTAGATGCTGCCGACGTACTCACCGAGGCCGTAGGCGCCGATGCCCTTGGTGTACTTCTGCCCGTACAGGTAGGCGTACTTGCTGCCCAGGGCGCCGGTCGGTTCGAGACCCTCCAGCCCGGGCAGCAGCCCGGACTTGGTCACCTTGCCGGTCGCGGCGTCGACCAGGGCGAGCGTCCGCCGGGTGTTGTCCTTGCCCTGGGCACCGACCATGACGCCCTTGCCGAGACCGGCCGGCTTCATGAACGGGACCGCGACGCCCTTCTTCGTGCCCGGGTCGGCGATCACCGTGATCACGCCGGACTTGGCGCCGATCAGGCTGGCCGGTGCGACACCGACCGCGACCTGCCCGGTGGTCGCGTCGACCGCCAGGTCGGTGAAGCCGCCGGGAAGGCCGCTGTTCACCTCGGCGTCGCCGAGCAGCGGGGTCACGTCGACGGTGGCCTCGGAGATCGGCTTGCCGTCGGCCGGGTCGAGCCAGCGGAACAGCGCCTGGACGCTGGGCTTCTGCGTCCCGCCGCCCTTCACCCGCTGGTAGTACGCGACCGCGACGGCGGACTTGCCGTCGAGCTGGACGGCGACCGGTTCGGTGGCGTCGTTGGTGAGGACGCTCTCGTCGGTGGTCTCGGTGGTCGGGGTCTGCCAGGGCTTCTCGCCGGTGTTCAGGCTCTGGCCGTAGGCGGCGCTCAGGCTGTTCGCGACGGCCGTCGTACCGATCATCGCGACCTGCGGAGCGAACGAGCTGCGGCCCTTCTCCTCGGCCAGCGACGAGGCCGCGACGGCCTGGAAGGCCTTCGGCGGGTCGAACGCCGTGGGCGCCGGCGGCGTCGGCGTACCGGTGGTCTGTCCGCCGCCGTCCTGCGGGGTGTCGGTCGACTTGTCGTCCCCGCCGCTGCAGCCGGCCAGCAGCGCGGCCGCGGCTGTGACGGCGAATACCTGACGCAACATCTTTCGTTCTCCCCGGGCCGTTACCGGCGGAACGCGAGTGTCCCGCCGCGCTCACGGAACGCTAGCAGCGCGACCGGTTCCCCGGAGGGGGTGGAGCGCACCGATCAGATTGCATCTTCCTGCAACCTCCGCAGCGGCAGCTCCTCGAACGTCACCGCCGCCAGCCCGCTGACCATCAGCCGCCGGATGTTCCCGTGCGCTTCACCTCCGGGATCGGCCAGCACGTCCCGGTAGTGCTCCCCGAAGGCCAGCAACGCCTGCTCGTCGCTGAGCCCTTCGAGCTTCGCCAGACCGAGCACTTTGCACGATCCCTCGTTCTGCCCCGCGGCGTTGTGCAGGTCGGCGTTGCTGAACGCCTGGGGCCGGTAGTCGTAGTGCTGGGCAACGAAGTCCAGCGTGCCGGCGAACTGGTGCTTGCCCGACTCGACGCTGCTCAGGAAGTCCTTCAGGTTCGTCATGGAGTCAGCGGACCACAGACAGACCGGGCCTGCGGTGGCGGGGTTGGGGTTCGAGACGGTCGGCCAGCCGGCGCAGGGCGCCGGCCAGCTCGCGTCGCGGGGCGTTGACGCCGTACTTGCGCTCGTGGTCGGCGCGGTTCTGCTTGCGCAGGGCCCGCAGCTCGGCCTGACGGAGCTGTTCGGCGACCTGGTGGCGCGCGATTTCCTGGTGCTCGGTGATCATCGTGCTTCTCCCCTCGGTAGTCCCCGTGTGTCGATTTGTTGCCTCAGGCCCGTACGACGGTGATGTCGCCGGACACGGTGCGGGCCCGCAGGACCAGCGAGCGCTCACCCTCGGCCGGCTGCTCGCTCGGCTCCAGGTCGCACTGGATCTGGCCGGTGACCGTCTTCAGGTCCAGGTACGTCGGTACGCCGTCCGGTACGCCGATCTGCACGTCGCCGCGGGCGGTCTCGGCCCGGACGCTCGGCCCGTCGGCCAGCTCGACCCGGACGTCACCGGAGCCGGAGGTGGCGACCGAGTGGTCGCGGATCCGCTCGATGGTGATGTCGCCCGAACCGACCTTCACGGTGGTCGGAGCGGCCGCGTCGCCGACCCGGACGTCGCCGGACCCGGTGGACAGCGCGAGCTGGCCGTCGGCCTGCTCGATGTCGATCGACCCCGACCCGGTGTTCGCCCGGACGGCGCCCGCCGCCTGCTCGATCCGGATGTCGCCGCTGCCGGTGCCGGCCGCGAGCGTGCCCTCGACCCGCTCCAGCCGGATGTCACCCGACCCCGTCGACAGCCGGGACTCGCCCAGCGCCGCGCGGGCCGTGATGTCGCCCGACCCGGTCTTGATCCGCGCCGCCAGCACGTCCGGGGTCTGGATCACCACGTGCACCTCCGGCCCGCGCCGGTGGTTCTTGGTGGTCTCGACGACCAGTTCGCTGCCGGACAGCTTGTAGCGGATGTCGTCCTCGGTGCCGTGCTCGACGTCGATCTGGACCTGGGTCCGGTCGCCGTCGACGGGCACGATCTCGACCCGTCCGGCGCCGATCTCGATCCGGACCCGGTCGACCTCGCCGGGCTCACCGACCAGTTGCGTGCTGAAGTCGCTCACTGCGCCCACCCCGTCATCCGCTGTCCCGGTCCGCGCCCACCGCGGCCCTGGTGGTTGCCCCGGCCCCGGTCACCGCGGTCGCGGCGGTCGCCACGCTCGCCGCGCCGCTCACCGCGGTCGCCGCGCCGTCCGTCGCCGAACACGCCGTCCGGCCCGAACGGTCCGTCCGGACCGAGCACGCCGTCGGGGCCGAAGACCCCGTCCGGGCCCAGCGGTCCGTCGGGCCCGAGCGGGCCGTCCGGTCCGAAGATCCCGCCGCGCGGCGGGCGCGGGGGCCGGGGCGGCCGGGGGCCACCGCGGCGGCCGCGGTCGCCGGTCAGGGCGGTCATCACGGTCCGCATCAGCCACGCGTTCGAGGAGATGCCCTCGGCGGTCGCGGCCTCGTCGACCTTGTTCTTCACCGACATCGGCAGCCGCAGCGTGATCCGCGCGGTCGGCTCGTCGGCGTCCAGCGCGAGGTCGGTCGCGGTGGAGTCGTCGTTGTCGTCGTCGGAGTCGTCCAGGTCGTCGTCCGCGCCGGTCAGCTGACTCGGGGCGGGGGTGACGACGAACTCGGGACGGCCGCCGGCCATCCGGAGCTCCACCGAACCGGGGGACAGCTCGCGGCTGATCTCCCCGGCGGCGTCGGACAGGGCTGAGATGAGGGCCAGGCGGCCCGCGTCATCCAGCGTGGCTCCGAGGCGTTGCGCCACGGAGCGGGTCTGATCGTCGGCCAACGCGGTGGCGTTCTCCACGCTACGGCGGACCGACTCGAGGTAGTGGTCAAGTTCCATGACGCAATCATGACGTCATGGTGACGTCACTGTCAACCTCTTCTGATGTCACCCTGTCGTCGCGGTGGTGTCACAGGCAGAATGAAGCCCAGCCAACGAGAGGGGACCAGGGTGTCCAGAGGAGTGCTCGTCACCGGGGCGTCACGCGGCGTCGGGGCCGAGGTGGCCAAGGTGTTCGCGGCGTCCGGCGACCGGGTCGTGCTGCACTGCCGCGGCGCGGTCGACCAGGCTCGGGTGATCCTCGAGCAGCTGCCGGGCGAGGGTCATGGCGTGGTGGTGGCCGACCTCGGCGACCCGGCCGCGATCCCTGCCCTGGTTGAGGAATCAGCCGCCGTCCTGGGCCGGATCGACGTCCTGGTCAACAACGCCGCCCTGTACGTCGAGGAGCCGGTGGCCGGCTCGCGACGGATCGGGCACCCGATCGCGGACACGCCGTACGACGAGTGGGTCGCGGCCTGGCGGCGGACCCTCGCGGTCAACCTGGAAGGCGCCGCGCACCTGACCTGGTGCGTGGCGCGGCAGATGATCGACACCGAGCCCGAGGACGGCGTCCGGCGGGGCGCGATCGTGAACGTCGGCTCCCGCGGCGCGTCGCGCGGCGAGCCCGACGTACCGGCGTACGGGGCCTCGAAGGCGGGGTTGCAGGCCTTCGGTCAGTCGATGGCGGTCGCGCTGGCGCCGCAAGACATCACCGTGACGTCAATCGCGCCCGGTTTCATCGGCACCGACATGGTCGCGCAGCGCCTGAACGGCGCCGAGGGCGACGCGCTCCGGGCGCAGAGCCCGTTCAACCGGATCGCGACCGCCGAAGAGGTGGCCGCGGCGGTGCACTGGCTGGCGTCGCCCGGAGCGGGCTGGTCCTCAGGCGCCGTCCTCGACTTCAACGGCGCCTCGTACCTGCACTGATCAGTTGACGATGTTCTTCTTGGCCGGCGCCTTGATCGTCACCGGGGCGGTCGTCGGGTCGATCGTCATCACCATCGCGACGCCCATCAGGTCGAACGACAGCCGGCGGACCATTTTGCCGCCGTCCATCCACATCGAGTAGGTGATCGTCTTCGGCACCTCGGCGGGGATCTTCTTGCCCTGCGCCTTGAGCGCCGCCGCGGTGTCGACGGTCAGGTCGTAGCGGTCCAGCTTCACGCCGCCGATCGTCTCCGACTTCACGAACTTCACGCCCTTGAGCGCACCCTTGAAGGAGTCGAAGGTCTTGGTCGGGTCACCGCTGCCGGCCAGCTCGCTGAACTGCGCCATCTCCGGGTCGGTGGTGTCGATCTTGGCGTACTTGCCGGCCGGCGTCGCGCCCGGGATCGACATGTACAGCGTCTTGCCGACCACCACCATCTTGGCGGTCTTGCCCTCGAACGCGGCACCCGTCATCGTGATCGACGCGGCCGGCGGCTTGGCCTGCTGAACGCCGCTGATCGTCATCAGCACCGAGCCGCCGGCGGTCATCTTGCCGGTGGTGCGGTAGCTGGTCTGCTTGGCCAGCGCGGTGTTCATCGCGGGCAGGAACGTCGCCCGGTCCAGCCGGACGACGGCCGGTGCGGCCGCGGACGGCGGCGGCGCTGACGGCGTACTGGCCGGTGTGTTCGACGTGGTCGACGTCGTGGTGGACGGCTGGTCGCCGGCCTTCGGCTCCTCGCCGCCACCACAGGCAGCGACCCCCAGAACCAGCGGTACCACGGCCAGCGCGGCAGCCGCTCGTGTACGAACCCTCACAGTGCGTTTCCCCTCCCAGGTGGATCGAACGCCGGATCCTATGGGCTCGGAGCCCTGCCTGGGAAGGGAAATTGCAGCTTGTTGCAACGCACCCGGCGCGTCGTCCGCGCCGGGTCGTCAGTTCAGCGTGATCAGCTCTCGCCGCGCTTGACCGACGCGAGCAGCAGCTGCGCGACGTCGCTGACCTCGACCTCCTCGCGGGCCGAGCCGTCGGCCTGCTTCGCGGTCAGCCCGTCGGACAGCATCACCCGGCAGAACGGGCAGCCGGTGGCGATCTTGTCCGCGCCGGTCTCGACCGCTTCCGTGGTCCGGTTCACGTTGATCCGGGAACCGATCTTCTCCTCCATCCACATCCGGGCACCGCCCGCGCCGCAGCAGAACGACTTCGTCTTGTTGCGCGGCATCTCGGCGTACTCGGCCCCGGGGATGATCTCGAGCAGCTCGCGCGGGGCGTCGTACACCTGGTTGTGGCGACCGAGGTAGCAGGGGTCGTGGTAGGTGATCTTCTGGCCGTTCAGCGTGCTGTCCGCGGGCGCGACCGGGGTCAGCTTCTTCTCCCGGACCAGGCGGTTCAGCAGCTGGGTGTGGTGGATGACGTCGAGCTCGACGCCGAGCTGGGAGTACTCGTTCTTCAGCGTGTTGAAGCAGTGCGCGCAGGTGGAGACGACCTTCTTCGCGCCGGTCTCCTTGAACACCTCGGCGTTCTGCATCGCCAGCTGCTGGAAGACGAACTCGTTGCCCGCGCGGCGCGCCGGGTCGCCGGTGCAGGTCTCGCCGTCACCCAGTACGGCGAAGCTGACGCCCGCGATGTTCAGCAGCTCCGCGACCGCCTGCGTGGTCTTCTTCGCGCGGTCCTCGAAGGCGCCGGCGCAACCGACCCAGAACAGGTACTCGACCTCGGCCAGCGTCTCGACGTCGGTGCCGACCTGCTTCACCTCGAACGGCAGGTCCTTGGCCCAGTCCATCCGCCCCGACGGGTTCATGTTCCACGGGTTGCCCTTGTTCTCCAGGCCCTTGAACAGCCCGTTCAGCTCGGACGGGAACGACGACTCGATCAGCACCTGGTAGCGGCGCATGTCCATGATCGCGTCCACGTGCTCGATGTCGACCGGGCACTGCTGCACGCACGCGCCGCACGACGTACAGGCCCACAGCGCTTCCTCGTCGATGACCGCGACGTCGGCCGCGCCGACCAGCGGCTTCTCCTGCTCGTCGAGCACCAGTTGCGACAGCGACTTGCGGTCGTCCTCGGCTGCCAGCAGGTACGGCGCCTTCGCGTACGCGTGCTCGCGCAGCCCCATCATGATCAGCTTCGGCGACAGCGGCTTCTCGGTGTTCCAGGCCGGGCACTGCGACTGGCAGCGGCCGCACTCGGTACAGGTGGTGAAGTCGAGCAGCCCCTTCCAGGTGAAGTCCTCGACCTTGCCGACCCCGAGCGCCGCGTCCTCGTCGAGCTCCTCGATGTTCTCGAAGTCGATCGGCGCGCCGTTGACCATGATCGGCTGCAGCGCACCCAGCGCCGTACCGCCGTCGGCCTTGCGCTTGAACCAGATGTTCGGCCAGGCGGTGAACCGGTGCCAGGCGACCCCCATCGTCGCGTTCAGCGAGATGGTGATCATCCACGCGAACGAGATCAGGATCTTCACCATCGCGACCAGGTAGACGGCGTTCTCGAGCTGGTGCTCGGAGAGGTTCCCGAACAGACCCTGTCCGACGAAGAACGTGCTCGGGAAGTGGAACTTGCTGCCCGCACCGAGCTGGTACTCCAGCCCCCGCAGCAGCAGGATGCAGACCAGCACCCCGAGGATCGTGTACTCCACGTAGTACGCCTGCCAGGCCCGCGACCCGAAGAACCGGCTGTACCGCCCCTTCTCACCCTTCGGCAGGTTCGCCAGCCGAATCGCCATCAGCCCGATGATCGACACCAGCCCGGTCCAGGTCAGGAACTCACTGACCCACTCGAACACGAACCAGTGCCCGATCACCGGCAACGCGAAGTGCGCGTCGAACAGCTGCCCGAACGCCGTCACCAGGCTCAGGAACAACCCGATGAACCCGAACGCCACGAACCAGTGCAGCACCCCGATGTGACTCCACTGCAGCATCCGCGTGTGCAGCAAAGACTCCTTCGCCAGCGTCACCGTGCGCTGCCCCGGCGCATCCGCCCGCCGCACCGGCTGCCCGAGCCGAACCACCGACACCATGTGCCCGATCGTCTTGGCGAACAAGGCAACCCCGACCAGCGCCACCACCAGCGAAACCACGACCGCAAAGATCTGCATACCAGCGATGCTATTGGCTGGTTACCGACCAGTCATGTCGATGAGCCCCGCATCACGCTGGCGTGTTGTGTCTCACTTGCGGGGAGTGACTGTTTTCACCACAAGCAACGGTCAGCTCAGAGCCGGCCTCCACCGTGCGCCGACCTCACTGTGTTTCTTCTCTTTCTTTCTTTTTCTGTTCTTCTTCTCTGGCTTTGCATGACGAAGGGCCCCAACCGGTGGATCCGGTTGGGGCCCTTCTAGGGTCTAGCCAGGTGTTACTTCGTGCCGAAGACCTGGAGTTCGGTCATGTCGGTGAACTGGCAGCCGCCGAAGGCGCCGGCCGGGCAGTTCGTGGCGAAGTCGGGGACCTGGGGGCTGAGCATCCAGAACCGCACGTACTGGACGTTCGTGGTCGCCGCCGACGGGGTGAGTTCGGTGTACTTGCCGCGGTTCGCGGCGGTGAACTCGCCCTCCTGGGCGGTGGCCCAGGTGGTGCCGTCGGTGGAGGTCTCGATCCGGTACTTGCCGGTCGAGCTGCTGCCCGGGTCGCCGCAGGTGTTCGACGGGTCGACCGAGAACTTCGACACCGTGACCGGGTTCGGCAGCTTGATGTCGACGTGCTTCGGGATCATCACACCGGCCGGCGTGCCGTTGTCGTCGCCGGTGGTGCTGCCCCAGCCGGTGCCCTGGCTGGAGTCGATCGCGTACGCCGGCCCGCACTGCGGGCTGAAGTCCGGGCCGTTGAAGTCGACCACGGAGCCGCCGCCGGAGGCCGCGGCCCAGTTGCGCCGCGGCGCGAAGTTCGCCGTGGTGCCGCCGGCCTTGACCTTCAGCGCGTTGCCGAGGATCTCGTAGCCCGCACCGGAGACCACGAACTTGCCGTAGGTCCCGGGGAAGACGTTGTCGATCGAGTAGGTGCCGTCGGCCTTGGTGACGGCCGAGTAGTCACCGGCGTACCCGGAGGCGTGACCGCCGATGAAGACCAGCGCGCCGGCCACCGGCGCCTTGGTGTCGGAGTCGGTCACCTTGCCGCTGATCGTCGTGGTGGCACCGGTCGGCGGGATGTGGAAGTCCTCGACCGGGGTGGAGTCGCCGCCGTCCAGGACACCGGCGTACCAGCCCATGCCGCGGTTGGCGAAGACCTGCCAGATGATGCCGGCGTTCTTGCCGCCGGAGGCGACCAGGTCGGCCTGCACGATCGCGTTGCGCATGTCGAGCATGGTCGGGTCGGCCGCGGACAGCTCCATCGCGCGGGTGATGATGCTGACGGCGTACGACCGGCCGAAGCGCTCGCGCAGGTCCCAGAGGGTCTGCGTCCACACCTCACCGGAGGAGTGCACCTCCGGCGCGCCGCCGATGGTCGGGAAGTCGCCGTAGGTGTAGCCGCCCTGCGATCCGTCGAGGCCGACGCAGGCCGCTTCCTTGGCCTTGACCCGGCAGTCGCCCGGCTGGGTGCGGATGGTGCCGCCGGCGGTGTCGTACTTGCCGATCCGCATCTCGCCGTTGGCGGTGGTGTCCTTCTCCAGGTTGTGCGAGGCCAGGTAGTCGAGCGCGTAGAAGTCGCTCCACGCCTCACCCATCGAGCCGGCCTGGATGCTGTTCAGCGTCGAGTTGCCTCCTGCGTCGACGACGAGCCGGTTCGACAGGCCGTGGGTGTACTCGTGGTACAGGATCTCGGCCGAGTTCGACGAGCTGCTCGGGACGGTGGCGTCGTCACCGGGCGAGCCGAACAGGTACATCTGCATGGTCGGCGGGGTGCCGTCCGGCGGGGTGTTCATGTTCGCGTTGTTGATGTGGTTCGCGTCCGGGCCACCGTTGGCGGCGGTCGCGGCGCCGTCGAGCGCGTTCAGCAGGACCGGGTCGCCGCCGTCGGCGTCGAACGAGCCGGCCGCCTTGGTGAAGCTGATCGGCGGCTTGGCCAGCCAGTCGTGGAAGTTGCTGGCCAGGTAGAACCCGTTGGTGACGTCCTGGTTCATGTTCGTCTTCCAGGAGTCCGGCTTGGCCGGGTCCCAGGTGCAGACGAACGCCGCCGAGCACAGCGGGTTGGACTGGAACGGAACCAGCTTGTACTGCGAGGAGGTGGCCGTGCCCGGAGCGGGAACGGTCTCGCCGGCGTTCGGCTGGTTGTCGTCGTTGACGTCGGCGAAGGCCGCGACCGAGGTGCCCTCGAGCAGCGTCTTGGCCTTCTTCGGCAGCCACTTGTTGTAGATCAGGTTCTCGGTGCGCTGCACGCCGCCCATCGGGGCGCCCGGGTAGTTGTCCTGGACGAGCGCGTCGCCGATGCCTTCGGTCGCCTTGCTGGACAGGTCGCGCCGGTACAGCAGCGCGCCGGTCTGGGCGTCGATGACGTGGGTGTAGATCAGCGAGCCGCCACCGTTGGTGTACGTCGACCAGCCCTTGCGCAGCCCGTCGGCGGTGTGGAACCAGACCTCCTTGGCCCAGTCGCCGTTGGTCCAGGTGGTCGTCGTACCGGCCGTCTTGGCGGTCGCGTTCTTCGCGGCGCCACCGACGTCCTCGGTCGCGGCGCTGCGCGCGGCGGCCGGGCTCAGCTTGGCGGCCGCCGCCCGGGCCTTGGCCAGGCCGACCAGGCCGGCCACCGGCGCACCCTGGACGGAGATCAGCTTGCCGTCCTTGGTGACGTTGGCCTTGACGCCGTTGCCGAACACCTCGAGGCCGTCCACGACCTGCACCCACGAGATGTGGTGCGTGCCGAGGTCGTCGACGTAGTCCTTGCGGAGCTTGAGGGTGCCCAGGTCGGAGTCGGTGAGCTTGAAGACCTCGGGGTGCGCCTTGATGTAGTCGAGCGCGACCTGGGTGGCCTTCTTGGTGCTCGCGGCGGTGAGGAAGCCGTTGAGCTTGGTCACCTGCGCCGGGGTCCCGGTGTTCTCGTCCATACCGACGATGCCCTGCGGACCGAGGGAGTCGCGGAACTTCTCCGCGGCCGCGGTGTCCTTGCCGACCACCTTCGCGGCCCGCGCGAAGCTGGTCCGGGCGCTCGGGGTGCGGGCGTCGAAGTTGCCCTTGCGCTCCTTCGCGCCGACCGACGGGCTGTGCTCGCCGCCGGCGGTCGGAGTGGCTGCTACGGCGGCCGAAGCCCCACCGCCGGCAGCTACGGCCAGTAGGGCGGTCGCGGACACGGCAGAGACTGCCAGGAGCCCCCGCCCTTTGCCTGAAACTTTCACAAACGCTCCATGAAGTTGTGTGCGCGAGTCGCCCTCCACGACCCGTCCGGGCCGACACTAAGCCTGCGTCCGGCCCGGCGGAAGAGAACTCGGCACAAATATGTCTAGTCGAGGGTTGTCCTTCGTGCACGGTGGAAAACCGTCAGTGACAGCACTACGGTCGCGCTGAGCAACGATCCGAGCGCGATCAGTGTCGAGGCGCCGGGGTGGACGAGCGGCTCGCCGCGCTGGGCCTGCCAGGTGACCAGCCAGATCAACCCCGCGTACGCCGCGGCGCCGATCGCGACCAGGGCGGTCCGCGGGCCTTCGGCGCGCAGTACGGCGTACCGGCGGGCGAGCAGAACGAGGCCGAGGGCAAGCAACGGGATCAGCTGCAGGGCGTGCACGCCGAGGAAGTGGCCGATCCGCAGGTCGCCGCCCTCGGTGCTCCAGCCGGTGATCGGCATCCCCGGTCCGCCGTCCTCGACGCCGACCGAGTGCGAGCCGAAGAAGTCCTCGCGGCCGGTGGCCTCGGTGGCGGCCTGCTGGGCGGGTGTCGCGCGGAACATCAGGTTGCCGAGCAGCATGCCGCCGAGCGTCGTACCGAGGGCGAGCCGGATGCTCCAGCGCAGCGCGCGGTCGCCGGGCTTGTCGAACAGGAGCTGGATCGCGACCACCAGGACGGCGATCCAGATGACGTAGACGGTGCCGGCCATGATGTCGTGGATCAGCGTGTCGCGCGGTGTCGACAGGTTGAAGTGCAGCTGCCGGCCGCGGACGACGACCTGGCCGACGATCAGCACCATCTCGGCCGCGACGCCGGCGGCGACGACCGTGCCCATCCACCAGCCGAGGCGCCGCGCCTTGGTCTGCAGCGACAGCATCCAGGCGAGCGTCACGCAGTAGAGCGCGAAGCTGATCATGAACTTGAGCGGCTTCATCCAGATCGGATGGCCGAGCAGGTCGCGGTCGTCGAACAGCGCGCCGCCGATCCCGACCAGTGTCAGGACGGCGAGCGCGATCGAGACCGCGACCAGTGGCCGGTGCAGCCGGTGCGGGCTGCTCGGCAGAGCGGGTACCTTCGGCTGGACGGTTGTCGTGGTGGTCATGGCATCGATCGTCGGGTCGCGTACGGGGTGGGGACAGAGGTTCAGGCCCCCGTCCCGGGGTGGGTCTGGGCCTACCCTGAGTCGACCCTGATCCGGGGTCGGCCGCCATACTCCTGGAGGACCCTGGTGCTGCGCTACCCGCTGATCCACCCGCCGCTGCTCGGAGCACTGGCCCGGTCCGGCCACGGCTCCGTCGTACTGCTTGCCGATGGCAACTACCCGTACGCGACCGCGGTCGCCCCCGGCGCCGAGACAGTCTGGCTCAACCTCCGCCCCGGCCAGATCCCGGTCGACGACGTCCTCGAAACCCTCCTCGGCGTCGTCCCCGTCGAGTCGGCCCGCGTGATGGCCACCGACACCGGCGAGGAACCCGACATCTACACCCGCTTCCGCGAGCTCCTCCCCGACACCCCGCTCCAACCCCTCCAGCGCGAGGCGTTCTACACCACAGCCCGAGGCCCCGAACTCGCCGTAGCTGTAGCCACCGGCGAACAACGCCTGTACGCCAACATCCTGCTCACCCTCGGCGTGGTCACATGAGAGTGCCGGCCGTCCGGCAACGCCACCGGACGGTCGGCACTCGCTCTAGAGGAGGCCCAGCTCCATGGACTCCTGGTCGCTGAACAGGCGGGACCTGATCAGGAACCGGACGCCCTCCGGGGCCTCGACGGAGAAGCCGCTGCCGCGGCCTTTGACGACGTCGACGGTCAGGTGGGTGTGCTTCCAGTACTCGTACTGGTTCGCCGACATCCAGAAGCCGACCGGTTTGTCGAGCCCCTCGATCGCCAGGTCGCCGAGGTGCACGTCCGCGGCGCCGGTCTTGAACTCGCCGTCCGGGTAGCACATCGGTGAGCTGCCGTCGCAGCAGCCGCCGGACTGGTGGAACATCAGTGGTCCGTGCAGCTCGGTGAGACGGCGGAGCAGCTCCGCCGCCGCCTCCGTGTACGACACCCTGTCCGTCATGGCCTAGAAGAATCCGGCCCGGTCGGGCGAGTAGCTGACCAGCAGGTTCTTGGTCTGCTGGTAGTGGTCGAGCATCATCTTGTGGTTCTCCCGCCCGATGCCCGAGTTCTTGTAGCCGCCGAACGCCGCGTGCGCCGGGTAGGCGTGGTAGCAGTTGGTCCAGACCCGGCCGGCCTGGATCTCCCGCCCGGCCCGGTACGCCGTGTTGATGTCGCGCGACCAGACGCCGGCGCCGAGCCCGTACAGGGTGTCGTTGGCGATCTTGAGCGCGTCGGCGTAGTCGTCGAACCGGGTCACCGACACGACCGGGCCGAAGATCTCCTCCTGGAAGATCCGCATCTTGTTCTCGCCCTCGAAGATCGTCGGCCGGATGTAGTAACCGCCGCTCAGGTCCCCGCCGAGGTCGGCCTTCTCGCCGCCGGTGATCACCTTGGCGCCCTCGGCCTTGCCGATGTCGATGTAGGACAGGATCTTCTCGTACTGGTCGTTGCTGGCCTGGGCGCCCATCATCGTCTCGGTGTCGAGCGGGTTGCCCTGCTTGACCGCCTCGGTGCGGGCCTTGGCGTCGGCCAGGAACTCGTCGTAGATCCCGGCCTGGATCAGCGCCCGGGACGGGCAGGTGCAGACCTCGCCCTGGTTCAGCGCGAACATCGTGAAGCCCTCGAGCGCCTTGTCGTAGAAGGCGTCCTTGCTGCTGGCGACGTCGTCGAAGAAGATGTTCGGGCTCTTGCCGCCGAGCTCCAGCGTCACCGGGATGATGTTCTCCGACGCGTACTGCATGATCAGCCGCCCGGTCGTGGTCTCACCAGTGAACGCGACCTTGGCGACTCTGTTGCTGGAGGCAAGCGGTTTGCCGGCCTCGACGCCGAACCCGTTGACGATGTTCAGTACGCCGGGCGGCAGCAGATCCGCGATCAACTCCATCAGCACGTGGATCGAGGCGGGCGTCTGCTCGGCCGGCTTCAGGACGACGGCGTTGCCGGCCGCGAGCGCCGGGGCCAGCTTCCAGGTCGCCATCAGGATCGGGAAGTTCCACGGGATGATCTGCGCGACCACGCCGAGCGGCTCGTGGAAGTGGTAGGCGACGGTGTCGTCGTCGACCTGCGAGATCGAGCCCTCCTGGGCTCGCAGCGCGCCGGCGAAGTACCGGAAGTGGTCGATGGCGAGCGGCATGTCGGCGGCCAGCGTCTCCCGGACGGCCTTGCCGTTGTCCCAGGTCTCGGCGACCGCGAGCAGCTCGAGGTTGGACTCGATCCGGTCGGCGATCTTGTTCAGGATGTTCGCGCGTTCGCTCGCCGAGGTGCGGCCCCAGCCGGGGGCGGCGCCGTGCGCGGCGTCCAGCGCGGCCTCGACGTCGTCGGAGGTGCCGCGGGCGATCTCGGTGAAGTTCTCACCGGTCACCGGGGTCGGGTTCTCGAAGTACTGGCCCTTGGCCGGGGGGACCCACTCGCCACCGATGAAGTGGTCGTAGCGGGACTTGTAGGTGACCGGGCTGCCTTCGTGCCCGGGAGCGGCGTAGATCGTCATCGGTCCTCCTGCTGCTCGTTTCCGGTGCTTGTGCAACCTAGGTCGCCCGACGTTGCATCAACGTTGCACGCCCGGGCCTTGAACGGCGTCCCGATCCGGGCGAGGGTTGGGTGTGGACGCACCGGACGAGGCGCGGCGGCTGAGCGAGCTCTACGACGAGGTGCTCAGCGGAGGCCGCGTACCCGAAGCGCCCCGCGCGCTGGTCGCGGAGTCCTGGCAGCGGTCGTTGGCCGCGCTGGTCGACCCGGAGCTGGACGCTCCGCCGGTGGTCGTCTCGGGCGAGGAGCTGGAGGAGATCCGCGCCGGCCACCCGCTGCACGCCGTCCTGCCGATCCTGCGCCAGACCCTGACCACGATCGCCGACGAGGCGTCGCACATCATGATCGTCACCGACGCGCGCGGGCTGATCCTGTGGCGTGAGGGTGCGGCCGACGTACGCCGTCAGGCCGACCGGATCGCGCTGTCGGAGGGCGCGATCTGGTCCGAGGACGCGATCGGCACGAACGGGATGGGGACGGCGCTGGCCGCCGACCAGCCGGTGCAGATCCACTCCGCGGAACACCTCGTACGACGGATTCACGCGTGGACGTGCGCGGCCGCGCCCGTGCACGACCCCGACACCGGGCGGTTGATCGGGGCAGTCGACGTCTCGGGTCCGCTGCGGACCGTGCATCCGGCGATGATGGCGCTGGTGACCGCCGCGGCCGGGTTGGCCGAGGGACAATTGCGGGTCCGGATGGCCGCGGCGGACGAGGTGCTGCGGGCGCGGAACATGCGGCACCTGATCGCGTTGGGGGATGCGCCGGGCGCGTTGCTGACGCCGACCGGGCGGGTGCTCGCCGTGCAGCCGCTCGCGTGGTTGCCGGATCGGCTCGCCGTACCGGCTGGTGCTGATCGGATCGACCTCGGCGACGGGCGGGAGGGCGTGATCGAGCAGCTGGACGAGGGATATCTGCTGCGGATCCCGGGTGCGGCCCGGCGGCGGATCTCGCTGCGGCTGGAGCTGCTCGGCTCCCGGCAGCCGGTCGCGATCGTGGGTGGGCGGGAGATCCCGCTGACGCTGCGGCGGGCCGAGGTGCTCGCGCTGCTCCTGCTGCACCGGTCGGGGCTCACCGCGGAGCAGCTGATGCTGCAGCTGTACGGCGACGAGGGGAACCCGACGACTGTCCGCGCCGAGATGCACCGGCTGCGGAACCTGCTCGGCGCGGGGGTGCTGGACACGAAGCCTTACCGCATCCTGGCGAACGTGACGGGCGACGTCACCGACGTACAGGCTCTGCTTCGCCGTGGCGAGGTCTCGCGGGCCCTCGACCTGTACGCCGGCCCGCTGCTCGTGCGCTCCGACGCCCCGGCGTTGCGCGCGGAACGCGACGAGCTCGACGCGACGCTGCGCCGGGCTGTTCTGGACTCCGGCGACCCCGATCTGCTCTGGCGCTACGCCGAGACCTCGCTCGGAGCGGAGGACCTGGAGATCTTCGAGGTGCTCGCCCGGGCACTCCCGCCGGAGGACCACCGGCGGCCCGCGGTCGCTGCGCGTATCCGGCGCCTGCACACCTAGTCGTTTTTCGTCCACCAACAGGTGGGCGGCGGTCTCATATCCTGAGAAGAGCTTTTAAGTCCACTGAGTTAGTCTAGTTTCGATGGTGTGGATGCAGGGGCTCGAAGGTCGTCGTCACGCCGGTGCGGGCGGGGCGGCGACCGAGCCGCGCTCGATCAGGGTCGGGACGACCGTCGTCCGCCGGACCCGGCGGTTGGTGTCGACCGCGGAGGTCACCCGGGCGACCACGTCGGCGACCAGCTCGTCGAGCGGCCAGCGGAAGGTGGACAGCGGCGGCGCCAGCAGCTGGGACATCGGCTGGTCGTCGTACCCGAGCAGGGACAGGTCGTCCGGGACATGGATGCCGAGCTCGCTCGCGGCGGCGTACACGCCGAAGGCCATCGAGTCGGCGAGCGCGAGAATCCCGGTCGGGCGGGGCGTCCGGCGCAGGATCGCGCAGGCGACCTCGGTCGCGCCGGCCAGGTCGTGCGGGCAGGAGGTGATCGTCGCGTTCAGCTTCAGCTCGCCGGCGACCCGCTCGGCGATCGCCTTGGCCGGGCTGTCGACCTCGATCCGGCGCGACGGCGTCAGGACGGCGACGTCGCGGTGCCCGGCCTCGGCCAGGCGGCGGAGCGCCGTACTGATGCCGAGCTCGTTGTCGAACAGGACCTCCGACTTCGCCTTGGCGGCCGGCAGCGCGTCGCCGATCGCGATCACCGGCGCCTGCTGGGCGATCGGCGCCCAGCCCTTGGCGGCCGGGTCGATCGGGATCACCACGATCGCGTCGGCGCGGTGGTCGACCAGGTGCTGGGCCAGCTCCAGCTGCCGGTCGGCGTCGCCGGCCGAGTCGATGATCCAGGCGTTCCGGTCCGGCGCCAGCAGCTCGCGGCCGAGCGCGGCGGCGAGGCGCTGCTGCCAGAGGTCCTCCAGCGACGCGCACAGTACGCCGACCGAACCGCTGCGGCCCGACGCGAGCGCGCGGGCGACCGGGTCGGCCTGGTAGCCGAGCCGTTCGGCAGCCTCCTGCACCCGCTGGCGGGTCTCGGGCGTGCCGTGCAGACCTCGCAGCGCGTAGGAGACGGCGGCCATCGAGAGACCGGTGTCAGCCGCGATGTCCTTGAGGGTCGGCCTGCGGCCAGTACCGGACATGAGGTCGAGCCTAGGCGCTTGCGTGGACAGAAACTTGACAAGAACCGCTTTGAAGCGCTTCACTCTTCACATCTTGAAGCGCTTCAACCAGGCTTCGGTTCTCGTGAGGAGAGGAGGATGAGCCGATGATCGACGTCCATCAGCACCTGTGGCCGGCCGAGTTCATCGACCACCTCCGCGCCCGCCGCGAACCGCCGTACCTGGACGGCTGGAACCTGCACACGCACGGCGAACCGGCGTACGACGTGGACCCGGCGGCACACGCCGTCGACAAGCGCGTTGCGCTGGAGCTGGACGCCGGTACGACGCTCGCGGCGGTCTCCCTGTCGAGCCCGCTGGGAATCGAGGAGCTCGACGACCCGGCGCTGCTGGACGCCTGGCATGTCGGCGCGGCCGCGCTGCCTTCGCCGTTTCGAGCTTGGGCGTCGGTGAATCTTCTGGAGCCTGATCTCGCGGGTCTTGCTGAGCTGTTCGCTGCGGGCTTCGTCGGGCTTCAGCTTCCGGCGCATGTGCTGGCTGTGCCCGCTGCGTGGGAGGCGTTCGGTGAGATCCTCGCGGTCGCCGAGCAGGCGAACAAACCGATCCTGATCCACCCCGGCCCGGCGACCCACGCCGGTCCCGCGGCCCACCCCGGCAACCCGGCTGGCCCGGCGGCCTCGGCGTCGTCCGGCTCGGCTGATCTTCCCGGCTGGTGGGCCCCGGTCGTCGACTACTCCGCCCAGCTCCAGTCGGCCTGGTGGTCCTGGCACGCCTACGCCGGCCGCCACTCCTTCCCCGCGCTCCGCCTGTGCTTCGTCGCCGCGGCGGGACTCGCGCCGGTCCACCACGAACGCCTCTCGGCGCGCGGCGGCCGCCTCGGCACCATCGACCCGAACCTGTTCGTCGACACCTCCAGCTACGGCCCCCAGGGCATCGACGCCGTCGCCCGCGTCCTCGGCATCGACCAGGTCGTCCACGGCACCGACCGCCCGTACGCCGGAATCACCGAGCTCCGCCAGGGCGAGGCCGCGACCACGGTGATCCAGTACGACAACCCGCACCGGTTGCTGTTCGGCACCTCACCACCCCGCAACGACCCCGGCCGCATCGGCTTCGGCCGCGGCGCCCCGTCGTACTAGCTCTTCCGGCGCCCGTACGCCGGCCACCATCCTCCGGCGTCCAGTACGCCGGACACCCACTCGCTGCGGACCAGCGGCGAGCCCAACCATCCGCCGACCCGGTCGGCGTTCCCTAGAGAGGGGAGTGCAGTGACTGCTCAGCCCGTTTCCGACGCACCCGTCGTTCCCGCGCGCCAAGCCACCCGGCTCGTGGAGCTCAACGGCTGTCTGTCACTCGACAGCCTCCCCGGCCGAGACCTGGACCCCGAAGAGCTCGCCGAACTCGCCGGCGGCCTCGCAGCCCAACCCCACCTCTGGGAAGACAAGGTCGCGTACTCCGACGAGGAACGAGTCTTCGCCTCCCTCCACCGAGACGCCAACGTAGACGTCTGGCTGATCTGCTGGACCCCCGTCAACGACACCGGCTGGCACGACCACGACGTCTCCTCCGGCGCCGTAGCCGTAGCTCAAGGCCGCCTCGTAGAACACAACCTCGCCCTCGGCACCGCCCCCCTGGAAACCGAAATCACCGCCGGCGACGTCTTCAGCTTCGGCCCCGACCACATCCACCGAGTGGTCGGCCTCGACAAGGGCTCAGTAACCATCCACGCCTACAGCCCCCCGCTGTGGCGCATGGGCCAGTACTCAGCCAAGGACGGCGTCCTCAAGCGCACCTCGGTCTCGTACGCCGACGAACTCCGCCCGATCGACTGAGAACAGGAACAGGAACAGGAACAGAGAAACCACAAAGACAACAGAACACAGAAACAAAGAAAGAAAAATATAGTTGGGTAGGCGCGTGGTTACGGCGGCTTCTTCCCTCAGGTCCGCTGTGGTGAGGACCATGACCGACAGTGAATCTGATGCCGTGGCACTCAGGACATGGATCAACGGATGACAGGCAGTGCGGTGGAACCGTTGCGAGCGGTCTCATCTGCCAAGCCCGGGCAACTGATCTACCGGGTTGAAGGGCCTGGCGAAGAGAGTGGCGGTAGTCGCGTGACCTGCGGGCACTGCGGGGTTGGAGTCCTTGCGATCGGGCCCGTGGAGACCGTGGTCTTCGACCTCGCGGTTCAGTGCTACCACTGCAGTGGTATCTCCACAGCCCGGCCGTGGAGGCCTGGGACAGCTATCGGAATCCCGCATGTCGTGGCACTGGCGGGCGCGGAGATGTCGGCAGCTGAGCCGCTGCAACTCACGAAGCCGATTGCGATCATGACGTATGCCTCCGCAGAGGCGCGTCACAAGGAACTCGTGCGATTGAGCCAGGGCGACGATGTATCTGGGCGGCAGATCAGTGTCAATTATCTCGCTGGCTTGCTGGAGCGAGGAGTAGGGCTGCTCGGTAACCGGCATCGGCAGTTGTACGCCAAGCATGTTCGCTTGCAGCGGTCAGCGGGATCCAAGAACCGCCCGCATCCGCTGATGTACATCCTGGACGATATTCGCGACGTCATGCACGGTGTAGCCAACGGCGAGCCGCGGAACCCTCGCCAGGCGATCATGCTGGCCGGCGTGCTCGATCTCATCTCACGGTGGGAAGCTGATCCGCTGGGAGTAGCGGAAATCTCCAAGTTGAAGGACGGCAATCAGTTCTGGCACAACGTCGTTCTCTTTGCTTTGGGGCAGCAGCTTGCTCGATTCGGGAACGACGTTGAGCTGTACGCGACGCGAGAAGGAAGACGTACCGCGGACCTCCGCATCGTGACCAACGGTCGGTTCGGGATGCACATCGAGGTCAAGACTCCCGAAGAGCTACTGCCGCCTTATCGCGAGATTGATGCAGATCAGGCAAGGTCCCTTGTCCTGGCGAAGTTCGACGCTGCTGGTACCGGTAGTGGTGGACAGTTGCCGCCAGAGCAATCCGGAGTCCTTTGTATTGGCGGCGTGATGATCGGGCGGGAATCCCGTACCCATCTGACTGCAGCTCTCGCCGAGTACTTCGCCCGGCCTCGAACAGGAACGCACCTCGGAGGTGGGCTGATCGCTTCGATGGAGGTGGCGCAATCGCTGCTGCCTCCCCACAAGATGGCGTTCAACTCGGTTCTGTCGCTCGATTGGGTGCAGAACCCCAACTACGTTGGCGGGCCAATCGTGCCTCCGAGGCTGGTCGGTGACGTCGCGGATCCTCCTGATCCCCGGAGCTAGGAGAGCCTCCGGTGACGCGGTGCTGCAGCTCTCACCACAGACGGCCTGTGGTGAGAGCCGGCAGAACCATCTGGAATCTCTCTATTTTCTTCTGGTTGTCTTTCTTTGCTTCGCCTTCGCTTACGGGTGACGCAGTACGCCGAGGAGGCCGTGGGTCTCGTTGGCGATGCCTGCGGAGAACCACAGGGCGTCCGTGCCGCCCGTGGTGGCGGTGCCCTGGGTGAGGGCCCACAGGCCGGGGATGACCAGCGTCTTGCCGCGGGTGTCCTTGAGTTGGCCGGTGTAGGTGAAGCGGTGGTGGGACTTCGGGGTGAGGACGTTGACTCGGCCGTCGCCGAAGTTGCCGATCAGGAGGGAGCCGGCCAGCGAACCCCACGACGCCGGAGCGAACGCCACGCCCCAGGGGGCGTTGAGGTTGCCTCGGGAGGCGATGCGGGCGACGTAGCGGCCGTCGGGGGTGAACTCGGTGACGTAGCCGTCGCCGTGGTGGTTGATGCTGCGGCCGGTCTTCGGGTCGACCTTGGCGTAGGTGACGAAGACGCGGGAGCCGAGGGTCTGGACGTTGAAGGGGGCGAAGCCGCGGGGGATGCCGAGGTCCTTGAAGGACCACCAGGGGGTCTTCACGCGGGCGAACGTGGAGCCGAAGACGTCGACGCGGTTCTGGGCGAAGTTCGCGGCGTACAGGCGGTCGTTGGTCGGGGAGATCGCCAGGCCCGAGTACGCCGCGCCGGGCGTGGTGGCCTTGATCTGGGCGGCGCCGATCAGCGGGGTGACCGGTGGGCCCCAGGCGGCGATCGAGCCGGTCAGGGTGGCGAAGATGAAGCGGGCCGGGGCGCTCGCGGTGCCGTCGGTGAGGACGAAGTTGGTGCCGGCGTTCGCGACCTGGCCGGAGGGAGCAGGGACGTCCACCCGGACGGTCGGGACCTTCGTCGCCGTGGTGGCGGCGGGGGCCGAGGAGTAGAGCGTCGAGGACGACGTACCGGCGTTGGAGACCCACAGTGGCGAAGTTGCGCCAAGGGCGAGGCCCCAGGGGTTGACCAGGTCGGGGTCGTGCAGGGCGGCCTTGCCGGGGAGGTCGGAGACCAGGTTCACCTGCTGTACGGCGAGGCGGTCCAGCGACGGGTGGTGCGCGCTGGCGGTGGTGGGGGCGATCACGGCCAGGCCCGCGGTGACGGCGGTGGCGAGTGCGATGGTGCCCGTCCGGGTGAATCGGCGGGGTCGACGCAGCGACATGTCACAGTCCTTCGGGTAGGGAGTGGATCACCTCCCACACGTGCGGTTGCGCTGGCCGGTTCAGGGGTCGGCAGGGTAAGTATTTGCCATGACCGAGCTTGCGATCACTCCGCTCAATCCCCCGATCCTGCCGGCGGCCACCGGGAACTACACGCACGGGGTCGAGGTGAGCGGCGGGCAGCGGATGGTGTTCGTCAGCGGGCAGGTGCCCTGGGGGGACGAGCAGGGGCGGATCCCGGAGGACTTCGAGGACCAGTGCCGGATGGTGTGGCGCAACGTGCTCGCGGTGCTGGAGCAGGCGGGGATGAGCGTGCAGAACCTGGTGAAGGTGACCACTCATCTGTCTGATCGGCAGTATCGGGCGGCCAATTCGAAGATCCGTGAAGAGGTGCTGGGGGATCATGCGCCGGCGCTGACGGTGTTCATCTGCGACATCTACGCGGAGGAGTGGTTGCTGGAGATCGACGCGATCGCTGTCGGTTAGGTTCTCGTACGGCGGGTTGGTGGAGCCGCGAGCGGCCCCACCCCCGCTTCCTGTTACGCCCAGGTCTCCGCGTGGGTGACCACGCCGTTCGGGGCGCTGATCTCCGTGATGACGTCGTCCGCGTCCGCCTCGAGGGGCTCGAACGGGTACTCCGGTACGACGTACGCCCGCGCCCCCGCGACCAGGTCGACGCCCGGGAGCTCGAACCAGGCCTCGCCGGTTTCGCGGCTGATCTCGTAGATGGCCTGTTCGGCGGTGTCGACGGGGTCGCGGTCGCCGGACTCGTCGAGCTCGACCGGGTGCCGCTCCTGGGCGGCGCGGCCGGCGTCGAGCAGGGCCTCCAGGTCGACCACCTTCAGGTCGAACCGGGAGACCACGCTGATCAGGTGGTCCTGCTCCTCGGGCTCCTCGTCGTCGGCCTCGACGATCTCGTCGTCGAGCAGCAGCGGCGTCGTACCGGTGTGCTCGAACACGGCGTCGTTCCAGCCCTCGACGAGCTCCTCGAGCTGGGCGTTGTGCTCGTCGAGCACCGCCTGCTCCTCGTCGCCGGTCATCGCCAGCAGGGCCTCGGTGTGGGCCTGCAGGCGTTCGGCGAGCAGCCGGCTGGCCTCGGCCAGCGCCTTGCGGGACTCGTCGGAGAAGAACTGCTCGGAACCCTGGGCGGGGAACTGCTGGTCGTCCACTTCAGTCACTGCGTTCTTCCCTAACTCTGCGAAGACTTCTCATTGCCAGGCGTAAGTATGTGGGCTCGGCGCGCAACCACGAAGTCCGGTGTCCGTGAGAGCGCCGTGAGAGCTGGCGAGGCGCCCGTGAGAGAGCTGCGAGAACTCTCCTGACGGCGCAGTCAGCGGCGTTCAGTGAAGACATGAGGACAACAAGCGGGTGGGCCCGATGAAGGACCTGCTGTACGTCGCCGTGTGCGTGGCCGTTTTCGCGACCGTCTGGTTCGCGCTGCGTGGGGTGGAGAAGCTGTGAGCGCCGAGCACGTCGCCGGTCTGGTGATCGGCGCGGCACTGGTCGTCTACCTCGTCGCCGCCCTGATCTTCCCCGAGAGGTTCTGATGTCCGACACCGCCGCCGGCCTGCTCCAGGTCGGCCTGCTGGTCCTGCTCCTGGCAGCCGCCTACCGGCCGCTCGGCGGGTACCTGGCCAAGGTCTACACGACCACCAAGGACAGCAGGTTCGAGCGTACGACGTACAAGCTGCTCGGCGTCGACGCGAAGGCCGACCAGACCTGGGCGGTCTACGCCCGGTCGGTGCTGGCCTTCTCGGTCGCCGGGCTGATCCTGCTGTACCTGCTGCAGCGGCTCCAGAGCCACCTGCCGCTCTCGCTCGGCCTGCCGGGCGTCGAGCCGAGCCTGGCCTTCAACACCGCCGCGTCGTTCGTGGCGAACACCAACTGGCAGTCGTACTCGCCCGAGGTGACGATGGGCCACCTGGTCCAGTTCGCCGGCCTCGCGGTGCAGAACTTCGTCTCCGCGGCCGTCGGTATCGCCGTCGCGGTGGCCCTGATCCGCGGCTTCGCGCGGTCGAAGACCGAGCGTCTCGGCAACTTCTGGGTCGACCTGACCCGGACCGTCGTCCGGGTGCTGCTGCCGATGGCGATCCTCGGCGGCCTGATCCTGGTCGCCACCGGTGTGATCCAGAACCTGTCCGGGCCGCACGAGATCACCACGATCGCCGGCCAGACCCAGTCGATCCCCGGCGGTCCGGTCGCGAGCCAGGAGGTGATCAAGGAGCTCGGCACGAACGGCGGTGGCTTCTTCAACGCCAACTCCGCGCACCCCTTCGAGAACCCGAACGGGATCTCGAACCTGGTCGAGATCTTCCTGATGCTGGTGATCCCGGTCGCGCTGACCCGCACCTTCGGCCTGCTGGTCAAGGACAGGCGGCAGGGCTACGCGATCCTCGGCGTGATGACCACACTCTGGGTCGCCTTCACGGCCGCCGCGACCGCGTTCGAGGTCAACGGCTCCGGTGCGGCGACACAGGCCGCGGGCGCCGCGATGGAGGGCAAGGAGACCCGCTTCGGCGAGTGGGCGTCGACGCTGTTCACGTCGACCACCACCGGTACGTCGACCGGCGCGGTGAACGCCGCGCACGACTCCTACACACCGCTCGGTGGCGGGACCGCGATGTTCCACATGATGCTCGGCGAGGTGACTCCCGGCGGGACGGGCTCCGGCCTGTACGGCATGCTCGTGCTCGCGATCCTGGCCGTCTTCGTGGCCGGGCTGATGGTCGGCCGGACGCCGGAGTACCTGCGCAAGAAGATCACCGCGCGCGAGATGAAGCTGGTCTCGCTGTACATCCTGGCCACCCCGAGCCTGGTCCTGGTCGGGTCGGCGGTCGCGATGGGCCTGGCGAGCGCACGGGCGTCGATCTTCAACACCGACAGCCCGCACGGTTTCTCCGAGGTGCTCTACGCGTTCACCTCGGCGGCCAACAACAACGGCAGCGCGTTCGGCGGCCTGAGCGCGAACACGACCTTCTACAACACCGCGCTCGGCATCGTGATGCTGCTCGGCCGGTTCGTCCCGATCGTGCTGGTGCTCGCGCTGGCCGGCTCGTTCGCCCGGCAGCAGCCGGTCCCGGTGACCACCGGGACGCTGCCCACCCACAAGGCCCTGTTCGTCACGATGCTCGTCGGCGTCGTCCTGATCGTCACCGGCCTGACGTACTTCCCCGCACTCACCCTCGGACCCCTCGCGGAGGGACTGTGACCACGCAAACCCTGACCCCGGCTCCGCAGCAGGAGCAGGTGGTCGAGAAGAAGACGCCGTCGGGTCTGTTCGACCCGAAGATGCTGCTCACCTCGCTGCCGGACGCGCTGCGCAAGCTCGACCCGCGGGTGATGGTGAAGAACCCGGTGATGTTCGTCGTCGAGGTCGGCGCGGTCGCGTCGACGGTGCTCGCCTTCACCGACTCCAGCGCGTTCGTCTGGTGGATCGTGGTCTGGCTCTGGCTGACGGTGGTCTTCGCCAACCTGGCCGAGGCGGTCGCCGAGGGCCGCGGCAAGGCCCAGGCGGCGACGCTGCGGCGGGCCAAGACCGAGACCACCGCCCGCCGGCTCACCGAGGGCGGCGAGGAGGAGGTCCCGGCGACCGAGCTCCGGCTCGGCGACCGCGTGGTCGTCGAGGCCGGCCAGATCATCCCCGGCGACGGTGACGTCGTCGAGGGCGTGGCCAGTGTCGACGAGTCGGCGATCACCGGTGAGTCCGCGCCCGTCATCCGGGAGTCCGGCGGTGACCGCAGCGCGGTGACCGGCGGGACGCGGGTGCTGTCGGACCGGATCGTCGTCAAGATCACCACCAAGCCCGGTGAGAGCTTCATCGACCGGATGATCGCGCTGGTCGAGGGCGCGTCGCGGCAGAAGACGCCGAACGAGATCGCGCTGAACATCCTGCTGGCCAGCCTGACCATCGTGTTCCTGATGGCCACGCTGACGCTGCAGCCGTTCGCCCGGTACGCCGGGGTGGACCTGAGCCTGGTCGTCCTGGTCGCGCTGCTGGTCTGCCTGATCCCGACCACGATCGGCGCGCTGCTGTCGGCGATCGGTATCGCTGGCATGGACCGGCTGGTCCAGCGCAACGTGCTGGCGATGTCCGGCCGGGCGGTCGAGGCCGCCGGTGACGTGAACACGCTGCTGCTCGACAAGACCGGAACCATCACCCTGGGCAACCGGCAGGCAGCCGAGTTCATCCCGCTCGCCGGGGTGTCCGAGGCGGAGCTGGCCGACGCGGCGCAGCTGTCCAGCCTGGCTGACGAGACGCCGGAGGGCCGGTCGATCGTCGTACTGGCCAAGGCCCGGTACGGACTGCGCGAGCGGCACACCGGTGAGTTGCCGCACGCAACCTTCGTCGAGTTCACCGCGCAGACCCGGATGAGCGGGGTCGACGTCGACGGCCGGCAGATCCGCAAGGGCGCGGCCGGGGCCGTGACGGCCTGGATCCACGACCAGGGCGGCACCGTGGTCGCCGAGCTGGGTGACCTGGTCGACGGCATCTCGGCCTCCGGCGGTACGCCGCTGGTCGTTGCTGTCAGCAAGGAAGAGGTGGCCCGGCCGCTCGGTGTCATCCACCTCAAGGACGTGGTGAAGGCGGGGATGCGGGAGCGTTTCGACCAGATGCGCGCGATGGGCATCCGGACGGTGATGATCACCGGTGACAACCCGCTGACCGCGAAGGCGATCGCGCAGGAGGCCGGGGTCGACGACTTCCTGGCCGAGGCGACGCCCGAGGACAAGATGGCGCTGATCAAGAAGGAGCAGGAGGGCGGCCGGCTGGTCGCGATGACCGGAGACGGCACCAACGACGCCCCGGCGCTGGCCCAGGCCGACGTCGGCGTCGCGATGAACTCCGGGACGTCGGCGGCCAAGGAGGCCGGCAACATGGTCGACCTGGACTCCAACCCGACCAAGCTGATCGAGATCGTCGAGATCGGCAAGCAGCTGCTGATCACCCGGGGCTCGCTGACCACGTTCTCGATCGCCAACGACGTGGCCAAGTACTTCGCGATCCTGCCGGCGCTGTTCGCGGCGGCGTACCCGGGGCTGGAGAAGCTGAACGTGATGCGGCTGGACTCGGCCGAGTCGGCGATCCTGTCCGCGGTCATCTTCAACGCGCTGGTGATCGTCGTGCTGGTGCCGCTGGCGCTGCGCGGCGTCCGGTACAAGCCGTCGTCGGCCTCGGCGATGCTGCGCCGCAACCTGCTGATCTACGGCGTCGGCGGCCTGATCACCCCGTTCATCGGCATCAAACTCATCGATCTGCTGATCTCGGTCATCCCGGGCATCGGCTAAGGGGAAAGCAGAGATGGCAACCAGAAGAAGCCCGTTCGGCCAGTTCGGGGTCGCGGTCCGCGCGATGCTCGTCCTCACCGTCCTGCTCGGCGTGCTCTACCCGCTGGCGATGACCGGAGCGGCGCAGGTGCTGTTCCACGGCAACGCGAACGGCTCGGTGATCACGGTCGACGGCAAGGAGGCCGGCTCGGACCTGATCGGCCAGCCCTTCACCCTCGACACCGGCCAGAAGGATGCCGACGGCAACGCCGTGACGGCACCGGACCCGAAGTGGTTCCAGCCCCGCCCGTCCGCGGTCGAGTACGACGGCGCCGGCAGCTCGGCGTCGCAGTACGGGCCGAACAACCCCGACCTGCTGAAGCTGATCGAGCAGCGCCGCGCGGACGTGGCGAAGTTCGAGGGCGTCGACCCGGCCCAGGTGCCGCCGGACGCGGTCACCGCGAGCGGCAGCGGTCTGGACCCGCACATCAGCCCGGCGTACGCCGAGCTGCAGGTGCAGCGGGTCGCGCGGGAGCGCTGGCTGGACGTGGCGAAGGTCGAGCAGCTGGTCAAGGACAACACCAACGGCCGGACGCTCGGCTTCCTCGGCGAGCCCACGGTCAACGTGGTGACGCTGAACGCGGAGCTGAACTGACACTATGGGAGGTATGGCAGGTCGCGGGCGGCTGAGGATCTACCTCGGGGCCGCGCCCGGTGTCGGCAAGACGTACAAGATGCTGGGCGAGGCGCAACGGCGGCGGGAGCGCGGAACCGACGTGGTGGTCGGTTTCGTCGAGACCCACGGGCGGGAGCAGACCGCCGCCATGCTCGACGGCCTGGAGGTGGTGCCGCGGCGGATCGTCGACCACCGCGGCGCCAGTTTCACCGAGCTCGACCTGGACGCGCTGCTGGCCCGGCGGCCGGGCGTCGCGCTGGTCGACGAGCTGGCCCACACCAACGTCCCGGGCAGCCGGAACGCCAAGCGCTGGCAGGACGTCGACGAGCTGCTGTCGGCCGGGATCGACGTGATCTCCACGGTGAACATCCAGCACCTGGAGTCGATCAACGACGTGGTCGAGAAGATCACCGGCGTCCCGCAGCGCGAGACCGTCCCGGACCGCGTGGTCCGGGCGGCGAACCAGATCGAGCTGGTCGACATGGCGCCGGAGGCGCTGCGGCGGCGGATGGCCCACGGCAACGTGTACGCCGCCGACAAGGTCGACGCCGCCCTCGGCAACTACTTCCGGATCGGCAACCTGTCCGCGCTGCGCGAGCTGGCGCTGCTCTGGCTGGCCGACCGGGTCGACGCCGGTCTTCAGCAGTACCGCGAGCAGCACGACATCGACTCGACCTGGGAGGCCCGCGAGCGGGTCGTCGTCGCCCTCACCGGCGGTCCCGAGGGCGAGACGCTGATCCGCCGCGCGGCCCGGATCGCCGCGCGGTCGGCGGGCGGCGACCTGCTCGCCGTCCACGTCACCCGGTCGGACGGGCTCACCGGAGCAGACCCGGCACGGCTCGCCCAGCAGCGGCAGCTCGTCGAGAGCCTGGGCGGCAGCTACCACCAGGTGGTCGGCGAGGACGTCCCGGACGCGCTGCTCGCGTTCGCCCGGGCGGAGAACGCGACGCAGCTCGTGCTCGGCGGCAGTCGCCGGTCGTTCCTGTCGACGCTGCTGACCGGCCCGGGGATCGGCGCGACCTCGATCCGCGAGTCCGGCGACATCGACGTCCACATCGTCACGCACTCGCAGATGGGCCGCGGGCGGTTGCCGCGGCTGCAGGGCAGCTTGTCGCGGCGACGGCTCGTGTACGGGTTCGCGCTGGCGATCCTGCTACCGCCGATCCTGGCCGTCCTGCTCGGGCCGGGTGGCGACACGCTCAACCTGACCAGCAACGTGCTCGCCTTCCTGTTCGCGGTCGTCGTGGTCGCGCTGGTCGGGGGTTTGTGGCCCGCGATGCTGGCGGCGATCGCGGGCACGCTGGTGCTGAACTGGTTCTTCACGCCGCCGACCCGGTCGTTCACGATCACCGAGCCGAACAACGCGCTCGCGCTCGGCATCTTCATCCTGGTCGCGGCGATGGTGTCGTCGGTCGTCGACCGGGCGGCCCGGCGTACGAGGCAGGCGGCGCGCGCGGCCGCGGAGTCCGAGACGCTGGCGACGCTCGCCGGGTCGGTGCTGCGCGGTGAGACCGCGTTGCCGGCGCTGCTCGAGCGGGTCCGGGAGGCGTTCGGGATGACGTCGGCCTGCCTGATGGAACGGATCGACACCGACGAGCTGACCGAGACCTGGCGGCCGATCGCCTCCGCCGGTACGCCGACCTGCCGCCGTCCCGAGGACGGTGACGCGGAGATCCCCGGCCGCGACGACCTGGTGCTCGTGCTGCAGGGCCGGTCGCTGGCCGCGGACGAGCGGCGCCTGGTCGGTGCCTTCGCGGCGCACGCGGCCGCGCTCGTCGACCGGGCCCGGCTGACCGAGGCCGCCGCCGAGGCGAAGCCGCTGGCCGAGGCCGACAAGCTCCGTACGGCGCTGCTGCGCGCGGTCGGGCACGACCTGCGCTCGCCGCTGGCGTCGGCGAAGGCGTCGGTGACGAGCCTGCGCAGCTCCGACGTCGAGTGGACTCCCGCCGAGCGGGACGAGCTGCTGGAGACCGCCGACGAGTCGCTCGACCGGTTGAGCCGACTTGTCGACAACCTGCTCGACCTGAGCCGGTTGCAGGCCGGCGTGCTGCCGGTGTTCCCGCGGCCGATGGCGCTGGACGAGATCCTCCCCGGCGTACTGGAGGAGGACTCGAAGGTCACCGTCGACCTGCCGTCGAGCCTGCCGCTGGTCGAGGCGGACCCGGCGCTGCTGGAGCGCGTGGTCGCGAACCTGCTGGCCAACGCGATCCGGTACTCGCCGCCGGGGCAGGGGCCGTTGCTGACCGGGAGCTCGTTGGGCGACCTGGTGGAGATCCGGGTCGTCGACCGTGGCCCGGGGCTGCCGGTCGAGGACCGGGACCGGATGTTCGCGCCGTTCCAGCGGCTCGGTGACACCGACAACACGACCGGGGTCGGTCTCGGGCTCGCGCTGGCCCGCGGGCTGGCCGAGGCGATGGGCGGGACGCTGCGGCCCGAGGACACGCCGGGCGGCGGACTCACCATGGTGGTATCGATGCCTTCGGCAACAATGAGGGACGTGCCGGTGCCCGGCAGGTTGGAACGGGGAGCCCTGTGACCAGAGTCCTGGTGGTCGACGACGAGCCGCAGATCGTGCGGGCGTTGCAGATCAACCTGAAGGCCCGCCGGTACGAGGTGCACGTGGCCGGGACCGGTACGGCGGCGCTGAAGGTCGCGGCGCAACACCCGCCCGACCTGGTGATTCTCGACCTCGGGCTGCCGGACTTCGACGGCGTCGAGGTGATCCGCGGGCTGCGTGGGTGGACCGAGGCCCCGATCCTGGTGCTGTCCGGTCGGACGGACAGCACCGACAAGGTCGAGGCGTTGGACGCCGGCGCCGATGACTACGTGACGAAGCCGTTCGGGATCGACGAGCTGCTCGCGCGGATGCGCGCCGTACTGCGCAGGAGCAACGCTGGCGTCGAGCAGCCGGTCGTCACCGTCGGCGACGCCGAGGTCGATCTGTCGGCGAAGCGGGTCACCAAAGCGGGCGGCGAGGAGGTCCGGCTGACGCCGACGGAGTGGCACCTGCTCGAAGTACTGGTTCGCCACCCGGGCAAACTGATGTCGCAGCGCCAGTTGCTGACCGAGGTCTGGGGGCCGGGCTACGAGAACGCCGGCGGCAACCTGCGCTTCTACATGGGCCAGCTGCGGCGCAAGCTCGAGGCCGACCCGGCCCGCCCGAAGCACCTGCGCACCGAGCCCGGCATGGGCTACCGCTTCGAACCCTGACCGATTTCTGTAAGACAGCCCAGCGGAATGTTGGCAGGCTGTCGGTATGGAGATCTTCGCGGGTGGTCGGGAGTTCGTCAGGCGCGATGCACGGCTGCTGGAGCGGCGGCTGTTCAGCGCGTTGTTCGAGGGCGGTGACCGGGCCGGGGTCCTCGACGCGCTGCGCGGGTACCGGAACGCCGACGGCGGGTTCGGGCACGGGCTGGAGCCGGACAAGCGCTGCCCGGACAGTACGGCGCTCGACGTGGAGACCGCGTTCGACGTGATGATCGCGGCCGGCGTCCGGGACGAGGAGCTGATCGGCGGCGCCTGCGACTGGCTGCAGTCAGTCGCGACGCCGGAGGGTGCGGTTTCGCTGTGCAACCCGGCGATCGAGGGCTACCCGCGGGCCGACCACATGGCCGACTGGACGTACATCCCCGGGCTCAACCCGACAGCAGGGCTGGTCGGGCGGCTGCACCAACTCGATTTCGAGCACCCGTGGCGTGACCAGGCGACCGCCTGGTGCCAGGCCGAGCTGGCCAAGGGACTCCCGGAGGACGGGCACGGGATGCTGGAGACGCTGCGCTTCCTGGAGCAGCAGCCGGACCTCGACCTGGACGCGATCCGGGACTGGCTGCCGAAGCTGTCGACGTACCGGGCGAACGCCGACGATCCGACGTACGGCGTGACGCCGCTGCACTTCGCGCCGACGCCGGACAGCGTGTGGCGGCAGCTCTTCACCCAGGAGCAGATCGACGGGCATCTCGACCGGCTGGTCGCCGACCAGGACGCCGACGGCGGCTGGGCGCTGACCTGGGAACCGCCGGGTCCGATGGCGACGCTGGAGTACCGCGGGGTCGTCACTGTGGCGGCGCTGGACAGCCTTCGGCAGAACGGGCGCTTGTCAATCGACTGAATGAACTCACGCCCCGGCTGTGGAAGAATACGGCCGGTGAGGCCGCCCCGATGATGCTCGCCGAGAGCTGGATGCAGTCGCTGATCGCGGCCGTCGCCATGGTGGCCTCGTCGCTGCCCGGCGCACCGGCGCCGGAGGCGCCCGCGCGGGTCACCGCTCCGCCGGACGGCTGGGTCGCGAGCTGGGGCGCCGCGGTCACGCAGGCCGGGCCGACCGGGCCGTCCGCGACCGGCGTCCGGAACACCACGATCCGCCAGGTCGCGCACCTCTCGCTCGGCGGCGGCTCGATCCGGATCCGGCTGTCGAACCGCTTCGGCAAGCAGCCGCTGGTCGTCGGCGCCAGCTCGGTCGCACCCCGCAAGGGCGGCGCCGGGACCCCGAACCTCGAGCTGCTCAAGAGCGTCCCGGTCACGTACGGCGGCCGCGCGGCGGTCACGATCCCGGTCGGCGCCGAGTCGGTGTCGGACCCGATCGACCTGCCGATCGGCAACGACAGCGACGTCGTGATCAGCACCTACTTCCCGGGCCCGACCGGCCCGCTCACGCAGCACCCGGCCGGCTACGCGTCGGCGTTCAGCGCCGCCGGGAACCAGACGCGGGCGGGCGGTGCGCCGTACAGGAAGATCCCGGGGATGGCGCGGTTCGTGCTGTCCGGGGTGGACGTGAAGACGTCGTCCGAGGGCGCGATCGTGCTGTTCGGCGACTCGATCACCGACGGCGCCTCGTCGCCGGTCGACGGCAACCTGCGGTACCCGGACCAGCTCGCGGACCGGCTGACCAAACGCCGGTACGCCGTCGTGAACGCGGGGATCGGCGGAAACCGGCTGCTGGTCAACGGCGGCGTCTCCGGCGAGGCCGCGATCGCGCGGTTCGAGCGGGACGTGGTCCGGCGCAGCGGGGTGCGCGCGGTGGTGATCCTCGAAGGCATCAACGACATCCGCGCCGGCAAGGGCTCGATCTCCGGCACGCAGCTGATCAACGCGCACCGGCAGCTGATCGCCCGGGCGCACGCGGCCGGTCTGCGGGTGTACGGCGCGACGCTCACGCCGTACTGGGCGGCGGACCACTACACCGTCGGCGGCGAGGTCGCGCGGCAGGCGCTGAACCAGTGGATCCGGACCTCCGGCGAGTACGACGGGTACCTCGAGTTCGAGCACGCGGTCCGCGATCCGTACCAGCCGTTGCGGCTCGCGCCGGGCTACGACGGCGGCGACCACCTGCACCCGAACGCCAGGGGTTTCAAGGCGATGGCCTACGCGGCCGACCTGAACCTGCTGACGAGCTAGCCGGAGTCGGCGGGCCGGCTAGCCCGACTCGGCCGGGTGCTCGACCTGCCGGTCGCCCCACTGCGTCATCAGGCCGCGCGCGATCTCCAAGTCGTCGCGCAACGAACGGTCCCCCAGGGCGGGTGGGAGCGCCGCGAACGCGTCGGCCAGCCAGGGACCCACCGCTGACGGCGACAGGTCTGCCGGGGTGAAACCGGCCAAGCGCACAGCCCGGACCGCGGTGACGAGCTCGCAGGCGAGCACCTCCCGCAGGGCGTCGAGGAGCTGGGTGGTGAGGACCGCGGCCTGGGGAGCGAAGCTGGCATGGTGCTCCGCGCCCCGGGACAGCGTCGCGGTCCCCAGGGTGGCGGGCTGCGCGGTCGACCGCACCGCGGCGAGCGCGTCGTGCGCGACGTACTCGATCATCATCACGCCCGAGCTGGCCTCGGCGCCGCTGGCCAGGAAGCGGGACAGGCCGGTGAAGTCGGGGTCGACCAGGTTCGCGACGCGCGACGTCGAGAGCGTCGCGACGCTGTGCAGGCTGAGCCGCAGCGAGTCCAGGGCCAGGGCGATCGGCATCGCGTGCCAGTTGCCGTTGTGCAGCACGGTGCCGCCGGCCACCAGCGGGTTCTCGGCCGAGGCGTTGATGTCGATCTTCAGAGCGTTGCCCAAGGCATCGACATGGTCGACCGCCGGGCCGAGCACCTGGGCGAACGCGCGGAGGCCGAACGGGTCCTGGATCCGGGCCGCCGCGAGCGGGAGGCCGGCCAGCAGGGTGCGCATCCGGGTGGCGACCCGGACCTGGCCGGGCTGCGGGCGGGCCTCGTGCACGCGGACGTCGTACACCTCGCCGTTGCCGCGCATCGCGACGTGCGACAGGGCGCCGACCAGCGGGACGACGTTGATCAGCGTGGCCGCCTCGACGTACGCGAGGCAGCACTCGGCCAGCGTGATCGCGTTGCTGGACAGCAGCGGGAGCGCGCTGGTGCCGTCGATGACGTCGCCGAGCGCCAGGCCGAGCTCGGCCAGCGGGCCGAGGTCGCCGGTGCCGATCGCGCCGCCGCGGTGCAGGTCGGGGAGCTCGTCGTCGTTGAGCAGCCGCACGATCGCGTCGGCGACCTCCGGGTTGAGCCCGGAGCCGCCGGCGGCCAGCTGGTTGACGCGGATGAGCAGGCCGAGCCGGACCACGTCTCGCGGGTACGGCGTGGTGCCGGTCGTGGAGTGTGACAGCAGCAGGCGGGTGCCGTGCTCGGGGTCGCTGGTGAGCACGTCGCGGTTCGCGCCGACGCCGGTGGTGCGCCCGTAAACGGGCTGGTGCCGGGCGATCTCGGTGACGGCCGCGGCCGAGTCGGCCATCCGCTTGCGGGCGATCTCGCCCAGGCGGACCGGCGTACGGCGCTGGCCGAGACCGACGGCGGTCAACGGCGTCAGCCCGGCCCCGGACAGCTCGATCGGCTCCACAGCCACAGTGTGGGACCTGCCCACCCACCGGCTGAAGCACCACGCCCGAACCATCGTCTCGGATCCGAGACGATGGTTCGGGCAAGAAGAAGGCCCGCCGATCCGTGGGGGGAGGGATCAGCGGGCCGGGTGGCAGCAGCCGCCGGGTGGAGGGGCGACCGTGCCTGGTCTGTGGTTACTTCTGGCCGTAGCGCTTCTTGAACTTCTCGACGCGGCCCTGGGTGTCCATCACGCGCTGCTGGCCCGTGTAGAACGGGTGGCTCGCCGACGAGATCTCCACGTCCACCACCGGGTACGTGTTGCCGTCGTCCCAGACGACGGTCTCCGAGCTCTCCCGGGTGGAACCGGTCAGGAAGCTGAAGTTGCCCGACTTGTCGCGGAAGACGACCCGCCGGTACTCCGGGTGAATGTTCTGCTTCATGCAGCGGTACTTCCTTCCAGATAAGGGGCGAACGGGTCGGTCAGGCTGCTGACCTCTTCATCCGCACGTAGGACACAACCATTCAGGCGGCGCTCTAATTCCCAGATGTCGAGATCCACTCCGGTGAAGGACAGGTAGCTCGCGCGGTCGCCGTGCTCCGGGTGCCACTCGAACGCCGACCGGGCCCGGTGGCTGCTGCTCACCTCCGGCCAGCGGTCGGCCGGGAGGTCGGCGAGCCAACGGCCCAGGACGCCGATCGAGATGTTGGTGCCGAAGCTGTCCCACCCGAGCCGCTCCCGCGGCCGGGTCGCCAGCCAGACCGTGCCCTTGCCGCGGGCGGTCTTGTCGACGAGGTCCTCCAACGCGTCGTACAACCGCTCGGGGTGGAACGGCTGGTCCGACGAGAACAGGAACGTCCGGACCGGGCCGTTTTCTTCCCGCAGCGGCGCGCTGATCGTGCCGGGCTCGACGCGGGCCCGCGCGGTGGCCGGATCGTGCAGTGGTCCGCCGGACAGCTCGCGGACGTTCTCGATGTGCAGGGCCTGAGGATTGAGGGCCTCGGCCAGTGCTCGGGCATCAGTGCTGGAGCCGGCGATCAGTACGGCGTCCGCGTACTCGACCTGGTGCACGATCGCCTCGGCCAGCGCGCGGTTGTCCTCGGCCGCCGTCGGGATCCCGCGATCGCGGACCAGCTCCTCGCCGGTCGCGTCCGCGACGAACGTGCTCGCCTCGACCACCGCCAGCACCGCGCTGACCTGCAGCTCCCCGCTCGCGTCCCGGGTGATCTCCGCGGCCAGCGCCTCGGGGTCGCCCGCGGCCGGGATGTTCACCACCGCCGCGTCGTACCGGCCGACGGCCGCGATCCCGCGGAGCAGCTCGACCAGCGTGCCGCGCATCGCGCAGGACACGCAGGGATGCCCCATCGTGATCACCTCGCGGTCGATCACGCCGTTGGCCGTCCGCGCGATCCGGACCACCGAGCCGCCGGCCAGCCCGCGCACGTCGTACTCGACGAGCACGGTGCCGGGCAGCAGCAGCTCGGTGGCGGCGGTGTCGCGGGCCGGGGTGTCGACCCCGGTGACCAAGGTGACCGGCAGCATCCGTACCCTCTTCCTTGAGACGCTTGTTGAAAATGATTACCAATACAACCTACACTCCGAGGACCGGAATACGCACCCGGGTCCCAGGTGTTCACCGTACTGAGTCCTACGGCGCGCGAGCGCCCAGAAAGGTTGGTCGATGGCCAAGCACAACGACATCCGTCCGATCGTCAAGCTGCGGAGCACGGCCGGCACCGGGTTCACCTACGTGACCCGGAAGAACCGCCGCAACGACCCCGATCGGCTGATGATCCGCAAGTACGACCCGGTTCTGCGTCAGCACGTCGACTTCCGCGAGGAGCGGTAACGGCGTGGCGAAGACCAGCAAGATCGCCAAGAACGAGCAGCGCAAACGGGTGGTCGCGCTGTACGCCGAGCGCCGGGCCGCGCTCAAGGCACTGATCGCCGACCCGGCGACCGGTTCCGGCGAGCGCGGCGAGGCGCAGCTGAAGCTGCAGAAACTGCCGCGGGACGCGAGCCCGATCCGGGTCCGCAACCGCGACGCGGTGGACGGCCGCCCGCGCGGCTACGTCGGCAAGGCCGGCATCTCCCGAGTTCGCTTCCGCACGATGGCCCACCGTGGGGAGCTCCCGGGGATCACCAAATCGTCTTGGTGACCCTCTGCTGAGGCCCGGCCCGGAATCAGGTGGTTCCGGGCCGGGCCTTCGCTCTTTCTAGCGCCAGAAGCCGAGCCGGTGCCCGGCGACGAAGTCGGTCCGGGTGACGCCGGCCGGGTCGAGCGACAGCACCTGCCGGTCGAACGGCGTCGCCCGCGGCCAGTACGCCGTACCGGCCGCGTTCGGCTGCCCGGTCCTGGCGAAGGTGCTCCACCGCTCGATCACCTCGGCGGACAGCTCCGCGTCAGCCGGCTCGAAGATCGCCAGGTCGAGCAGGTAGGTCAGGTCGGTCATGTGGTGCGACCCGACCGGCCAATCCGGCCGCCCCAGCCCGAGGTACCAGGGCGCGTCCCCGGCGAACTCGAACGCGTACGTCGGCATCCGCAGCGACAGCAGCTGGTTCGTCCGGTACGCCGGTGCCGCCCACTGCGCGTCGGTCATCACCGTCGACAGCGCCAGCCCGGCGGGCTTGAGGTCGTCGTACGCCGCCAGCACCTTCGGTGCCCTCGCACCGAACTGCTTCCGCACTGCTGTCTCGCACTCCTCCTGCGTGATCGCTACCCCGGTCGCCGCCTCCTGCGCGCCGTACCGGCCGTGCTCCTCGTCGTGGTTGATCCCGTGCAGCACCGGGACGCGGTTGACCCGCCCGCTGAGCAGGGCCTGAGTCGGGTGTAACGGCAGCACCTTGTCGCCGAGCACCGGACCGAACTCGTCCTCTGCTGTCGCCTCCAAGAGCCTGTCCACCGAGACCTGGCGTAGGCAGTGGTCAGTCCTGCATCCCAACTCGGTCGTCAGGTCACGCCGGTACTTCTCCGCGACTGCCTTCGGCCGCGGCGCCGCGTAGTTGGTCTCCGAGTACTCCTGCGCACACGGCCCGCTCTGCACGATCGCGCGCTGGAACAACCCCGCGGCAGTCGGCGACGCGAGGTGGTCACACACGCTGTACGCCCCCGCCGACTCGCCCATGATCGTCACGTTCCGCGGATCCCCACCGAACGCCGCCGCGTTCCGGCGCACCCACCGCAACGCCTCCTGCTGGTCCTCGAGCCCGTAGTTCCCGCCGAGGAAACCCAGCGCGCCGAGCCGGTACTGCACCTGGACAACCACCAGATCGCCCTGCGCCGCGAGCCGCTTCGTCCCGTACACACTGTTCGCGCCGCTGGTGAAGCTCCCGCCGTGGATCCAGACCACGACCGGCCGGAGGCCCGAAGAGCGCTTCGGCGTCGTCACGTCGACGACCAGGCAGTCCTCGCTCGTACTGGCCACCCCGATCGGATGCTCCAGCTGAGCACACGCCTTCCCGTACTCCGTGGCGTCCCGCACGCCCTTCCACCGCTGAGCCGGCTGCGGCGATCGCCACCGCAACGCGCCCACCGGCGGGGCAGCGTACGGAATGCCCCGGAATGTCGTCGTGCTGCCGTCGGTCACCCCGCGTACCTGACCGAGATCGGTCCGAACCACGGTGTCGCCCGGTGCGCTGAGTGGAAAAACAAGCAGAGCAGAAGTCGCGAGAGCAGTCGCAAGCATGAGATCCCTTTCCTGAAGGAGCTCTCATCCTCGGGAAGACCGACACACCGGACACTGGGTTCAGAACCCCGCGCTGGGTAGGCCCAGCACCACTTCAGCCGCGCAGGCGGCGGGTCAACGCGTCGGCGGCCTGGCGGACCCGGCGGGCCAGCAGCGAGCGTTCGCCGGGGGAGACCGCGTCGCTGCGGAACGAGATGCTGATCGAGGCCGCCGGGTGCCCGGCGTGGTCGACGGCCGCGCTGGCGACCGAGGTGACGCCCGCGGTCACGTGCGACTCCTCGACGGCGAAGCCCTGCTGGCGTTCGTCGGCGAGCAGGCGGCGGAGCTGGCTGAGGGTCTGCGGGCCTTGGTCGGTACGCCGTACGAAGGTCTCGGGCGTGGGAAACAGCGCGCGGACCTGGGCCGGAGGCAGCGCCGCGAGCAGGGCGCGGCCGGAGGCGGTCAGCGTGGCGGGGAGGCGGACGCCGACGTCGGTGACGAGCGTCAGCGGCCGCGGGGGTTGCTCCTTGAGCAGGTAGACCAGCTCACGGCCGTGCAGGACGCCGAGGTGCGCGGTGTGGCCGACTTCGGCGACGAGTTGCGCCAGCAGCGGGCGGGCGAGCCGTTCGAGCGGGTCGTGGCGCAGGTACGCGCTGCCGATCTCGAACGCCGCGACGCCGAGGCCGTAGCGCTTGTCCTCGGGCAGGTGCACGACGAAGCCCTCGTCGATCATTGCCCGAAGCAAGTGGTACGTCGACGAGCGTGGCAGGCCGACCGCGGAGGCGATGCGCTCCATCGGTACGGGTCCGGGCTGGGTGGCCAGGAACGTCAGCACCCGCAAGGTCCGGGTCGAGGCGGGAACGTTGCCGCTCACAACTGTGAGGGTAGCGGCCTTGTCTCAGGTTGTGGACGATTGACGGTTCCGGGCGCGGCCGCGCCGGATCTTCAGCCGGACCAGCTCACCGGCCAGGGCGAACGCGAACAGCCCGCCGGCCAGTCGCCAGTCGAAGACCCGGGCCTCGCCGGAGAGCAGGAAGCCGACCGCCGCCGACAGCACGGCGAAGAAGGTCAGCGACCGGATCAGCTTCTTGTTCACAGCGCCTTCTCCGCGGTCCAGGCCGACCCGGCGAGCCGGTAGCCGAGCCAGTCGTTGACCGCGAGCATCGGTGCGTTCGCGGCGTCGTTCCCGGTCGAGGCCTTGGTCAGTCCGGCCAGGTGGGCGCGCCGCAGCGCGTGCGACTTCACCACCTTGGCCAGCCCGCGTCCCCGGTACGCCGGGACGGTGCCGGTCAGGTTCGACCAGATCACGCCACGGTCCGGGTCGGCCGCCGTACTGACCAGCGAGACCACCTGGTCGCCGTCGAGCAGCACGAAGCTGAGGTCGGGGCGCAGGTCCGGGTTCTGCCAGCCCGAGGCCACCCATTCGTCATACGGGCCGACGAACGACAGCCCGCTCGGGTCGCCGCCGATCACCGCCGTCATGGCCTCCCAGACCGGCCGCGGCCCGACCTCCTCGTACGACGCCAGCCGCAGTCCCTCCGGCGGGTCGACCGGATCGGGCGTCGTGGCGAGCGCGACCTCGGAGTGGCTCATCTGCCGGTCGACCACGAACCCGCGCTCGCGCGCGAAGTGCAGCGAGCGGTCGTCGTCCTCGACCACGGTCAGCAGCGACACCGCGCCGGCCTCGGCGGCGACCCGCTCGACCTCGGTCAGCAGCGCCTGCCCGGCACCGCGACCGCGGCGGTCCGGCATGACCTGGACGGCGATCCGGATCCGCGGCGACTTCTCGCCGGGGTCGGACAGGTAGACGTTGCCGTAGCCAACGGGCTGCCCGTCGTCGAGGCCCAGCAGCACGACCCGTGCCTGGCTGGACCTCAGCTCGGACTCCAGCCCGCGGGCCGTCTTCACCAGCCGCGGCAGCGCGGCCGCGAGCACCGCCGCGATCGCTGCCCCGTCACCCGGGACCGCCCGGCGTACCTCGATCATGCCTGCAGCCTATTGCGCGCCGGGGTCGCACAACTGTCTCGCATCTGAGACAGCAACTGGGGTGGCGGTCCTGTCGGTCCGGCGGCGGGCGCGGTGCAATGGGCGGGTGGAGACAGCCGAGGTAGTAGTGGGGACCGGCCCGTTGAGCGCCGGTGACGTGGTCGCCGTGGCCCGGTACGGCGCGCCGGTGCGGATCGACGATCACGCGCTGGAGGAGATCGCCAAGTCCCGGGCCGCGATCGAGGCGCTGGCGCACGCCGACGTCCCGCACTACGGGGTGTCGACCGGCTTCGGCGCCCTGGCGACCCGGCACATCGCGCCGGAGCTGCGCGCCCAGCTGCAGCGCAGCCTGGTCCGCTCGCACGCCGCGGGCTCCGGCCCGGAGGTCGAGACCGAGGTCGTCCGCGCGCTCGTCCTGCTGCGGCTCTCGACGCTCGCCACCGGGCGGACCGGGGTCAAGGTCGAGACCGCCCAGGCGTACGCCGGACTGCTGAACGCCGGTCTCACGCCGGTCGTGCACGAGTACGGCAGCCTCGGCTGCTCCGGCGACCTCGCGCCGCTGTCGCACGTCGCCCTCGCGGTGATGGGCGAGGGCAAGGTCCGCGACCGCGACGGCAACCTGCTCGACGCCGGCGACGCGCTCGCCGCCCACGACCTGAAGCCTGTCGTCCTGGCCGAGAAGGAAGGCCTCGCGCTGATCAACGGGACCGACGGCATGCTCGGCATGCTGGTCCTCGCGCTGGCCGACCTGGACCGGCTGCTGAAGACCGCCGACATCGCCGCCGCGATGAGCGTCGAGGGCCAGCTCGGCACCGACCGCGTCTTCGCCGCCGACCTGCAGGCGCTGCGCCCGCACCCGGGCCAGGGCGCCGCCGCCGCGAACCTGCGCGCCGTACTGGCGGACAGCCCGATCGTCGCCAGCCACCGCGGCCCGGACTGCAACCGGGTCCAGGACGCGTACTCGCTGCGCTGCTCGCCGCAGGTGCACGGCGCCGCGCGCGACACCATCGCCCACGCCGCGACTGTCGCCGGCCGCGAGTTGGCCGCCGCGATCGACAACCCGGTCGTGCTGCCCGACGGCCGCGTCGAGTCGAACGGCAACTTCCACGGCGCGCCCGTCGGCTACGTGCTCGACTTCCTCGCGATCGCCGTCGCCGACGTGGCGAGCATCAGCGAACGGCGTACGGACCGGTTCCTCGACGTCGCCCGCAACCACGGGCTGAACGCGTTCCTGGCCGACGATCCGGGCGTCGACAGCGGGCACATGATCGCGCAGTACACGCAGGCCGCGATCGTGTCCGAGCTGAAGCGGCTGGCGGTCCCGGCCAGCGTCGACTCGATCCCGAGCAGCGCGATGCAGGAGGACCACGTGTCGATGGGCTGGTCCGCCGCCCGCAAGCTGCGCCGCTCCGTCGACGGCCTGGAGCGCGTGCTCGCCGTCGAGATCCTGACCGCCGCCCGCGCGCTCGACCTGCGCGCCCCGCTCGACCCGTCGCCCGCCACCTCCGCCGTACGGCGGGAGCTGCGCGCCCACGTCGAGGGGCCGGGCACCGACCGGCACCTCGCCCCCGAGATCGAGCACTCCGTCCGGCTCGTTGCCGACGGCACCTACCTGTCCGCTGTCGAGGCCGTCACCGGCCCGCTCGCCTGATCAACTGGAAAGGCTGGATCACCCATGTCCGGACCCCGTCCCGTACGCGCCGCCCGCGGCACCACGCTGACCGCCCAGGGCTGGCAGCAGGAAGCCGCCCTGCGGATGCTGCAGAACAACCTCGACCCCGAGGTGGCCGAGCACCCCGACGAGCTGGTCGTGTACGGCGGCTCCGGCAAGGCCGCGCGGGACTGGAACTCCTTCGACGCGATGGTCCGCACGCTGACCACGCTGAAGGACGACGAGACGATGCTCGTTCAGTCCGGCCGCCCGGTCGGCGTGATGCGGACCCACGAGTGGGCGCCGCGGGTGCTGCTGGCCAACTCGAACCTGGTCGGCGACTGGGCCAACTGGGAGGAGTTCCGCCGGCTGGAGGCGCTCGGGCTGACCATGTACGGCCAGATGACCGCCGGGTCGTGGATCTACATCGGCACCCAGGGCATCCTGCAGGGCACCTACGAGACGTTCGCCGCGGTCGCCGAGAAGAAGTTCGGCGGCACCCTGGCCGGGACGATCACGCTGACCGCCGGGCTCGGCGGCATGGGCGGCGCCCAGCCGCTGGCCGTCACGATGAACGACGGTGTCGCGATCTGCATCGACGTCGACGACTCCCGGATCCACCGGCGGATCGAGCACCGCTACCTCGACGTCCGGGCCGACTCGGTCGAGCACGCGCTGCAGCTGGCCGAGGAGGCCAAGAAGGCGCGCAAACCGCTGTCGATCGGTGTCCTGGGCAACGCCGCGGTGATCGTGCCGGAGCTGCTCGAGCTCGGCGCCCCGATCGACATCGTCACCGACCAGACCTCCGCGCACGACCCGCTGATGTACCTGCCGGTCGGCGTCGACTTCGAGGACTGGGTGACCGAGCGGCAGAAGGACCCGGCCGGGTTCACCGAGCGCGCCCAGGCCTCGATGGCCCGGCACGTCGCGGCGATGGTCGGCTTCCAGGACGCGGGCGCCGAGGTCTTCGACTACGGCAACTCGATCCGCGACGAGGCGCGCAAGGCGGGCTTCGGGCGGGCGTTCGACTTCCCGGGCTTCGTTCCGGCGTACATCCGGCCGCTGTTCTGCGAGGGCAAGGGCCCGTTCCGCTGGGCGGCGCTGTCCGGCAACCCGCGCGACATCGCGCGGACCGACCAGGCGATCCTCGACCTGTTCGGTGACAACGAGCACCTGACCCGCTGGATCAAGATGGCCGGCGAGCGGGTCGCCTTCCAGGGCCTGCCGGCCCGGATCTGCTGGCTCGGCCAGGGCGAGCGCGACAAGGCCGGCCTGCGGTTCAACGAGATGGTCGCCTCCGGTGAGCTGGAGGCGCCGATCGTGATCGGCCGCGACCACCTGGACACCGGCAGCGTCGCGTCGCCGTACCGGGAGACCGAAGGCATGCTGGACGGCTCGGACGCGATCGCGGACTGGCCGCTGCTGAACGCGCTGGTGAACACCGCCAGCGGCGCCTCCTGGGTGTCGATCCACCACGGCGGCGGGGTCGGGATGGGCCGGTCGATCCACGCCGGTCAGGTGTCGGTTGCCGACGGCACCGAGCTGGCCCGGCAGAAGCTGGAGCGGGTGCTCACCAACGACCCGGCGATGGGTGTGATTCGGCACGTGGACGCGGGGTACGAGAAGGCAGCAGAAGTAGCGGCCGAGCGGGGCGTACGGATTCCGATGCAGGAGTCCTGACGCTTCGGCCACGGGGAACGGGGTGTTCGTAGTACAGAGTGCGACCGTAGCGCAGCGCTGAGGTGCACTTTCCCGAGGAATGAGAAAGGTGCCGATCGGGTGGCACCGGGCCCTCGTTCCCCTAGGATCGTTCGGGCGATCGCCGACCAGCGCGAAGGGGCGCCATGATCGAGTTCGAAGACGTCACCAAGCAGTACCCGGACGGCACGGTGGCCGTCGACAACCTGTCGCTGCGGATTCCCAGCAACGAGATCACCGTCTTCGTCGGCCCTTCGGGCTGCGGCAAGACGACCTCGCTGCGGATGATCAACCGCACCATCGAGCGGACCAGCGGCCGGATCTCGATCGACGGCGAGGACATCAACGCCGGCGACCCGGTCACGCTGCGGCGCGGGATCGGCTACGTGATCCAGCACGCCGGGCTGTTCCCGCACAAGACCGTGGTGGACAACGTCGCGACGGTGCCGAAGCTGCTCGGCTGGGACAAGCGCAAGACCCGGGCCACCGCGATGGAGCTGCTGGAACGCGTCGGGCTCGACCCGAAGCTGGCCGAGCGGTACCCCGCGCAGTTGTCCGGTGGTCAGCAGCAGCGCGTCGGCGTCGCCCGCGCACTGGCCGCCGACCCCAAGATCATGCTGATGGACGAGCCGTTCAGCGCGGTCGACCCGATCGTGCGCCACCAACTGCAGGAGGAGCTGCTCCGCCTGCAGCGCGACATCGGCAAGACGATCGTGTTCGTCACCCACGACATCGACGAGGCGATCAAGCTCGGCGACAACGTCGCCGTACTGCGGGTCGGCGGCAAGCTCGCGCAGTTCGCGCCACCGGCCGAGCTGCTGGCGCATCCCTCGGACGACTTCGTGGAGAGCTTCATCGGGCAGGACCGCGGTTACCGGGCGCTGACGTTTGTCACGGCTGAGGACCTGCCGCTCGGACCTGTTCCGGGCGACCTGTCCTGTGGTGAGGACGGCAAGCCCTGCGGCTGGCAGAAGGACGGTGAGTTGCTGCCGATCGGTGCCGTCTTCCAGCGCGGTGACTCGCTGCGGGCCGCGATGGACGCCGTACTGACGTCGCCCGTCGGTCAGGGCGTCTGCGTCGACGCGAACGGCAAGCCGGTCGGCGTCATCGACTACACCGCGCTGTCCGGAGTACTGCGCCCATGACGTGGGTCGGAGACAACAGCGCCCTGATCTGGGAGCAGCTGCTGGAGCACCTGTACCTGGCGCTGATCCCGATGGTGCTCGGGCTGCTGATCGCGGTCCCGCTCGGGTACGTCGCGACCCGGTACAGCTGGCTCGCGAACCCGCTCGTCGCGCTCGGCGGCGTGCTCTACTCGCTGCCCTCGATCGCGCTGTTCATCGTGCTGCCGGCGATCATCGGCACCAAGGTGCTGTCGGCCGCGAACATCATCATCGCGCTCACCATCTACGCGGTCTCGCTGCTGATCCGCAACGTGATCGACGGGTTGCGCTCGGTACCCGAGGACGTGCTCCAGGCCGCGGTGTCGGTGGGCTATGGAACCCTGCGAAGGGTGGTGACCATCGACCTCCCGATCGCCGTCCCGGTGATCTTCGCCGGCCTGCGGGTCGTCACGGTCGCGAACATCTCGATGGTCAGCGTCGGCGCGATCATCGGCATCGGCGGGCTCGGGGAGCTGTTCACGCTGGGCTTCCAGCAGGACTTCCTGACCCCGATCCTGGTCGGCGTCGTGCTCTCGCTCGCGCTGGCGCTGCTCGCCGACGTCCTGCTGGTCGGGCTGCAACGGCTGCTCACGCCGTGGGCGCGGGTCAACACCCCGAAGGAGGCCTGAGCCATGATCCAGGGATTCCTCGAGTTCATCAGCGACTCCGCGAACTGGTCCGGGGCCGAAGGCATCGGCAACCGGATCCTGCAGCACCTCGCCTACACCTTCCTCTCGCTCGCGATCGCCGCGCTGATCGCGCTCCCGATCGGCCTGCTGATCGGGCACACCCGGCGCGGCGCGTTCGTCGCGATCAACACCGGCAACGCGGCCCGCGCGCTGCCGACCCTCGGCCTGCTGACGCTGATCGTGCTGCTGATCGGGATCGGCCGGGTGCCGGTGATCGTGGCGCTGGTCGTGCTCGGCATCCCGCCGATCATGGCCTCGACGTACGCCGGAGTGTCCGGCGTCGACCGGTCCACCATCGACGCCGCCCGCGGGATGGGCATGACCGGCCGCGAGATCCTCACCAAGGTCGAGATCCCGATCGCGCTGCCGCTGATCATCTCCGGGCTGCGCAGCGCCACCCTGCAGATCGTCTCCACCGCGACCGTCGCGGCGTACGTCGCGCTCGGCGGCCTCGGCCGGTACGTGATCGACGGGCTGAGCCTGCGCGACTTCCCACAGATGCTGACCGGGGCCGTGCTGGTCGCCGTACTGGCGATCGTCCTCGACCTGCTGTTCGCGTTCGCCGGCCGGTACGCCGTCTCGGCCGGGCTGACCGGCCGCCTGCGGCGCAAGGCCGACACCAAGACTTCCACTGCTCCGGCACCGGCCGGGGTGTAGTAGACGGACCCCTGGAGGATCCCGTGTTCAGAAGAACCTTCATCCGCAGCGCCATCGCCGCGTCGGCCGTGTTCGCGCTCGCCGCGTGCGGGGGCGGCGAGGACCCGCTGGGCGGCGGCAACGACGCCGGCGGCGGCTCGGCGCCCGACAAGGTCGACTCGCTCACCGTCGGGTCCGCCAACTTCGCCGAGAGCCAGGTGCTGGCCGAGATCTACGGCCAGGCGCTGGAGGCCAAGGGCATCAAGGTCAACCGGAAGCTGAACATCGGCGCCCGGGAGCTCTACATGGCCGCGATCCAGGACAAGTCCGTCGACCTGCTGCCGGAGTACACCGGCGCGACGCTGGTCTACTTCAAGAAGGACGCCACCGAGAACGAGGCCGAGGCCGTCTACAAGGCCATCCCGGGCGTGCTGCCGGCCGGCCTGGAGGTGCTCGACAAGTCCGCGGCGGCCGACGAGGACGCGATCGTCGTCACCCCGGAGACCGCGCAGAAGTACTCGCTGAAGTCGATCGCCGACCTGAAGGCGGTCAGCAAGGACATGGTCGCGGGCGGTGGACCCGAGTTCAAGACGCGGACCGCGGGCCTGGCCGGGATGAAGGACAAGTACGGCGTCGAGTTCAAGGAGTTCAAGACGCTGGACGCCGGTGGCCCGCTGAGCCTGAAGGCGCTGAAGGACGGGACCATCCAGGTCACCCAGTTCTTCACCACGCAGTCGGCGATCAAGGACAACAACCTGGTCGTGCTCGAGGACCCCGAGCACATCCACCTGCCGAACAACATCGTTCCGCTGATCCGCACCGACCACAAGAGCCCTGACGTCGCGTCGACGCTGAACGCCGTACAGGCCAAGCTCACGACCGACGACCTGACCGACCTGGTCAAGCGCGCCGAGGGCGGCAGCGAGTCCGCCGCCGCCGTCGCGAAGGACTGGCTGTCGAAGAACCCGCTGTCTTGACCTTCGAACAGCTCTGGACGGACCTGTCCGCCATCGGCCGTGACCCCCTCAGCGGGGGTTACCGCCGAGGCGGCTGGACCGACACCGAACGAGCAGCAACTGAGTGGTTTGTCGATCAGTGCTCCAGCCGCGGCTTGGTGCTGGAGTCGGACGGAATCGGCAACCTGGTCGCCTGGTGGGGTTCATCCACCGGCAAGGGTGTGGTGACCGGCAGCCACCTCGACTCTGTCCTCGATGGTGGCGCCTTCGACGGACCTTTGGGTGTCGTCTCCGCACTTGCCGCTGTCGACCAACTGCGGGCAGAAGGTTTCCAGCCTGCTGTTCCGATCGGCGTCGGCGCCTTCGTCGAGGAGGAAGGCTCCCGCTTCGGCATGCCCTGCCTCGGCTCCCGCGTCGCCGCCGGTGTGCTGGCTCCTGAAAAGGCTTTGGCACTGCAGGACCGGACTGGTGTTTCGTTGGCCGCGGCTCTGGAAGCGGCCGGCACCGACCCCGCCGGCGTCGGCCCCTCGCCGCTGCTGGACAAGATGGGCACCTTCGTCGAGCTCCACGTCGAGCAGGGCCGCGCGCTCACCGCACCCGTCGGCGTCGCCTCCTCGATCTGGCCGCACGGCCGCTTCCGTTTCACGTTCTCCGGCGAAGCGAACCACGCCGGTACGACGCTGATGGAGGACCGCCACGATCCGATGCTCACCTACGCGATGACCGCCCTCGCGGCCAACAAGCAGGCCCGCCTGGCCGGCGCCCGCGCGACCTTCGGCCGCCTCGCGGTCGAACCGAACGGGACGAACGCCGTACCGTCGGAGGTCACCGCCTGGCTCGACGCCCGCGCGGCGTCGACCGAGATCCTGGAGTCGTTGCTAGAGGCAATTACCCGCCAGGCGACCGAACGCGCCGAGCGCGACGGGACGACGGTCTCCGTCACTCCCGAGTCAGTTTCTCCGGTGGTCGACTTCCCGGCGGGCCTCCGCGACCGGCTGTCCGGCGTACTGGACGGTGCGCCGATCCTCCCGACCGGCGCCGGTCACGACGCCGGGGTGTTCTCGGATGCAGGCATCCCGACGGCGATGCTCTTCGTCCGCAACCCAACGGGCATCTCGCACTCACCGGCCGAGCATGCGGAAATGGACGATTGCCTGGCAGGCGTGGACGCGCTCGCCGCCGTACTGAAAGACCTCGCCAAATGACCGCCTACTGGTGCGCACGAGCAGTTCTCCCCACAGGCGTTGAAGATGCTGTCCTGGTGACCGTCACCGACGGACGGATCACAGCCGTTGACGTCGGTGCACCTCCTGGCACTGCGACCCGCCTCGACGGCCTCGTCCTCCCCGGCCTCGCGAACTGCCACAGCCACGCCTTCCACCGCGCCCTCCGCGGCCGCACCCAGGCCGGGCGCGGCACCTTCTGGACCTGGCGCGACCAGATGTACTCCGTCGCCAGCCGACTCACCCCCGACACCTACTACCGCCTCGCCCGCGCCGTCTACGGCGAGATGGTGCTCACCGGCATCACCGCCGTCGGCGAGTTCCACTACCTGCACCACGCCCCGGGCGGCCGCCGGTACGACGACCCGAACGCGATGGGCGAGGCCCTGATCGCCGCCGCCCGCGACGCCGGCCTGCGGATCACCCTCCTCGACACCTGCTACGTCGCCGGCGGCATCGACCAGCCGCTCAACGACGTACAGCAACGCTTCAGCGACGGCGACGTGGTCGGCTGGGCCTCGCGGGTCAGTCGGCTGCAGGGCGCCGACGACGTGGTGATCGGCGCGGCCGCGCACTCGGTCCGCGGCGTCCCGGCCGACCAGCTCGGCGCCGTCGCCTCTTTGTTGCCCGAAGCCCCTTTGCATGTGCACCTCTCGGAGCAGGTCGCCGAGAACGACGCCTGCCTGGCGGCGTACGGGCGGACGCCGACGCAGGTGCTCGACGAGGCGGGTTTCCTGAGCGCGCGGACGAGCGCCGTGCACGCGACGCACCTGACCGACGTCGACATCGACCGGATCGGCAGCTCCGCGACGTACTCGTGCTTCTGCCCGACCACCGAACGCGACCTGGCCGACGGGATCGGCCCGTCGGTCGCGCTGCGCGCGGCGGGCTCGGCGGTGACACTCGGCTCGGACAGTCACGCGGTGGTCGACCTCTTCGAGGAGATGCGCGCCGTCGAGCTGGACGAGCGGCTGGCGTCGCAGGAGCGCGGGCACTGGTCGGCGGCGGAGCTGCTCGCCGCGGCGACCGTCGATGGGCACCGTTCGCTGGGCTTCCCCGACGCCGGGGTGATCGCGGTCGGTGCTCGCGCGGACCTGGTCGCGGTCCGGACCGACAGCGTGCGGACGGCCGGGACCGGTGCGTCGATCGAGACAGCAGTCTTCGCGGCGTCCGGCGCGGACGTCACCGACGTGGTCGTCGACGGACAGCTGCGCGTTGCCGAGGGCAACCATTCGAAACTCGACGTCGGCGCCGAACTGGCGGCCGCGATCGCGGAGGTGACATGAGCTCGCTGCTGCTGACCGGGATCAGCTCGCTGGTGACGAACGACCCGTCCCACGGCCCGTTGCTCGGCGAGCTGCACGACGCCGCGCTCGTGATCGAGGGCAGCACGATCGCCTGGGCCGGGCCGCGCACCTCCGCGCCCTCAGCCGACTCGTCGCTCGACCTCGGCGACCGCGCGGTGGTCCCGGGGTTCGTCGACTCGCATGCGCACCTGGTGTTCGCCGGTGACCGCGCCGAGGAGTTCGCGGCTCGGATGACCGGTACGCCGTACAGCGCGGGCGGCATCCGCACGACAGTCGCCGCGACCCGCGCGGCCGCCGACGAGCAGCTCGCCGCGAACGTCGCCCGCCTGGTCGCCGAGATGCGCCGCCAGGGCACGACGACGGTCGAGATCAAGTCGGGCTACGGCCTGACCGCGGCCGACGAGGCCCGGTCGCTGGCAGTCGCGTCCGACTTCACCGACGAGACGACGTACCTGGGCGCGCACGTCGTACCGGCCGAGTTCGCCGACGACCCCGCCGGCTACGTCGACCTGGTCACCGGCCCGATGCTCGACGCGGCCGCCAAGCACGCCAAGTGGGTCGACGTCTTCGTCGAACGCGGCGCCTTCGACGCCGACCAGGCCCGCACCATCCTCCGCGCCGGCCAAGCCGCCGGCCTCTCGGCTCGCGTCCACGCCAACCAGCTAGGCGAGGGCCCCGGCGTCCAGGTCGCGTGCGAGGTCGGCGCGGCCGCAGCCGACCACTGCACACACCTGTCTGGTGCAGATGTAGACGCCCTGGCCTCAGCCGGCGTCGTAGCCGGCCTCCTCCCCGCCGTCGAGTTCTCCACCCGCTCCCCGTACCCCGACGCCCGCCGCCTCCTGGACGCCGGCGTCACCGTAGCCCTGGCCACCGACTGCAACCCCGGCTCCGGCTACTCGTCCTCCATCCCGTTCTGCATCGCTCTGGCCGTCCGCGAGATGCACATGACCCCCGCCGAGGCCCTCTGGTCCGCCACCGCCGGCGGCGCCGCGTCGCTGCGGCGTACGGACGTAGGCCACCTTTCCGTCGGCGCCCGAGCCGACCTGGCAGTCCTTGACGCGCCGTCGTACCTGCACCTGGCGTACCGCCCGGGCGTCCCGCTGGTCACGCAGACCTTCGTCGGCGGCCGCCCGGCGTGAGGTGGGGCGACACCCACCACTGATCAAGCACTCTGCCACCCCTAGCCGTGAGCGCTGCGAGCCGTTCAGGCGGCCCTTGAAAGCCGGTTGATCAGTGGTGGGTGTTGGAGTGCCTCGCTCACGGACGCCACCACCCACTCCCGGTCGTACATCACGTCCTCCCAGCTGAACCGCAGCATCAGCCAGCCACGCAGGCTCAGGTTGACGTGCCTGCGGCAGTCCTTGACCAGAGCTGCCCGGCTCCCGTGGTGCTCGAACCCGTCGGCCTCGAGCCCGATGCGCTGCCGGCGGTGCCCAAGATCGAGGCGTGCACTGAAACCCACGTCCCGGACAGCTACCTGTGGTTCGAATCCCTCGATACCGGCCTCGATCAGGATCGCTCGCAGAGCGGATTCCAGCACCGACTCGGCGCGGCCGTCAGCCAGACCGACCACCCGCTGAATCCGCCGCCGGTGCGGTCCCGCCAGCCGGCCCGCCGCGGCCGTCAACTCGTCGTGGTCGACGAGCCCGAGGTGGAGCGCTGAGTCGGCCACCGCGAGGGCCTCGCCCAACGACAGCGTCCGGATGCAGTCCAGCACGGTCCGGACCGGCGTCGTCACGTCGTCGATCGCCGGCACCTCGGCCCAGTGCAGGACGCAGGGAAGCCCAGCCCGGCGACGCGCCCGGCGGGGTGGGAGAGTCACATGAGGAAGCGTCGGCACCGAGACGACATTCATCTGCCAGTGCTGAGCCGCGCTGAGGTGCGAGACGACGCCACCTTGACTGCGGGCCGCTGTCAGCGCCGGCGGAGCTTCCGGCAGCGCGTAGACGCCCTTGGCCACCCGGCGGATGCTGTTCGCCGCGAGCGCCGCCCGGATCGAGTGCGGCGTGACGACGACCCGCAGGTCGGAGAACGTCGCGCTCCCGCCTCGCCGAGCCAGCACCTCGCCAACGTCCGTCATCGCAGCAGCCTGCCGGATCGGAGCCGCCGATGCTTCGGCTCGTCCACAGGGACGCATACCCGGCAGCCGGCGGGTGCGACACCCACCACTGATCAACCTCCGCTCAGCGCCGGCTTTCTGCCTCGGTTGAGCGTGGGGACCTGTGCGACTCGGCGGTTGATCAGTGGTGGGTGTCGGTCTGTGAAAGCGTGGGTGCATGAGTCGCGTGGTGATTGCCCGAACCATTGCCGGTCAGCTGCCCTACTTCCCCAGCGCCATCCGCCTGGCCGACGGGCGGGTGCTGGTGGTGTGGCGGGAAGGGCTGGGGCACGTGCGGAGTATTGGGCGCATCGTCGTGGCCGAGAGCAGCGACGACGGGCGGACCTGGTCGGAGCCTCGGGTGGTCGTCGACACGCTCTCCGACGACCGGGACCCGATGCTGGTGCAGCTGGGCAACGGGGACATTCTGCTGAGCTTCTTCCAGATCGAGTGGGCGGTGCGGCCGTACACGTGTCCGGGGGTGTTCGTGGCTCGCTCGGTGGACGGGGGCGCTTCCTGGGGTGAGCCGGTGGCGGTGGGGTCCGCGATGGTGGATCACGAGACTGCCGAGGTGTGGCACAGCTTCCGGGCTGGGCACATCGTGGCGCACGGGCAGATCCTGGAGCTGCCGGGTGGGGACCTGCTGGCGCCGGTCTACGGGGTGTTCCCGGGGGACCGGAACCACTCGGCGAGCGTGGTGCGGTCGACAGATGGCGGGCTGACCTGGCCGGCGGCGCAGGAGGTCGTGCTGGGGCGTAGGGACGGGCGGGAGTACCAGGAGCCGGTGCTGACGTTGCTGCCGGGCGGACAGGTCGTGGCGCTGCTGCGGACCGACGAGGAGGCAGAGCTGGTCCGCAGCGACGACAACGGGATGACCTGGTCGGAGCCGGAGCTATGTGGGCTGCACGCTTCGTCGGCTGACACGTTGACGCTGTCGGACGGCGCTGTGCTGCTGGCGTTCGGGGACGTGTCGAAGCAGTTCAACCCGGGGCGGCCGACGGTGGCGACCATCATCGGCGATCCGCTGGGCCGGTGGGACCAGGACGCGCTGCGCGTGGTCATCGACGCGGGCCGGGACACGTTGGACCAGGCCAACCCAGCGGTCGTCGAGCTGCCCGGCGACGAGCTGCTGGTGATCAGCTACGACATCTTCACCCGGCAGATCGTCGGCGAGCTCCTGCCGAGGGCCGCGCTGCAGTGAACCGGCGCTGCCGTCACCCAGCGCTGCAGTAGGCCTGGCCCTGCATAAACCTGGTGCGCTCACCGGCCGACCTCGTCACCCTTGGAGGGTGACCAGGTCGGCAGTGCACCAGCAGGCCCGCGGCGGCGTCCGCGGGCAGCTGCGCGCTGCCCTCCGCTGGCGGCAGGACCGCGTGGACCGTTGGGCCGCCGCCGACCTCACCGGCTGGTGGCGCGACGCCGAGCTGCTCCGCGACCTCGGCCCTGCACTCGCCGGCCTGTACGACGAGCAGCCGACCGTCGTGGTCGGCCCGGTGTCGCGCGGTGCGATGGTCGGCGCCCTGACCGCCGCCGCGCTCGGCGTCGGGTTCGTGGAGGCACGCAAGGAGATCGCCCAGGCGACCGACAGCGACCAGTGGGTCTACCGGACCACCGGACCGGACTACCGCGACCGCAACCTGGTCTTCGGCTTCCGCCGGGGCCTGCTCCGGTCCGGCGACCAGGTGCTGATGGTCGACGACTGGGCGGACACCGGCGCGACCGCGCGCACGGTCCGGTCGCTGGTCGAGGACTGCGGCGCCCACTTCCTGGGCGCCGCCTGCATCGTGGACGGCCTCACCGATCCACGGCTGCGGCACGACCTGCCGCTGCGCGCGCTGCTCGACGTACGGACGCTCTAGCCAGGTCGCCTGTACGGCGTACTGCTGCAGCTCCTTCCGGCTAGGTCAGCTCCTTCGACAGCATCGCGCTGGTGGTGCCGTCGGGGCGCTGCAGCTTGCCGACCTCGACGAAGCCGCGGGCCGCGTGCAGGGCCAGCGACGGGATGTCCGGCGGGTCCGACTGGACGCGGCAGACCAGCCGGTCGAACGGCTTGGCGGCGCGCTCGACGGCGCGGTAGACGGAGGTGGCGATGCCCTGGCGGCGGTACGGCTCGGCGATCACCAGGCGGTCCAGGTAGAGGTAGCGGTCGGCGTAGGTGTCGGCGAACCACTGGAAGTCCAGGCCGTCGAACGCGGATCCGGGGGCGAAGGTGAGGACGAAGCCGGCGAGGTCGCCGTCCACGTCGACGACGGCGGCGTGGGCGGCGATCAGGCGCAGCCAGTCCAGCCGGTCGGGGCCAAGTCTGTCGAGGTGCTCCTCGGCGGCGTTGAGGGCGAGTACGGCGGCCTCGTCAACGGTGGACAGTGGGCGGAGTTTCACCTGGTCAGCCTCCCACGGCAAGCGCTTTCAGCGGCAGGGGTCGGATCAGGGCCGGACGGGGGTGAACCCGGAAATTCCGGGGCCGGGGTTGGGAATGACCTGAGGGTGGTGCAATGTTGAGCCAGGTGTACTCAAGTCTGCCGGATCGATGTCCGGAGAGGATTTGAAAGTTCGGTCACAGACCGGCAACATTGAGTCTGCATCACTCAACTTCGTGGAGGTAACGCACATGGCCCGCGCGGTCGGTATCGATCTCGGTACGACGAACTCCGTCATCGCCGTACTGGAAGGTGGCGAGCCCACCGTCATCCCCAACGCCGAAGGTGCCCGTACGACGCCCTCGGTCGTGGCCTTCGCCAAGAACGGCGAGGTCCTGGTCGGCGAGGTGGCCAAGCGCCAGGCCACCACGAACGTCGACCGTACGATCCGTTCGGTCAAGCGCCACATGGGCGAGGACTGGAACGTCTCGATCGACGGCAAGAAGTTCACCCCGCAGCAGATCAGCGCGTTCGTGCTGCAGAAGCTGAAGCGTGACGCCGAGGCGTACCTCGGGGAGCAGGTCACCGACGCGGTCATCACCGTGCCGGCCTACTTCTCCGACGCGCAGCGCCAGGCGACCAAGGAGGCCGGCGAGATCGCCGGCCTGAACGTGCACCGGATCGTCAACGAGCCGACCGCGGCCGCGCTGGCCTACGGCCTGGACAAGGGCACCGAGCAGACCATCCTGGTCTTCGACCTCGGTGGCGGCACCTTCGACGTGTCGCTGCTGGAGATCGGTGACGGCGTCTTCGAGGTGAAGGCCACCTCCGGTGACAACCACCTCGGTGGTGACGACTGGGACCTGCGCATCGTCCAGTGGCTGGTGACCCAGTTCAAGAACAAGAACGGCACCGACCTGTCCGGCGACAAGATGGCCATGCAGCGTCTGCAGGAGGCCGCCGAGAAGGCCAAGATCGAGCTGTCCAGCGCTGCTGAGACCTCCATCCACCTGCCGTACCTGAGCCTCACCGACTCCGGCCCGCTGCACCTGGAGGAGAAGCTCTCCCGCGCCGAGTTCCAGAAGCTCACCAACGACCTGCTCGAGCGCGCCCGCGCGCCGTTCAAGGCCGTCATCAAGGACGCCGGCATCGACGTCAGCAAGATCGACCACGTGATCCTGGTCGGCGGTTCGACCCGGATGCCGGCCGTCGCCGAGCTGGTCAAGGAGCTGACCGGTGGCAAGGACCCGAACAAGGGTGTGAACCCGGACGAGGTCGTCGCCGTCGGCGCCTCCCTGCAGGCCGGTGTGCTGAAGGGTGAGGTCAAGGACGTCCTGCTGCTCGACGTGACCCCGCTGAGCCTGGGCATCGAGACCAAGGGTGGCGTGTTCACCAAGATCATCGAGCGCAACACCACGATCCCGACCAAGGGCTCGGAGATCTTCACCACGGCCGAGGACAACCAGCCGTCGGTGATGATCCAGGTCTACCAGGGCGAGCGCGAGATGGCCCGCGACAACAAGTCGCTGGGCAACTTCGAGCTGACCGGCCTGCCGCCGGCGCCGCGCAACGTGCCGCAGATCGAGGTCACCTTCGACATCGACGCGAACGGCATCGTGCACGTCAACGCCAAGGACCTGGCCACCGGCAAGGAGCAGCGGATGACGGTGACCGGTGGCTCCGCGCTGCCGAAGACCGACATCGACCAGATGGTCCGCGACGCCGAGCAGTACGCCGAGGAGGACCGCCTGCGCCGCGAGGCCGTGGAGTCCCGCAACCAGGCGGAGGGCTTGGTCTACCAGACCGAGAAGTTCCTCGAGGAGAACGAGGACAAGATCCCCGACGACGTCAAGACCGAGGTCAAGGACGGCGTCGCGGAGCTGAAGAAGGCGCTCGAGGGTGACGACGCCGAGGTGATCAAGACCGCCTCGGAGAAGCTCGCCCAGTCCAGCCAGAAGATGGGTGCCGCGATGTACGCGAACGCCCAGGCGGCCGGCGACGGCGCGGCCCAGGACGGCCCGTCCGACGGTGACGCGACCCCGAACAACGACGACGACGGTGTCGTCGACGCCGAGATCGTGGACGAGGACCGTCCGCAGGACACCAAGCCCGAGGACACCAAGTGACCGATCGTCCGACCGGCCCTGGCAGCGAGTTCGGCGACGGGGACCCCGTCGTCCGCGACAAGCGCCGGATCGACCCGGAGACCGGCAACCTGCGGGAGCCCGGCGAGCCCGTCTCGCCGGCCCCCGCGGGGGGTGCGGCACCAGGAATGCCCGGTACGCCGGGCGCCCAGCCGCCGCGCGACCCGTCCGACCTGATCGGCCCGTCGGCCCAGGAGGCCCTGCTGACCGAGGCGCTCGCCGAGCGTACGGCCGACCTGCAGCGCCTGCAGGCGGAGTACGTGAACTACAAGCGCCGGGTCGACCGGGACCGCGAGGCGAACCGCGAGGTCGTGATCGGCTCGGTGCTGACCGAGCTGCTGCAGACCCTCGACGACGTCGGCCGGGCCCGTGAGGCCGGTGAGCTGGAGGGCGCGTTCAAGGCGGTCGCGGAGTCGCTGGAGCGGGTCACCGAGAAGCTCGGCCTGGTCAAGTACGGCGAGGTCGGCGACGCCTTCGACCCGCGCATCCACGAGGCGCTGCTGCACAACTACTCCGACGAGGTCGACGGACCGACCGCGACGCTGGTCATGCAGCCGGGCTACCGGCTGGGTGAGCGGATCCTGCGGGCGGCCCGGGTGGCGGTGTCGGAACCGACCGAGCAGCTGCCGGGGGCAGAAGGCAACGATGACGACAACGACCAGGCAACTGACAAGCCTGCGGAGTAAACGGCGGGAGGTGGGACGTCGATGAGTACGAAAGACTGGTTGGAGAAGGACTTCTACAAGGTGCTCGGCGTCTCCAAGACCGCCGAGGCCGACGAGATCAAGAAGTCGTACCGCAAGCTGGCGCGTAAGTACCACCCGGACTCCAACGCCGGGGACGCGTCGGCGGAGGCGAAGTTCAAGGAGGTCTCCGAGGCCTATGACGTCGTCGGCGACGCCAAGAAGCGCAAGGAGTACGACGAGGCGCGGCGGCTGTTCGGCAGCGGCGGTTTCCGGATGCCGGGCAGCGGCGGCGGTACGCAGGGCGGCGGCTTCGGCTTCGACGTCGGTGACCTGTTCAACCGCGGCGGCGCGAGCTCCGGCAGCGCCGGCGGCGGCCTGGGCGACATCCTGGGCGGCATGTTCGGCGGTGGTGGCCGCACGACGACCACCACCTCGACCGCGCGGCCGCGCCGGGGTGCCGACATCGAGACCGAGGCGACGATCGAGTTCGGCGAGGCCGTCAACGGCGTCACCGTGGCGCTCCGGATGACCAGCGACGAACCCTGCAAGACCTGTCGCGGGACCGGCGCGAAGTACGGCACCGTGCCGAAGGTCTGCCTGAAGTGCGAAGGCACCGGCATGCAGACCTCCGTCCAGGGCGGCGTCTTCGCGATGACCGAGCCCTGCACCGAGTGCAAGGGCCGCGGTCTGGTCGTCGACCAGCCGTGCGAGACCTGCCACGGCTCCGGCCGCGGCCAGTCGAGCAAGACCATGCAGGTCCGCATCCCCGCGGGCGTGCAGCACGACCAGCGGATCCGGCTCAAGGGCAAGGGCGCGGCCGGCGAACGGGGTGGCCCCGCGGGCGACCTCTACGTCACCGTGCACGTCACCCCGCACCGGATCTTCGGCCGTCAGGGTGAGCACCTGACCCTCGCGGTACCGGTCAGCTTCACCGAGGCCGCGCTGGGCGCCGAGATCAAGGTCCCGACGCTCGACGGTCTGCCGGTGACGGTCCGCATCCCCGCCGGTACGGCGAACGGCAGCAAGCTGCGCGTCCGTGGCAAGGGATCGGTCCGCCGCGACGGCAGCAAGGGTGACCTGCTGCTGACGCTGGAGGTGCAGGTGCCGCACGAGCTGACCGACGAGCAGCGCGAGAAGCTGCAGGAGTTCAGCTCGGCGGCGGACCAGCCTGATCTGCGGGCCGGGTTGTTCGGGAGCGCGTGATGGCCCCCGGAGCAAGCAGCCGGCCGTTCGGCCAGGTGCCGACCTGGGACGACCGCACCCCGATCTACGTGATCTCGGTGGCGGCCCAGCTGGCCGGCATGCACCCGCAGACCCTGCGTCAGTACGACCGTCTGGGCCTGGTGGTCCCGAGCCGCGCCAGCGGCCGGGGCCGCCGGTACTCGGCGTACGACGTGGCCCGCCTGCGCTACGTCCAGCACCTGTCGCAGGAGGAGGGCGTGAACCTGGCCGGCATCCGGCACATCCTGGAGCTGCAGTCCGAGGTCGAGGGCCTGCGGCACCGGGTGAACCAGTTGCTGGCCGAGGTGCAGCGGGGCGTCGGGGTCTCCCGGCGCTCGACGGCCAGCCGGGTGTTCTCGGCCGGTCCCGCCGGCGACGTGATCGCGATGGGCCGCCAGCAGACGACGACACGGTGGATCCGCACCGAGCCGCTGGAGATCGGCCCGCGCTGATCTCGTTTTCGTTGCACGAAGCCCGGTCCGGGGACTCCTGGACCGGGCTTCTTGCGGTCCGGAGTCGCGAGATGTTCATATTTCGCCTCTTGCCGTCCGGGCGCGGCCGATTACCGTGGAGTGGTGACGGTGACTCTGGAGACTGAGCGGCTGCTGATCCGGGACTGGGTCGAGGGGGACGCGGAGGCCGCGCTGGAGATCTACGGCGCGGCGGACGTGGCGCAGTGGTTGTCCCCGGCCATCGAGCAGGTGGCCGACGAGGCGACGATGCGGATGGTGCTCGGCGCCTGGATCGAGGCCCAGCCGAACTTCGTGGTGCCGGCCGGCCGCTGGGCGGTCGTGCGCAAGGACACCGGCGAGGTGATCGGCGGGATGCTGATCCGGCTGCTGCCGCCGTACGAGGAGGACCTGGAGATCGGCTGGCAGCTCAAGCCGGCCGCCTGGGGGCAGGGCTTCGCGAGCGAGGCGAGCCGGGCGCTGATGAAGTGGGCGTTCGACGACGCCGACACCGACGAGCTGTACGCGGTCGCGCGGCCGCACAACAAGCGGGCGATCGCGACCGCGCAGCGGCTCGGGATGGAGTGGGTCGGCGAGACCGACAAGTACTACGACCTCAACCTGCAGGTCTACCGGATCAGGGCGGCCGACTTCCTGTCACCCAGCAGCACGCTCTGACCGATCAGGAACGCGACACCGACCAGCACGTACGCCGAACCGATGACGTGCTCGGGCAACGACCAGTCGCGGCCTTCCGCGGCCAGGAGCGTGTGCGGGCCGACGACGAAGATCGCCAGGACCAGTGCCGCGGCCCAGCGTTTGGTCAGCAAGAGCACCGCAGGAGCGATCCACACCCAGTGGTGCGACCAGCTGACCGGTGAAGCGAGCAGACCCCAGACAGCAACGGCCAGCAGCGCGGTGACGTCGTTGCCCTCGGCCCTGCGCCTGCGGGCGACCAGCCAGGTCAGCGCGCCGCTCGCTGCCACCAGCGCGAGCCACACCACGGTCCGGGCCGGCCCCTCTTCCATGACCCGCGCCAGCACGGCCTGGAAGCACTGGTTGAACGCGTACGTCGCCCCGCCGATCCGGTCCGGGTCGAACAGCACCCCGAACCAGTAGTCCTTCGAGTCACCCGGTGCGAGCGCCCAGGCCAGCAGCGTGAGCCCGGCGAAGCTCCACGCCGACACAGCCGCCGAGCGGTAGTCACGGCGTGCCAGGAAGAACACCACGAACACAGCCGGGGTCAACTTGATCGCAGCGGCCAGACCGACCAGGAGGCCGCGCGGCCACCGGCTGCTCGGCAGCAGGCAGTCCAGCGCGACCAGGCCCATCAGGATCAGGTTGACCTGGCCGAAACCGATCGTGGACCGCACTGGTTCCAGCGCCATCGCCAGCACCGTGCCGGACAGTCCGATGACCACTGCGCGCCGGTTCCAGCCGTGCAGCCGGGCGCTGACCACCAGCAGGGTGGCGGCGAGCCCGGCGACGCTCGCCGAGTTCATCAGCAGCTCGGCGACGGCGAACGGTACGGCGTACAGGGCGGTGAAGAGGATCGCGGCGATCGGGGGATAGGTGAAGGGCAGCCGGATGCCGGGGACGAAGTCGGCGAAGCGCTCGGAGTACAGGCTGATGCCGTGCAGCCAGGCGTAGCCGCCGGTCCGGTAGACCTTCAGGTCCAGCGAACCGGCGTACAGGGTGTAGAGGACGGGCAGCAGGGCGACCAGCCCGGCCAGGACGAGGACGCGGCGCTCACGCAGCACGGCGACGCAGCCCGTAGAGCGCCAGGCCGATCGTGGCGACCGCACACAGGGCGTAGGAGTTGCCGGCCACCAGCTGGAGGCCGTGATGCGTGTACTCCTTGTCACCCAGGTACGGCGTGTGCCAGGGGAGGCCGAAGGCTGTCGTGACCAGCCAGGCGAGCGCCAGCCCACCCGCTGCCTTGCTGCGCAGGCGGTGAGCGTGGTGAACCAGTACGGCGATGATCGGCAGCGCCCAGACCCAGTGCCCGGTCCAGGAGATCGGCGACACCAGTACGCCGACCAGCGACGTCAGCAGCACCGACTCGAGGACCAGACCCTGCTCGTACGCCCTCTTGACGACGTAGAACCCCAGGACGACGGTGACCGCGACCGCCAGCATCCAGTACGGCGCGATGCCGTCGATCCCGCCGTTGACCCGGGCGAACACCCCGCGCCAGGCCTGGTTGCTGATGAAGTGCGTCGCGCCCGGCCGGCTCGGGTCGAAGATGTAGTGGCCCCAGAACTGCCGGGAGGCGTCCGGCATCGCGATCGTGCCGGCCACCATCGTGCCGACCGTCGCGGCGGCGGCCGTGCCCGCTTCGCGGTAGCGGCGGGTGACGAGCAGGTAGACGATGAAGATGCCCGGCGTCAGCTTGATCCCGGTCACGACGCCGACCAGGACGCCGCGGAACCTCGGCGGCAGGTGCCCGAGCAGGTCGACCAGCAGCAGCGCGGTGAGGATCAGGTTCACCTGGCCGAGGTCGAAGGTGGAGCGGACCGGCTCCAGCGCCACTCCGGCGGCCCCGACGGCCATGCCGACCGCGGCGACCCGGTAGCGCGTCCACTGCGGCCGCAGTGCACGCAGGGTGACCATGCCGATCACCAGCAGGGCCGAGGCGTTCAGCAGCGACATCAGCACCCGGCCGCCCGGCGTACCGAGCAGGGCGACCGGCGCGAAGACCAGCGCGGCGAACGGTGGGTAGGTGAACCCGAGGGCCATGTCCTTCGGGTAGGCCAGGTGGGCGGTGTAGATGTCCTGGCCGTTCAGGAAGGCCTGCGCGGACACGACGTACACGCGCAGGTCGTACTGGAGCGAGATCGGCGACCAGTTCCACAGGCAGAGCGCCAGGAAGACGATGCCGGCGGCAACCAGAGCGAGGACCGGACGACGGGTCCGGACGGCTGGGCGAACGGGGGGACTGATGGTCATGGAATCGACCCTCGCCGCGCGGACCCCTCCGGCACATCGCCGCCGAGAGCCAGCTCCGGTCGCCGGTGCGAGTGACCCGCCACGCCGGGGGATCACTCCAAAGAGTGACGGCCCGGGACCCTGAGCACGCGCAGAATGGCGGAGTGACCGCTGAAGCCGTGCCCGCCGCGTCGCCGCGCCGCCGTGCGCTGCGGCCGCTGGTGGTGGACGTCGTGGTCGCGGCGGTCATCACGCTGGCGCTCGACAGCCTCTACGTGTGGATGGCGCCGCCCTGGAACTCGCTCTACCCGCCGCCGTCGACGGCGGCCCAGCTGGTCATGCTCTCGCCGCTCTCGCTGGTCCTGCTGCGCAGACGGCCCGAGGTGCCCGCGGTGGTGCTGGCGCTCGCCGCCTCCATCGCAGCGCCCGTCCTCGAGCCGGTTCCGGTGCTGGGCTGTGTCGCGTTGGCGATGTTCTTCCTGGGGCTCCGACGCTCCCGGCGGTACGCCGCGACGGTCGCGCTCGTCGTACTGGCGATTCCTGTCGTGCAGCAACATGTGCTGCCGTTCCGGTCCTTCGACTACCTGGACGTCGAGGCGTTGCCGACCTGGTCGTCGACGCTGATGGTCCTCGCCGTGCTGGCAGCGAGCGTGGCAGCCGGTGGCTACGTGCGCAGCACGAGCTGGGCATCCGCTGCCTTCGGCAACAAGCTGCTGCAGCTGCTGGACGACCCGGTCTTCCGGACCTGGATGGACGGCCTCGTGGCCGCCGGTCTGGTCGTGCTGATGGTCCGCGAGCTGCAGAACGCCCCGGTGGGCGGTGACTGGAGTGACGCTCAGCAGTGGGTCCTGCTGCTGACCGCTGCGGCGCCCGCCTCCCTGACACTGCGGCGCAGGATCCCCGAGATCCCGCTGGTGCTGCTGGCCTTCACCTGCCTGGTGATCTACCCGCTGGCCCAAACGCAGTGGGTGCTGCTCACCGCCTTCGCCCTGGCGCTCTACTCGATCGGTGTCCACCGCACCTGGTGGAAGTCCGCCCTGTACGCCGGTACGACGCTGATCGCGCTCCGCGTCATCAGCTGGCTCCTCCACGACGGCCCGTCGGCCCGGCTGGTCGTGGCCGACCTGTACTCCGTCGGCGACGACCGCACGGCCGAGCTGATGCAGCGCATCTGGCCGGTGTGGCTCTCCGCCTCGCTCGCACTGGCCTGGGCGATCGGGCTACTCACCCAGCTCGCCCTGCAGAACCGGCAGGCCGCCGAGCGCGAGGCGGTGCTGGTCCAGAAGAACCAGGAGCAGGAGCAGCTCCAGGTGCTGCTCGAAGGCCGCTCCCAGATCGCCCGGGACCTGCACGACGTGGTTGCGCACCACGTGAACCTGATCGTCATCCAGGCCGAGACCGGCCCGGACCTGATGCAGCGGGAGCGCGACGACGTACTGGCCGGGTTTCAGCGGATCGGTGACGCGGGCCGGAAGGCGCTGGGCGAGCTGGACCGGATGCTGTCCGCCCTGCGCGACGCCCATGGCATCCCCGACCCGGCGCTGACCCCGCAGCCCGGCCTGGCGGACCTTCGGACGCTCGTCGACGGGCTGGCCGATCAGAACCTGCCGGTGACGTTCGAGCTGCGCGGCTCTGCGGACGACGTACCAGCCGGGGTGCAGCTCACGGCGTACCGGCTGGTGCAGGAGGCGCTGACCAACGTGGTGAAGCACGCGGGGGCGAGCCGGGTGGCGGTGGTGGTCGAGGTGGCGCCGGAGAGCCTGACCACACGGGTCAGCGACGACGGAAAAGGCTTCGACCCAGCCCGTACGCCGGACGGCCGGCACGGGCTGACCGGCATGCGGGAGCGCGTCCGCATCCACGACGGGACGCTGCAGCTCGACACCTCTCCCGGCCGCGGGACCAGCGTCATCGCCTGGCTCCCGGTGGGGCAGCGGTGATCGCCGCGGTTCGGCGGCTGTTCGCGGACGCCACAGGCGACGTGGTGCTGGCGATCCTGGCGATCGGGCTGACCCAGGTCTGGGTGCTGCAGTCGACGGACGACTGGATCTACGCCCGGCTGGGCTTCCCGATCTTCGTCGTCGCGGTACCGGCGCTGATCGTGCTCTGCCGGATCGAGCCGGTGCTCGCGGCGGCTGGCCTGGCGGCCGGCGCGTTCGGGTCTCTGCTGATCGGCTACGTGAACTGGCCCGTCCTGGCCGGCTGCTGCCTCGCACTGTGGTGGCTGCCGGCCCGCTGCGACCGGCGGACCGTGGTGGTCTCCGTCGCCGGTGTGGTCCTACTGCCGTTCGCGGTGAACCTGATCCGGCTCGACCTGGTGTCGATCGCCCTGCCGAGGGTCTACGAGTCAGTGCGGGACGACAACGGTCAGGTGATCGGGGAGATGCTGGGGATCCCCGGCGCCCGTTTCGACCGGATCTACGACCTGGCCTGGCCCTGGTGGTACTCGGCGCTGCTCCTGCTCGTCGCTGTGGCCGGCTGGCTGTGGTGGTCGCGGCACCGCGCCGGGACCGACGTGAAGGCGGAGTGGCAGCGGCGGCAGGAGCTGGGCGCGTTCCTGCGTCGTCCTGACCGGGTGCTGGTGCTGGACGCCGTACTGGCTGCTGTCGCGTCGTCGTTCATCCTGCTGGACCTGGTCCGTGACGTGGCCAAGGACGGCAACTGGTGGACCGCTCCTGGCTGGATGCCGTACGCCGTCGCGTACTCCGCTCTCACGCTGGTACTGCGGCGCCGCTGGCCCGTCGTACCGGTGGTGGTGCTCGCGGTGAGCGCGCTGCTGACCTACTGGCAGACCTGGGACAGCTGGTCGGTGCTGGGAGCGCTCGGCCTGGCGCTGTACTCGCTGGCAGCCGGGCGGCTCAAGCTGCGCTGGGTGCTGGTGAGTGCTGTCAGCGTGCTGAGCGCCCTGCCGCTGATCGCGGTGCTGGTGCGCTACCAGCAGATGATCCTGATCTTCCCCGAGCTCGACGACCAGCCGTTCACCTTCGGCATCCCCGACGACGGCACCCTGCACAACACCGTGTACGACGCTCTGGTCGACCGGAAGTGGCCGGTGTCCCTGTCGCTGCTCCTGCTGCTCCCGCTGTCGCTGGGCCTCCTGGCCAGGCTGTACCGGCGCAACCGGGAGGCGTCGCAGCGAGAGGCGGTGCTGGAGCGCGCCGCCGCGGAACAGGACGCGGCACAGGTCGTGCTGACCGAGCGGTCGCACATCGCCAGGGACCTGCACGACGTGGTGGCGCACGCGGTGAACCTGATGGTGATCCAGGCCGAGACCGGGCCGGACCTGATCGCCCGGGGCGACCAGGACGTGCTGGCAGGTTTCCAGCGGATCGGTGACGCCGGCCGGCGAGCGCTGGGCGAGCTGGACCGGATGCTGTCGGCGCTGCGCGACGCTGACGGCGTACCGGATCCGGAGCTGACCCCGCAGCCCGGGCTGTCCGACCTGCGGCGGCTGGTGCAGGACGTGGCGCACGACGGGCTCACGGTGCAGCTGGACGTCCAGGGGGAGACGGAGCTGGCGCCGACCGGGCACCAGCTGGCGGCGTACCGGCTGGTGCAGGAGGCGTTGACGAACGTGGTGCGGCACGCGGAGGCGACCAAGGTGGTGGTGATGCTCGACGTACGGGCCGAGGAGCTGCGCGTGGAGGTGAGCGACGACGGGCACGGGTTCGACCCGGAGGTGGCCCGGGCCGGCGGCCGGCACGGCCTGGCCGGGATGCGGGAGCGGGTCCGGATCCATCACGGCACGCTGACCATCGACGCCGGCCCGGGACGCGGGACCACGGTCGCCGCCCGGATCCCTTTGACTGCTGAGGTTTCGCGATGATCAAGGTGATGGTGGTCGACGACCAGGACCTGGTCCGGGACGGGATCTCGATGATCCTGGACGGGCAGCCGGACATCGAGGTGGCCGCGCAGGCCGTCGACGGCGCCGACGCGATCCGGCAGGCGGCCGCGCTGCTCGACCTGCGGGTGGTGCTGATGGACGTCCGGATGCCGGTGATGGACGGGATCGAGGCGACCCGGCGGCTGGTCCAGGGCCCGAACCCGCCGAAGGTGGTGATCCTGACCACCTTCGACCTCGACGAGTACGTGTACGACGCGCTGCGTGCCGGGGCCAGCGGGTTCCTGCTGAAGCGGTCGTCCCGCGACGAGCTGATCAACGCGGTCCGGGTGATCGCCGACGGCGACGCGCTGCTGGCGCCACCGGTGACGCGGCGGCTGCTGGACCGCTTCGCCCGCAGCCGGCCGGACCCTGACGAGTCCGGCCGGCTGGACGAGCTGACCGCGCGCGAGCGCGAGGTCCTCCGATTGGTTGCCGAGGGCAACTCGAATGCGGAGATCGCCGCTGTTCTGCACCTGACCGAGCACACGGTCAAGACGCACGTCAGCCGGATGCTGACCAAGACCGGGCTGCGAGACCGGGTGCAGGCGGTGATCCTCGCCTACGACACCGGCCTCGTCGAGCCGCGGCCGCTGGATCAGCGGACCAGTCCGTAGGCCCGGGTCACCTCCTGCTCCAGGGTGTTGCCGTCGCTGTCCTGCGCGGACAGCTTGAGCGACGGCGCTTGGCCGGCCTGGCTGTTCGGGTGCGTGACCGTCGTGGTCCAGCCGTCGGCGGTCTGCTTCAGGGCGAGTGTGGTCCACGTGCTGCCGTCGTACGAGAGGGACAGCTTGGGCTCGGCGAACTTGGCTGTGCTCTGCGAACCGGTCTGGTGGTGCAGCTTCAGGGTGATGGGCGTCGGCTTGCCGGTGCGGACCTGGCTGCGGGCGTCGGCCTGCGGGACGTCCAGGTCGGCGCTGATGAACGGCATGACCTCGTCGGCGCCGCCCTTGCTCTTCCAGGTCCAGGTGGACTTCATCTGGGTGGAGTACTTCCAGTACTTGTTCTCCCGACGGGTGTCCAGCGTGGCCCGGTAGCTCGCGGCGTCGTCCGGGAGCTCCAGCCAGATCACGGTGTCCTCAGCAACGCCGACCTCCTCGCCGTTGCGCTCCAGCGTGAGCAGGCTGCCGCCGTTGTTGTACGGCGCTGCGTACTCCTGCTGGTGCTGGAACGGACTCACCTGGACCAGCAGGCCGCCCTCGGTCCGCATGACGCCCTGGACGCCATCAGGTAACCCGCTGACGAGTGCCGGGGCCAGCCAGCGCTCGCTGGTCCGCGTACCCGGCCGGTACGTCGCCGGAGCGCCGTGCGTCTCCATCGCCTCGCCGTCGTCGGTGTTGTTGTAGTAGACGCCGCTCTGCCAGGTCAGCCCGGTGTCGGCCTGGACGTAGGACGTCCGCTGGTACGGCGTGGCGAACGTCGGCACCAGCCAGCCGCCGAACTCGTTGCCGCCCGGTGTCAGCGTTCCCCGCGACTCCGACGTCTGCATGCCGTCGGTGTGGCTGCCGAACGTCTCGTCGACGCGCGCCAGCTGGTTGCGCTTGACCACGTGCGTTCCGGCGGCCGGGATCCGGTTCTTCCAGGGCTGCATGAGGTCGTAGACGTACGGCGTACTGGCGAGGCCGGTGAGTTCGACAGTCCTTGCGCCGCCCTTCAGCAGGGCCTGGGCGTTCGCCCGTGACGTGCGCATCGCCGGGATGGTGGCGTCCTGCTCGCCGTACGCCCAGTAGCTGAAGAGGCCGTTCATGCCGGGGACATCCGGGTTGTAGAGCAGCGCCGCGGCCGCACCGGCGTCCTCGGCGGCCCGGACGACCTGGCCGTTCCAGCGCGGGTCGGAGTCGCTGAGCTTGATCAGGGCGAGCTTGCCCTTGACGCCCTTCAGCTCCTCCGGGGTGGCCGTGCCGGCGTCGTACAGGGGGAGGGTCTTGGTGCCGGTGAAGCGCGGACCGAAGTAGAAGTCGAGCACCTCGATGTCTTTACCCTTGGCTTTGGCCTTGTACGGCGGCTGCTCGAGCCGCGCGCCGAGGGCGAACTCGGAGTTGCCGGTGGTGAGCTGGGTCGTCGGCGTCGCACTGGTCAGCCGGGCCGCGCCGGTCCAGGAGATGCCGGTGCCGCCGGTGGTCACGCCGTCCCCGTTCTTGACCACGAGACCCATCATGCGCTCCCTGGCCTGCAGGCCGGTGGCGCCCTGGGCGGTGACGTCGACCGGCTTGGCCTTGCGCGCGTCGAGCGTGACGGCGGAGTTCTTGCCGACGTGGATCTCGTTGCTGGACAGGACGGAGTACTCCTGCGCCCTGGTGTCGGTCGGGTTCGTGAAGAGCAGCGCCGAGACGACGTACCGGCCGGGTGCGAGCCGTGCGGTGGCCTTGCCGTCCTTGAGCGGCACGGTGTTGGCCGGTGTCGGGTCGCCGTCGAGACGGGCGATGTTGACCTCGGTCTGCGCGGCGCTGCCGTCCTTCGCGATGCCCTGGACGGCCAGGTCGTACATCTCGGGTTCGGCGTACCAGCCGAAGGTGGTGACGACCGGGTCGTTGTTGGCGGGCGTCGCGGTGATGCGGCCGGAGTACTTGCCGGCGCCTGCTGCGGCTCGGTCGAAGGTGACCGTGGCCTGCGCGCTGCCGTTGGCCGGTACGACGAGCTGCGTGGTGCTGAACGTCGGAGCCGCCTGTGCTGGGTCGATGGATGCGCTCAGCTGCAGCGTCACCGGCTGGGTGGTCGGGTTGGTGTAGGTGAGGACCTTGGCGAGCTGCTCCTTGGCGGGGAAGGGCCAGCGGAGGATGCCCAGCTCCAGCTCGCCGGTGTCGACCGTCACCGACTGGTCGGTGGCCTGGTCGGCGTCGACGCGGCCGGCGCCCTCCTCGTCGACCCTGGCCTGCTGCGGGTCGGCGGTGGAGATCAGCTGCGCCTTGAGCTGGTCAGCGTTCCAGTCCGGGTGCGCCTGGGCGACCAGGGCCGCCGTACCGGCGACGTGCGGGCTGGCCATCGACGTACCGCTGGCTGCGGTGTAGTTGTCGTCGACAGGCTCGCCCAGCTCGGTGCCGGCCGCCCGGGCGGCGACGATGCCGGTGCCGGGTGCGGACAGCTCGGGCTTGACGGCGCCGTCACCCGCGCGCGGGCCGCGGCAGGACCGGTTGCTCAGCGAGCCGTCGCGCTCGAGATTGCCGACCGCGAGGGCCTTGTCGGCCGCGCCGGGTGAGGTGATGCTGCCGGGCTGCGGAAAGAAGCAGTTGCCTGCAGCAACGACGAAGAGGGTGTCGCCGCTCAGCCGGTTGAGCGCCTGGGAGACGTCGTCGGTGCCGTCGGAGGGCTCCTGGCTGCCGAGGCTCAGGTTGACCACGTCGGCGCCCTGCGCGACCGCCCACTCCATCCCGGCGATGATGCCGGAGAAGCTGCCGGAGCCGGTGTCGTCGAGGACCTTGCCGACCAGCAGTGTGGCGTCCGGGGCGACGCCCTTGTACTTGCCGCCGGAGGCCGCGCCGGTGCCGGCCGCGATGCTCGCGACGTGCGTGCCGTGACCGTGGTGGTCGACCGTGTCAGCGGCGTCGGTGAAGTTCTGCTGGGCGCCGATCCGGCCGGTGAAGTCGGCGTGGTTCGGGTCGATCCCGGAGTCGAGGACGGCGATCTTGACGCCCTTGCCGGTCAGGCCGCGTTGCCAGGCGGCCGGACCGCCGATCTGCGGCACGCTCTCGTCGAGCTGGATCTTCACCTTGCGGTCCAGCGAGACCTTCTGGATGCCGGGCGTGCTGAGGAAGTCCCTGGCGCGGGCTTTGTCGACCTTGGCGGCGCGGGCGCCGATGCTGGTCAGCGCGCGCGAGCTCGTGACGCCTTTGAGCGCAGCCTTTTGGGCGTACCTGACGATGACGGGCAGGGTCTTCGTCGTCGCGTCGTCCTGCCCTTCGGCCAGCAGCGTGGTGACGTCGAACAGGGCGCGGTCGAGGCGTCCCGTCATGACGTCTTCGCGGGCAGCCTCCGGTACGACGTACGTGTGGCCGCCGCTGTAGGTGGTGACCGCGGCCGTCGAGCGGCTGGTCGGTCCTGGCTCGAACACGACGCGTTCCGGCCGGCCGGGGCGGCGGGTGACCTGGACGCGGTCGCCGGTGACGAGGGTGATCCGGGTGGTTGGTGGCGTGCCTTTGTCGGGAGTGGGCGGTTGAGCGGCAGTGGCGGTGGGTGGCAGCGCGCTCACGGTGAGCACGGTGGCCAGCACAGGGGCGATCCAGCGATGACGCAAGAGTCCTCCACAGGCAGAAAGCTGTCGTTCTGGAAGACGTGTTCCGCCTGCACATTGGTTCTGTCGGACGAAGGATTCGGCACTGTCGCAAAGCTGATGGCCGGGCGCACACTCGGCAGTGAGGGGGACACCATGGGAGTACGGCTGGAGGATCGAGGGCCGCTCGCGCACTACGCCCAGTGGGCCGCGCGCCGAGCGGGCAAGGTGCTGGCGGGGGTCGAGCCCGCGGACGGCGCGGCGTTGCTGTTCGCGGCCGACGAGCTGCTGGTGGACGGCGAGCGGGTTCGGTTCCGCGCTGTGCCGCGGGTGGATCGGCAGGACGAGCTGCTGGAGCTGGCGTACGGCGCGGGTGTTGTCGTCACGTCCGACCTGGGCGCGGCGGTCGCCGCGCTGGCGATGCGACATCGGCTGGACGGGCGGTGCGCTGAGCTCGACGTGGTGACGCCTCGACCCTTTGGGGACGTTTCGCTCGTCGCGGGCTGCTCGTTCGAAACGGCGGCGCCGCTGCTCTTCCAGCCCGTTCGCTGGAGCCCGACCCAGTGCCGCAGCTGGGGGCCGGGTGGCTTCGAGACGACCTCGGGGTGTTTCCGGCTGATGGTGCCGGAGCGAACCATCTACACGCGACCAAGCTTTTCCGTCTCCGGCGTCGACCTCGACGTCGTGCTGTACGACGACTGCCACGCCGAGCTCTCCCGCTGGACGGGTGTCGACGTGGTGACCGCGCACCCACCCGAGTGGTCGACCTGCTACCTCTCCGTCACGAGCCCGGAGCCGTACCGGATCGGTACCGCGATGACGCTCGACACCCCGATCTTCCCGGGCCCGCACCAGGAGATCGAGACCCTCCCGAAGTGGTGGGCCGACCCGCCACCATTGGTGCTGACCGACAAGACCACCCGGTACCTGTACGAGCACTGCCCCGGCGAGGGATCGGCGCTGGTCTTCGAGACCTGCCCCGACCAGCTCGAGGCCGCCCTGATCGACCGGACCGGCCGCGCGATCCGGCACGGCCTGCCGCTCGACACCACCGACCTGGAGCCCGGCTGGTACGTCGTACAGCTCACTCGGTGCGAAGCCGGCGTACTGCCTGTGCGCCTGGTTCCACCGCTTCGACTCCCGGTCCTTGCTCGGCAGCGATGAGGAGATCCACTTCCCGGTGGTGCCTGGCCACGAACTGCAACCCGACGGGCAACCCGTCGGCCGTGAATCCCGCAGGCACGCTGATCGCCGGATGCCCACTCACGTTGAACGCCCACGTCAGCGCAACGCTCATCACGTCACCGGGCCCGTCGTGCCCGTGCGGCGGATTGGGGGTCGTCGGCGTCGCGATCAGATCCACGTGCTCGAAGACCTCGCGCAACCGCCGGTCGTTCTCAGCCTTTGCCTCCTGTGAGCCGCCGGCTCCGCGCAGCGACCTCCACGCGGGCTCCGGATCAACCAGCACCACCTCGACCGACTTCTCGACCAACTTGCCCTTGGCAACCATCCCGATCAGCGCCGCCCTGGCCACCCGTTCGATCTCCGCCTCGGCCTCCGCGAACCCCAGATCCCCCGACCAAGCCACCCGCAACGGCCTGCTGCTCGGCGTCCGTTCCACTCCCAGCCACGCCCACAGGTCCTCGACCCCCCGAGCCAGCACACCACCCACCCCGAGCCCACTCGCATCCACCGGCGGCACCGTCCCGTTCGTCGCCTTCAACCCCAGCACCCCGCACCACGCCGCTGGAATCCGCACCGACCCAGCCCCATCGCTCCCGGTCGCGAGCGGCACCATCCCCGTTGCCACAGCCACCGCCGATCCAGCCGAAGACCCACCCGGCACCAGCTCCGGGTTCCACGGATTCACCGTCACTCCGCGGTCGGTCCACCCCCACGTCTGCCACCCGGTCCCCTTGCCAGGCATCGAAGTCCGACCCACCGGCACGGCCCCCGCCCCAATCAGCCGCCCTACTTCCCGCCCCTTCACCCCCACCGGCACCCCAAGAAACCTGAGCGTCGTCGCAGACGGGCCGGCCGCCCCATCCGCCGCCTGCCCCACCCCGCCGAAACCAGCCCCCACCATTGCGTCCCCACCCCGCTCAGCCCCCGTCCGCCCAACCCCAGCCGGTCCACCGCGCTGCCCCCACATCCGCTCGAGCCCGCCCCGATCGATCAGCCGAGCAGCAGCCAACGCCCGCTCCGCCCAGACCTCCCGAAAGGCCCGCACACCCCCGTCCACCTCGGTGATCCGCCCCAGCGCCGCCTCCACCACGGCCGCCGCCGACAGTTCCCCAGCTCGCACGGCAGCTCCGATCGCCACCGCCGACCACCGCACGTACTCCGCACCGTCCATCGATCGCTGAGCGTAGTCGAGCCGCTCAGGAGCAACCCTGAGTTTTCCCCAGGTTTTGGCAGACTTGAGTGGAATGGACTCAACTCTCGGTAGGTTGTAGTCAGAGACTGTTGTTGAACGCGCTTTGAAAGGCTGGAACCAGATGGATGTTCAGCGGTTGACGACGCTGGCCCGGGAAACCCTGTCGGTCGCGATCCGTCAGACCTCCGCGGCGGGCAACCCGACCGTGGAACCGATTCACCTGCTGTCAGGACTGCTCGCGCAGCCCGAGGGGACCACGATCGGTCTGCTCGAGGCTGCCGGTGGGGACGTGGACGCTGTCCGGCGCAAGACGGCCGAGCAGCTGGCCCGCCTGCCGAAGGCGAGCGGCGGGAGCGTGCAGGCGCCGAGCCTCTCGCCGAAGACCAGCGACGTGCTGAACCAGGCGGAGCAGCGCGCGCTCGGGCTCGGCGACGAGTACGTCTCGACCGAGCACCTGCTGATCGCCCTGGCGACCGTCGAGGGCGTGGCCAAGTCCGCGCTCGACGTGACGCCGGACGCGCTGCTGCAGGCGTTCGACCAGATGCGCGGCAACCGGCGGATCACCTCCCCGGAGGCCGAAGGAACCACCAAGTCGCTGGAGAAGTACGGCATCGACCTGACCGAGCGGGCCCGCGACGGCAAGCTCGACCCGGTGATCGGCCGTGACTCCGAGATCCGGCGCGTGGTCCAGGTGCTGTCCCGGCGGACCAAGAACAACCCGGTCCTGATCGGTGAGCCCGGCGTCGGCAAGACCGCCGTCGTCGAGGGCCTGGCCCAGCGGATCGTCGCGGGCGACGTACCGGAGTCCCTGCGCGGTCGCCGCCTGATCAGTCTCGACCTGGGCGCGATGGTGGCCGGCGCGAAGTACCGCGGTGAGTTCGAGGAGCGGCTGAAGGCGGTGCTGACCGAGATCAAGGAGTCGGACGGCCAGGTCATCACGTTCATCGACGAGCTGCACACGGTGGTCGGCGCGGGCGCGTCCGGCGAGGGCGCGATGGACGCCGGCAACATGCTGAAGCCGATGCTGGCCCGCGGCGAGCTGCGGATGATCGGCGCGACGACGCTGGACGAGTACCGGACCCGGATCGAGAAGGACCCGGCGCTGGAGCGGCGCTTCCAGCAGGTGTTCGTCGGCGAGCCCTCGGTCGAGGACTCGATCGCGATCCTGCGAGGGCTGAAGGAGCGGTACGAGGCGCACCACAAGGTCGCCATCTCCGACAGCGCGCTGGTCGCCGCCGCCACCCTGTCGAACCGGTACATCACCGGTCGTCAGCTGCCCGACAAGGCGATCGACCTGGTCGACGAGGCGGCGTCCCGGCTGCGGATGGAGATCGACTCCTCCCCGGTCGAGATCGACTCGCTGCGGCGTACGGTGGACCGGCTGAAGATGGAGGAGCTGGCGCTGTCCCGCGAGGACGACGCCTCCAGCCGTGAGCGGCTCGAGCGGCTGCGCGCCGACCTGGCCGACCGCGAGGAGGAGCTGCGCGCGCTCGAGGCCCGCTGGGAGAAGGAGAAGTCCGGCCTGAACCGGGTCGGTGAGATCAAGGAGCGCATCGACGAGCTGCGCGGCCAGGCCGAGCGCGCCCAGCGCGACGGCGAGCTGCAGCGCGCCTCGGAGATCCTGTACGGCGAGATCCCGGAGCTGACCAAGGAGCTCGAGGCGGCCGCCGCCGAGCCCGAGGTCACCGACGGTCCCGACGCGATGGTCAACGAGGAGGTCGGCCCGACCGAGATCGCCGAGGTGATCGCGATGTGGACCGGCATCCCGACCGGCCGGCTGCTCGAGGGCGAGACCGGCAAGCTGCTCCGGATGGAGGACGAGCTCGGGCACCGGCTGATCGGCCAGCGCGAGGCGGTCAAGGCCGTCAGCGACGCCGTCCGGCGGGCCCGCGCGGGCATCTCCGACCCGGACCGGCCGACGGGTTCGTTCCTGTTCCTCGGCCCGACCGGCGTCGGCAAGACCGAGCTGGCCAAGGCGCTCGCGGACTTCCTGTTCGACGACGAGCGCGCGATGGTCCGCATCGACATGTCGGAGTACGGCGAGAAGCACAGCGTCTCCCGCCTCGTCGGCGCCCCACCCGGGTACGTCGGCTACGAGGAGGGTGGCCAGCTGACCGAGGCGGTCCGCCGCCGCCCGTACTCGGTGATCCTGCTCGACGAGGTCGAGAAGGCCCACCCCGAGGTCTTCGACATCCTGCTCCAGGTCCTCGACGACGGCCGCCTCACCGACGGCCAGGGCCGCACGGTCGACTTCCGCAACGTCATCCTGATCCTGACCAGCAACCTCGGCTCGGCGTACCTGGCCGACCTGACCCTCGACGACAAGGCCAAGCGAGACCAGGTCCTGGCCGTGGTCCGCCAGTCCTTCAAGCCCGAGTTCATCAACCGCCTAGACGAGATCGTCCTCTTCGACGCCCTCGGCAGCGAAGAGCTCACCAAGATCGTCGCCCTCCAGATCACAGCCCTCCAGAAGCGCCTCACCGACCGCCGAATCACCCTCGACGTCGGCGAAGACGCCCTCGAATGGCTGGCCCTGACCGGCTACGACCCCGTCTACGGCGCCCGCCCCCTCCGCCGCCTGGTCCAATCAGCCATCGGCGACGAACTGGCCCGAGGCCTGCTCTCCGGCACAGTCCGCGACGGCGAAACAGTCCGAGTCCACCTCAACGAATCCAAGGACGCCCTCGAAGTCAGCTGACGTCCTGCCTGCCAGATGCCCGGGATCGCCTCGATCCCGGGCATCTGCCGTTTCTACTCACCCAAGAGCCTCGTCGAACACCTCACGGTGCTCCACCGTGAACACAAGCTCCCGCCGCGACCACGCGATCCTCTCGGCCACTTGCTCCGCAGTCGCAACCCCCGACGCCACCTCACCCCAGAACCGCACGTTCCGGCTCTGCCGCTCCACCATCGCATCCACCAGCAGCCCCCGCTCTCCGGCCGACAACCCGTACCCGTCCGCCAGCACCCGCACCTGCCGAGCCTGAGCCTCCACCGAAGGCCGATCAGCCTTCGAAGACACACACCAAAGCCAAGCCATGTACCCCAAGTCCTCCAACGGACTCCCCGGCGCAGCCAGATCAAAATCGATGAACGCCACCGGTACGCCCTCCCGGAACACCGCGTTGTTCGGCCCCAAGTCGTGATGGCACACCACCCGTTGGTTCCCCACCAACTCACTGCCACGAGTCGCCTCATGCAACTCCCGCGCCAGCACCCCCGCCGCGCCAACCTGCACATCACTCCAAGCCCGCAGCTTCCCGGGAACCCACCCCGGCAGATAACTCAGCACATCCCGCCCAGCCTGATCCGTCCCAAGCCACCGCGGCGCCCCACCAAACCCAACCTCCTCCAACCGCCGGAGCACGGAAGCACCAAACACCGACGCCGGCCGCCGCACCGTCTCCCCGACTCGCACAACCCCACGAGTCATCCGCCCACCCGCCAGCAAAACCTCACCGTCGAGCTCTTTCCGCCCGCGCACCCGCCCGCTTCCGCCCACACTCGCGTCCGCCTGCTCATCCACTCGCTTCCGCCCCCCGCTCACTCACTCACCTGGTCGCCCGCCCAACTGCTCGCTCGCCTACCCGGTCCCCCGCTCACCCGCTCGATTCCGCCCGCATTCGCGCCGGCCCGCTCATCTGGTCGCCCGCCCAACTGCTCGCTCGGCCACCCGCTCGCCAGCTCGCTTCCGCCCGCATTCGCGCCGGCCCGCTCATCCGCTCGCTCGCTCAACTGCTCGCTCGCCCACTCGCTCGCCGACCGCTCACCCCGACGCTGACCTAGCCGCTCGCATGCCTGCTCGATAGCGACCCCGCTCGCCCTCACACGCTGACCTGGGTGCTCGCGCGCTCGCCCACCCGCCGCTCGCCCACCCGCCGCTCGCCCGCCGCTCACCTGCGCGCTCTCCCGCTGGCCGCCCGCATATCCGGCACTCGCGCGCTCGCTCACATGCTGGCTCGCCTGCCTGCTCGGTCGCCAATCCGCCCGCGGCTCACCCGGAGCCTGGCCCGCGCTGATCACATGCTCGGTCGCCCGCCCGCCGCTCGCCCGCCCGCCGCTCATCCACTCACTCGTCCGCTCGCCTACTCGGCTGCCACTCCGCCCGCCGCTCACCCCGAGCCTCGCCCGCCGCTCGCCTGCTTCTCCCGGCCTGCTGGCTCGCCTGCCTGCTCGGTCGCAAATCCGCCCGCGACCACGCTTAGCCTCGCCCGCGTTGATCACATGCTCGGTCGCCGACCCGTAACCACTCGCTCGCCTGCTCGGTCGCCAATCCGCCCCGCTCGCCGCTCACCCGGAGCCTCGCCCGCCGCTCACCTGCGCGCTCACCCGCTTGCCCCGCCCGCTGGCGCTCGCCTGCCTGCTCGGTCGCCAACCCAGGCTCGCCCCACCTGCCGCTCACCCGGAGGCTCGTCCGCCCGCTCACCTGCACGCCCACCCGCCCGCCGACTATGCGGGCGCTCGCGCGCTCACCCGCTTGCCTCCGCCCGCTGGCGCTTGCCTGTCTGCTCGATTGCTAACCCACCCGTCCCGCGCGCCGCTCACCTGGAGCCTCGCCCGCCCGCCGCGCACCCGTTCACTCGCCCGCCCGCCGCTCATCCACCCGCTCGTCAGCCGCTCATCCCCACCCCGGTCGCTCGCGCTCCACTCGCCGTGCTTCACCGGGGGCTCGCCTGCCTGCCTGCCCGTCGCTACCCCGGTCGCCGCTCACCCGGCGGTTCGCCCGCCCGGTGACCTGAGCGTCCGCCCTCTCGGCCGAGCGTCGGGCGGTGCATCTCCTTCGGCTGATTGGTCTCCCGATCGCGAGGTCTCATCCACGGAGCCCGGCGCTCGTCAGCCGCGGGTGATGACGCGATCCGGCGTGATCCGTACGACGACCCGCTGGACCTCGGGCGGCAGGTCGGCGTACTCGGTGGCGGCCTCGGGCCCCGCGTACTTGGTCGCCAGCGCCTGCGCGACCACGCGATCGGCGTCCTCGGTGACCGTCGCCGTGCCGCGGATCTCGGCGTACTGGAGCGGGTCGGTGCTGTCGACGACGACCACGCTCGCGCGGGGATCGGCCTCCAGGTTGCGGACCTTGCGCAGTCCTGCGGTCGACGAGATCAGGACGTCGTCGCCGTCGCGACCGACCCAGATCGGGGAGGTCTGCGGGCTGCCGTCCGGGTTCACGGTGGCGAGTACGGCGATGTTGGTCCCGTCGAGGAGTTCGCGGGCCTGGGCGGGGAGTTCCTTGGTCATCCGGCGGAGTGTAGGCGGGCCCGGAGGTCTTTCCCCGCCGGTGCGTGTGGGCGGTTGGGCGATCTGGGAGGATCGTGGGAAGGAAGCGGAGGACACCCACTCACATGAGCGACCAGCCCGGCGGCCCCGCCGCCCCGCACAACCCCGACGAGCCCACCCCGGCCGACACCCAGCCGACTGCCCCGGCCGCTGCCGAGCCGACGCCGCCGGTCGCAGGTGAGCCGAGTTCGCCGTACGGCGAGCAGGCGACGCCCGGGGCCGAGCAGGCCTCTTCCGCGGCAGCCCAGCCGCCCACCGCTCATGACCCTTCGTCCGGGTCAGCTCAGCCGACGCCTGCGGTTGATCGGCCGACACCGCCGGTCGCGGGTGAGTCGACCTCGGCGTCCGATGAGCAGCCGCTCTCCGCCGGTGAGCAGCAGTCGTCCGCTTGGGCCCAACCGACGCCTGCTGGTGAGCAGCCGGCATCCGCCTCGGCTCCGGCGATGCCCGGTGCTCAAGAGCCCTCGTCCGCGTCCGGTCAATCGGCGCCTGTGGTTGGTCAGCCGGCGGTGTCGGCTGATCCGCGGGCCGCTGGTGCTGGGCAGCCGTTTGGTGGGGGTCAGCAGGCCGGGGGTGGCGGAGCGCCTCGCGGAGAGCAGCCTGGCCCGTATCAAGGCGTCTTCGGCGCGAGCGGCCAGGCGCCCTCGGGAGGACCTCAGTACGACTCGGCGGCAGGGGCTGAGCGGCCGGGACCGTACGGCGGGGCGTTTGGGCAGCCGGCGGGGGTTCAGCCGGGGCAGCAGGGTGGGTTCGGGCAGCCGGGGGTTGGACACGGGCAGCAGCCTGGGAATCCGTGGGGGCAGCAGGCGGCGTACGGGTATCAGCCTGGGCCGGTGGCGCCGCCCAAGCAGGTGACTATTGCTTCGGTGATTTCGTTTGCGTTGGGTGGGTTGTGCATCCTGCTCGGGTTGTTCGCGTTGACCTCGGCGGGGGAGCAGATCGCTGAGACGTTGACTGGCGACCCGGGGGCGCGCGGGCTGGTGGCTGCGGTGATCTTGATCTGCGGGGCGGCGTACATCCTGCCGGCGATCTTCGTGCGGAAGCGGCGGCCGTGGGCTCGGATCATGCTGATCGTGGTGGCGGCGCTGGGGATCATGGGTGGGGTGAGCGCGCTGCCGGGGAGTCTGCTCGGGCTGGCTTTGCACGTCGCGTTGCTGGTGATGATGTTGCAGCAGCCGACCAAACTCTGGTTCACCCACCGCTGATGGAGATCTGGGTCAATCCGGCCTGCTCGAAGTGCCGGGCTGCGACGGCGGCGTTCGACGAAGCGGGGATCGAGTACACGGTACGGCGCTATCTCGACGATCCGCCGACGGTCGAGGAGCTCAAGGAGACGCTCGAGCGGCTCGATCTCGAGCCGTGGCACGTCGCGCGGATGAACGAGGCGGCCGCCGCGGCGCTCAAGAGTGTGCCCAAGGACGCGGAGCACCGGGATGAGTGGATCGCCGCGATGGTCGCGGATCCGATTCTGATTCAGCGGCCGATCATCACCGCGGACGACGGGACGACTGCCGTCGCGCGTGATGCCGAGAGCCTGAATCGCTTTCTGCCGTAGCGGAAATCAGAGTTTGGTGAGGCGGTTCAGCGCCTCTTCGAGGACGTCGAGCTTCTTGCAGAACGCCCAGCGCACCAGCGGGCGGCCGGCGTCCAGGTTGTCGTAGAAGACCTGGTGCGGGATCGCGACCACGCCGGTCTTCTCCGGCAGCATCCGGCAGAACTCGACGCCGTCGGTGTGGCCGAGCGGGCGGATGTCGGTGGTGACGAAGTACGTGCCCTGCGGGCGGTGGACGCCGAAGCCCAGCGCTGACAGGCCGTCGCAGAGCAGGTCGCGGCGCTGCTGGAGATCGGCGCGGACGCCGTCGAAGTAGTCATTGCCCAGGGCAAGCGCTTCGGCGACGGCGGGCTGGAAGGGGGCGCCGGAGACGTAGGTGAGGAACTGCTTCGAGGTGTTCACAGCGGTCACCACCTCCGGCGTACCGGAGACCCAGCCGATCTTCCAGCCGGTCACCGAGAACGTCTTGCCGGCGCTGCCGATCGAGACGGTGCGCTCCGCCATCCCCTCGTACGCCGTGAGCGGGCGGTGCTGCCTGCCGTCGTAGATGAGGTGCTCGTAGACCTCGTCGGTGATCACGACCAGGTCGTGCTCGACCGCGAGGGCGGCGATGCCGCGGAGCTCGTCGTCGGTGAGGACCGTGCCGGTGGGGTTGTGCGGGGAGTTGATCAGCAGCACCTTCGTCCGCGGGGTGATCGCGGCGCGGAGCTCGTCGAGGTCGAGGCGGAAGTCCGGGGCGCGCAGCGTGACCGGGACGCGGTGGCCGCCGGCCATCGCGATGCAGGCGGCGTACGAGTCGTAGTACGGCTCGAGGGCGATCACCTCGTCGCCTGGTTCGACGTACGCGAGCAGGGCGGCGGCGATCGCCTCGGTGGCGCCGGTGGTGACGAGGACCTGCGTGTCGGGGTCGTACTCGAGGCCGTAGAAGCGGCGCTGGTGGTCGACGATCGCCTGCCGCAGCGCGGGGATGCCGCGGCCGGGCGGGTACTGGTTCGCGCCGGAGCGGATGGCGGTGATCGCCGCCTCGAGCACGGAGTCGGGCCCGTCGGTGTCGGGGAAGCCCTGCCCGAGGTTCACCGCCCCGGTCCGCACCGCGAGCGCCGACATCTCGGCGAAGATCGTCGTCCCGAGCCCGTTCAGCCGCTGAGCATGTGCACGCATGCCACGACATTAGTACGCCGGTACGTCGCGCCGCCTGGGGTGTCTCAGGCGGCGCGGCGCAGGTGGTCAGTTCCAGGCGGACGGAGCCGGCGGCGGTACTACCGGCGGGCGGTCCTCGCACCACGAGGCGCTCGTCCAGCCTCCGTCGTTGCCTTCCAGGAGGTGGACGTCGAACTCAGGGGGTCCGTTGAAGTGGAAGGTGCCGCAGTTGTTGATGAAGGGGGCGCCCACATTGCGGGCGTCCACGTTCTCGAAGGTTGCGGCGCCGCCGACTCTCGCGTTGACGACGTTGGTGCCGGTGCCGTCGACCTTGATGTTGCGGACGGTGACGTTGGTCAGGGAGTAGTCGTCCTTGACCGGCCAGTCGACGACGAACATGAACGCGTTGTACGTCGAGTCGAGGAAGGAGCTGTCGGTGATCTCGATCTGGCCTTCCATGTCCGACTGCAGGGCGTAGAGCCAGATCGCGCCCAGGCCGAGGTCCCAGTTGAGGTCTCGGGGGGCGCCTCGGACGGTGGTGTTGCGGGCGAAGGTCAGCTTGCCCTCAAAGGGAGTCGAGCCGAAGCGGGAGCCGGCGTGCAGGGTGCTGCCTTCGCGGATCGGGTCGGCGACGAGGTTGTCGGTGACGGCGTTGTCGCGGCCGCCGTAGATGGCGATGTTGTTGGCCAGGACCGGGGTCTGGACGGTGTTGTGGTCGTAGACGTTGTTGTGCACGACCAGGCCGTCAGGATTCGCTTCCGACCACATCGCCAACCCGTCGTCCCCGCTGTTGCGGACGAAGTTGTTCGTCGCGCGGACCCCCGAGACGCCGAGGTGCAGGTTCATCCCGTCGGCGATCTGGTCGACGATGATGTTGTCGCGGATCAGCAGCCCGTCCATCGGGCCGTCGAGCCAGATGCCGACCTTGGTGTGGTGCAGGTACAGCCCGCGGATCGACGAGCCGCCGCCGATCGCGCCGCCGATGCCGTTCACCTGGTCGGTGTCGATCCGTTCCCGGACGTCGCTCTCGATCGCGAAGTCGGCCAGGTGCACGCGCGTGCTGCCGCCGTCGGCGGCGTACTTGCCGTAGAAACCGGGCGCCGAGTGCACCGACTTGTCGGGCGCAGGCTCAGGAAGCGGCAGCACCGAGCCCTTGATGATCGACCACCAGTTCCCCGCGCCCTGGACCGTCACCTTGTCGACGACGATGTGCCGGTTCACCTGGAACGTCCCGGCGGGGATGAAGACCGACCAGCCGATCTTCCGCGCGGCAGCGATCGCCCGGTCGATCGCCGGCGCGGAGTCCCGGCGTCCGGTCGGATCGGCGCCGAAGAGCCGCACATCCAAAGACCGCAGCGGCGCCCGCTTCGGTGCAGCCACCAGTTCGAAGTCGGCGACGTCGAGCACGTACCACGAGGCAGGGGTGTTGCGCGGCACCGAGAACCGCACCCGGTCCCCGGCTCGGTAGGTCTTGCCGAGCAGCAGCCGCTGCTCGTCGTAGAAGTGGTTCGGCCGGAACGGCTTGCTCACCGGATCCGGCTCCGGCTTCCACCAACCCGGGATCGGGTCGACGTCCGGGTCGTTCGAGAACGGGTACATCCCGTACAGCCAGGCGTACTCCGAGGTCAGCGTCATCGTCTGCTTGCGCTTGCCGTTGACGGTCACGTCGAGCGGCGCCCGCAGCCCGCCCCCGTCGGCGGAGTCCGGGATCGAGTACCGCAGCGTCAGCGCGTTGGCCGGCCGGGTCAGCGTGAACTCGACGTACTGGCCGCGCTCGGTCAGCCGTACGGCGGTCCGCCCGGACGCCTCGGCGGGCAGCGTGTACGCCTCCCGGCTCGGGCCGATCTTCTCGCCGGTGGTGAACGCGTTCTCGGCCTCCTGCTCGACGAACGGCACGGTCGCGCCGCGGCCCTGGACGAGCGCCGGATCGAGTCCGGCCCGGGTCTCCCGGGGAACGGGCCGGAGCGGCTGGGCGGCGGCGGTCAGGGCGGTACCAGTCAGCAGCGCGCCGACGACGACACTGGTCACCGCGAGCCGGCGGCGACGGAACCTTGGGTGGGACAACGGAACCCCCTCGGACGTTGGTGCCCGGACAGTACGGCGACGCGACGAATCGCTGCAAGATCTCGACATCAGAAAGAAATTTTCGCGCAGAGCCGATGCGGTGGGAGACTGACGGGCGGTGAACGCCACAGCCCTGTCCCTCGTGCTCGGCGCCGCCGTGCTGCACGCCGCCTGGAACTTCGCCGCCAAGCGCGTACGACGCGGTGGCGCGGCCTTCGTCTGGTCCTACTACACGGCCGCGAGCGTGCTCCTGCTCCCCGCGCTGGTGATCGCACTGATCACGTCCGACGTGCACCCGCACTGGAACTGGCTCGTCGCGGCCCTGGTCACCGCGGTGCTGCACATCGGTTACGGCATCGTCCTGCAACGCGGGTACGACGTCGGCGACCTGTCCGTCGTCTACCCGGTCGCGCGGGGGACCGGGCCGCTGCTGTCGGTCGCCTTCGCGGTGCTCCTGCTCGGCGAGCGCCCCGGCGTCCTCGGCCTGGTCGGCGCGGCGCTGATCATCGCCGGTGTGCTCGGCATCAGTGGTGGCCGAAGGCAACAGTCGGCGCGCGGCGGGGTCAAGGCCGGGGTCGTGTACGGCGTGGCGACCGGCGCGCTGATCGCGGCGTACACGTTGTGGGACGCGTTCTCGGTGACCGACCTGGCCGTGCCGCCGTTGATCTACTTCGCCGCGGCGTCGATCCTGCAGAGCCTGCTGCTCGCGCCGCAGGTCCTCAGCAAGCCGGAGCCGCTGCGGCTGCTCTGGAAGGAGAACAAGCGCGAGATCCTCGTCGTCGGGGTGCTGTCGCCGATCGCCTACCTGATGGTGCTGTACGCGATGCGGCTGGCGCCGGTCAGCCTGGTCGCGCCCGCGCGCGAGATGAGCATCGTGCTGAGTGGCCTGGCGGCGTGGCTCGTGCTCGGTGAGTCGGGTGCGAAGCGCCGGCTGGTCGGCAGCGCCGTGGTCCTGGCCGGGATCGTCGCGATAGCGCTCGCCTGACGCCTGACGCCTGACGCCTGACGCCTGACGCCTGACGCCTGACGCCTGACGCCCGGCGCGATCGCGCTCGCCTGACGCCGGTCAGTCGGCGGCGGGGAGCTCGACCTGCGGCTCCGGCCGCAATGCCCGCAACCACAGCTCCGTCTGCGCGATGTGCGCCGACGCCGCGGTCGCCGCGGCCGCCGGGTCCCGGTGGCTGATCGCCGCGAGGATCGCCCGGTGCCCGAGATCGCTCGTCCGCTTGATCGCGTCGAAGTCCGCGCCCGGCTCGAAGATCCGGTAGTGCCCGCCGCGCCCGCGAATCACCCCGGTCAGCGCGGTCACCGTCGGATTCCCACCCGCCTCACAGATCGCGCCGTGGAACTCGGCGTCGAGGGCCTGGATCTCACCCGCGTCGGTGGTCGCCTCCAGCCGGTCGAGAATGCCGGCGAGACGCTCGGCCAGCGCGGGATCCTGCCGCGCAGCGGCCGCGGCCGTCGCGTGCGCCTCCAGGATCCGGCGTACTTCGAGCAGTTGCAGCACACCTTCCAGAGGGATCAGCTCGACCGACAGCGAGAACCGGCTGATGATCTCCGCCGGATCCAGCGCCGACACGTACGTGCCCGACCCGTGCCGCGACTCGATCACGCCCAGCGCGGCCAGCGAACGTGTTGCCTCGCGCAACGAGCTGCGGGAGACTCCGAGGTGGTCGCACAGCTCCGGCTCCGGCGGGAACTTTGCCCCCGGGCCGAGCTCGCCGGACGCGATCATCTGCCGCAGCCCGGTCAACGCGCGGTCGGTCGCCGCCATCGGCCGCCTCCTCCCCGTTCCACCAGCCGGTCCGACCCGGCGTACTGATGTTAAGTCCTCAGACCACTTACGGTCACATCTGCGGCGAGTTCTTGTCCACCCCGCGTGAATGTGGTTAATGTGCGGACAACGGTTGACCAACTCGTCTGATGTCCCCTGCCCTGGCCCACATCCCCTGAGGAGAAGCGCCATGCGTCACCGACAGATGCTCGCACCTCTGACCGCGGCTCTGGCCGCCGCCACGCTGGCGCTCACCGCCTGCGGGCCCGGTCCGGCCGAGAAGGCCCAGAGCGGCGGTGAGGTCAAGCTCCAGATGGTCGAGAGCCTGACCAACCCGACCCGGACCGCGCTGCTCAAGAAGCTGATCGCCGACTTCGAGAAGGCGAACTCCGGGATCACGGTGCAGCTGATCTCGCCACCGACCAACCAGGCCGACCAGAAGATCACCCAGATGCTGCAGTCCGGCAAGGGCGTCGACGTGCTGGAGGTGCGGGACACCACGGTCGGCCCGTTCTCCACCAACAAGTGGATCTACGACATGGCGCCCGACCTGAAGGACTGGGACGGGCTGCAGGCGCTGACGCCGAACGCGCTGGCCGTCACGCAGCAGGGCGGCAAGTCGTACATGGTCCCGTACGGCTTCTACGGTCTCTCGCTGTTCTACCGCAAGGACCTGGTCCAGCAGGCCGGGTTCGCCGGGCCGCCGAAGAGCTGGTCGGAGATGGTCGAGCAGGCCAAGAAGATCAACGACCCGAAGAAGAACAAGTACGGGTACTCGTTCCGCGGTGGGCTCGGTGGGGCCGGCAACGCGATCGCGGTGATCTCCGGCTACGTGATCGACGACATCAACAAGGACAACGCGTTCAAGCTGACCGACGGCAAGACGATCTTCTCGTCCCCGAAGGCCGTCGACGCGCTGAACCTGTACCTCGACCTGTTCAAGAACGCCTCCCCGCCGTCCTCGGTGAGCTGGGGCTACCCGGAGATGGTGCAGGGCTTCACCTCCGGTACGACGGGCTTCCTGCTCCAGGACCCGGAGGTGATCGCGACCGTCCGCGAGTCCAAGACGATCAAGGAGGACCAGTGGGGCACCGCGCCGCTGCCGGTCGGCCCGACCGGTAAGGCCGCGCAGCCGCTGGCCAACGCCGGCTGGGGGGTCGCGCAGGGCAGCGAGCACAAGGCCGAGGCGGTCAAGCTGGTCAAGTTCCTCACCTCGGGCGACTCCGCGCTGACCTTCTCCAAGGAGAACAGCCTGGTCCCGATCCTCAAGTCGGCCGCCGAGGACCCGTTCTTCAAGGACGGCCCGTGGGCGTCGTACGTCGCGATGAACTCCTCGCCGGACACCTACGTCGTGGTCACCCAGCCGCGCGGCGTGCCGTGGTCGACCGAGTGGGGCAACAAGTCCGACGCCGACGTGCAGAAGCTGATCACCGGCAAGGCCCAGCCCGCGGAGATCCTCAAGGGCTGGGACGAGTACTGGACGGCCAAGTGGGCCGGGAAGTGAGTTGATGGCTGTCGACACGAGGCCGCCCGCGAGCTCGCGCCGTACGGCGGGCTCGCGGCCACCGGCCGGAGGGCGGCGGCGGTTCAGCGGCCGGACGGCGCTGGTGCTGCTCGCGTTCATGCTGCCCGCGATCGCGTTCGTCGGGCTGTTCACCTACTACCCGTTGCTGAACGGCATCTCGATGGCCTTCCGCAACTACAACCTGAACGACCTGTCCGACACCTCGTGGATCGGGCTGGACAACTTCCGCACTTTGGTCGGCGACGAGATGTTCCGCGGCACCGTGAAGAACTCGGTCGTCTGGGTGGTCGGGTCGCTGGTGCCGCAGTTCCTGATCGGGTTCACGATGGCGCTCTGGCTGCGCCGCAAGTTCCGCTTCCGCGGCGCGTACCAGGCGCTGGTGTTCTTCCCGTGGGCGGTGTCCGGCTTCCTGATCGGCATCCTGTTCCGCTGGATGTTCAACGGTGAGTTCGGCGTCGTCAACGACCTGCTGATGAAGACGCACCTGATCGACACGCCCGTGCCCTGGCTGGCCGACGCGAAGTACGCGATGGTCGCGGTGATCGCCGCGAACGTCTGGTACGGCGTGACGTTCTTCGCGATCATGATCCTGGCCGCGCTGCAGTCCGTCCCGGACGAGCTGTACGAGGCGTCGGCGATCGACGGCGCCGGCAAGGTCCGGACGCTGTTCAGCATCACCATCCCGTCGATCCGGACCACGCTCGCGCTGACCGTGCTGCTGCGGATCATCTGGACGTTCAACTCGCCCGAGCTGATCTTCGGCATGACCGGCGGCGGGCCCGCGAACGAGACCCACATCGTCACGTCGTACATGATCCAGGTGACCCAGGAGGGCGACTACGGGCGCGCCTCCGCGATGGGCGTGATGGTGGTCTTCGTGCTGCTGCTGTTCGCGATCTTCTACCTGCTCGCGGTCCGGACCCGGACCCCGAGGACCCGACGGAAGGTGGTGGCCGGATGATCCTCGACCAGTCGCTGGCCGGGAAGATCGCGCGCTTCACCGGGCTCGGGATCTGCCTGGTGCTGACCGTGTTCCCGCTGTACTGGATCCTGGTCACGTCGTTCAAGGACCCGGGCTCGATCTTCGCCTACCCGCTGAAGTACTGGCCGTCGGAGTTCTCGCTGGAGAACTACACCGGCCTGTTCGAGCAGTCGAACTTCGGGGTGTTCATCGGCAACAGCCTGATCGTGTCGCTGGTCGCGGCCGCGCTGGCGACGGTGGTGTCGCTGCTGGCGGCGTACGTACTGGCCCGGTTCGAGTTCGTCTCCAAGGGCGCGGTGATGGGCGCGTTCCTGGTGACGCAGATGATCCCCGGCTTCATCGCGCTGGGCTCGCTGTACATCCTGATGACCCGGATGTACCTGGTCGACAGCCGCGTCGGTCTGGTGCTCGTGTACGTCGCGGTGTCGATCCCGCTCTGCACGGTGATGCTCCGGGGCTTCTTCGAGAACGTCCCCGCGTCGCTCGAGGAGGCGGCGATGGTCGACGGCTGCTCGCGGTTCTCGGCGCTCTTCCGGGTGCTCGTCCCGGTGATGACGCCCGGCATCGCCGCGTCGTACATCTTCAACTTCGTGAACTGCTGGAACGAGCTGTTCCTGTCGGTCACGCTGCTCAACAGCGACAGCAACAAGACCGTCCCGGCGGCGCTGAACGGCTTCATCTCCAGCTACAACATCGACTGGGGCTCGATGTCGGCCGCGGCGGTGCTGTCGATCATCCCGACGATGATCCTGTTCGCGGTCGCCAGCCGCTACATCGTCCAGGGCCTGACCGCGGGCGCGGTCAAGGAGTAGAGGAACGCCGTCAGGTCCCGCACGTGCCACCGCCGTTCACCGAGCAGCTCGTACGCCGTACCGCTGCTCGGTGAACGGTCCACCCAGGCCGTCTCCGACGTACTCGCGGATGCGTGCGTTCATCTGGCCGGCGGGTAGAGATGTTGTCGAGATCCAGCACCCAGGTGTCCACGGGGGCGAGCATCCGGCCAGGATAGTGACAGACTGGGGGCCTCACCGACGGAGGGATAGTGGCGTGGCTACTGCGCTGGTTACCGGGCCCACGGCGGGGATCGGGCGGGCGTTCGCGGACAAGCTGGCGCTCGAGGGGTACGACCTGGTGCTGGTGGCTCGGGACGAGGAGCGGCTGAAGGACGTCGCCGCCGAGATCACCAAGCTGCACGGTGTCGCGTGCGAGGTGCTGGCGGCGGACCTGACCGACCCGGAGCAGCTCGCGGTCGTCGAGCGGCGGTTCGCGGACGGGCCGATCGAGGTGCTGGTCAACAACGCGGGGTTCGGCCAGAAGAAACCGTTCTGGGCGAACACCATCGAGCAGGAGGAGCAGCAGCTCGACCTGCTGGTGCGCGTCGTACTGCGGCTGACGCACGCGGCGGTGCTGCCGATGATCGAGCGCGGCTCGGGCGCGGTCGTGAACGTGTCGTCGGTGGCCGGGTTCGTGCCACGCGGGACGTACGCCGCGCACAAGGCATGGGTGACGAGCTTCTCGTCCGGTCTCGCGATCGAGCTGCACGCCAAGGGCGTCGCGGTGATGGCGCTGGCGCCGGGCTTCGTGCACACCGAGTTCCACGCGCGGATGGGGATGGACAAGAGCTCCATCCCGTCGTTCATGTGGCTGGACGCGACAGACCTGGTCGACGAGGCGTGGAAGGACCTGATGCAGGGCAAGGCGGTGTCGGTCCCGTCCTGGCGCTACAAGCTGATCGTGGCCGGCGCTCGCTTCGTCCCGCGGTCGCTGATCGCCCGCGTCTCGACGCTCGGGCTGGACGGCCGCCGCCGCGGGTGAAGGTCCTCACCTGGAACGTGTGGTGGCGCTTCGGCCCGTGGGAGGAACGGGCCGAAGCGATTCTCGCCGTCCTGCGGGAGGCCGACGCCGACCTGATCGGGCTCCAGGAAGTGTGGGCCCAGGGCAACGAAAACCAGGCGGGTCGGCTCGCGGCCGAGCTGGGGATGCACTGGGCGTTCGCGCCGCTGCGCCGGCCGGAGCTGTGGCAGGAGCGGATCGGCGATCCATCGGTTGCCGTGGGCAATGCTCTGCTGAGCCGATGGCCGCTGGAGGAGCCCGCGGTGCTGGACCTGCCTGGCGCGGAGGGTCGCAATGCGCTGTACGCCCGGACCGGTGGCGTCCCGTTCTTCACCGCCCACCTGGAGGCGCCGCTGCACGCCTCGGCGGTGCGCTGCGCCCAGGTCCGCGCGCTCGCCGGGTTTGTTGCCGAGCGCCCCGGTTCGCATCCGCCGGTGGTGACCGGCGACTTCAACGCGGTGCCCGACTCCGACGAGTTGCGGCTGTTCGGGGGCGTGCGGACGGCGCCCGCCGTACCGGGGCTGGTGCTGATCGACGCCTGGGAGTACGCCGACGGGCCCGGGCCGACCTGGGACGCGGCCAACCCGTACGTCACGTTCGGGCCGAGCTGCCGGGTCGACTACATCCACGTCGGGCCGCCGGCGCGGGTGACCGGCGTACGGCGTACCGGTGATCGGCCGGTCGACGGCGTCTGGCCGTCGGACCACGCCGCTGTCCTCGCGACGATCGAGAACTGAGACACCGAAACCGCCGGGAAATCCGGAGCCAACCAAATGCCGATCGCTAGCGTCCATTGGGTCGAGGAGCGAACGAGCAGAAGGTTGACGACATGTCGGTACGGGGATGGAAGATCGCGGCCACGCTGGCCGTGCTGCCGCTGGCGCTGGCCGCCTGCGGCAACGACAAGCCGGGCACCGGGAGCCCGGCCCCGCTGAGCACCGCGCCCACCGGGCCGGCCAGCACACCGACGCCGTCCGGTACGCCGACCGAGGGGACGCCGACGGCGACGCCCTCGGTCACGCCGAGCGGCACTCCCACCGGCGTACCCACGCCGACGAAGACTCCGGGGAAACCAGTGGAGACACCGACGCCGCTCAAGCCCGTCCGTCTGACCAACTCGATGCTGCTGACCGGCGGCGAGGTCGCCAAGGGGGACCCGAAGCGCGGCTGGGCCGCGACCGCCGGCAGCGCCAGCACGCCGATCTGCGGCCGCGGCTCGACCCGCGGCGACGGGGTGCTCGGCGCGCTCAGCCGCAACTTCACCAACGGCCTCGACGCCGACGGCGGCCAGTGGCTGACCCGGTACGCCGACGCCAAGGCGGCGACCGCGGCGTACGACTCGATCCTGAAGACGATCGCGACCTGCAAGGCCGCGCGGCCGGCGCCGACGCACGCGCGCAAGGTCACCGAGAACCGCGCGATCGCGGTCGGCGACGCGACCCGGATCGTCCGCTGGTACGACTACCCGCTGCCGTCGGACCCGGGCAGCGAGGACGGCGGCTTCCCGTACGCCGTGACGCGCAAGGGCGCGATCGTCTCGGTGGTCGCGTTCCGCGAGATGGGCAAGGGCATCAAGCCCGCGAACTTCGAGGCGATCGCCCGCTCGGCGGCGGCCCACCTGGGCTGACCTGGACCTGGGGGAAGGGGGATCCACGGACTCCGTGTCCGTGGATCCCCCTTTGTTCTAGTTGAGTGCGGCGCGGATCGTCTCGGCGATCGGGGTGGTCGGGCGGCCGATCAGGCGCGCCAGGTCGCCCGGCGTACAGGCCAGGGCCCCGCGCGAGATCGCGTCGTCGACGTCGGCGAGCACCTCGGCGTAGTCGGCCGGCAGACCGATCGCGACCAGCCGCGCGTGGTTCTCGTCGTGGCCCAGCGTCGTGTGCACGACCGGCTTCCCGGCCTGCGCCGCGACCTCGGCGGCGAACTCGTCGAACGCCCACGCGGTGTCACCGCTCAGCTCGTACGCCTGCCCGGTGTGTCCGTCCGTCCGCAGTACGACGGCCGCCGCGGCGGCGTAGTCCGCCCGCGCCGCGGTCGCGATCCGGCTCCCGGGGGCGACGCCGTTGACGACCGCGCCCGCGTCGACCGCGTGCTCGAGCCCGAGGAGGAGGATCTCCGTGTACCAGTTGTTGCGCAGGAACGTGTACGGCAGCCCCGAGTCGAGGATCGCCTGCTCGGTCGCGCGGTGGTCGTCGGCCAGCACGAAGTCCGCGTTCGGTCCACCGAAGACACCGGTGTACGCCAGCTGCGCGACACCCGCGGCCTTCGCGGCGTCGATCACCACCTGGTGCTGCGGAATCCGCCGCCCCGCCTCGGTCGCCGACACCAGCAGCACCCGGTCGCCGGCCGACAGCACGCCGTCGAACGTCTCCGGCCGGTCGTAGTCCGCGACCACGACCTCGACCCCGCGCTCGGCCAGGTCCGCCGCCTTCTCCTTGCTCCGGGCAACCGCCTTGATCTCCCCGGCCGGCACCCCCGCCGCCAGCAGCTCCTCGATCACCAGCCGCCCCAGCGCCCCGGTCGACCCCGTCACCACGATGCTCATCTCTGCTTCTTCCTCCGGTCGAGTTTCTCTCTTACACTCACCGTAGCGACGGTACTAACTCTACGAAAGTACCCACTTTGAAGTAAGGTACTACTCTCGAAGTAAGGAGGCTCCGATGACCGCTCTGCTCCCCGACGTGAACCGCGTCGGCTGCCCGTCCCGCGTGATCCTGGAACACGTCACCAGCCGCTGGGGCGTCCTGGTCCTGGTCTCCCTCCTGGACCGCTCCTACCGCTTCAGCGAACTCCGCCGCCACATCGAAGGCGTCAGCGAGAAGATGCTCGCCCAGACCCTGCAGACGCTCGAACGCGACGGCTTCGTGCACCGGGCAGCGCAGCCGGTGATCCCACCGCGGGTCGACTACTCGCTGACCCCGATGGGCACCGAGGCGGCGACGTACGTGCGGTGCATCACGGAGTGGGTCGAGGCGAAGGTGCCCGAGGTGCAGACCGCACGCGACGAGTACGACGAGGCTCACGCCTGACGCTCCGCCGTACGATGCGCACGTGCCCGCCCCGGTAACCCCTCTGGCCGCTTTGCTGCGCCAACTCCGCAGCAGCGCAGGCCTGACGCAGGAGGCCCTCGCCGATCGCGCCGGCCTCAGCGCCCAGGCGATCAGCGCCCTCGAAGGCGGTCGCCGCCGCTACCCCCGCGCGGCCACGGTGGAGCAGCTGGCCGACGCTCTGGCGCTCGGCGCTGGTGACCGGAGCCGACTCACTGCGTCGGCTCGGCGCCCCAGAAGCCCCGCGGCAGGGACCAAGAGTCCTGGCGCACTCCCACCACCCCTGGCCGACTTCACCGGTCGGGCACCCCAACTCGATGTCCTGACCGGCCTCCTGAACGCGCCACTCGCGGCCTCGCCCGGCATCGTCGTGTCGGCGATCGGCGGAATGGGCGGCGTCGGGAAGACCGCGCTGGCCCTCCAGGCAGCACATCTGTCAGCTGACGCGTTCCCCGATGGCCGGCTCTACCTCAACCTCCGCGGCACGGTTGATCCGCTGACAGCAGGGGAGGCCCTGGCGGCGCTTCTGTCGATGCTGGGCGTCAGACCCGAGGCCGCCGGCGATCTCGACCTGGTGTCCATGCGCTACCGCACGGCTCTGGCCGGACGACGGATGCTGATCGTCCTGGACGACGCCACAAACGTCGAGCAGGTCCTCCCGCTGATGCCAGGCGTTGCCGGTGTGGTGGTGGTCGTGACCAGCCGTCGCCGGCTGACCGGCCTGCCTGGAGCACACCACGTCGAGCTGGATGTGATGACAGAGGGCGAAGCCCTCGACTTGCTGGGACGTGTCGCCGGTACCGCCTGTATCGAAGCCGACCCGGACGCCGCGCGGCAGGTCGTGCACAGCTGCGGGTTGCTCCCGTTGGCCATCCGTATCGCGGGCCGGCACGTGGAGAGGACCGGTAGTGGACTTCGGGAGCTCGCCGCCGAGCTGGCCGAGGAGTCCGGAAGGCTCGAGGTGCTCGCGGGGACGGCAGGAGGTGTCGCTCGCAGCATTTCGCTGTCGCTGGACACGCTCGGAGCAGGTGACGCCGTGGAGCGGTCCGCGGCCGAGATCTTCCCGCTGCTGGGAGCGCTCGAAGGAGATCGCTTCCCGTTACGTGTGGCAGCGGCCGTTCTCGGTCGTTCGCAGGCCGAGACCGAGGAGTGCCTCGAACAACTCGTCGACGAGCACCTGCTGGAGACTCCGGCGCCGAACCAGTACCGGATGCACGATCTCGTCCGAGCGGTGGCCCGGGCGGGTCTGGGACCGCAGAGCGCATCCTTGGAGGATCCCCGGCGTCGGGAGATCGAGTGCTACCTCGCGATGCTGTGGCGGTTCGACGAGCTGACCGGCGGACCGGACCGGTACCGGTCGAGGGGGCCGCGGTCCTGGGCAGCGGGTGCCGAAGATGTGCAGGACGTCGACCTGGCAGCCGACTGGCTCGAGGCGGAGCTGCCGAATCTTCTCCGGCTTGTACGGCGTACCGCGCGCGGAGGTCAGGAAGGGCGCACGGTCGCCGTCCGGATGGCGCTGGGTCTGCCGAAGCTGTCCGGACGCCTGCTGCGATTCGGTGAGGCACATCAGGCACTGCGGCTGGTCGTGGATCTCTCGGTGGATCTGGAGCCTCGGATCGAGCTGGGGCTGGTGTACCAGATGGGCTTCTCGTACAGCACTCTCGGTTTGTACGAGCAGGCCGTGCCGTGGCGGCTGCGCGCTCTTCCGATGGCTCGGGAGCTCGGTGACCCGTGGGCGCTGGCGGCAGTGCTGATCGATCTCGGCTACAACCTGGGCCGTTCCGGACGGGCGGCCGAGGGACTGCCGTACGCCGAGGAGGCGCTGACTCTGGTCGAGAAACACCCGGAGGCGAGCATGCTCAGGGTCGGTGCCCTGATCGGTTTCGGCGCGCTGAAGGGGTGGACGGGCGACCTCGACGGGCAGTGGGCGGCGTTCCAGGAGGCGATCGAGCGGATGCCAGCGAGGGGCGCTCCGAGAGCCGACGCCGTGCATCGCAACCTGATCGGGCACGCGCTGACCGAGAGCGGGAATCACCAGGCGGCGGTCGCGGTGCTGACCGACAACCTCGATCAGGTACGCCGGCTCGGCGCGGAGGTGGTCGAGTGCGACGCCCTGGAGGTGCTGGGCCTCACCTGGTTGGCAGTCGGTGATCACCTCAAAGCCCGCGAGGTCCTCGAGGCCGGGATCGCAGTCGCGGTGCGGTACCCGGCGGACCTGCGGGAAGGGCGGCTTCGGCACTATCTCGGTCGCGCGTTCGCCGGTCTCGGGCTGGTCGACGACGCCCGCGAGCAGTGGGAGCTGGCGCTGACGCAGTACCGGCGGGTCGCAGATTCCCGCGCCGAGGAGGTCTTGGAACTGCTTTCCGAGGTTCAGACGGCCAGCGAACAGTACGACGGCTGAACGCTCATCTCTCGGCCACCGCGCCAGGCCGCCGTACGATGCGCAGGTGCCCGCCCCTCTGGCCGCTTTGCTGCGCCAACTCCGCCGACGAGCCGGCCTCACCCAGGAGTCGCTGGCCGACCGCGCCGGGCTCAGCACGCGAGCCATCAGCGCCCTCGAAGGTGGTCGCCGTCAGTACCCCCGGCCCACCACCATCCGTCAGTTGGCCGAAGCGCTGGACCTCGATGAAGCCGACGCTCGCCGGCTGACGGAATCCGCCCGCCGCCCCAGTGCGGGCGATCGCGGTGTGTCGCGCCACCTCCCACCAGCGATCCCCGACTTCACCGGCCGCGTCACCGAGCTCGACGACCTCGTCACCCTCCTCCGCTCGCCGTACGCCGCCAGTCCCGGCATCGTCATCTCCTCCATCGGAGGTATGGCCGGCGTCGGCAAGACCACCCTCGCCGTGCAGGCCGCGCACCAGACCTTCGACGCTTTCCCCGACGGTCACCTCTACCTCAACCTCCGCGGAGGTGGTGACACGCCGCTCTCGACCACGGACGCACTCGACGCCCTGCTGCTGGCCCTCGGGCTGCCGCCGGCCGGTCCGTCGGCACAGGTCGAGATCACCGCCGCCCGCTACCGAACAGCGATGGCCGGCCGTCAGATCCTCTTGCTGCTGGACGATGTCGCGAGTGTGGAGCAGGTGACCAGCCTGATGCCCGGTACGCCGGGCGCGGTAGTCGTCCTCACCAGCCGGCACCCGCTGGCGTCCTTGCCGGGCGCCCGTCATCTCGGGCTGGAGATCCTGACCGAGGACGAGGCCCTCGAGCTCCTGACAGCGGTGATCGGCCGACCGCTGCTGACCAGCGAGGAGCCGACGGCCCGGGAAGTCGTACGCCGCTGCGGCCTGCTGCCGCTCGCGATCCGCATCGCCGGCGGCCGCGCGAAGACGGCCGGCTTGGAGAACCTGGCAGCCGGCCTGTCCGAGGACCGCGGTCGCCGGGAGGTCCTGACCGGTCCGGCAGCCGAGGTGGGCCGCAGCATCAGCCTGTCCCTCGACCACCTGATCCGCACCGCCCGTCCTGTCGAGGTCGCCGCGGCGGAGTCGTTCCCCGCGCTCGCCCTGTTCGACGGCGATCGTTTCCCCCTGCGCGCTGCGGCGAAGGTCCTGAACCGTTCGCTGGACGACACCGAGGACCTCCTTGAACGCCTGGTCGACGTACAGCTCCTGGAGACACCGCTGCCGCATCAGTACCGCATGCACGACCTCGTCCGGGAGACCGGCCGGGCCCTCGCCGCCGAGACGCTGTCCGAGGCGGAGATCGCGGACGTGGGTTCGCGCGAGCTGGCCTGCTACGTCTCGACGCTCTGGCGCTGGAACGAACTGCGCGGAGGTGCGGAGAGGTTCGGCTCGGCGACCGGTGTCGCCTGGTCGACCGGTGCCGAGGAGCTCGACGACGCAGAGCCGGCTTTGAGCTGGCTGGAGGCCGAGCTGCCCAACCTGGTGAGGCTGGCCCACGCCGGGGCGACCCGCGACCGTTCCGGTGACAGGCTCCTCACCGTCCGGCTGGCGTTGGGGATGCCGATCCTCGCGGTGGCTCTGGGGAGGTTCGCCGAGGCGAGGTCCGCGATCCTCGCGGTGACCGAGATTCCGGACGAGCTGCCGGAGGACCAAACCATCGGGCGGCTCTACTGGGCCGGCGTTCTGGCCAGCGGGATGGGACTCTACGAGGAGTCGGAGCCGTGGCTGCGACGGGCGTTGGCGGAGGCGCGCAGGCTGGGCTCGACGGTCGACATCGCGTGCTGCCTGGTCGACCTCGGCTACACCTTGGGATGCCTCGACCGGCCGGCCGAGGGAATACCGTACGGCGAGGAGGCGCTCGCGCTGGTCGTCGAAGCCGGTCTGACGGTCTACGAGGTCGGCACCAACGTCGCCGTCGGTTCACTGGCCGGGCGAGTCGGCGACTTGGAGCGCCAGCAGTCGGCGTTCGACCGTGCACTCGCCCTGATGCCCGAACGCTCGAAGCCCGGACCGGCGGCGATCCACACCTCGATGATCGGACGCTCCTACCGGGAGAGCGGCCGGTACGACGTCGCGGCCACAACGCTGCGCGCCAACATCGTCGCGACGCGGGACCAAGGGCTGGAGGTCCTCGAAGCCGACGCCCACGAGGAACTGGGATCGACCTTGCTGGCCGCGGGCGAGTTCATCGAAGCCGAACAGGTCCTCAGAGCCGGCCTGCAGATCGCCGTCCGCCACCCCACGGAGAACCGCGAAGCCCCGGCGCTCCACCTCCTCGGCCGGACGCTCGTCGCCCTCCACCGCGAAGCCGAGGCCGAGTCGATCTGGGAGCGTTCGATCCAGCTGTACGAGCGCCTCGGCGACCCGCGGTCCGAAGAGGTGCGGGAGTTGCTCTCCGGTCTTCGAGGCTGACGCTTGCCGCTTCAGCATGATGGATCGCAGGATGAGCCGGTGGATCCTCGTCCCGGTTTCGCTCGGTTTCTTCAGGAGTTCCGTGCTGCCGCCGGGCTGACCCAGGAGGCTCTTGCGGCGCGCTGCGGTCTCAGCGCGCAGGCCATCAGCGCGTTGGAGAACGGGCGTCGGCGCTACCCGCGGTCCTCGACCGTCGAACAGCTGGCTGATGCGTTAGGTCTTGGAGCAGAAGACCGTCTTCGGCTGGTCGAGGCTGCCCGGCGGCCCAAGGTTCCCGGCGCCGTTCGGGGTGCCGTACCGCGGGATCTGCCGCCTCCGGTCGGCGACTTCACCGGGCGGTCGGAGCAGGTGGGCGCGCTGCTGGACCTGGTCAGCGATCCTCTGGGGGCCGCGCCGGGGATCGTGCTCAGCGCGATCGGTGGGATGGGCGGGGTCGGCAAGACCGCTCTGGCTGTGCAGGTCGCGCACCTGGCCGCCGACGTGTTCCCCGACGGGCAGCTCTACCTGAATCTCCGCGGCGCGAGCGCGGACCCGATCAGCAGTGCCGCGGCGTTGAGTGCCCTGCTCGACAGGCTCGGACTGACGTCTGCGGCCTCGGACGACGTCAGCGTCTCGTCGGCGCGCTACCGGACGGCGTTGGCCGGCCGTCGGCTGTTGCTGCTGCTGGACGACGCGGCGAGCGTCGAGCAGATCCTCCCGCTGCTGCCTGGCACCCCTGGTGTGGTCGTTCTCGTCACCAGTCGCTCGCCGCTGACGACTTTGCCGGGTGCTCGACAGCTGACTCTCGACGTCCTGACCGAGGACGAAGCGCTGCAGTTGCTCGAGGAGATCGCCGGTGTGGAGCAGGTGCTCGCCGCCCCTGCGGCCGCGGTCGACGTCGTACGTCGCTGTGGCCTGCTGCCGTTGGCGATCCGGATCGCAGGTGCGCAGGCACGGTCCAGCTCGCTGCCGGAGCTGGCCGTTCGCCTGGCCGATGTGGAGGGCCGGTCCGATGTGCTGACCGGGCCGGATTCCGAAGTACGACGCAGCTTGTCCCTGACGCTGGATGGGTTGGCGCGCAGCCAGAGCCGAACGGATGCCGACGCCGCGGCCGCATTCCCCACGCTCGCTTTGTTCGACGGCGAACACTTTCCGCTGCGCGCGGCCGCGGCGGTTCTGGACCGGTCGCTGGACGACACCGAGGACCTGCTCGAACGACTGGTCGACTTCCACATCCTGGAGAGCCCGGGTCTCCATCAGTACCGCCTGCACGATCTCGTGCGGGAGATCGGCAGAGACACAGCCCGTACGACGCTCAGCGAGCGCGACCACGCGGAGCTCCGCCGACGAGAGCTGGCTTGCTACGCCGCTGTGCTCTGGCGCCGCGCGGAGCTGGCGGAGTCCACTGACCGGTACGGCGCCCGTTCCGGCCGCTGGGCCGAGGGTGCGGACGATCTGGTCGACCTCGATGCGATCGTCGGTTGGCTGGCGACCGAGTTCGCCAACGTCCGCAGGCTGATCGAACGAGCTGCGGCGGAGCCCGCCCTGTGGCTCCTCGCCGTACGGGCCGCGCTCGGCATGCCGATGCAGGCGGCCCAGGTGATGAGGTTCGCCGATGCCCGGGCGGCGCTGACCGCGGTGGCGTTGCTCCCGATCGAGCTGCCGGTTTCGATGGAGCTGGGCAGGCTGTACTCGACCGCGCTGATGTGTGGCTCGCTCGGGCTCGACGAGGAGGCGCTCGACTGGCTGTGGCGAGCGTTGCCGGTCGCGCGGGCGCAGGAGGACGCGGAGGATCTCGGACGGCTGCTGATCGACCTCGGGTTCGCCCTCGGCCGCCTCGGCCGCCTCGGCCGGCCGGTGGAGGGTCTGCCGTACGCCGAGGAGGGACTCGCGGTGGTCGCCGGGCTCGAGCGCACGCGCTTCAGGTCCGCCGCGTCGTTGACCGTGGGGGTGCTGGCCGGGCAGGTCGGCGATCTCGAGCGGCAGCGGACGGCGTTCGCCGAGGTGCTGACGCTCGCCGACCCGCCGGCGCCGGGGATCTACGCCGTCCACAAGTCGATGATGGCGCGGGCGCTGCGTGAGACCGGTCAGTACGAGGCCGCCGTCGAGCTGCTCCGGGCCAACCTGCTGGAGATCCAGGGGCTCGGGGTGGAGGTGATCGAGGTCGATGCCCTGGTCGAGCTCGGAGCGGCGTACCTCGCGATGGGGGACTTCGCTCAGGCTCTGAAGGTGCTCGAACCCGGTCTGGCGATCGCTGCGCGGCATCCGGCGGAGCATCGGGAGGCTCCGCTGCTGAAGCTTCTCGGCGAGGCGCTCGTCGCTGCCGGGAGAGTGGAGGAAGCGCGGGAGGCGTGGCGGCGGGCGGCGACGCTGTACGACCTCGAAGCGGATGCGCGGGCTGACGTCGTACGAGAGTTGCTGTCAGAGGTCGAGTGAGCCGGCGGTCTCCGCCAACGTCTTGAGGGTTGCGGTGATCAGCGGGTGATCCGCGCGCGCTCGCCGGGTCGCCGCCAATACTCGGCGGGTCGGGGTCGGCGGCTGAAGAGGCCGGATCGCCGCGAGCGTGGTGGGCGGCAGCGTGAGGCGCGGGACCAGCGAGACCCCCGCGTTCGCAGCGCACAGCGCCGCGACTGAGCGGAAATCGTCTGAGGTGTGGACGATGCGCGGCTGGAAGCCGGATTGTTCGCAGGCGAGGAGGACGACGTCTCGGATGGGGTTGCCTACCGAGGTCATCACCCAGTCGTCGGTGGCCAGGGCCGTCAGGTCGACCGGGTCCGGGGAGAGAGCAGCGGGGTGCGTCGGAGGGAGGACGGCGACGAACGGCTCGGCGTACAAAGGGGTGAGGGTGAGGCGGTCGTCGTGGGGGGAGCCTCGGTGTTCGACGGTGACGGCGAGGTCGACCTCGCCGTCGAGGAGTTGGGTCAGGGCCTGGTGGCCTTCGGCGTCCTGGATGACCAGGCGCAGGCCGGGGGTGGAGTCGCGGAGGCGGGCCAGGGTCGGTGCGACGAGGAGGCTGATGGCGGTGGCGAAGGCGGCGATGCGGAGTTCGCCGGTGGTGCCGTCGGCGTAGAGGCGCATGGCGTCCTCGGCGCGTTCGACCTCGGTGAGGATGGTGTCGGCGTGGGTGAGGAGGAGGCGGCCGGCCGATGTGATGGCGACGCGGCGGCCGCGGCGTTCGAGGAGTTCCTGGCCGACTTCGGACTCGAGGGCGGCGAGTTGTTGCGAGACGGCCGACGGGGTCAGGTGCAGGACCTCGGCGGCCGCCGTCACGGTGCCGTGGTCAGCAAGGGCCCGCAGTACTCGCAACCTGCGCACTTCGATCACGCCGATCAGCTTCGCACACGCTCTGCCGGGAGCGGCGGGCCCAGCGCAGCACCGCGCGCAGCGGGTGGCGGGGCTCGACCTCCACGTGCGGTACGACGGGGGCGTTGGGCAGGGCGGAGTCGGCTTCGCGGCGGACCTTCTCGATCACTGTCACTGGGAAGACGTACACGGTGGTTCCTTTCGTCTCTTCGACGGTAGGTACGACCGTGTTGATACGTCCAATGAAACCTTCCCGAAGAGTTGATGCGTAGGATGCATGAACATGGAGCTACGCCAGCTGCGGTCGTTCGTCGTCGTCGCCGAGGAGCTGAACGTCGGCCGGGCGGCGACCCGGCTGCACCTGACGCAGCCCTCGCTGAGTCGCCAGATCGCCGCGCTGGAAAGGGATCTCGGCGTCGAGCTGTTCGCCCGGGTGAAGAAACGGTTCGTGCTGACCGCGGCCGGCGCCGCGTTCCTCGACGACGCGCGCGACCTGCTCGACCGGGCAGCCGACGCGAGGAACACCGCCCAGCGCACCCAGCGCGGTGAGGTCGGGACGTTGCGGCTCCGCTTCGTGCAGTCGGCGACGTTCGAGGCCCTGCCGCGGTTGCTCGGCGCCTTCCGTACGGCGTACCCGGACGTCGTGCTCGACCTGGAGACGATGACGACGCTCCAGCAGACCGAGGCGTTGCGCGACGGCCGGATCGACGTCGGCCTGCTCCGCTTCCCGTACGACGAACCGCGGCTGCGCTCGCAGGTCGTCTCCGAGGACCGCCTGGTCGCCGCGCTCCCCGCCGCGCACCGGCTCGCGAAGCGGCGCAGGGTCGCGCTGAAGGACCTCGCCGAGGACGACTTCATCCTCTACACCCGCGCGACCGGCCCGTCGGTGCACGACGTGATCGTCGGCTACTGCCAGGCGGCCGGGTTCACGCCGCGGATCACCCAGCAGGGCGCCGACGTGCAGACGATCGTGTCGCTGGTGGCCGCCGGGCTCGGGGTGTCGTTGCTGATCGCACCGACCCCGCCGATCGACCCGGCGGCCGTCGTCTACCGCGAGCTGTCCGACGACCTGCCGCCGTGGCAGCTCTCGGTCGCCTGGGCTCCGGGCAACGAGTCACCCGTGCTGCGGCAGTTCCTTCAGTTGCTCAGTTGAAGACGTCGGGGTCGTCGCCGACCCGGACGCCGGTCTCGAGGTCGGCGATCGCGGCCATGTCCTCGTTGTCGAGCACGAAGTCGAACACGTCGATGTTCTCGGCGATCCGCTCCGGCGTCTTCGACTTCGGGATCACCACGTTGCCGAGCTGCAGGTGCCAGCGGATCATCACCTGCGCCGCGGACTTGCCGTGCTTGCCGCCGAGCTCCTTCAGCACCGGGTGCCCGATCAGCTCACCGGAGGCCAGCGGGCTCCAGGACTCGGTGGCGATGTCGTTCTCGGCGTGGAACGCGCGCAGCTCGTCCTGCGGCAGCGCCGGGTGCAGCTCGATCTGGTTCACCGTCGGGCGGACGTCGGTCTCGTCGAAGAGCCGCTGCAGCGCCGGGAGGTGGAAGTTCGAGACGCCGATCGCGCGCACCCGCTGGTCGGCGTACAGCTGCTCCATCGCCTTCCAGGTGTCGACGTACTTGTCCTGCTTCAGCGACTGCCAGTGGATCAGGTACAGGTCGACGGTCTCCAGGCCGAGCTTGCCGAGGCTCTTGTCGAACGCGCGCAGCGTCGAGTCGTAGCCCTGGTCGCTGTTCCACACCTTGGTGGTGACGAACAGCTCCTCGCGCGGTACGCCGGACTGCGCGATCGCGCGGCCGACACCTTCCTCGTTGCCGTAGATCGCGGCCGTGTCGATGTGCCGGTAGCCGGCCGCGAGAGCGGCCTCGACGACACCGGTGACGATCCCGTCCGGCACCTGCCAGACGCCCAGGCCCAGCTGGGGGATCTCGACGCCGTTGTCCAGAGTGATCGTGGGGACTGTGCTCATCTGCCTATTCCACTGGGCCGGAGGTCTCCAGCCCAGTCATCCGACGTGTGACAACAACCTCATCAACTGGCCGTAACCACCGTGTAGGTCTTCGCATCCGGCTCCAGGAAGCGCAGCAGCGCCTCACCTTCACGCTCCAGAGCGGTGATCGTGCGCTTCGCCGCCGGTTCGAACGGGGTCAGCGTGAGAGTTGCCACAGCGCGTTTCTTGTCGGCCGTCCACAGGCCCGCGACCTGCCCGTCGACGAGGTACGTCGCCTTCACCCGCAGGTTTTTCGTGAACACCGCCGGGCGATAGGCGTCGGCTATCACCCGCTCGCGCTTCGCGTACGCGAGCAGCAGGTTGTCGAACTCGGGCAGGAACCGCACCGGCGCAGGGGTTTCCGGGTCGGGCCGCGGAGCCGCCGGTACGTCGTACAGGGTGCGGCCGTTCTCGTCCTCGAAGCGTTCGAGGTCGGCGATCTCGAACAGCTTCTTGGCCGCAGGCAACCCCGACCAGGTCTGGAAGTCGGCCGGCGTCGCCGGCCCGAACGCGTCCAGATATCGGATGACCAGCTCTTCCGGTACGGCGGACAGCAGCGGTTTGCGGCCGATCCACTGGTCGGCGAGCGTGAAGCGCGAGTTCGCGGTCCAGCCCCAGCGGGTGTCGGCCGGGTACATGACGAGCGGCACCATCATCCGCGTGCAGAACCCGAGCGCGCGGTCGTTCACGTCGGGGAACTGCTGCTGCAGGGCGTCGCGTACCTCGGTGAACGTCAGTGGTTCCTTTGTCAGCAACTTCCGCGCCGCGGCGACGACCTTGTCGGGCTCCAAGCCCTCGCCGCGTTCCTTGAGCATCTTCAGCCCGGCTTCGAGGACGGGCGCCAGCGTCGTGCGGAAGCGGAGGTAGTCCGCGGCGGTCACGAGATGCAGGGTGCCGCGATAGAGCGACGCCCGCACGAGCTCCCGCGCCTCGACCGCCGCCGTCAGGTCGCCGTCGGCGAAGCCGTCGAGGCGAGTCCACAAGCCGACGTACGGGTGCTTGGCCTCCTGCCCCTGCATCCCGGCCAGCCGGCGCACGGCCTCCACCGGGCCGACATCAGCTCGCTCCAGCAACATCTGCCGAGCCAGGGTCGCCCGATTGATCGCCTGCGCACTCAGGACCGCCATGAAAACATCCTGCACGACCCCACCGACAGATGGTCTGATGAGCCGTGATCAAGACTCGCCTGCACGCCACACTCGAGCCGGTCAGGCCTGGCGACGAGCTGGTGGACGTGTCGCCCGGGCCGGACGGTGAGCTGATCGGCGTGTGGGCGAATGCCGACGACGTCGGCGTACTGCGGAGCACGCCACCCTTCGTTGCCGGCCGCCCGTACGTCGGGGACGTGATCGAGCGGCCGGTGGATCTCCGGGTCGTGCGGCACGCGCCGGAGTCGACCTTGCTGGCGGAGATCACCGGGTTCCGGCGGCCGTTCGTGACCGCGCAACCGATGCCGGGCGGGCAGGTGCTGGTGGTGAGCACGACGGCCGACTGGAGCGCGGACGGCGTCCGGCCGAACGCGACCTTGTACGACGCCGCCGGGCGGATTGTTGCCGAGCAGGTGTTCGGCGACGGGATCGCGCTGGTCCGGACGACGTCCTCGGGGCAGATCTGGGTCGGGTACTTCGCCGAGGGGATCGACGGCGATCCGGCCGCGGATCCCGACGTGATCACCTGGGGATCGCCGGGGGTGGAGCCGGTCGGGGCCGCCGGGCTGGTGCGCTTCGGCCCGGACCTGGAGCGACGCTGGGAGTTCTCCGGTCCGGTGCGGATTCAAGAGCTCGAGACCCTGACCGTCGAGGGAGAGACAGTCTGGGCGTCGTACGACAACGACTTCCCGGTGGTCCGGATCTCCGGCGACGAGGTGCAGACTTCGGCCAGCCTCGACGAAGGAGTGTTCGCGGTCGCCGTAGCGGGGGAGCGGGTCGCGCTGTTCCTCGAGCTGCCGGACCGCATCCAAGTCGGCCGTCTGGTCGCGCCGTCCGATGGTCCGACCGTGCCGCGGCTGGGGCTCGGCGAGGTGGAGATCGAACGCGAGTACGCCATCGATCTTCCCGAGAGGGCGCAGATGTTCGGATGCGGTCCCGACCTGCATGTTGTTGCAGGGCGGGACTGGTTTCAGCTCGACGGTTTGTGGGAGACCCGCGTCCCCGCGAGCTTGTCGGCGTACGTGCGCCGGTTGCGGAGGATCGCCGCGGCTTGGAGGCCGAGGGCAACGTAGGCAGCCGAGGCCAGGACGGCGCCTCGGCGGGTGTTGTCTGCTCGGAACTCCCAGACTGCTTGGTGGCCGAGCTCCCAGGGGACGGCGGTCTTCGCGACGGTGCGGAGGAGGGTCTGGCGATAGGTCGGATCTGCGCCCGATTCGTCACGGACGGTGAGACCCAATGCGCGTTTGCCGGGGGAGCCGCCGGTGGCTTCGGCGGCGGCGAGGGCGGCGCTCAGGGGGAGGGTGAGGCCGGCTGCGACGAGCACTCGGGCCTTGGCCGGGGACACGTCGGGGAGGGGGCGGTTGCGGTGGCGCTGCAGCGTGATCGCGGCGAGGGCGGCCAGCGGGACGGCCATGGCGGTGTAGTCGATGGCGGTGGCCAGGGCTCGGCGTGCGGTCGGCATGGGGTGAGGTTACGCGACCGGTGCCGGAAGGCCGCGCCACGCGGTCGACTGGACAAAAAGGCGTTACCACGAAGAGTGATTGTCAAATGATCATTTCAAGCGAATAGTCAAAGGCTACTGAAACACTCGGCATAGCCGAAAGTTGGTCCAGATTTCCCTTGCCTGCTTGACGATCTGTTGACAAACATGGGCAGAACGAAAGAAGTTCTCGCCGTCGGAGAAACGTTCTGTTAGCCTCGTGCCCGGCTGGGGAGCCTGAATTGGGTGCGATTTGTTGAATGATTTTCACCTGTTCAGGAATGAGACCCGAGAGGCAGGTTTCCCGTGCCCACCGAGACCGTTCAGCCACGCCCGGACAGCGTCGGCGCGGCCACCGCGACCGTCGAGGTCGCGGGGGTCCGGAAGCGCTTCGGCAAGGTCGAGGCCCTGCGCGGGGTGAGCCTGGAAGTGCTGCCCGGGCAGGTCTACGGCCTGCTCGGCCCGAACGGCGCCGGCAAGACGACGCTGCTGCGGATCCTGCTCGGCCTGGTCCGCCCGGACGACGGGACGGTCCGCGTCCTCGGCCGCCCACCCGGTACGCCGGAAGCGCTGCGCCAGGTCGGCGCTCTGATCGAGACCCCCGCGTTCGTCCCGCACCTGTCCGGCCGCACCAATCTCCAGGTGCTGGCTCGCGCCAAGGGCCTGCCCGACACCGAGGTCGACCGCGTCCTCGAGGTCGTCGAGCTGCACCAGCGCGGCAACGACCGCTTCACCGGGTACTCGCTCGGCATGGGCCAGCGCCTCGGCGTCGCCGCCGCGTTGCTCGGTGACCCGAAGCTGCTGATCCTCGACGAGCCGACCAACGGCCTCGACCCCGAAGGCGTTGCCTCGATGCGCGCGCTGGTCCGCTCGCTCGGAGCCGGCGGTACGACGGTGCTGTTCTCGTCGCACCAGCTCGGCGAGGTGCAGCAGATCTGCGACCGGGTGGTGGTGATCGACCGCGGCCTGGTGCTCGCCGACGACACCGTGACCGCGATCCGGGACCGGCCCGGCAGCGTCACGCTCGACGTGTGGGCGACGCCCGCCGACCAGGCCGCGCGCGTTCTCGCGGAGTACACAGGTCAAACGCCAGTTGAGGATGGAGACGCCGACGACCGGCACCTGCACCTCGCCTCGGCGCCGGACGACGTACCAGGTCTGATCCGCGCATTGGTTGCCGCAGGCATCGACATCCACGAGGTTCGGCGCGAGCGCCAGACCCTGGAGGGTGTCTTCTTCGCCCTGACCAGCCACGACGACGACCCGACGGAGGAGTCATGATCGACGCGGTCGCCGCCGAAAGCCTGCTGCTGCGCAAGCGGATGGCACCGGTCGTGATCGGGATCGCCTGGATCCTGATGGTGGTCGGGTTCGCCTTCGTCGTGCCGTACATCATCTACAGCGTTCTCGACCCGTCCGACGCCGGCCGCGCCGAGCTGCTCGACATCCTGCTGCCGAACGCGGTCGCGTCCACCTCGCTGAGCAGCTACCCGCTGTTCGGCGGCGCGATCATGCTGATCCTCGGAGTGCTGGTGACCGGTTCGGAGTACCGGTGGAACACCTGGACCGCCCGCTTCAGCCAGGGTCCGGGCCGGGTGCAGGTGCTGCTGGCCAAGTTCGTGGTCGCGGCGAGCGCCACCACCTTGATCGCGCTCGCGGCCGCGGCCGCGGCAATCGCTTCGTCAGCGATCATCGGCGCGGTCGAAGGCCGAGCCGCCGACTGGCCGTCGGTCGGCGCACTGCTCGGCTCGCTCGGTGCCGCAGCGCTGATCTCGGCCGCCTGGATGAGCGTCGGGGCCGCTCTCGGTGTCGTCTTCCGCGGTACGACGGTCGCGCTCGCCGCCGGTCTGCTCTGGACCCTCGGCCTGGAGAACGCGCTCTCCGGTCTGGCCGGGATCCTGCCCGGTCTCGAACCTGTCCGCTACGTCCTGCTCGGTTCGGCCAGCGGTTCGCTGGTCGGCGGCCTGGGCGCACCCACGCAAGGCGACGGCGGGACTCCCGGCGTCGTCGACTACCTGAACGTTCCCGCGGCCTGTCTCGTTCTGGTCGCCTACATCGCCGTGAGCACCACCGTCGCCGCCGTCCTGATCCGGCGTCGCGACATCAGCTGAGCCCCGTACCGCCTTCCTTCCGCCCGAGGAGCGACCGTGACCAACCCGCCCGATGAACTCGTCCGTCCGCGGATGCGCCAGGACGTCGCCTTCCTGGAGACCCTCGACGGGGTCTACGTCCGGGGTGCCGACGGCCCCTTCGTGATCCGCGGCGCCGGCGCGTACCGGTACCTGTCGGCGCTGCTGCCGCACCTCGACGGCAGCAAGGCGCTCGGTGAAATCGTTGCCGGGCTCCCCGAGGCGCACGTCGGGGCGGTGAAGTCGTTGCTCGGGACGCTGGCCTCGCGCGGGGTCGTGCTCGACGGCGTCGGCGCGGAGATCGCCGAGGAGGTGCGGGCGAGCTATCCGAGCCAGATCGCGCTGCTCGAGCACCACGGCGACGACGGGAGCGGGTTCGCGCGGGTCGCCGCAGCTCGGGTGGTGGTGATCGGCGCCGACGACGAGGCGACCGGGACGCTCGCGGCCGCGCTGAGCGCCAACGGGGTCGGCTCGGGAGCCGAGGGCTTCGTGAAGACCACGGCGGAGCCGGCCGACCTGGTGTGCTTGGTGGCGCTGGACGGACCGTCGCCGGAGCTGTTCGCCCTTGCTGAGCAGGCCCGAGAGACTGGTACGGCGTTCCTGCCGCTCGTACGGGTGGGTGATCAGCTGGTCGCCGGGCCCTGGCAGGGGTCGGTGTCGATCCAGTCGGCGCTGCTGCGGATGAGCGACAACGCGATCGCCGGTACGGCGGAGTTGTGGCAGGCCGCGGTCGCTGGTCCGTCGACGGCTCCGGCGCGGGCTGCGCTGCCTGGGGTGGCGGCGACGATGCTGCTGAACGTCGCGGGGTTCGAGATCTTCAAGCAGCTGTCCGGCGTGATGGCGTCGGATCTGGACGAGATGGTCGTGCTGGTCGATCCGGACCGGCTGACAGTGCACACCGAGCACGTGGTCGCGCATCCGGCGGTTGAGGTGCCCAGGGCCGCGACCCCGGGGGAGGCGGCCGACAGCGTGGAGACTGCTTACCGGCGGTTCGACTCGGTCGTCGCGGACTCCACAGGTTTGATGCGGCGGTTCGACGACGACGCCGTGCCGCAGATTCCGGTGAAGACGGCGGTGCTGCTCGCTCCTGCTGCAGATGCAGAGCCGCTGGTGTCGTTCGGCGTCGAGACGGTGCTGGAGGCTCGGCTGGCAGCGCTGGAGGCTGCGGCGATCCGCTACTCGCTCAACCTGCATCGGCGCTGTCAGCTGCTGCAGGAGCCGGCAGCTGATGCGGAGTACGTCGTACCGGAGCTGCTGGAGACCTGGCTGGGTGTCGGGCCGGCTCGACCGCACCAGGTCGCGGCGACCGAGGTAGGGACCGGTCGAGCCCTGGCGGTGGATCGGGCGGCGGTGCTGGCTGGGCCGCTGGACTGGAACGCTGCTGAGTTCGAGCCGGATCTCAGTGGGCTCGCTGCTGCGCCGACGAAGGCTGAGGCGGTCTCGCGTGCCCTGGTCGCGGCGGCTGGAGCAGCTGCTGTCGCTGCCGTGGCGCGCGGAGAGCTGCCGGTGTCGAGTGTTTCCGACGAGCTGATCGAGCAGGCGCTGGAGCCGCAGCAGTACCGGCGGTTGATGATCCTGGTGAACGAGCTGACGGCTGCTGGGGACCGAGTGTCCTTCCAGTGCGGTCGCGGTGCTGTGCCGGTCGCGGTGGTTGCTGTTGGCAACGTACGGATCGCGCGCTCGGGAGGCTCCTGGGTGGCAGCGGCCGAGGAAGCGCTGCTCTCGGTGGTCGGTGAGCGCCAGCTCGCCGGTACCTCGTTCGCACGCAAAGAACATCGCCTCGGCTTGGATGCCGATCTCAGTGGACTGAGGTCTGACGGTTCCGAGGTGCAGCCCACCGAGCTGACCCGTGCTGTCACTGATGAAGAGATCACTCAGCGGGCTGCCGTTGTCGATCTCACCCCACCCGACCTGATCGGCGTCACGGCCGTCGCCCGGGTGCTGCTCTTCCGCTCGTCCGCCCCCGTAGCGAAGGACTCGTGATGACCGATCTGACCGCCGAACTGCTCTCGCTGGAGAGCGCCACCTTCGAGGTGGAGGAGATCGCCGACGTCGGCATGGAGGCTGCGAGCTGGTGCAGCTCCAGCACCAGTACGTCGAGCTGCTCGTCGTGCAGCACGTCCAGCTGCTGCGGGTGCTCCAGCTGCAGTTGCAGCAGTACCAGCTGACCCAGGTACTGCCTCCCCACAGGTTCCGCCGCCCGGCCGGGCGGCGGCTCCCACCCGCCCAGGAAGGAGGTGAACACCATGGCGCTTCGCGAAGAGCTGCTCGTGCTCGAGACCGCGACGTTCGAGATCGAGGACATCATCGACCTCGGTCAGGACGCCGCCGGCTGGTGCAGCTCGAGCTGCTCGTGCTCCAGCTGCTCGTCCTGCAGCACGTCCAGCTGCTGCTCGACCAGCACCAGCACCGGGTGCGGCGGCGGCTGATCGCTGCCTGCCCGTCGTACCGGTTCCACCCGTTCCGCCCAGACGCGGCTGACCAGCCGCGCAGCAGAAAGAAAGGAAGACCGCCATGAGCACTCAGTCGCTCGGCCTCGAACTGCTCGACCTCGAGGCCGTCACCTTCGAGGTCGACGAGATCACCGACCCGTCGCTCGACCTCGCAGCCACCAGCTCGTCCTGCAGCTGCTCCAGCTGCTGCTCCTGCAGCACCTCGAGCTGCTGCTCGACGAGCACCAGCACCTCCAGCTGCGGCTGACGGTGTGCACGTGAGCTGAGTGCTGCGGACCAAGGGCCCTGGTCCGCAGCATGTTCACCCCCTCCCGCCCCGACCGTGAAGGAGCAGCACCAGTGACGACCTTGGAAGCCCACCCGCCCTCTCCCACGGCGGACCCTGCCGCCCTGGTCACAGCGGCCGGTACGGCGATCGCCGCACTGCTGCCGCCCGGCCCGGTCCTGACCCTGGACCTCGCGGTGCTCGGCCTGCCGGGCCAGGAAGACCGCACCACGATCGGGTCATCCGGAACCACCGTCAGCATCCGCCTCTATGCAGGCACCCTGGTGGTGGCAGCGACCCCGGGTGGCTCTGGCCCTTGTCCTACCTGTTTCGACCGCCGCTGGGTGGTCTGTCGACCTACCGTCGAGCGCCGCATCCTCGATCACCCGCACGGCGTCCTCACCACCGCGTCGACCATGCCCGGTCAGCACGCACTCGCCGTTGCCGCCACGCTCAGCCGGGTCGCCGGCGAGGCGAGTCCCGACGGCCCGGCGTACCCGGTGTGGGAGATCGACACCCGCACCGCCCGCGTCGAGCGCTACGGCCTGATCCGCGACTCCTCCTGCGACGCCTGCGCGCAGCCCGGCCCTGACACCGCCGACAACGCCTGCATCCAACTCGTCCGCACCCCCGCATCGAGCCCCGGCAGCGGCCGCTCCCGCAAGCCCGAAGACCTCGACCTCCCGATGGACGCCCTGGCCAACCCGGTCTGCGGCATGCTCGGCGGCCCCGCGATCCGCGCCTACCACGCCACCGCGACCGCCCCCGCGAGCGGCCACTTCGAGGTCCGCAGCAAGTACGGCCTGCACGAGATGTGGTGGAGTGGCCACGCCGAGAGCTACCGCCGCAGCGAGCTCCTGGGCGCTTTGGAAGGCTTGGAACGTGATGCCGGCCAGCGCCCACGCCGCGTCGACGTCGCGCTGCGCGCCACCCCCGCCGAGCTGACCGTCCCGTACGTCGAGATGGAGCAGTGCGGTCTCTACACCCCGGACTTCTACGTCGGGCACCCCGACAAGTATGTGCCCTGGGCAACCAATCCGAAGGTGCCCTGGGTCTGGGGCTGGTCGGTCCGCGACGACCGCGCGCTGTTGGTGCCGGAGCAGATCGTGTACTACCTCGACCACCGCGAGGACCACCGCAACACCGTGCAGGAGTGCTCGAACGGGTGCGCCTCCGGCAGTTCGGTGACCGAGGCGGTGCTGCACGGCCAGCTGGAGCTGATCGAGCGGGACGCCTTCCTGATCAGCTGGTACGGCGGCCTGACGCCGACCGAGATCGACCTGGACACCGTCTACAACCCGCTGGTCCGGCAGATGCGCGCGCACGTCGACCTGCTCGGCTACGACCTGCGCTGCTTCGACATCCGGGTCGACCTGCCGGTCCCGGCGGTCGGTGCGGTCGCCGTACGGCGTGACGGTGGGCGGGGCACGCTCTGCTTCGCCGGCGGCGCTTCGCTGGACCCGGCGGACGCCGTACGGGCTGCTGTCTGTGAGGTGGCCTCCTATGTGACCGGGTTCGAGGAGCGGGTGACGGAGAGCCTGGACGAGGTGCGGCCGATGGTGACCGACTACCGCAACGTCGGGGAGCTCGCGCACCACGCGCTGCTGTTCGGGATGCCGGAGATGGCCGAGCACGCGCAGCACTGGTTGCGGCAGAGCGAGGTGACGCCGCTGGACGAGGTCTTCGCCGACTGGACCACCGGGCGGGCGCCGGTCACCGACCTGCGGGAGCCGGTCGAGGAGATCGTCGCGCTGTTCGCCGAGCGCGGGATGGACACCGTCGTGGTCGACCAGACCACGCCGGAGCAGCTGGCGATGGGGCTGCGCACGGTGGCGACGATCGTGCCCGGGCTGATCCCGATCGACTTCGGCTGGCAGCGGCAGCGGGTGCTGACCATGCCGCGCACGCTCTGGGCGCCGTACGCCGGTGGCCGGACCTCCCAGCCGCTGACGCCCGAGCAGCTGCACCGGGTGCCGCACCCGTTCCCCTAGCCGCCCGGCGCCGAGAGCCGCCGGGGCCGGCAGGCCTAGCCCCCGCCGTACCCAGTCCACCGTCTTCCGTAGGAGTTGAGCGCAGGTGACCAGCCAGATCGACGCCGCTGCCGGGCCGAGCCGCCCCGCGGTCGCGATGGACTACGCACGCCGGATGTTCGAGCGGCAGCGGGTGCCCCTGCCACCGCTCGGCTTCCAGGTGGACTGGGGTGACCAGCCGTCGCGGCACAAGCTGTACCTGGACGCGCCGAAGCTGCCGCTGCCCGTCCCGTTCGCGCAGTTGCCGTCGCTGGAGGTGCAGGAAGCAGCGGCCCGCGCAGTAGGCCCAGCGGACGACCGGATGCCGTCGCTCGACCTGCTGGCCTCGGTACTCGGCTGCTACGGGCTGATCGACCGCCGTACCGGCTTGAACTGGAACGAGGACAGCGCTGCCAAGCTCAAGCCTGCAGCGCCGGTGTGGGCTCGACCAACGGCGTCTGGTGGGGGCATGTACCCAGCCGAGAGCTACCTGGTCGCCGGTGCCGGGGCGCCGCTGCGCACAGGTGTCTACCACTACGACACCGCTCACCACAGCCTCGATCGGCTCTCGTCAGCGAACCGCTGTGCCGACCTGGCGGCTGCGACCGGCGTAGCGGCCGGGCTGTATCTCGTGGCCACGTTGAAGTTCTGGAAGAACGCGTTCAAGTACAACTCGTTCAGCTACCACGTGGTGACCCAGGACGTGGGCGCGCTGCTCGCCTCCTGGCGGCTGGTCCTGGCTGCGGCCGGTCACGTGGTCGAGCCGGTCCTGTGGTTCGACGAGGCACCGATCAGTACGGCGCTCGCCGTCGACGGCCGCACCGAGGCGCCCTTCGTGGTGGTCCCGCTCGGCCCGGCAGTCACCAGCGAAGCCCAGCCAACGCAGCCACAGCATCTGAGGGTGTGGGAGAAGTCCGAACGCGTCCGTGACTTCGAGCTCGTTGAGCGCGTCCACGCCGCCACCCTGGTCGGCGACCAGCCCCGACCGGTTAAAGCAGCCGTCACCCCGCGGCCCATCACCGGCGAGACTGTCCAGCTGCCGACACCGGACCCAGCAGCGCAGGACCTGACCACCAGCCTCCGCACCAGGCGCTCCAGCTTCGGCCTCTTTTCCGCCTACCCGAAGCTCAGCACCGCCGACCTGGGCGCAGTCCTGGCGACCACCGCCCAGATGACCCGTGCTGGATCGGACATCGAGCCGGCGCCGAGACAGGACCCCTGGACTCGCCTCTGGGTGCTGCCGAACGCAGTGGAAGGCCTGGAGAAGCGTGCCTACGCCTACGACCCCGCAGCCCACCAGCTGATCCGCGCTGGTGAGTTCGACTACCGGGAGGTCCAGCGGCACTACGCGCTGACCAACTACAACCTCAGCGAGGTCGCCGCGGTAGTGGTGATCACCGGTCGGCTGGAGGCGCTGCTGGCGGCGTACGGCGCTCGTGGCTACCGGATGCTCAGCGTCGAGGTCGGCCAGCTCGCCCAGACCAGCTACCTCGCCGCCACCGCCCACGGGCTGGGCATCGGAGCGGTCCTGGGGATCGACAACCTGGCCGCCGACGAGTTCCTGGGGATCGAGGAGACCGACGAGCGCAGCATGCTCTTCCTCCTGCTCGGCCACGAACGCGCCGGCCGGGCCGGCTACGACCACGGCCTGCACCACCGCCCGGCGCAAGGAGACCACCGATGACCGACGTCCTCTCCACCCCCTACAACCCAGACACCGGTACGACGTCCGGCTGGCGGCTCGGCTCCGGCTTCCTGCTGCGGGTCGCCGGGCAGCCCGCCGAAGCAGTCGCCGTACTGCGGACGCCAGCTGCCGTCGACTGGACCGAGCAGGTGCTCGCCGCCGAGGCGGTCCGGGATTCGGTGGCCAGCGAGGTCAGGGAGGCGCTGGAAACCGAGCTGGCTACACGTGACCCGGAGGACCCCGAGCGGGTCGCGCTGATCAACCTGCGCCGGGACGCCTTCAACGGCAGGCGTCCGCGCCCGGCCACGGTGACCAGAGCCGAGCCGCTGCTGCCGGACGCTACCCGCGGCCTCACGCACCAGTGGATCGCGGCCATTGATCGGGTACGAGAGCTGTTCGACCAGGGCGTCGCCGTACTGGGTGAGGACCTGGCTGCAGCACGGGTCAGGGCACGGGAGCTGCTGGCCGACGACAAGCTGCGCAGCGCCGTACTGCTGCAGTCCGAGGTCCTCGAGAAGAACATGGACCGCTACCTCGACCCGAAGCGCAAGGTCGACAAGCACGGCCGTCAGGTCGAGCGGACCCTGCTGGAGCTGCTCTACCGGGCCGCGCTGAAGACCAGCCCGTTCAGCACGCTGACGTCGGTCGGCCTCGGCCGCTTCACCGGCACCGCGACGCGGCCGCGCCCGGAGCCGAGCTCGCTGGAGCAGCGATGCACGGTCCGGCTGAACATCGCCGTCCTGGCCCGGCTGGCGGCCGTCGTACTGGCTGATCCCACGCTGCGCTCCGGACTGCGGGTGAGCCTCGCTCCCGGTGCCAGCTCGGACGGCGAGACGATGCGCTACGTCCGCCGCCGGACCGCGGCCGGCAACGACCCCGACGCGGTTGTTGCCCTAGACAACGTTCACGAGAACCTGTTCTTCCTGCCCAGCGGCCCCGCGCTCGACGACGTCGTCGCGCTGACCCGCGACGACCGGCCGACGCTGGCCGAGCTGAGTCAGCAGATCGCCGCCAAGGCCGAGGGCCGCACAGCGGCCGAGGCCGACCAGCTGATCGGCCACCTGCTCCGGCTGGGCTTCCTGCTCGCGCCGGACCTGCAGATCGACCTGCGGGCGAGCGATCCGACCAAGGTGCTGCTGGCCGCGCTCACAGCGCAGGACCACCCGACCCTGCAGGAGCTGGCCGCGTCGCTGCGAGCCGCGGTCGACCTGGTCGACGCCTACCCCAGTACGCCGGCCCGCGGCCGCGCCGCGATCCTGAACGCGATCCGCGACCACGTCCGGGCCTGCTTCGAGCTGCTCGGCGCCTCCGACCAGCTCGTCCCCCGGACGGTGATCTACGAGGACACGACGATCACCGGCGACGGCCTCGAGGTCGACCGCGGGCTGTGGGAGCGCACGCTGCTGCCGGATCTCGCCGACCTCGCGGACCTGCTGCCCGCGTTCGACCTCAACGTGTCGAGACGCCTGACCACCAAGGGGTTCTTCAAGGCGCGCTACGGCATCGGCGGTGACTGCCAGGACGTGGTCCGGTTCTGCCACGAGTTCCAGCGCGACTTCTTCGACCCCTACACCCGCCGCTCGCTGCGCCGCCGCCAGTTCGACGACGACAACGCGTTCGTGCCGCAGGAGAACTGGTTCAAGCTGCCCGAGATCGTCGCGGTCGACAAGGCCCGCGAGGCCGCGTCGCTGCACCTGAAGGGCATCCCGACCAGCACCGAGGAGATCCGCCTCGGCCCGGGCTTCGTCGACGCCGTACGCCGGGAGCTGCCGCCGGGGCTCGCCCAGCCGTGGTCGTTCTTCGCCCAGCTCGCGGCCGGCGACCGGGAACCCGGCCGGCTGATCCTCAACCAGGCGTACGCCGGCCTGACGCTGATGTTCTCCCGCTTCGCGCACAGCCTCGACGACGGCGCGACCGGCCTGATCAGCGAGATCCTGCGCGACTACGCGCCCGACGGCGCCGTCCTGGCCGAGCTGCGCGGCGGCTACGAGACGACCAACCTGAACGTGCACCCGGCCGTCACGCAGTACGAGATCGTCTGTCCTGGTGACGCGAGCACCCGGCCGAAGGACGAGCAGATCGCGCTGGACGACCTCTACCTCGTGCACGACGCCGAGGCCGACCGGGTGCGGCTGAGGTCGACGCGGCTCGGCCGCGAGGTGGTGCCGGTCTACCTGGGCTTCCTGATGCCGATGGCGCTGCCGGAGATCCAGCAGATCCTGCTCTGCTTCTCGCCCAGCGGGATGGCGCAGATCGACCTGTGGGCAGGGACCGGCGACCCGATCCCCGTCGACGGCATCCAGGCGTACCCGCGGCTGGTGCTCGGCGACCTGGTGCTGCAGCGGCGGATGTGGAAGCTGAACACCGCGGTCTTCCCGTTCCGCGACCCGGCGCACTCCGACGCCGAGCACCTGCTGCGGGTCCGCCGATGGCGGCTCGACCACGGGCTCCCCACGCGGCTGTTCGCCCAGATCGACAACGCGGCGGCCAAGTCGCCGGCCGACGACGGCGCCGCTCCGGACACCCCGGAGACGCCCGGCGCCGAGCGCAAGGCCGGCCGCAAGCCGCTGCCGGTCGACTTCGACAGCTGGATGTCGCTGCAGCTGCTGGAACAACTGGCGCTGGGCGCCGCGTCCCGGATCGTCCTCACCGAGGCGAACCCGGACACCGACGAGCTCTGGCTGACCGACGAGCACGGCCGGCCGCACGTCTGCGAACTCTTGCTCGAGCTCTACGACACCGGGAGGGACTGCGATGACGAATGAGTGGGTGGCCCTGCACGTCTTCTACGCCAGTGACGCCAACCCGATCCTCGTCGAGGCGGTGCGGCCGCTGGTCGAGGAGCTGCGCGAGGAGGAGCTGATCGACCGCTGGTTCTTCATCAAGTACTGGATGGAGGGCCCGCACCTGCGGATCCGGTTCCGGCCGTCCCGGCCCGAGCTGCGCTCCGAGGTGACCCGGCGGGCGACGGCCGCGATCGAGGCGTTCCTGGCCCGCAGACCGGCGCTCTACGACACCGACGTCGAGGGGCTCGGTGACATCTACAAGAAGATGTACCTGGCCGAGTACGGCGAGGAGCGCTTCGTCGAGGAGTACGGCGAGGACGGCCAGATGCCGTTCCGGCCGAACAACAGCGTCGCGCTGATGGACTACGACCAGGAGTTCGACCGGTACGGCGGCCCGGTGGGCATGGAGATCGGCGAGTGGCACTTCGAGGCGTCCAGCGACCTGGTGGCCAAGCTGCTCGCCACCTCCAACACCCACGTCCGCCCGGTGCTGCTCGGCCTGGCGACGCAGCTGTCGCTGCTGACGGCGTACTCGTTCCTGGAGACCGACGAGGCGGTGCGGCAGTTCTTCCAGCGCTACCGGGGGTTCTGGGAGACGTCGTACCAGGAGCCGTCCGACGACTACCACGACTCGTTCGACAAGAGCTTCGCGCTGACCCGGGCGTCGCTGACCGAGCGGGTCGACCGGATCCGGACGATCAGCGCGGGGGAGACCGGGCAGCAGCTGTCCGGGATCGAGCGGACCTGGCTGGCGCACTGCCGGGAGCTGCGCGACAAGCTGGACGGGGAGGCCTCTCGGCTGTTGTTCCCCAGCCGGACCGGTGGCACTGAGCGGGAGCCGATCCTCGATCCAGCGGCCCGGGCAGCAGTGCTGCTGAGCTCGTACATCCACATGACCAACAACCGGCTCGGTGTGGCGATCCTGGACGAGATCTACCTGTCGTACCTGATCGAGCGGGCGCTGGAGCCGGGAGCGGAGCAGGAGCCCGCCGCGGTCGTCGCCGGCGCGGCCACGGTATGACCACCGTCCACGGGCCTGCCGCAGGTAGCTGGCTGGCCGATGCGCGGCCGGCCTTGCGGTCGAGTGTGCGTATTGGTCCGGGGCTGCTCAAGGGCCCGTCGGTCGTGCACATCATCGGCGACCGCGACACCCAGGCGTTCCTGCGCGTCGGTCCGCGGGAGGCGTTCCTGATGGCGCAGCTCGACGGCACCCGGTCGCTGGCCGACATCGGTGCCTCCTACGCGGAGCAGTTCGGCAAGCGGCTCGGACAGGCGCACTGGCAACAGCTGCTGGGGTTGCTGCACGCGCATGCGCTGATGGAACCGGCTGCCGCCGAGCAGCTGGACGCCGTACGGGAGAAGGCGGAGGTAGCGCGCCGTGCTGCCGGTAGGTCGCCGCTCCTGTGGCGACGGCCGCTACCTGGTGCGGCGGAGTTCGCCGTACGGCTGGCTGGACGCATCGGCTGGTTGCTGAACCCACTGGTCGCCGTACCGCTGGCACTGCTCGGTACGGCGGTCGCCGTGGCCGTGCTGCTCGACTGGGGCACGCTCTGGTCGGCGGTGACGGACTCACCCTCGCGCTGGGCCGCGACCGTGATCGGATTGACCGTCGGCTGGCTGGTGATCGCCGGGCACGAGCTGTTCCACGGCATCGCCTGCGTCCGGTACGGCGGCCGCCCGACCGAGATCGGGGTGATGTGGCGGTTCCCGATGATCGCGCCGTACTGCAAGGTCGACGACGTCGTCACCTTCCCGCGGCGCGGGCACCGGGTCGTCACCTCGTTCGCCGGGATCTACGTCAACCTGGTCGCGCTGATCCCGTTCGGCGCGCTCTGGTGGTGGGGGCCGCAGTCGGGCTGGTGGCACGGCCTGGCGGGTGCGCTGCTGCTGTTCGGTGTGGTCGCGGTGGTGGCGAACCTGGTCCCGGTGCTGAAGCTGGACGGCTACCACATGCTCGAGCACGCCACCGCGACGTCGAACCTGCAGGGGGAGTCGTTCCGGTTCGCCGGTGCGTTCCTGCGCCGTGGACCGACCGGCATCGCTCAGTACCCGCGCGGGGCCAAGCTGATCTACGCCGGGTACGCCGTACTGGCTACTGCGATCCTCGGGCCGGCCGTCGTGCTGCTGGTGCGCAGCTGGTACTTCAGCCTGGCGCACTGGTGGGGCCCTGGCGTTGCAGTCGCCGTATTGGTTGGTGAGGCCGTTGTCGTCGGCGGACTGCTGCGCTGGGCGATAGTCTGGAAGCGGAGAGCGACGGAGGCCGCCTGATGGAACTGCTGCAGACCCTGCTCGGTGTCCTGTTCGTACTGGGCCTCAGCTGCGGTGGCTGGCTGATCTGGGGCGTGAGCCAGAGCCGGCAGCGCAAGCACGAGCTGGCGATGGCCCGGGAGCGTGAGCTGACCAAGCGTGAGCAGCTGCGGATCGAGTCGGAGGAGCGCATCCAGGAGCGCGCCGACCGGATCTACCTGGACGCCGTCCGTGAGCACACCGGCCCGCCCTCGATCGAGGACGGGCCGGCGCCGAAGAGCTAGGCGGGCGCCTGAGGATAGGCCAGCGCAGCGCGAGCTTCGACGAACGCCGCGACCGCGCGCTCGACGTCTTCCGTGGAGTGCGCCGCGGACAGCTGCGTCCGGATCCGGGCCTTGCCGTGCGGAACCACCGGGTACGAGAACCCGATCACGTAGATCCCCAGCTCGAGCAGCTTGTCCGCCAACCGGCCCGCCTCGGCCGCGTCGCCGATCATCACCGGCGAGATCGGGTGATCACCCGGCAGCACGTCGAAACCCGCCTCGGTCATCTTGGACCGGAACAGCGCAGTGTTGGCAGCGAGCTTGTCGCGCAGGTCCGACGAGCCGCCGATCAGCTCCAGCGCCTTCAACGACGCGGCCGTCACCGACGGAGCGAGCGAGTTCGAGAACAGGTACGGACGCGAGCGCTGACGCAGCAGCTCGACGATCTCGGCGCGACCGGACACGTAACCACCGGAAGCCCCGCCGAGCGCCTTGCCGAGCGTCCCGGTGACGACGTCGACGCGGTCCTTCACGCCGAACAGCGACGGCGTACCGGCGCCGTCCGGCCCGACGAAGCCGACCGCGTGCGAGTCGTCGACCATCACCAGCGCGTCGTACCGCTCGGCCAGGTCGCAGATCTCGTCCAGCGGGGCGACGTACCCGTCCATCGAGAAGACGCCGTCGGTCGCGATCAGCCGGTAGCGCGCGTCGGCGGCGTCCTTCAGCTGGGCTTCCAGGTCGGCCATGTCGCGGTTCTTGTACCGGTACCGCTTGGCCTTCGACAGCCGGATGCCGTCGATGATGCTGGCGTGGTTGAGCTCGTCGGAGATCACCGCGTCCTCGGCACCGAGCAGCGTCTCGAACAGGCCGCCGTTGGCGTCGAAGCAGGAGCTGTAGAGGATCGTGTCGTCGGTCCCGAGGAAGTTGCTCAGGGCCCCTTCCAGGTCCTTGTGGATCTCCTGGGTGCCGCAGATGAAGCGCACCGAGGCCATCCCGAAGCCCCACTTGTCGAGCGCCTCGCGGGCGGCGGCGATCACCTCGGGGTGGTCGGCCAGGCCGAGGTAGTTGTTGGCGCAGAAGTTCAGCACCTGCTGGCCCGCGGTCGCGATGGCCGCGTTCTGCGGCGAGCTGATCACCCGCTCGGACTTGTAGAGCCCGGCGTCGCGGATCTCGCCGATGGTCGTGGTCAGGTCGTCGCGCATCCGGCCGAACATCAGTGCTTCTCCTCGTACGTCGGGGTGGTCCAGTCCATGATGACCTTGCCGCACTGCCCCTGCCGGGCGGTGTCGAAGGCCTGCTCGAAGTCGGCGTACCCGAACCGGTGGGTGATCACCGGGCCGAGGTCGAGCCCGCGCTCCAGCATCACCGACATCGAGTACCAGGTCTCGAACATCTCCCGGCCGTAGATGCCCTTGATGGTCAGCATGTTGAGCACCACCGTGCCCCAGTCGATGGCGATCTCGTCCGACGGCAGCCCGAGCATCGCGATCTTGCCGCCGTGGTTCATGTTGGCCAGCATGTCGCGCAGCGCGACCGGCTGACCGGACATCTCCATCCCGACGTCGAAGCCCTCGCGCATCCCGAGCTCGCGCTGGGCGTCGGCGATGCTCTCCTCGCCGACGTTCACCGCGCGGGTGACGCCGAGCTTGCGGGCCAGGTCGAGCCGGTAGTCGGACAGGTCGGTGATCACCACGTTCCGGGCGCCGGCGTGGATCGCGACCGCGGCGGCCATGATCCCGATCGGGCCGGCGCCGGTGATCAGCACGTCCTCGCCGACGACCGGGAACGACAGTGCGGTGTGCACGGCGTTGCCGAACGGGTCGAAGATCGCCGCCACGTCCAGGTCGACCGGGTCGCGGTGCACCCAGACGTTCATCGCGGGCAGTGCGACGTACTCCGCGAACGCGCCCGGGACGTGGACGCCGAGGCCGCGGGTCTTGATGCACAGGTGACGGCGCCCGGCCCGGCAGTTGCGGCAGCGGCCGCAGACCAGGTGACCTTCGCCGCTGACCACGTCACCGACTGCGACGTCGCGGACGCCGGCGCCGATCTCGACCACCTCACCGCAGAACTCGTGCCCGGTGACCATCGGGACCGGCACGTTCTTCTGCGCCCAGGCGTCCCAGTTCTGGATGTGCAGGTCGGTGCCGCACAGCCCGGTCCGGAGCACCTTGATCAGGACCTCGTCGGCCTCGATCCGCGGCTCCGGCACGTCCTGCAACCACAGGCCCGGCTCGTTCTTCGCCTTCACCAGCGCTTTCACTGCGTCCTCCTCGACGATCGCCGTCCACATCGTCGTCCCCGGCAACCACGTGCGTCCATCGACACGACGTACACAGGCTTTGCAGTCGATCTGCATACTGGTCGCCATGGGACGGGGGCTGGTCAGGGGTCTGGGGGTGCTGCTGCTGGTGGCCGGCCTCGGGGTGCTCGGGTGGGTCGGCTGGCAGTACTTCGGCACCGGGATCACGTCGAACCGTCAGATGGACCAGCTGGAGCAGGACCTGCGTCAGCGCTGGGACACCGATCAGGAGACAGCGCCTGCGCCCGGTACGCCGATCACGCTGCTGCGGATCCCGAAGTTCGGTGCGGACTGGGAGAAGCCGGTCGTCGAGGGCGTCGGCGAGGACGACCTGGCCCGCGGGATCGGGCACTACCCCGACACCGCGCTGCCGGGCGAGAACGGCAACTTCGCGATCGCCGGGCACCGGGTCACCCACGGCTCGCCGTTCCGCAAGCTGCTGGAGCTCCGCAAGGGCGACCAGGTGATCGTCGAGACCGCCGACGCCGTCTACACCTACGCGCTGGACGGCTCCCCGAAGGACCTGACCGTGAAACCCGCCGACACCTGGGTCCTCGACCCGGTCCCGGGCAAGCCCGGCGCCGCTCCGACGAAGCCGATGCTCACGCTCACCACGTGCCAGGACCTCTTCCACTCCCCGGACCGCTCGGTCGCCTTCGCCCACTTGGTGAGAACGGATCGAAAGCGCTGACTTAAGCTGTGGCCTCATGAGCTCAGATCGCGATGCCCTGCTGGACCAGGTGAAGAACAAGGCCGTCGTGCACGGGAAGGTGACGCTGGCCTCGGGCAAGGAAGCCGACTACTACGTCGACCTGCGCCGGGTCACCCTGGACGCCGAGGCGGCGCCGCTGATCGGCCCGCAGCTGCTGGAGCTTACCAAGGACCTCGAGTACGACGCCGTCGGCGGCCTGACCCTCGGCGCCGACCCGGTCGCGCTGTCGATGCTGCACGCCGCCGCCGCGCAGGGCCGCAAGCTGGACGCGTTCGTCGTCCGGAAGGCCGAGAAGGCCCACGGCCTCCAGCGCCGCGTCGAGGGCCCGGAGGTGAAGGGCCGCCGCGTCCTCGCCGTCGAGGACACCTCCACCACCGGCGGCTCGGTCCTCACCGCCGTCGAGGCGCTGCGCGAAGCCGGCGCCGAGGTCGTCGCCGTCGTCGTCATCGTCGACCGCGCCACCGGCGCCCAGGAGAAGGTCGAGGCCGAAGGCCTGGAGTACCGCTGGCTGTTCGGCCTGGACGACCTCGGCCTGAGCTGATCGGCGAATCCGCGGCACCGACCCACGGCGGCGTTAGAGTCCGAGGGAGTACCTCTACCTCGGGAGCAGGGAAATGACCGCAGTCATCATCGTGATCGTGGCGCTCGTCGTGATCCTGGCGATCGCGTTGATCGTCTCGTACAACCGGTTCGTGAAGCAGCGGAACCTGATTCAGGAGTCGTGGCGGCAGATCGACGTCGAGCTGCACCGGCGGTACGACCTGATCCCGAACCTGGTCGAGACCGTGCGGGCGTACGCCGCGCACGAGCGGCACGTGTTCGAGGAGGTCGCGCGGCTGCGGACCCAGGCGGTCGGGGCCGAGGGGGCGACGCCGGAGCAGCGGGCAGCGGCCGAGGGGCAGCTGTCGGGCGCGCTGCGGCAGATGATGATCTCGGTCGAGGCGTACCCGCAGCTGCAGTCGAACCAGAACTTCCTCGGGCTGCAGCGTGAGCTGACCGACACCGAGGACCGGATCGCGGCCGGGCGGCGGTTCTACAACGCCAACGTCGGCGACTACAACACCCGGATCGAGTCGTTCCCGTCGAACCTGATCGCCAACGGCTTCAAGTTCGAGAAGGCCGGCTACTTCGAGGTCAAGGACGAGAGCGTGCGCGCGGTCCCGCAGGTCTCGTTCGGGACGATCGGCTCGGTCGCCGGCGAGCAGGCCCCGCCGCAGATGCCGCAGGGAAACCAGTCCTCGGGCCAGATCCAGCCCCAGATGCCGGGCGGTCAGCAGCAGCTTCCGCCGCAGTCCGCCGGCCCGCCCGCCGGAGCCCCCGGCCCCCAGGACGGCCAGCCACCCTTCACCGGTTCCTAGACAAAATTCAGGCCCGGGGTGCGACGGCGATGAGTCCGTCACCCCCGGGCCTGCCCTCCCCCCGGTACCTGCCCCCAGACTGCCCGGCGCGCATACATCCGGCGTACATCGGGACGTACATCGTTTCCCGCGCAGCCTTCCCGGAGCGACCTCGGGATGCCACGATGGGGCGCGAACGGAACAGTTGAGAGGGCAGCCAAGTGGACAGTCTGAGGTACGAGATCCTCGGGCCTCTGCGGGTCGCGCACCTGCCGAACCAGCAGTTACGCGCGAGTAAGCCGCGTCAGCTGCTCGCCACCCTGCTCCTGCACCCGAACCGGTTCGTCTCCACCGACCTGATCGCCGACGCGCTCTGGGAGACCTCCCCGCCACGCTCCGCGACCGCCAACATCCGCACCTACGTGCGCGCGCTCAGAGCCGCGCTGCAGGACGCGGGCCTGCCCGCGCCGATCGACACCTCCGCGGCCGGCTACAGCATCGAGGTCGGCGTCGACGAGCTCGACTCCAGCATGTTCGAGTCGCTGCTCGCCGAGGGCGGCCACCTGCGCGACGCCGGTGACACCCGCCAGGCGATGCAGGTGCTGTCCCGCGCCTACGACCTGTGGCGCGGCCACCCGCTCTCCGACCTGGGCATCTCCTCGGCCTGGGAGGGCTCGATCGCCCGCCTGGAGGCGCAGCATCGCGGGCTGGTCGACAGTCTGCTCGACCTCCGTCTCCAGTACGGCGACCCGGCCGGCGCCGCCGTACTGCTGAGCGATCGCCTCACCGAGGACCCGTACGACGAGCAGCTGTGGCGCCGCCTCGTCGACACGCTCGTCGCCGCCGGCCGGACCAGCGAGGCGCGAGCGGCGTACACCAAGGCGGTCCGCACGCTCGCTGACGAGCTGGGCGTCGAGCCGGGCCCGGAGCTCGAAGCAGCCGGCTCCCGCGCCCAGAACAACCACACCGCGAACTGGCCGGACCCAGGCATCCCAGCAGCCCGTACGCCGAAGCAGGAGTCGGCCGAGCCGCCCGGTCCGATGTCCGCACCCGCTCTGACCGAGCCGCAGCGCCCGCCGTCGCAGTTGCCGCTCGACCTGCCCGACTTCAGCGGCCGCAGCGAGTACCTGGACCAGCTGCGCGACCTGGTCTGTGGCCGCGACCCGGTGCGCCCGCCGATCGCGGTGATCTCCGGAGCGCCCGGCACCGGCAAGAGCTCGCTGGCGGTCCGGCTGGGCCATCTGGTCCGGGAGTCCTTCCCCGACGGGCAGATCTACCTGGACATGCGCGGCGCCACCGACCCGCGCGACCCGGCCGGTGCGCTGACCGACCTGCTGCTCAGCCTGAACATGCCCGACTTCGCCGTACCGGCTGACCCGGACCGGCGGTCCGCGATGCTGCGCTCCGAGCTGGCCAGCCGTCGCGTGCTGATCATCCTGGACGACGTTGCGTCCGCCAGCCAGGTCGCTCCGCTCATGCCCGGCACCGGGGCTTCGGCGGTAGTGGTGACGAGCCGCAACCGGCTGATGGACCTGGCAGGTGCCGACCCGATCCCGCTGGACACGTTCGACGACGGTGAGGCCACCGAGCTGTTGCTGCGCGTCGCCGGCAACGGCCGGATCGACAGGGGTTCACCGGCCGCGGAGGAGATCCTGCTGGCCTGCGGCAACCTCCCGCTGGCGATCCGGATCGTGGCCAGCCGTCTGGCCCAGCGCCCTGACCTGAGCCCGAGCGAGCTGGCCCGGCGGCTCCGCGACGAGACGCACCGGCTGGACGAGCTGACCATCGGCGAGCTGGCCGTGCGGACGAGTGCTGACCTCAGCTACGACTCGCTGAGCCCGGAGGAGGCCCGGCTGTACCGGCTGATCGGCCACTTCGCCGTAGGTGAGTTCTCGGCGCGGGTGCTGGAGCCGGTGGCCAGCCCGGCCGTCGTACGGCGGAGCCTGGACAGGTTGATCGAGGTCAACCTGGTGCAGATCAGCTCGATCGACCCGACCGGCAAGGCTCGCTACCGGGTGCACGACCTGCTGCGGCTGCACGCGATCGGAGTCGGTGACGACGTCCAGAAGGCCGACGCGCTGAAGGACCTCGCCACGCTGCTCGACGCCTTGCTGGCCAAGGTACGGCGTGCAGCTGCGGCGCTGCCGTTCGGCTACTTCGGCAACCTCGACTACGAGGGCCCGCTGCTCTCACCGGACCCGCAGCCGTTCACCGACACGGATGCGATCGCCTGGTTCGACAGCGAGCGCAGCAGCTTCGTACCGGCTATCCGGGCCGCGGCCCAGAACGGTCTGCACGAGCACGCCTGGCGGCTGGCTGCCGCGTGGGGCCCGTACCTCGACATGCGGGCCGGCTTCGACGACTGGAACGAGTCGCACCAGCCGGGGCTGCTCAGCGCCATCGCCTGCGGCGACCGCCGCGGCGCCGCGATCCTGCACCGCAACCTCGGCCAGCTCGCGCTGTACCAGGACGACTGGGACGCGGCCTGGCAGCACCTGTCCACCGCAGCCGAGCTGTTCGCCGAGGTGAGGGACCGGTTCGGCGAGGGCATCGCGGCGGTCGGCGTCGGGACCTGGTTGCGTGAGCGCGGCCGTCCGGACGAGGGCCTGGAGCAGTACGAGAACGCGGTCCGCGCGTTCGTCGAGGTCGGGGACGCCAACGGCGAGGCGGTGGCGCGCAGCGCGGTCGCGTCGATCTGGCTGGCCCGCGACGACACGGTGACCGCCGGACGCTTCCTCGCCGAGGCGTTCCTGCTCGGCGTACGGCGGGGTGATCGGCACCGGGAGGCGAAGGTCCGCCGCCGGATCGCCACGCTGCGGGTCCGCCAGGACCGGCCCGACCAGGCCGTTCGCCAGTTGCAGGCCTCGCTGGCGATCTTCACCAAGATCGGCGACGACCACTGCGCGGCGTACGCGCGGGCCGATCTCGGGCGGGCGCTGGTCGCGGTCGGCGAGGACGCGGCGGCCCGCAGGATGCTGCTGGACGCGATCGAGATCGGGCACCGGCTCGGCGACCGCAGCGTCGAGGGCGAGGCGGCGTACCACCTCGGCCTGCTGCACGCGACGACCGGGAACGCCGACTTCGCGCGCCGCTACCTGCACCGCGCGGTACGCGCCTGGCAGCAGATCGGCAACGAGGCCCGGGTGACCCAGGCCCGCGAAGAAGTTCAAAAATTGAATGTACGGACGCTGTATGCGGGTGCGGAAGGCTGATCTCGCCACGGGGGGAGAAAGCTGATGGAGCGCCAGATGGCAGAGCGGGTGGCAAACCCGAGGGGGACGGAACCGGCCCTGGACTGGCAGTTGGAGCGGATCGGCTCCACGGCCTGGCAGGACTGGACGCTGAAGTTCCAGCGGATGGCGTTCGGTTACGCCAACGACAGCGGCTGGCACGACTCGGCCGACGCGCTGCAGTGGCTCGATCACCACGCCCTCCTGCGCGAGGGGGCGGCGCCACGGGGGGCGCTGGTCTGGTACCAGGCGGTGGACCGGATCCGGGTGGCCTGCTCACTCGGCTCCGGCCAGGTGATCGGGCCGCTGCCGTCCGGCGAGGTCGCGGTGGCCGCACTGATCACACTGAGCACGGACTACGTCTGGTCCGACCCGCACTTTCCGTTCGCCCACTAGGGGCGACGGTCACTCGTTGTTGATCTTCTCCATCACCGCGGTCCGCTCGGCCTCGGTGTCGTAGCGCTCGTCGTGGCCCTGGCCGTTGTCGTGCGCCTTGGCGCGGCGCTTGGCCAGCACGTACTCGACGATCATCGGGATGACCGAGACGAAGACCAGCAGGATCAGCGCCGACTCGAGGTGCTCGTGGATGAACTTGACCCGGCCGAGCGCGTGCCCGAGCAGCGTGACGCCGGTGCCCCACAGCACCGCGCCGATGCCGGTCCAGAAGAAGAACCGGCGCGGGTCCATCTTGCCGGCGCCCGCGGTGACGGTGATGAAGGTACGCACGATCGGCACGAACCGGGCCAGCACCAGCGCGCGCGGGCCGTACTTGTCGAAGAACGCGTGGGTGTCCTCGATGTACTTCGGTTTGAGGAACTTCGCGTTCGGGTTCTTGAACAGCGTCGTCCCGAGCGCGCGGCCGATGTAGTAGCCGGAGACGTTGCCCAGGAAGGCGGCGACGGTGAGCACCACGCAGGCCAGCCAGAGCGGGACGTCGATGGTGCCGAGCGCGACGAACAGGCCGACCGCGAACAGCAGCGAGTCACCGGGCAGGATCGGGAACAGCAGCCCGCACTCGATGAAGATCACCGCGGCGGTGCCCCACAGAGCCCAGTCGCCCAGCCAGTTCAGCAGGAACTCCGGGTCCATCCAGTTCGGCATGAGCATCGCCATCTGCATCATCACGCCGACAGGGTAGCGTCCCCACCTGTGCAAGAGGCTAATCGTGACAGTGCTGCTGACCTGGTCGGAGCCGATCTCGTCGGTCCCGCGGAGGTCGGGGTAGGACCTTGGGAGGGCGACCCGCCGGCCGATCCGCGGCTCGATCCGGAGCTGCTCGCCGGAGGCGACCGCCGCAACGTGGTCGACAAGTACCGGTACTGGCGGCTGGAGGCGATCGTCGAGGACCTGGACGCGCACCGGCACCCGTTCCACGTCGCGATCGAGAACTGGCAGCACGACCTGAACATCGGCTCGGTCGTCCGGACCGCGAACGCCTTCCTGGCCCGCGAGGTGCACATCGTCGGCAACCGGAAGTGGAACCGCCGCGGCGCGATGGTCACCGACCGCTACCAGCACGTCCGCCACCACCCGCAGCTCGCCGACCTGGCGGCGTACGCCGAGCAGCAGGGCCTGCCGGTGATCGGCATCGACAACCTGCCCGGCTCGGTGCCGCTGGAGACGTACCAGCTCCCCGAGGCCTGCGTCCTGCTGTTCGGTCAGGAAGGCCCCGGCCTGACCGAGGCCGCGCACGAGATCTGCACCGACGTGCTGAACATCGCCCAGTACGGCTCCACCCGTTCGATCAACGCCAGCGCGGCGGCGGCCATCGCGATGCACGCGTGGATCCGCCGTCACACCTTCGACCAGGAGCCGTGAGGTGCGGGCGTGGCTCGCCGTACTGCTGCTGTTGGTGACGGCGGGATGCTCCGGCACCGCTGACGATCCGGAGGCTGCTGTCACACCTCGTCCGAGCGGAGGGCTGTGGGTCCCGCAGCAGGGCACGGCGTGGCAGTGGCAGTTGTCCGGCGCGCTGGATCTGAGCGTCGACGTGCCGGTGTACGACGTCGACTACGAGAAGACGTCGGCCGCACAGGTGGCCGAGCTGCACGGCAAGGGCCGGCGGGTGATCTGCTACGTCAGCGTCGGCTCGTACGAGAACTTTCGGCCGGACCAGGCGCAGTTCCCGGCCGCCGTGCTGGGCAAGCCGCTCGATGGGTGGCCGGACGAGCGCTGGCTCGACGTCCGGCAGTGGGACCAGCTGAAGCCGTTGCTGGCCGCCCGGTTCGACCAGTGCCGGGCGAAGGGGTTCGATGCGGTCGAGCCGGACAACGTCGACGGCTACGTCAACGACACCGGCTTTCCGCTCAGCGCCGACGACCAGCTCACCTTCAACCGGCGGGTCGCCGCGCTGGCGCACGAACGCGGGATGGCGGTCGCGCTGAAGAACGACCTCGACCAGGTCGAGCAGCTGCAGCCGGACTTCGACTTCGCGGTCAACGAGGAGTGCATGCGGTACGACGAGTGCGACCTGCTGCGGCCGTTCGTCGCGGCGGGCAAGGCGGTGCTGCACGTCGAGTACGAGCGAGCGCCGGCCACGTTCTGCGCGAAGGCCCGGGAGCTGCGGTTCAGCTCGATGCGCAAACCGGTGGAGCTGGGAGCGGCGCGGCAATCCTGCTGAGCGTGTTTCGAGATCTGGCCGTAACTCTCGGCGCGCTGCGGCGTTGTTGGTGCATCAAGTCAGTCCCAACTCGGGCGGGGACGGCTCGTCACTGTGGCGTGCCGTACTGGGTGTGCGACGACGTGGGGGAGAAGACGGTGAGTTCTGGCCTGTACGCGCATCGACCGGAAGAACTGGACGAGATCGCGGTGGTTCCGCCTGCCCAGCGGGCAGCGATGCGGGAGACCGCGCAGATCTGGTCCGACCTGATCCACGAGCTCGCGACGGTGAAGGCGCTGACCGCGGCGGCGCTCGGCGCCTCCGACGACTCGGCGCGGGTCGCGATGCTGATGCTGATCGAGGCGGAGACCAACGAGGCGACCGCCCTGGCCCGGCAACTGCGAGCCGACCCGGCCGCCTGACTCGACCCACGCCTCGGCACCGGCGGGGACTTCGACCAGCTCGTCGCGGCGGCGTACGCCCGCGGTCTGAGAGACGAGCCCTGCCACTTCCCTCTCGAAGTGGCAGAGCCCGTCGTCGAAGCGCACAGCTGGAAGCTAGCGACCAAGGATCGCCGCGAACGCCGCCTGCAGAGCCTCGGTCGGATCGGCCGGTAGCTCGCTGGAACGGAAGGCGATGTGTGCGTCCGGCCGAACCACCAGGCAGCCGGTGTCCGGGATCTCGCGCAGCCGCGCCCAGTCGCCGTACAGGTCGTCGAGCTCGCGGCCGGGGCCGATCACGGCGGCCTCGATCGGCAGGCCGAGCGACTCCGAGACCGCCTGCGCGGCCTTCACCCACGACTCGCCGCCGATGCCGGTGAGCACGGTGAAGCGGCCCTTGCCGACCACGTCGAGCGTCGAGACCGTCTCGGAGCCGCGGGTCAGCCAGCAGTGCGGGATCCGCGCGCCCGGCCAGGTGGTCGGGTGGTAGTACAGCTCCGCGTCCCGCTCGTACGCCGGTTCGGGCGTCCCGTCCGGGACCACCGCCGACGACGCGTACCGCTGCCCGAGCTCGACCCCGTGCGCGTTGAACTCGTAGTCCTTCAGCTCGATCGCCTCGCGCAGTTCGTTGCGCTGGGCAACGCCTTCCGGAGTGTCGTCCTTGCGCGACTCGATGGTCCGCCCGGCCGGCGCGTCCGGCGTCATCCCGAGCGCCCGGAAGATCTGCCCGAACTGGGTGCGGCTCTTGTTCGCCCGCTCCACGATCTGCTGGGCGATCGGCACCCGCTCCTCGTCGTACGACGCCAGCAGCGTCGGCGCGGCCTGGCCCTTCAGCACCAGCGCGAGCTTCCAGGCCAGGTTGTACGCGTCCTGGATCGACGTGTTCGAGCCGAGCCCGTTGCTCGGCGGGTGCCGGTGGATCGCGTCGCCCATGCAGAACACCCGGCCGACCGACGCCTGCTCGGCGTACATGTGGTTGACGCTCCACACCGAGGTGCCCTTGAGCTTCACGTCGATCGTGTCGTCACCCACCAGGTTGTGCACGATCTCGGTCGCCATCGCCTCGTCGACGACCGGCGCCGGCTGGTTGATGTCGTAGCCCCAGACGATCAGCCACTCGTTCCACGGCCGGACCATCCGGATCAGCCCGGCGCCGATGCCACCGATCTGCGCGCCCGGCTGCAGCACCCAGTACAGGACGCTCGGCCGGTGCGCGACGTACTTGGACAGGTCGGCCTCGAAGACGATGTTCATCGAGCCCTCGATGTCCATCGCGCCGGCCATCGGCAGCCCGATGTCCTGCGCGACCTTGCTCCGGCCGCCGTCTGCGCCGATCAGGTACTTGGCGCGGATGTCGTACTCCGAACCGCTGAGCCGGTCGCGGACGTGCGCGGTGACGCCGTCCGCGTCCTGCTCCAGCGACAGGTACTCGGTGTCGAAGCGGACGCGGGCGCCGCGGCTGGCCGCCGTACTGACCAGGATCGGCTCGAACAGCGTCTGCGGCAGGTCGCACGGCAGTGTCGGCGAGGCCTCGGTGTAGTCGGCGAGCCGGCGTGGGTGCGTTCCCCAGGTCCGGATCCGGCCGATCTCCTCACCGGCGAGGCTGGTACAGAACGCGGTCTGGCCCATCAGCGCGTGCTCGGTGCCCTTGTCGATGACCTGGTCCTCGATGCCCATGTCGCGCATCAGCTCGACCGTGCGCTGGTTGGTGATGTGCGCCCGGGGCGTGCCCGCGGTCCAGCGGTACCGGTTCAGGACGACGTTGTCGATCCCGTACGACGACAGGAACAGCGACGCCGCGCCCCCGGCCGGGCCGCTGCCGACGATCAGGACGTCGGTCTCGAAGGAATCCGTCATCGGGTCTCCTCGGTGGTGGCCAGGACCAGGTCGTAGTGCACCGAGGCCCACGGCTGGTCGACCGCGCGGCCGTCCGGCGCCGTACCGGCCTCGTGCTGGGCGAACTCGGCGACCAGCGAGTCCTTGACGCCGAAGACGGCGTCGTTGGCCAGGTACTCGTCACCGGCGGCGAAGATGTGCGTGATCAGCCGGGCGAAACCGGGCGCGGTGACCATGAAGTGGATGTGTGCCGGCCGCATCGGGCCGCGGCCACCGGCCCGGAGCAGCTCGCCGACCGGGCCGTCGTCGGGGATCGGGTAGGCCACCGGGCGCACCGACCAGAACGAGTAGTTGCCTTCGGCATCGGTCGTGAAGTGGCCGCGGTTCTGCGGGACGCCGGCGTCCTTCTGGACGTCGTAGAAGCCGTCCTCGTCGGCCTGCCAGGTCTCCACCAGTGCACCGGCGACCGGCTGGCCCTTGGTGTCCAGGACCCGGCCGCTGACCAGGCAGGGCTCGCCCGGGGCGCCGTTGGCGATGTCGTCCCCGAGCTCGTACGCCGGGGAGCCCTCGACGAAGAACGGGCCGAACACGGTCGCGGCGGTGGCCTCCGGCGGGAGGTTGGTGTCCAGCCCGACGGTCAGCATCGACAGCCCGAGCACGTCGGCCAGCAGCACGAACTCCTGCCGGGTCGCAGTGGAGAGCTGCCCGGTCCGGGTCAGGAAGTCGATGCCGCGGAAGTACTCGTCCTCGGTCAGGTTCACCTCCTGCGCGAACGCGTGCAGGTGCCGCACCAGCGCACCCATCACTTCCTTGGTCCGCGGGTCGGGGCTGCCGTCGAAGCTCGCCACCACCTCATCGGTCAGGTTGTCGCTCATCTGCTCGCCTTTCATGCTTCGATCACCATCGCCAGTCCCTGGCCGACGCCGATGCACAGCGTCGCCAGGCCGTAGCCACCGCCGCGCCGGTGCAGCTCGTGCGCGAGGGTGGTGAGAATTCGGGTGCCGGAGCTGCCCAGCGGGTGCCCGAGCGCGATCGCGCCGCCGTTCACGTTGACCTTCGCGCGGTCCAGCTCGGGCCACTCGCCGAGGCAGGCCAGGCTCTGGGCGGCGTACGCCTCGTTGAGCTCGACCAGCTTCAGGTCGTCCCAGCCGATGCCGGCCTTGGCGAGCGCCTTGCGGGACGCCTCGACCGGGCCGATGCCGAAGTACTGCGGCTCGACGCCGTGCACCCCGCGGCTGACGATCCGGGCCAGCGGGTTGATCCCGAGCCGCTGCGCGGTCTGCTCGTCACCGATCAGTACGGCGGAAGCGCCGTCGTTCAGCGTGGAGGCGTTGCCCGCGGTGACCGTGCCGTGCTCGCGGAAGGCGGGCCTCAGCTTGGCCATGATCTCCGGCGTACCGCCCTCGCGGATCGACTCGTCGCGGGTCAGCGGCTGGGTCTTCGGCGGCAGGTACGGCGCCAGGTGCTCCCAGGGCACGATCTCGCCGTCGAACGTCCCGGCGGCCCAGGCCTTCGCGGCCTTCTCGTGCGACTCCAGCGCGAACAGGTCCTGCGCCTCGCGGGTGATCCCGTACTTCTCCGCGAGCTGCTCGGTCGCCTCGCCGAGCGACACCGTCCACTCCTTCGGCATCCGCGGGTTCACCAGCCGCCAGCCGAGCGAGGTCGACTCGGCCGTCATGCTGCCGTGCGGGAACGCGCGGTCGGGCTTCGGCAGCACCCAGGGCGCGCGGCTCATCGACTCGACGCCACCCGCGACGACCAGTCCGGCATCGCCGGTCTCGACCGCGCGGGCGGCCTGGATCGCGGCCTCGAGGCCGGAGCCGCAGAGGCGGTTGACCGTCGTACCGGGGACGCTGGTCGGGTAGCCCGCGAGCAGCGCGGCCATCCGGGCGACGTCGCGGTTCTCCTCACCGGCGCCGTTGGCGTTGCCGAGGAAGACGTCGTCGATCTCCGCGGGGTCGAGGCCGGGGTGCCTGACCAGCAACTCGCGCAGGGTGACCGCGGCCAGGTCGTCGGGGCGTCCGCCGGCGAGCGCGCCGCCGAGCTTGCCGACCGGGGTGCGGACAGCGTCGAAGAGGAAGGCGGCGGTCATGGTCGGTCTCCAGCCCAAGCGTGGACGAGCAGGTCGGTGAGTGTGGATTCGTCAACAGGCACAGGGTTTTCTGGGCGGCCGGCTGCGAATGTCCGGGCGGCTTCCCGGGCCTGTTCTTCGGTGAGGCCCAGGGCGCGGAGGCTGGTGGGAACACCTGTGGCGGTGAAGAAATCGTACAAGCCGGAGGCCAGATCCCCTGCCTGGATGGCAGATTCCAGCCGTGCTCCGGCGCGCGGCACAGCGGCCGCGTTGAGGTGTGCTACGTGCGGCAGGACCGCCGCGTGGGTCTCCGCGTGCGGGAGGCCGTAGCTGCCGCCGAGGAGGTGGCAGAGCTTGTGGTGCAGGCCGGTTCCGGCCGACGCGAGCGCCGAGCCGGCTAGGCTCGCGCCGTACAAGAGGTTGCCTCGGGCATCTAAATCGTGCGGGTCCTCGACGACGGCGAGCAGCCCGTCGTGGAGGGCGCGAGCGGCTTCGACGGCGAGCACCTCGGTGATCGGGTCGGCCTTCGGCGTCCAGGTGGCCTCGACGCAGTGGGCCAGGGCGTTGGCGACGCTGGCCGCGGTGACGGCGAGCGGGAGGCTGCTGCTGAGGACCGGGTCGTAGACGACGGTCCGGGGGAGTACGGCGAGGTCGGTGCCGGTGGTCTTGTGGCCGTCGGCGGTCTGGCCCCAGACCGGGGTCATCTCGGACCCGGCGTACGTGGTCGGTACGGCGAGGATCGGGAGGCCGGTGGTGAGCGCGATCGCCTTGGCCAGGCCGATCGCTGAGCCGCCGCCGATGGCCACGATCCCGTCGGCTGCGATCTCCTGAGCCTTGACACGCGCCGCGTCGGCGCGCTCGACCGGCACATGCTGGCGCACCTCGTCGATCCGCCCCGCGAACCGCTCACCCAGCCCCAGCTCGACGACATCCGCGGACTCCCGAGCCGACCCCGTGGCAATCACCAGCGCCCTGGAGACCCCAAGTAGCTTCACCTCACCGGCGACCTGATCCAAGGCCCCGGCCCCGAACACCACTCGGCTCGGAAGGCCTGTGTGCACAAAGGCCTCAGGCATCGATCGGCTCCCGGTTCCGCAGCTTCCTCAGTACGGTCAGCTCGTGCTCCGTCGGAGCCGGCACCTCTTCGATGCTGTCGGCAACCTTCAGCGGCCAGCCGGTCGCGGCGGTCGCCTGCTCGACGGTGACGCCGGGGTGCAGCCGGGTCAGCGTCAGCTCGTGGGTCACCGGGTCCGGCTCCAGTACGCCGTGGTCGGTGATCACCAGCGTCGGGCCGGTACCTGGTGCCTCGCGCTCCTGCCCGGTCGGCCCGTAGCCGACCGAGGAGACGAAGTCGACGGTCTCCACGAACGTCCGCGGCGACTGCTTGACGATGACGATCACCCGGCGCGCGGCGGCCGCGATCTCCGGCGCCCCACCGGCCCCGGGCAGCCGGACCTTCGGGTGCGCGTGGTCGCCGATCACCGTGGTGTTGATGTTGCCGAACCGGTCGATCTGCGCGGCGCCGAGGAACCCGACGTCGATCCGACCGGCACCGACCCAGAAGTTGAACATCTCCGGCACCGACACCACCGCGGTCGCGGTCGCGGCCAGGTCGTCGTCGCCGATCGACAGCGGCAGCCGGTGCGGCCGGGCGTCGATCGCGCCCGACTCGTAGACCAGCCGGCAGTTCGGTGCGTGCGTGTGCCGGGCCAGGTTCGCGGCCAGGTTCGGCGGGCCGACGCCGACCAGGCAGACGTCGCCGTCGTCCAGGGCCCGGGCGGCCGCGACGTTCATCATCTCGGCGCTGTCCCACTCAGGCATCGGCGTGCTCCTTCAGGTCGTTGTCCGCGGCCCAGGCCAGGAAGGCCTCCCGGTCCCGGGCGACGGTGTCCCAGCGCTGGTAGAAGTCGTTGTCGCGCACCGAGTAGCCGGCGGCGTACGACGGCCAGGCGCCGTTCGGCACCACACAGACCGCGCTCAGCACCCAGTTCGGCAGGATCACCGCGCCGGTCCGCTCGGGGAAGGTGTCGACGACCTCCTCGACGGTGACGATCGCGCGGTCCGCGGCCAGCACGGCCTCGCGCTGGACGCCGGTGATGCCCCAAAGCATCACGTTGCCGTCGCGGTCGGCGAGCTGCGCGTGGATCACGGTGACGTCGGGGTTGACCGCCTTCACCGCGGCCAGCTCCTCGCCGGTGAACGGGCAGGTGACCCGGGAGATGATGTCGCTCTGCTGCTCCAGGTCGGTGCCGCGGTAGCCGCGCAGTACGGCGAACGGCAGCCGCGCGGCGCCCGCGGAGTACGCGTTGGCGAGCCCGGCGTGGCTGTGCTCGGAGACGGTCAGCGGGTGCGGCCAGGCGTTCTCGACCGCGTCGCGCAGCCGGTGCAGCGAGCCGACGCCCGGGTTGCCGCCGTACGAGAAGACGAGCTTGTCGGCGACCCCGAGCCCGATCAGCTGGTCGTAGACCAGGTCCGGTGTCATCCGGACCAGGGTCAGGTGGCGGCGGCCCTGGCGGGCGATCTCGTGCGCGGCCGCGAACGGGATGAGGTGCGTGAAGCCCTCGAGCGCCACGGTGTCGCCGTCGTGCACGTGCGCGGCGACGGCTTCGGCCAGGGAGGTGATCGGTGCTGCTGGACTCGGCATGAAAGCTCCGCTAGGATTTCGCTCAGCGAAAAGTTCTTCTTTCAACGAAAAGGTTAGCCGATGGTTGGTGACGCGTCTACAGGCACGTTCCTGCAGGGGCTCGAGCGCGGGCTGGCGGTGATCCGCGCGTTCTCGGCGGACACGCCGTCGCTGACGCTCAGCGAGGTGGCGCGCGATGTCGGGATCACTCCGGCGACCGCGCGGCGGATCCTGCTGACGCTGGAGCAGCTCGGGTACGTGCGCAGCGACGGACGGCGGTTCACGCTCACACCTCGTGTCCTGGCGCTGGGCTGGGCTTACCTGTCCTCGCTGGATCTGGGTGACATCGCCGGTCCGTTCATGGAGGAGCTCAGCGCCCAGACCCGGGAGTCCTGCTCGATCGCGACGCTGGACCTGCCCGACATCGTGTACGTCGCTCGCGTGCCGACCCGGCGGATCATGACGGTCGCGCTCGGTGTCGGTGCGCGGCTGCCGGCGTACGCGACGTCGATGGGCCGGGTGCTGCTCGCCGGGCTCGCTGCTGACGAGTTGGCGGCCTACCTGGATTCGGTGGAGACCGAGCGGCTCACCGAGCACACGCTGACGGCGCCGGACGAGCTGCGGGAGGCTGTGGAGCGGGCGGGTGCTGACGGCTATGCGGTCGTGGACCAGGAGCTGGAGCTGGGGCTGCGGTCGATCGCCGTACCGATCCTGGACTCCAGAGGCCGGCCGGCTGCGGCGCTGAACGTGTCGGCCCATGCTTCGCGCAGTACGAAGGCTGCGCTGCTCACTGAGTCGCTGAAGCCTTTGCAGGAGTGTGCTGACCAGATCGGCACAGCGCTGCGACAACGAGGCCGGATCTAGGGCCTACCGCGGGCGGGGCGGCGGGCTTGTTGCTGGCGGGCGGGAGCTGCCAGCGGGAGCGCAGACACTTGTCCCGGCTGCGGACTCGCCGTCCGTCCGGGTCGCGTCGGCGTTCCTGCGCCGCCCCGCCGCCCGCCGCCCGCCGCCCGCCGCCCCGCCGTGCCGCCCCGCCGTGCCGCCGTGCCGCCCCGCCGTGCCGCCGCGCCGCCCCGCCGTGCCGCCGTGCCGCCGCGCCACCGCCGCGCCGCGCCGCCGCGCCACCGCCGCGCCGCGCCGCCCCGCCACCGCGCCGCCACCGCCCCGCCGCCCCGCCGCGCCGCGCCACCGCCGCGCCACCGCGCCACCGCGCCGCGCCACCGCCCCGCCGCGCCGCGCCACCGCCCCGCCGCGCCGCGCCACCGCCGCCCCGCCGCGCCGCGCCACCGCCGCGCCGCCGCGCCGCCCCGCCGCGCCACCGCGCCACCGCGCCGCGCCACCGCCCCGGCGGCAGCTGCGGACGCTGCGGATCGAGCCTGCTTGGTGCAGAAGACCCCAGGTGATTCCGGCCGGAGTGGCGGGAACTACCTGGGGTCTGCTCGGCCGGGTGTGTGCCGGCTTCAGCTCGTGGGCTGTGTTCTAGTCGGTCTGCGTGACCTTGCGGAGGCCGCGGGGGGCGTCGGGGTCGAGACCGAGCTGGCGGGCCAGGGCCTCGATGGCGCGCTGGGCGGGGATGACCAACGCCAGGGGAGCGAGGGTCTCGGGCAGGTCCGGACCGGCCAGGTTGACGTCGCACAGGGAGGCGAACTTGGGGTCGCCGCCGATGCCGAGGATCTTGCTGCCCTTCTCGCGGACGATGGAGGCGAGCTCGGTCATGCCGGGGAGAGCGGGGCCGTCGGCGGCGGCGACCAGAATGGTGACCAGGTCGGCGTCGACGACCGCGATCGGGCCGTGCTTGAGGTCGGCGTACGAGAGGCCCCGGACGGGCTGGAGGCAGGTTTCCTCCAGCTTGAGGGCTACCTCGAGGGTGGTGCCGAAGGTCAGGCCTCGGCCGGAGGAGAGGACGTCGTGGGCGCCGGCGAGGAGATCGGCGGCCGACTCGACGGAACCTTCGAGCATCTTGGCCGCGGCCTCGGGGACTCGGGCGATGTCGGCGTCGAGGGTGCCGGGCTTCTGGGCCAGGGCGTCGACGGCGACGGTGATCGCGGCGAGCTGGGTGGTGTAGGTCTTGGTCGCCGGGACGGCCAGCTCCTTGCCGGCCTGGGTGATGAGGGCTACGTCGGCCGTGGAGGCCAGCGGGCTGTCGGCGTCGTTGGTGATGCCGACCACGGCGGCGCCGTTGCGCTTGGCCCATTCGGCGGTGTCGACGATCTCCTGGGTGGCGCCGGACTGGCTGACCGCGACGACCAGCGAGTTCGACAGGTCGAGGTTGGCGCCGTACAGGGTCGCGACCGACGGGGCGGCCAGCGAGGCCTGGCGGCCGGCGTGGATCTCGGTCAGGTAGCGGCCGTAGACCCCGGCGTTGTCCGAGGAGCCCCGGGCGACGAAGATCACGTGCCGGCGCCCGGCGGCGAGCCGGGTCACGTCGTGCCGGCTGGGCAGCACGTGCTCGAACGTCGCGGCCAGTGCGGCCGGCTGCTCGGCGATCTCGCGTGCCATCTGGGTGGCAGAGGCGGGGACAGACACCACTGGGATCACTGGTCCTATCTGGTCTTAACAGGTATGCTGCGCACGATAGCAGTGAGCGGCCGCCCGGGGCACCCCCGTGCGATCGCCCAGGTCTGGAGGATCGAGATTCGATGGTGGCAACCAAGCGGGCCCAGGTCCGGTCGGTGCTCGAACGGCTGATCGACGTCGAGCTGCACCCCGGCGACCCGATCCCGTCGGAGCGGGCCCTGGTGGACAAGCTGAACGTCTCCCGGGTGACCGTCCGGCAGGCGATCAGCGACCTGGTCGAGTCCGGCGCGCTGGAACGCGTGCACGGCAAGGGGACCTTCGTCACCGGGCCGCAGGTCGACTCCCAGCTGCACCTGACCTCGTTCTCCCGGGAGATGCGGGCCCGTGGCCTGGAGCCCGGGACGGTGGTGCTGTCGGCCACCGAGATCGAGGCCTCCGACGAGACCGCGAAGGGGCTGCGGGTGCCGAAGGGCACCAAGGTGATCCGGGTCGAGCGGTTGCGCACCGCCGACGCGTCGCCGATGGCCTACGAGGTCGGCTACTACCCGTCGACGCTGTTCCCCGGCCTGCTCGGCCGCGAGCTCGGCACCCTGTACGACGTCTTCGCCAGCGAGTACGACGTCGTCGTCACCTCGGGTGAGCAGACCGTCCGGGCGGACAACGCCGACGGTCACGTCGCCCGGGTCCTCGGCGTGGCCCGGCGGGCACCCCTGCTGGTCCTCGAGCGGACCACGTTCGCCGGCCGCAAGGTCGTCGAGCTGTCCTGGTCGGCGTACCGCGCCGACCGCTACCGGCTGCACATGGCGCTCACCCCGCGCGGCCCCCGTACCGGGTCGTCCACCTGACAACTGGACCGATCCTGTTCCACCACTGGTCTGTTCCCCTGCTGTTTGCTCCCCGGTCACCCTGGCCGGCTCAGCAGGTGGCCCGCTGCGGACGACGAGGTCCGCGGCGGCGATACTGGAGCTCAACCCACATGAACTTTGCTGTGAGGAGTACCGCGAGACATGCCTATTGCCACCCCTGAGGTCTACGCCGAGATGCTGGACAAGGCCAAGCAGAACCGCTTCGCCTACCCGGCCATCAACGTCAGCTCGTCGCAGACGCTGACCGCCGCGATCCGTGGTTTCGCCGAGGCGGGCTCGGACGGCATCGTCCAGGTCTCCACCGGCGGTGCGGAGTACCTGTCCGGGTCGACGATCAAGAACATGGTCACCGGTTCGGTCGCGCTGGCGGCGTACGCGCACGAGGTCGCCAAGAACTACGGCGTGAACATCGCGCTGCACACCGACCACTGCCCGAAGGACAAGCTGGACGGTTTCGTCCGGCCGCTGCTGGAGATCTCCGCCGAGCGCGTCGCCCGCGGCGAGAACCCGCTGTTCCAGTCGCACATGTGGGACGGCTCGGCCGTGCCGCTGGACGAGAACCTGGAGATCGCCAAGGACCTGCTGGCCCGGGCGCACGCGGCCAAGATCGTGCTGGAGATCGAGGTGGGCGTCGTCGGTGGTGAGGAGGACGGCGTCGCGAACGAGATCAACGACAAGCTGTACACCACCGTCGAGGACGGCCTGGCCACGGTCGAGGCGCTCGGCACCGGCGAGAACGGCCGCTACCTGACCGCGCTCACCTTCGGCAACGTGCACGGCGTCTACAAGCCCGGCTCGGTCAAGCTGCGCCCGGAGATCCTGAAGGAGATCCAGGACGCGGTCGGCGCCAAGGTCGGCAAGGAGCGCCCGTTCGACCTGGTCTTCCACGGTGGGTCGGGCTCGACCCTGGAGGAGATCCGGGCCGCGGTCGACAACGGCGTGATCAAGATGAACGTCGACACCGACACGCAGTACGCGTTCACCCGTCCGGCCGCCGCGCACATGTTCAGCAACTACGACGGTGTGCTGAAGATCGACGGTGAGGTCGGCAACAAGAAGGCCTACGACCCGCGCGCCTGGGGCAAGGCCGCCGAGGCCGGCATGGCCCAGCGCGTCGCCGAGGCCTGCGAGAACCTGCGCTCGACCGGTACGTCGCTCAACGCCTGACAAGTAGCACCTGACGGACCCGTTGCCCTGGGCAGCGGGTCCGTTGTCGTTGGCCATGGTGTTTCTCCTGAGGGCTGGTGGTCAGTGGGGCGGGGAGCTGGGTCGGGGCGCGGGCGGGAGATCGGGCTGGCCCGGGACGGGGGCGGGAGGTCGGGCTGGCCGGGGACGGGGGCGGGAGGTCGGGCTGGCCCGGGACGGGGGCGGGAGATCGGGCTGGCCCGGGACAGGGGCGGGAGATCGGGCTGGCCCGGGACAGGGGGCAGGAGGCCGGGCTGGCTGGGACAGGGGCGGGGGAGGTCGGGCTGTTCCGCGCCGGGGACTCGGGGCGCGGGGGTTGCGCCGGCTCCGGGGGAAGAGCCGGACGGCGGTCGAGCGGTGGGCCTGGGCGAACGTCGCGCGGATGCGGTGCGCGACGGTCGCGGGGTCGTCCAGGTCGGGCCAGGCGATCCAGCAGGAGGCGGCGGGGGAGGGCTCGGCGAGCTGACCAGGTCGGGGTACGCCGAAGGCTCGGTCTGCCGCCTCGGCCAGGTAGGCAGCGAGGGCCGGGGAGCCGTCGTCGGTCGAGTCGGTCCAGTACGGGCGGTGGGGTTCGAACTCGACGACGGTGCGTTCGTCGGGGAACCAGAGCGAACAGGCGAGTTGGTCTGCGTCGACGCCTGGTGGGGGAGCTGGGGACGGCGTGGGGAGGCCTGCTTCGGCGAGGATGAGGCGCAGGCGGGACTCGGCGACCGAGGCTGACTCGGGGGTCGCCCGGGTGATGATCGTGCGGGCCTGGTCGACGCCTTCGGGGAGGTGGTCGGCGGCTTTGCGGAGCGCGCTGGGGGTGGTGAGGCCGGAGTACAGGCTGGCGTCGGCGACTGCCTGGGCGGGAGCCGGCGGGCAGGTTGCGGCGACCTCGACCACCGTGCGGGGAGGTGAGGTGACGCGCAGGCCGTTCCAGGAGATGACGCCGGGGCCGATCGGGCTTCGCACGTGCCGGACCACGTCGTCGCCGGAGGCTCGGCCGCGCCGGATGGCGTCGTCGCCGCCACCGGAGCCACCGGAGCCACCGGAGCCACCGGAGCCACCCGAGCGCCGGGTCGCGTCGGCCGTCCGGCCGCGGAGGACCTCAGGGACTTCGGCCAGTGTGAGATGCACCTTCGTCAGATCCAAGCCCCACAAGGGCAAACCGTGCAGGGCCGCGGCCGACTGGTGGCTCGCCGTCCGGCCCGACGACTCGCGCAAGAGCTGGAACGTCCGGCGGACGTGCAGGGTCTCGTCGGTGACCAGGGTCAGGTCGCGGAAGACGGCGTACCGGCCGGGGCGGACGCGGCGCCAGCCGCCGGTGCTGAGGAAGGAGTCGATGTCGGGGTCGGAGTAGCCGCAGGCGCGGGCGTCGGCGCGGGTGAAGACGCCGCCGCGGATCGCGCGGAGCACGGAGAGAGTTGGGTTCACACCTCAGAAGATGCCGCGATCAGCGCCGCCGGCGGCGGCCTTCACCCAAGCTGTGGACGACCCCGGAAAAGGGCATAAAAAAGGCCCGTCATGTCTCTATGACGAGCTCGGCGCGGGTCGGTACCCAGGGTTGCCACAGCAGGGGCATGTCGGCCTCGGACGGCGTCCGGTTGCCCTTCCGCTCGTTGCAGGCGGCATGGGCGGCGACCGCGTTCAGCCACTCCGTGCGGCCGCCCCTGGATCTGGGTTGGACATGGTCCATGGTGTCGGCGTTGTCCAGCCCGCAGTAGGCACACCGGAACCTGTCCCGCCGCAGCACGCCGTGCTTGCTGTACTTCATCCGGCCGGCCGCGTAGCGCCAGTGGGTGACCACGTAGCGCACCAGCCGCAGCACCCGTGGAACCGGAAAAGGGCCGATGGTCCGTTCGCCGTGCGCCTCTTCGACCACCGCCACCTCGCGCACCAGCATCCGGATGGCGTGCTGGATCGAGACGGTGTGCAGCGGTTCGTACGACGCGTTCAGGACGATGACACTCATCCGGTGCCTCCTCTCCGGCCGTAGCTGGGAACCACGGCGGTACGACGCAGGGTCTCAAGCATCCGTGGCCGGTACGTGAACGGTCAACGGATTTCGTCAGACGGTCACGTGCCGGGCCGGCTGCGTGATCGGCGAAGATGTGCCTATGGAATTGAACAATCTGCTGAGCGGTCCTCCCGAGACCCTACTCCCCGAGGACCCGGCCGCGGCGGAACTCGCCGCCGGACTCGCTCCGGTGGACGCGGCCGCCAAGTACCCGACCTCGTCGCTGGCCTGGTCCCAGCTGGCCGAGGCCGCCTTCGCGGACGGCCGCACCATCGAGGCCTACGCCTACGCCCGGACCGGTTACCACCGCGGGCTCGACCTGCTCCGCCGCAACGGCTGGAAGGGCCACGGCCCGGTCCCGTGGGAGCACGAGCCGAACCGCGGGTTCCTGCGCTGCCTGGCGGTGCTCGGCAAGGCGGCCGCGGTGATCGACGAGAAGGAGGAGGCCGAGCGCTGCGCCACCTTCCTGCGCGACTCGTCGCCGACCGCTGCCGACGTGCTGAGCTGAAACCTGCTTGTCCGGTGCTGAGCCGGCGGGAATGATCTCGCCGGTGAGCAGCCCTTACGCACAGACCGCGTACCGCGTCGGTTTCGACTGGGGATCGGCCGGTGCCGCCGCCGTACCCGGTGCCGTGGTCGCGGTCGTCGACGTCCTCTCGTTCACCACCTCGGTGACGGTCGCCGCCGACCGCGGCATCACCGTGCTCCCGTACCGCTGGCGCGACGGCAGTGCGATCGAGTACGCCGAGAAGCACGCGGCCGCGCTTGCTGTCGGCCGGTCGGAGGCGGGCGCGGACGGGATCAGCCTGTCCCCGGCAACCATCCGGCAGGCGACAGGTGTGGAGCGGCTCGTGCTGCCGTCGCCCAACGGCTCCACGATCTCCCAGCAGCTCGCGGACAGTGGGTCGACGGTGTTGGCGGTGTCACTGCGCAACGCAGCGGCTGCTGCGGAGTGGGCCGCAGCACAAGCAGTACAAGTCGTTGCCATCGCTGCAGGTGAGCGCTGGAAGGACGGGTCGCTGCGGCCTGCTGTGGAAGACCTGTGGGGTGCCGGCGCGTTCGTGGCGAGGCTGCAGGAGCTGGGAGTTGGGCCGCTGTCGCCGGAAGCGCGAGCGGCGGCCGCGGCGTACCGGGAGGTGGCTGGTGAGCTGCCGGAGCTGCTGCACGAGTGTGCGGGTGGGCAGGAGCTGATGCAGTACGGCTTCCCGCAGGACGTCGCGATCGCGGCGGAGGTCGGCAGCAGCCAGTCCGTTCCGATCCTGCGCGTTGGGGCCTTCGTAGTAGACTGAACCCGCTAGAACACCCTCATCGATGTTCTGCCCGGTGACATAGCCGGCAGGCGGCGTGCGTCCCCGCTTCCTGCCGAACATGGACGGTTGTAGGCGGCACTGACGGACCGAAAGAGCTGGACGCCCACGGTCAGATCACCGCCCCGCCGGGTAGCGAAAGGCTCACCCGTGCCGGCACTCACCGGACGGATCAGCACGCCCCGCACCAGCTACCGCAGCGTCCTCGCGACGCCGGGCGCGTGGAAGTTCTTCCTGGCCGCGGCTCCCGCGCGGATCGGCATCGCGATGACCGGCCTCGGCATCGTCTGGCTGGTGCACGGCTCCACCGGCTCGTACGCCGTGGCCGGCACCGTGACCGGCGGCTTCGCGGTCGCGGAAGCGCTCGCCGGGCCGCAGGTGGCCCGGCTGATCGACCGCTACGGCCAGACCCGCATGCTGCCGATCACCCTGCTGCTGCACGCGGCCGCGGTCGCCCTGCTGATCACTCTCACCATCACCCACCATCCCCAGAGCATCCTCGTCGCCGCCGGTGTGCTCGCCGGTGGCACGCTGCCCCAGGTCGGCGCGCAGACGTCAGCCCGTTGGGCTCATGCCCTCCGCGGCAAACCCGGACTCAACACCGCCTTCACCCTGGAGGCTCTGAGCACTGGTGTCGCCTTCATGGTCGGCCCAGCGCTCATCGGCACGGTCAGCTCGCTCACCTCACCTGTAGTGGGCTCAGCGCTGGCCACCAGCCTCCTGGTCGGTGGTGGCCTCTCGCTGGCGCTGCAACGCGGTACTGCTCCACCGACCGCGGTCAAACAGGTCCGCGACAGCTCAGCACGCCTTCTGCACAAGGGGTTTCTGGCGCTGGTCGCAGTCAGCGTCGGCATGGGATTGTTCTTCGGAAGCATGCAGGTGTCCGTCACCGCCTTCGCGGTCGGCGACGGCAGCCCGTCGCTCGCCGGTCCGCTCTACGCGATCACCAGCCTGGCCAGTCTCGTCGCGGGCCTCATTTACGGCGCCAGGCAGTGGCCGATGCAGCCCGCGAAACAGTTCGTCCTGGCACTGACCACGCTGACCGTGACCTCGATCCCGCTGCTTTTGGCCGACAGCCCGTTGGCCCTGGGGTTGGCGCTGGCCCTTCCAGGCTTGGCGATCGCACCGATCCAGACGCTCTCAGCGGTGCTCACCGAGCAGGAGGTCGCGCCGAGAGTTCTCACGCAGGCTTTCACCTGGCTGAACTCCGGGGGCGCTGCCGGAGTCGCCCTCGGTGCGGCCTTCGCCGGCCAGGTCGTCGACGCTCACTCTCCGCGCCACGGCTTCGCGCTCGCCCTCGCGGCGGCGGTCACGGCGACGCTGTTCGGGGCGTCAGTCAGGCGACGAGTCCACAATTAAATCGATTTGGCTTCGAGATGATCGGCGAGATCTCTCAAAGTGTCTGCCCACTTAGTCAAATCCGACTCTGTCACTAGAGGGCCGCGGAATACTTCCTCGTCGTCGGCGGCTCTCAGTAGTGCCGCTCCTCGGCCAAGTATATTGAACCAGATCCCGTGCGCGGCCAGGTGCCTTTTCTCGATCGCTGCAGCGCACTGGTTGAGGAAATCTTCCTCCTCGCCCTTCGATCTCAGATGCTTGAGGATATCAGGCATCTTCTTCTTCCGGATCGCGTCTACGCGACTCATTCCGTGCTCCTGCGCGAGGATCCTCAAGTTGGTCTCAAGGCGGGATCCTTCGAGTATGAGCCGGCCAATCTGCTCGTTCGGTGGCTTCGCGTCGAGGTATTTAATGAATTCTTCGAGGTCTTCATCGCCCGTAATGTGTGCCACTAGCACCCCTTTCGCTGAAGAGACATTAGATCTGTCTCGCCTAAAAGTCGATCGGTTTCGTCAGCGATAGGTGATCTGCCGCTCGGCAGTGGTCCGTGCGGCGTAGTCGGTCGGGGTCAGGCCGATGTGGTCCTTGAACTCGCGGGTGAAGTGGGCCTGGTCGAAGTAGCCGAGCGCGACGGCCAGGTCGGCGAGCTCGGTGACCTGGCCGCGGGCGAGCAGCTCGGCGCCGTCGTGCAGGCGGTAGCGGCGCAGCACCCACTTCGGGCCGACGCCGACGTAGCGGCGGAAGAGGCGTTGCAGCGTGCGGATCGGTACGCCGAACCGCTCGGTGATCTGGTCGACCCGGGTGATCGAGCGGTCCTCGGCCATCGCGGCGACGATCTCCCGGACCAGCGCGTACGACGGGTCGTCGGCGACCAGGTGGTCGGCCAGGTACGCCTCGACCACGGCGCGCCGGCGTACGTCGGTCTCGGCGGCGAACATCAGGTCGGCGAGCCGGTCGGCGTCCGGGAACACGTCGGTCAGCGGCAGCACCTGGTCGCGGAACGACGCGACGTCGCGCCCGGTCAGCGCGCCGAAGCCGCCGGCCCAGAACTTGACCCCGAACGCCCGGCCGCGGCCGGTCAGCTCGCGCTCGAACTTGCGGGTGCAGACCCCGTTCAGGAACGCGCCGCCGGGCTGCTCGAAGGTGACGTTCACGCTCGGGTAGGGCAGCACCTCGGCGACGTACGGCGTACCGAGGTCCCACTCGACGATCCAGTACCACTCGACGAAGCGGCCGACCGTGGGACCGGGCGCGAGCCGGGTCAGCGAGCGGTGCCGGGCCTGCTCCTGCGGGTGCAGGATGCCCTTCTCGCTGTCCGGGGGCTGCGTCACGCTGGCTGTCGCTTTCTTCCAAGACCGGGCGGGCCGGTACGGCGTTGACTGAACGTCATGACGACGAACACGGTAAACCCCGTCCCCGACGGTTATCACTCGCTCACGCCGTACCTGGCCGTCGACAACGGGCCGAAGGCGATCGAGTTCTACACCGAGGTCTTCGGCGCCGAGGTGGTCAGCCGGCAGGACATGTCCGACGGCCGGCTCGGACAGGCCGAGCTGCGGTTCGGGAATTCGATGCTGCAGCTCAGCGACCAGATGCCGCAGATCGGGCTGCGGGCACCGAACGGCGAGTGGGTGCACTCGTCGCTGGTGCACTACGTGCCGGACGTCGACGCGACCTTCGCGCGAGCGGTCGCGGCCGGGGCGACGCAGGTCGAGCCGGTGTCGACGTTCATGACCGGCGACCGGTACGGCACGGTGATCGACCCGTTCGGGCACCGGTGGGCGATCCTGACCAAGGTCGAGGACGTCTCGCCGGAGGAGGCCGACCGGCGGGTGAAGGAGTGGCTGGCGTCGAACCCGGAAGGACTGGACGCCTAGGGCAACAGAAGCCTCGAGGACATGAGACTGTCCCGGACATGAGGAAGCGGCCCGCCGGAACCGTCCCCTGCGGCAGTTTCGGCGGGCCGCTGACTAAGAGTGTGCACGTGATCACCGAAAATCGCAAGCCCGTCCCGAGGCCGACGTCACTGACGCGGAAAGCTCTGCACGGACCCGGGGTCCGGTAGGCTTCGGTCGTAAGAGCCTGGAACGCCTGCCGGATGAATGTCTGGTGAACGCGTCCGGGCTTCACCATTTCCTTAGGGATACAGTCAGCGGCCGGCCATCGGCGGCGAAGCCGCCGGTCGACGCGTTGAAGAGGAGGGCTGAGATGCCCGCAATCGTGCTCGTCGGCGCCCAGTGGGGCGATGAGGGCAAAGGCAAGGCGACCGATCTGCTCGGCAACACCGGGACCGCGATCGACTACGTGGTGAAGTTCAACGGCGGCAACAACGCCGGCCACACCGTTGTCATCGGCACCGAGAAGTACGCGCTGCACCTGCTGCCCAGCGGAATCCTGACCCCGGGCGTGACGCCGGTGATCGGCAACGGCGTCGTGGTCGACCTGAGCGTCCTGTTCGAGGAGCTGGACGCGCTCCAGGCCCGCGGGGTCGACACCAGCCGGCTGGTGGTGAGCGCGAACGCGCACGTCATCCCGCCGTACAACCGGACGCTGGACAAGGTGACCGAGCGGTTCCTCGGCAGCCGCCGGATCGGCACCACCGGCCGCGGCATCGGGCCGACGTACGCCGACAAGATGAACCGGATCGGGATCCGGATCCAGGACCTGTACGACGAGAAGATCCTCGAGCAGAAGATCACCGGCGCGCTGGAGCAGAAGAACCAGCTGCTGGTGAAGGTCTACAACCGGCGCGCGGTCGAGATCTCCGAGGTCCTCGACGAGCTGCTCGGGTACGCCGAGCGGCTGCGCCCGATGGTCGCCGACACGAGTCTGCTGCTCGGCAAGGCGCTGGACGCCGGCAAGACGGTGCTGATGGAGGCCGGGCAGGCGACGCTGCTCGACGTCGACCACGGGACGTACCCGTTCGTCACGTCGTCGAGCGCGATCTCCGCGGGCGCCTGCACCGGCGCGGGCATCCCGCCGACCCGGATCGACCGGGTGATGGCGGTCGTCAAGGCCTACACCACGCGGGTCGGCGAGGGGCCGTTCCCGACCGAGCTGCTGGACGCCGACGGTGAGTGGCTGCGCCAGCAGGGCTTCGAGTTCGGGACGACGACCGGGCGGCCGCGGCGCTGCGGCTGGTACGACGCGGTGATCGCGCGGTACGCCGCCCGGGTCAACGGCGTCACCGACTTCGTGCTGACCAAGCTGGACACGCTGACCGGGCGCGAGAAGATCCCGGTCTGCGTCGCGTACGACGTGAACGGCGTCCGGCACGACGAGATGCCGATGACGCAGACCGACTTCCACCACGCGAAGCCGGTCTACGAGGAGCTCGACGGCTGGAGCGAGGACATCACCGGCTGCCGCAGCTTCGACGACCTGCCGAAGAACGCGCAGACCTACATCCGCACGGTCGAGGCGATGAGTGGCGCGCCGATCTCGGCGGTCGGTGTCGGGCCGGAGCGCTCGCAGATCGTGATGCTGGACGACCGGATCTGATCCGTTAGAACAAGGCGCTCCCCAGCTGCTGGGGAGCGCCTTTCTAGTTGATGAACGGCAGGTCGCGGATGACCGGGAGCTGGCGCAGGTCGCCGAGCGTGGGGCTGGGCAGCTGCGGGAGCTCGAAGGCGTTCGCGAGCGGGGTCCAGTTCGTGCCGCTCTGGTAGCCGCGGAGGGCCAGTACGCCGGCCACGACCAGCAGGGCGACCGTGACGAGCGTGCTGAGCCAGGCCGGGCGGAACATCGTCCGCAGACCGGCCCTGGCGCCGCGGCGCAGTGACGAACCGCCCGGGCCGCCCCAGGCGCTCATCAGGCCGAACACCGCGCCGACGGCGATGCTGATCGGAGCGAGCAGCGGCCACTCGAAGCCCTTGGCCATGGCGATCACCAGCGTGGTGATGCCGCCGACGGTGAAGCCGACGATCAGCGGCAGCAGCGCGGCGGGGAGTGAGACGAGCGCGGCGCTGGTGAGGTGCACCGGGCTGGCGGCGACGGCGACCAGGCCGTCGGACTTGCCGCGGTAGCCGCGAGCCTCCCGGCGGCGCAGCAGCGCCGTACTGGACTTGTCGACCATGCGGGCGAGCACTGTCAGCGCGGCAGCGACCAGCATGCCGAGGACTGGCAGTACGGCGATGAGCGCGGCCAACGCGAGCAGGAGCGCGAAGAGCAGGCCGCCGCGGGAGGCGGGCGGGAGCGGCGGGCCTGACGGGCGCTGCTCGAGTGCTCGGTTCTGCTTCTGGACAGGTTGGTGCTGCTGCTGGGGGACCGGGTAGTTGGAGGGTGGGGCGTAGTTCGGCCCGGTCGCCGGGCCGCCGAGCCCGCCGGGAGCCGACTGGTACGGGAGCGGCATCGCTGCTGGAGCTGCGGCGCCGGGGACCGGGCTGTACGTCGCCGGGTGGACCGGGACGGCTGCTGCTTTGGCGGCGAGGCGGGCGGCCTTCTGCTCGGCGGCGACGTCGCGGAGCTTGTCGCGGAGAGGGGCGAAGGCTGAGAGCGGTGGGATGACCGCGGGGACGAGCTGAGCGACAGCGGCCGGGTCGGAGGGGTCTTCGCCGGGCATGAGGCGAGTGCCGTCGGGCATCACGCGGGTTCCGTCCGGCAGTAGCTGCGTGCCGTCGGCCCTGACGTGCGTGCCGTCCGGGAGCACCCGGGTGCCGTCAGCAAGTACCTGCGTGCCGTCGCCCAGCACCTGCGTGCCTGCTTCTGCTGCCGACATCACCGTGGTCGGCGGGTGCAGCTGGATGGTCTCCGGCGCCGTCAGGACCGTCTTCTCCTCGGCCGCCGGCACCAGGGCGTCGCGGCCCTCGGCGTATCGGTTGAGGCCGGCCATGATCTCGATCTGGGTCGGGCGGTTGCGGCGGTCCGGGGAAAGCGCGGCGGCGAGCAGCGGCTTCAGCCGCGGGTCGAGGCCCTCCAGGTCGGCCTGGCCGCTGTGGACGCGGCTCAGCACGACCTCGAACGGGCCCTTGCCGAACGGGCGCCGCCCGGTCGCGGCGTACGCCGCGGTGGCCGCCCAGCCCCACCAGTCGGCCGACTCGGACACCATCTCGCCCTCGATCAGCTCCGGCGCCAGGTAGCCCGGCGTACCGATGACGAGCCCGGTCTGGGTCAGCCGCAGGTCGTCGGCGGCCTGGGCGATCCCGAAGTCGATCATCACCGGCTTGCCGTTGAACATCATCACGTTGCCCGGCTTGAGATCCCGGTGGATCACCCCGGCCGCGTGGATCGCCTGCAACGACTCAGCCAGACAGCCGGCCAGCGGCAACCACCGCTGCGGCGTCAGCGGACCCCTGTCGTCCACCTGCTCGTCCAGCGGGCGCCCCGGGATGAAACGCGTCACCAGGTACGGCCGGTCGCCCTGCAGGTCGTAGTCGAGCACGCCGGCGACCCCCGGGTGGTCGATCCGCCGCAGCGTCGTCGCCTCCCGCTCCAGCCGCGCCCGCGCGGTCGGGTCGTGCGCCACGTGCGAGCGCAGCACCTTGAGCGCAACCTCACGCTTCTGCGGCCCCTCGGCCAGGTAGACCACACCCATGCCGCCCTGCCCGAGCCGGCGGATCAGCCGATACGGCCCGATCCGCTCCTCCACCTCCAGCGGCGCTGAAGGCTGTCCCCCTGTACCCGACATGCCATCTACCGTACGTCGCCAGAAGCGCAACCACCCCGGCCAGCCGGTAGCCAACCAGCAACCCCAGCCCCACGCAACCACCACAAGCAAGACGCGGCCGGTGCCTCGGGGCGGTGGGCGCCGGCCGCGTCCTGGATCAGGTGACGGGCAGCTTGAAGGCGAGCAAACCAGCGCCCGTCGCGTTGGTGATCCACGGGCCGGCGCCAAGATGACCCTGGTACGTGAGACCCGTGACACCGGTCGCCGGCCCCGAGAGCGTCAACACGAGCCTGCCGCCGGCCTGGTAGGCAACGGACGAGACGGTGACAGCTCCACCTTCCAGCACGAAGTCAGACGCAACTCCGGCCGCCACCGTGAGCGGGTCGGACGACCGAAGCTGTACAACGAGCTGCGAGCCGCTAGCAGTCACAGCTGACGGGTTCGGCGGCGCAACACCGGCCGACGGGCCGCCGTACAGGTCCCTGCCGAGTACCGCGAACGTGTGGTCGCCCATCTCCCGGTAGCCGCCCAGGTACGCGTAGTGGCAGCCGTCGTGGCCCGACAGCCCGTTGGTGGACAGCAGCGTCACTCCGGCGGTATCGCCGAGCTGTCGCTGGGCCTCGCGGACGTTCATGTTCGTCGTCGTGCCGCAGGGCGACGTCCGCACCTGGTACACGTAGTACTTCGCGGCACCGAAGTCGCTGCGCCAGTCCTGCAGCAGCGTGTTGAAGCCACCCACATGCACTGCGGCGTTGTCGTTGTCGGACTCGCCCTGGTACCAGAGCACGCCCTTGACGCTGCCCAGCACACCAGCGGCCTGCAGTCGTTGCCGCAGCCGCCCGTAGTTGGTGCCGAGGTCGCCCGGGTTGCTGTCGTTGCGCTGGAAGAAGCTGATCGGCTGGCCGCCGTGCGCTCCGTTGAACAGAGCCACCGGGACCTTGTAGGTGTCCACGATCTTCCGGCCCATCCGGATCGCCCACTGGCCGACCGAGCCGGACTGGTTGGTCACGTCACCGGTCGCGTAGTGCCAGACCCGGTCGGCGCCCGAGATGGTGCCGTCGGAGGTCGGCGTACCGAAGCTGCGCAGGTACGGCGACTCCTCCGCGTTGGCAGCACCGTTGTACTTGGCCGCCTCCGCGTTTGACTGCCCCTGCACCACCAGTACGTCGCCGGAGACCACGCCGTCGCGCCGGGCGACCACGCGGTCCAGCCCGGGACCAGTGGCCCGCAGCTCGAAGCTGTACTCGTGCAGCCCGGCTGTGATCCGCGGAGTGAAGCGGAACGACTTGGAAGACGAGGTGAAGGTCTCGGTCCGACCAGCGCCGGTCACGCGCAGCTGCACCCGCCGTACGCCGGGGTTGGTCACAGTGCCGGCCACAGGTACGACGGCGCCGTTGCGGGCGTCTCGCGGAACCAGCTGCCGGTCCTGCGGCGACTCCGTCACGCTCACCACCGAGCTGCGCACGTACGCCGTCAGCCGCCGCTGCGAGTACCGCGTGGCGTTGTTGGCGAACGTCCAGTCCGGCTGGCCGCTCAGGTTGGTGCCGATGCCCAGCGACAGCACGCCGTTGGCCGACTCGGTGAACGTGTTGATCGCGAACACCTGCTTGGCCGCGAAGCTCGACGGCCGGTCGGCGCCGATCTGTCCGACTTGGAAAGAGCCGTAGCCGAGCGGGGAGGTCGGGTTGTCGTCCACGTCGAAGGTGATCGGCGAGGCGTTGGCGACCTGCGTGCTGGCGCTCTCCTGGTACTGGTTCGGCCACATCTCCAGGTAGCCGGTCTGGCCGCTGCCGTTGGTCACGCCCGGCACGTTCGACCGGACCTCCAGGTCGCCGACCCGCTGCCGCACCAACTCACCAGGACGCGTCGGCAGGCCGATACGGGCAGCGGTTGAGCTGAACGGCTCCATGGCGGTCCACACCCACTGCGGCCCGTCCGGACCGTTCAGCTCGACGCAGTACCCGACGCGGTCGAAGTTGGAGCCGACCTCGCTGGTCCGGTCCAGGCTGTACGGCGGGGTCTGGTTCAGGTAGCTGCCGCGCTCGGGCAGGTCGAGCTGGAGCACCGGGGTGAAACCTGCTGCAGCGCTGTCGCAGGCGGTGGCGGCAGCCGACGTGTCAGGGACGGCTGAGGCCGGAGAGACCAGTGCGTTGAGCGAGACACCGCCGGCCAGCACAGTGGTGGCGACAGCGATGAGCGAACCGGCATGGGAGCGACGTACCAGGGCGCGGGCGGGCGCAGAACGAGGCATGGACGGACCTCCGGTGGCGGGATGTCTCCACCATGGGTAGCGGTCCGCTCACTGTTCGTGCGAGCACCTTGCGCCCAGCGGTCCGATCCCTGCGCCCAGCGGTCTGGCCAGATCTTCCCGAAGACCGGCCGCCGGACGGCTGGTCGCGGCCGGCCGCAGCCGGTGGGATGGAGGCATGCGGATCGAGATGGTGGTGTTCGACGGCGTGGACGAGATGGACGTGATGGGCCCGTTCGAGGTGTGGAGCCACGCAGCGGCGCGCACTGGTGAGCTGGAGCTCGCACTGGTCGGGTTGGACGGCCCGGTGGAGGTCACCGGCATGCACGGCCTGCAGTTCCGCGCACCGGAAGGTCTCGGTACTCCGGACGCGCTGTTCGTGCCCGGAGGCGGCTGGCTCAACCGGGCCGAGCGCGGCTCGTGGGCGGAAGCACAGCGCGGCGTACTACCCGCCCGCCTCGCCGACCTGGCGCCGCAGCTCGACTGGATCGCCTCGGTCTGCACCGGCTCGATGCTGCTCGCCGCCGCAGGCCTGGTGAAGGGCCGCCCGGCCACCACCAACCGAAACGCCTGGGAGGAGTTCACGGCGTACGGCCCGGTCCTGAAGAAGAACCGCGTCGTCGACGACGGCACCCTGATCACCGCCGGCGGCATCACCGCAGGCATCGACCTGGCCCTCCACATCGTCGAACGCGACCTGGCCCCCGACCTGGCCGACCGCATCGCCGCGTCGATGGAGTACACCCGCGACCGAGACCTCTACGTCAGCAACTGAGTCATCGCCGCCGCAGCAGTACGCCGCGGCTGCCGCGTTTGCGGAGGTAGGCGCGGCCGCCGACCACTGGCTCGAAGCGGGGTGCGACCAGCTCGACCTGTTGTTCGATGCTCCAACCAGTGGGCCAGGAGCGGGCTGCTAGCTCCATCGGCTCCATCGCCACGAACAGGTGGTCGGTGGGGAAGCGGTCCAACAGCGCGAGGTCCTGCTCGTAGTAGAGCATCTCGATCAGCAGGTACGCCGAGCCGGTGAGGCGCCGGGTCGTCGTCAGGTCCTCGTAGCTGTGCGGGTGGACCCGCACGTCGCCGCGCACCTCGCGGAGCCGCTCGTAGAAAGCCTGGTTGGGCTCGGTCGCGTCGACCGAGTAGCCCTCGGCGACTAGCCGGCTGGTGAGGGCACCTTCGCAGGCGCCGACCTCGATCACCCGGCCGGCCGCTGGGTCCAGCCGTGATCGCACCCAGGCCACCGTCGCGTCCAGCCGTTCCAGCTCGTACGGCGATGTCGCGAACTCCCACGGGTCGGTGACCAGCGCGGCGTTCTCGCCCATGCTCCCCATCAGCGCGAACAGCCGGGCGCGCTCGTCCGGTGTCGAGCCGAAGAACCGCTCGACCGAGTGCACCTTGCCGGTGAGCAGCGCGTTCTCGTCCTCCTCGTCCAGCCCGAGCAACTCCCCGCCGTGCGTGTTGACGAAGTCCAGCTTCGCGTCGATCAGCGCCGGGCTGAGCCGCTCGTCGGTGTCGGTCACCCACTGGAACCACTGCGCGTCGCCGACCGCGTGCAGCACCGGCGCCCGGCGTACGAGGTCTGCGAGCTCGAGGCCCCAGCGGCCGCGGCGCTCGCGGCTGTCGGCCGGGTTGTGGGTCCAGACGGTCGCCTCGACGTCACCGGTCTCCAGCGCGATCGCGTCGGCGGCGGCGCCGGGCGAGAACGGCTTGGCGCCGTCGGCGGAGGTGGCGAGCAGTTCGGCGAGCGGCGCCAGGCGGCCGGCCAGTGGGACCCCCACCGGCAGCTTCAGGTAGGTGCCGCGGTCGGCGACGAGCAGGTGGACCTCACGGCCGCGGGCGGGGTCGAGGACGGACAGGAAATCGACGACTACATCTTCCGGACGGAGCACAGCGACGACATCGATCACTCCCCGATTTTACGCAAGCTCCCTGCGAAATGCCGGTCGAAGCGTGTCGACTCAGTCCCGCAGCAGCGCGGCGACCGCCTCGGTGACGATCTTGCGCCGGTCCGCCGACGAGGTCTGCTCGACGAGCGCGGAGTACTCCGGGGTCATGTTCGCCCAGAGCGTGGCCTGGTGGATGACCAGGCTGAGCAGCACGATCGGGCTGTACCGCGTGGTCAGCAGGCCGTCGCGCTGGGCCTTCGCGATCGCCTCGGTCTTGTGCCGGTTGCTCTCGATGATCGCGTCCAGCGGGTCGTTCGTGCCGGCCCGCTCCAGCCGGTACCAGGTCGCCAGCCGCTGGATCTCCGGGTGCTGCTCGTAGCCGTCGAACAGGCGGCCGGCGTACTCCGCGAGGTCGGTCGGGTCGATCGGCGTCGCGCTGACGGTGTGCTCGACGATCTCGTTGAAGACCGCGTCGAACAGGCCGTCCTTGCTGCCGAAGTAGTGGTAGATCTGCGCCTTGTTCGAGCCGGACTCGGCGGCGATCCGGTCGACCCGCGCACCGGCGATGCCGTACGCGCCGAACTCCTTGCGGGCTGCCTGCAGCAGTCGCTTCCTGGTCGCCTCAGCGTCTCCGGCCATGCGCCCATGATACCTCACTAACTAGATAGTTGACTCGCGTCGACGCGCGTGCTTCACTTCAACTAACCAGTCAGTCAGGAGTCAAGGGAGCATCATGAAGGTCTTTCTCGTCACCGGCAGCTCACGCGGTCTCGGTCGCGCGATCGCCACGGCCGCGCTGGCCGCCGGGCACCAGGTGGTCGCCACCGCGCGCCGGCCAGAGCAGCTCGCCGACCTCGTCAGCCAGTACGGCGACCAGGTACGCGCCGTCGCGCTCGACGTCACCGACCTGGCCGCGGCGCAGGCGGCGGTCCAGGCCGCGGTCGACGCGTTCGGCCGGCTGGACGTGGTCGTGAACAACGCGGGCTACGCGAACTTCGTCGCCTTCGAGGACATCCCGATGGACGACTTCCGCGCGCAGGTCGAGACCAACCTGTTCGGCGTCGTCAACGTGACCCGGGCCGCGCTGCCGGTCTTCCGGGCGCAGGGCTCGGGGTACTTCGTCCAGGTGTCGTCGTCCGGCGGCCGGTCGATCGCGCCCGGGCTGTCGGCGTACCAGGCGTCGAAGTGGGCCGTCGGCGGGTTCTCCGGCGTGCTCGCGCGGGAGGTGAACCCGCTCGGGATCAAGGTCACCGTGCTGGAGCCGGGTGGCATGGCCACCGACTGGGCCGGGCCCTCGATGAAGGTCTACCCGGTGAGTGAGGCGTACGAGCCGTCCATCGGCCGGCTCCGCGACTACCTGTCGAGTGGGATGTCCGGGAGCGACCCGGCCAAGGTCGCGCAGGTCGTGCTGCAGCTGGTGGACAGCGACGAGGTGCCGGAGCGGCTGCTGCTCGGAAGCGACTCGCTGATGGCTGTCGCGGACTACGAGGACAAACGGGCGGCCGAGGCGGCGCAGTGGATCGAGACCAGCCGCTCGACGGACCCGGACGGTGCCACGCAGGAGAGCATGAACCCGGTGGCGCACCTGTAGGTCAGGGGCCGGTGGTGACCAGGTCACCACCGGCCGGGCTGGCTCAGCCGAGCAGCTGCGGGTACACGTCCTCGATCGCCGAGCCCGGAGCGCCCTTGGCCAAGCGCGCGGTGTCGTCGGCGAGCACCTCGTGAGCGCCGGCCTCCACGCCGTCCAGCGCGGCCCTGGCGATGTCGGCCGGGTCCTCCTTCGGGGCGGTGATCGTCGCGGCCATGTCGGTGTCCAGGTAGCCCATGTGCAGCGACGTCACGCCGATGCCGCGGCCGAGCAGCTCCACCCGCAGGCTGTTGGACTGCGCCCAGAACGCCGACTTGGTGGCGGCGTACACGCCGTGCCATGCGACCCAGGACAGCGCCGACTGCATGTTCAGGATCTGGCCGCCGCCGTTGCGCTCGATCACCGGCACGAAGGCGCGGGTGACGTTCAGCGGGCCGAAGAAGTTCACGTCCATCAGGTGCCGCAGGTCCTCGATCGGGGTGCCGAGGTAGGTGTTGCCCGGGTAGTCCATGCCGGCGTTGTTGACCAGCAGGGTGACGTCCGGGGCCGCCTCGGCGAGCGCGTCGATCGCGGCCTGGTCGGTGACCTCGAGCGGGAGCGTGACGACCCGCGGGTCGGTGCTCGGCTCGGGCTTGCGGGCGGTCGCGTAGACCTTGGCCGCGCCGCGGGCCAGCAGTTCGTCGACGACGGCCTTGCCGAGGCCGCGGTTGCCGCCGGTGACGAGGGCGACGACGCCGTGCAGTGAAGTCATGGTGAGCTCCGGGGTTCTGGGAGAAGAAACCGATCCGTTTCCACAGAACATACACCGATCGGTTTATTCGATCAAAACGGAGCGGTACGCTCGACGTATGAAGAGCCAGGCGACATCCCGCGAGCGGCTGCTGGAGGCCGCGAGCGAACTGTTCTACCGCGACGGCGTGAGCATCGGCGTGGACGCACTCTGCAAGGCCGCCGGGGTGTCGAAGAAGTCGATGTACCAGCTGTTCCGGTCCAAGGACGAGGTGATCGCGGAGAGCCTGGCCGCCCGTGGGCCGTTCTACAACGCGCTGCTGCTGCCGAGCCCGGACGACGAGCGCTCGCCGCGGGCCCGGATCCTGTCGGTCTTCGAGCGCGAGGACGAGCGCGCGGCCGACGACGACTTCTTCGGCTGCCCGTTCGTCTCGACCGCGACCGAGCTGAAGAACCCGGAGCACCCGGGCAGCGTCGTCGCGCGGCACTTCAAGCAGGCGCTGACCGACTTCTTCCGCGCCGAGCTCGTGCGTGCGGGTGCCGAGGACCCGGACACGCTGGCTGTTCAGCTGACGATGATCTTCGACGGCGCCTCGGCCCGCGCGGTCGTTCGCGCCCAGCCGCTGCGCGGCGTCGGCGTCCAGCTGGCCGCGACGGTGCTGGAAGCAGCCGGCGTACGCGACGAAGAGTTCGCCGCGCACGCCAACTGACAACTAGCTGGTCAGCGTCGCGAGTTCTGCACCGGCCAGCAGGAACGCACCGACCCCGAAGTCGGCGGTCGACTGGTAGTTGACCGGCTGGCTCGACTCCGGCCGGTCGCCGACCTTCTGGACGTAACCGAGGAAGCCGTCGGGGTGGACAGCGGTGGCGACCATCCCGTTCCACGCCTTCGCGGCCACCGGCCGGAAGGTTGCCGACGGCACCAATCCGGCCTTCACGGCGTACGCCGTCGCGTAGCAGAAGAACGCCGTCCCGCTCGTCTCCGGCCCCGGCAGGTGATCGGGATCGCCCAGGTTGACGTTCCAGAAGCCGTCGCCGCGCTGGATCGGCCGTAACGCACCGACCAGTTGGGTCAAGGTCGATCTGTACTCCGCGACGTTCGCCTGTCCAGCAGGCAACGCCTTCAGCGTCTTCACGTGTCCCGCCGCGACCCACCCGTTGCCGCGCGACCACAGCACCGGCTTGCCGTTCGGCGACACGATCTTGCCCGGCAGGAACCGGTCGTCGCGGTACCACAGCCCGCTCGACGGCACCCACAACCCGCGGCGCCGCTTGGTGTCGTTGTACAGCTGGTACAGCTTCGACCAGTACGCCGGATCGTTGCGCAGCCGCCCGATCCGGGCGAACGGCGGCATCGCCATGTGCAGCGCGTCGTCCCACCACCAGTCGTCGATCTTGCTGCCGGCAACCATCCGGCGCAGCGTCTCGGTCGCGGCGGTCAGCTTGTCGGGCGACGGCTCCACGTCGTACAGGTCGAGGTAGGCCTGGATCGCGTTGTGGTTGTCGGCGTGCCGGGTCTGGACGCCCTCGCGGATCCCGTACCGGTGCTTCTCGGCCCAGCTGCGGGTGTAGTCGAGGTAGCGCTTCTCGCCGGTCAGCCGGTACGCCGCCATCAGGCCGCTGAAGAAGGTCGTGCGGGCCCAGCCGTTGTCACCGGAGTCGGCGTGGGTGGCGATCCACTGGTCGGCGACGCGGCGGACCAGGGCGGTGATCTGGGCCCGCGACGGGACCACGTCGGAGGGCGGTGCGGCGTACGCGGTGGTGGTTACGGAGGGTAGTGCCGGGGCGGCCATGGCGACGGTTCCGAGGGTCAGGAACTGGCGTCTTTTCATGGGACAAGACCTCACTTCGTTCCAGAGGAGTGGGACAAATCAGCATTTTGTTCCACAGTGAAGTTTCTTCGTCTTTGGATATTGACGTGTTCACCCTGTGTCGTCAAACTTCCGAAAAGACCCTGCGGTAATGGGGGAATCGCAGTGTCCTCCCGCCCCCGGAGAACAGGACATCCGCCCATGCGAACCAAACCGATCCTGCTGGCCGCGGCCTGTGCCGCGCTCGTCGCCGGCACGCTCAGCAGCCCAGCCGTCGCGGCCACGAAGGCCGAACCGGTCGCCGCGAACCAGCCGTCCGCCGTCCTGGCGCCCGGCGCGTTCACCCACCCCGGTGTCGGGGTGAGCAGGCAACAACTCGACTTCGTTCGCGGCAAGGTGCAGGCCGGGGCGCAGCCCTGGACGAACGCCTACAACCAGGCGAAGAACAGCGCGTACGGCTCACTCAGCCGGACGCCGAAACCGCGCGCGGTGGTCGAGTGCGGCTCGTACTCGAACCCGAACTACGGCTGCACCGACGAGCGTGAGGACGCGATCGCGGCGTACACGACCGCGCTGGTCTGGTACATCACCCGCGACGACCGGTACGCGCAGAAGTCGATCCAGCTGATGGACGCGTGGTCCGCGACGATCCGCGACCACACCAACTCGAACGCGCCGCTGCAGACCGCGTGGTCGGCGTCGTCGTGGCCGAAGGCGGCCGAGATCATCAAGCACGTCTACGGCAACTGGCCGAACGCCGGGCGCTTCGGGACGATGCTGCGCAACGTGTACCTGCCCGAGATCATCAACGGCTCGAACTCCAACGGCAACTGGGAGTTGAGCATGACCGAGGCGATCCAGGGCATCGGGGTGTTCCTGGACGACAAGGCCGTGTACGACAAGGCGATCTCGCTGTTCCGGGTCCGGACGCCCGCGTTCGTGTACCTGGAGTCCGACGGGGCGCTGCCGAAGACGAAGCCGTCGCAGAACCTCAACACCCGCGACAAGATCGTCGCCTACTGGCAGGGCCAGGGCACCTTCGTCACCGGCCTCACCCAGGAGACCTGCCGCGACTTCGTCCACACCGGCTACGGCATCTCCGCGATCTCGCACGTGATGGAGACGTCGTACATCCAGGGCGAGAACCTGTACCCCGAGTTCGGTGAGCGGCTGCGCCAGGCGCTCGGCTTCCAGTCCAAGTGGGAGCGCAACCTCGAGCCGGTCCCGTCCTGGCTCTGCAAGGGCACCCTGAAGCGCGGCCTCGGCCCGGTCACCGAGGTCGGCTACAACGGCCTGCACACCCGCCTCGGCATCGCGATGGCCAACACCCAGGCCCTCACCGAGTCCCGCCGCCCGTCCGGCTCCAACAACCTCTTCGTCGCCTGGGAGACCCTCACCCACGCAGAGAACCCGAGCTGACCCAGCGGCAACACGACAGCGCCCCCGCGAGATCCGCGGGGGCGCTGTGCTGTTCAGATCTGGGCTTCGCCGCGTTTCCAGTAGCCCTGGAAGGAGATGCTCGCCTTCGGGAGGCCGACGGTGTTGACCAGGTGGCGGCGGACGGTCTTGATCATGCTGGACTCGCCGGCGACCCAGGCGAAGTCGACGTCCGGCGCGAGCGCGGCGGATTTGAGGGCTTCGGGCAACGAGTTGCCGGTGATCCAGGTGACGTCGGCGGTGCCGGGGGTCGGGAGCGGGCGGATGTCGCGGGTGTCGGGGACCTGGACGAAGACCGTGGCGTGGACGTCGGCCGGGAGTTGCTCGAGGATCGTGGCGACCGCGGGGAGGGCGGTCTCGTCGGCGACCAGGAGGCGGTGCCGGCTGGTTGCCGGGGGCACGTAGTCGACGCCGGACTGGAGCAGGCCGCGGGTACTGGTGGTGTCAACCGCGAAGGGGACGATCAGGCCGACCTCGTCGCCGACCGTCGCCGTACTGACCCAGGCCGAGGCCGGCCCGTTCACGCCGTGGAGGACGAACTCGATGTCGAGCTCGGCGACCGCGGGCCGCAGCGCGCGGATCGTGTACGTGCGCATCACGAACCGCTCGTCGGCCGGCATCGCGCACCACTGCGCGAACCACTCCGGTCCCACCGGCAGCCGCAGCTCGCCGCCGTTCGGCGGGGTCAGCAGCACCTTGATCCGCTGGTCCGGCCCGGCCGGTACGACGTCCGCGAGCCGCGGCGCGACGAACGTCACCCGGCGCAGGTGCGGGCTGAGGTCCTCGATCGCCGCCACGGTCACGAGAACGGAGTCGAACGTGATGGGACGCTCGAGCACTGTGGTCATCGCAGGGTCTCCACGCGAAAGTAGTGACAAAGCAGGGGGCCTCGGATGCGTCCCGGTGGCGAGCGGGCTATTCTGAGGCGTCTAGAGGTAAGCCTTACCTAAGAGGATCCCAAAAGTCCAATGACCTCGCCGCCTGCCGCCGCAACCAGGCCGGCCACCCCCAGCCAGGACGGCACGAACCGCCGTCCTCCCGTCCGCCGGACCACCCTGGTCGCCGGGCTGCTGGTGGCGGTCGCGCTGCTGCTCGTGGTCTGCCTGCTCAGCATCGCCGTCGGGTCCAAGCAGATCCCGTTCGGCACCGTGATGGACGCGCTGCGCCACTACGACGACACGAACACCGACCACGTGATCGTGCACTCGCTGCGGATCCCGCGGACACTGATCGGTCTCCTGGTCGGTGCCGCGCTCGGCCTGTCCGGCGCGCTCATGCAGGGCGTCACCCGCAACCCGCTCGCCGACCCCGGCATCCTCGGCGTGAACGGCGGTGCCGCCCTGTTCGTTGTCGGCGGCATCTACTGGTTCGGCCTGACCAGCCTGACGGCGTACGTCTGGCTGGCCTTCGCGGGCGCGGCGGCGGCATCGGTCGCGGTCTACGCGCTCGGCTCGCTCGGCCGTGAGGGCGCGACCCCGGTCAAGCTCGCGCTGGCCGGCGCGGCCCTGACCGCGATGCTCGGCTCGCTGACCACCGCGCTGCTGATCGGCGACGTGGACACCTTCGACCAGTTCCGGTTCTGGTCGGTCGGTTCGCTGGCCGGCCGCGACGCGAACATCGCGGCGCAGGTCGCGCCGTTCATCCTGGTCGGCATCGTGCTCGCGCTGGTCTCCGGCCGGCTGCTGAACGCGCTGTCCCTCGGCGACGACGTCGCCCGCTCGCTCGGCCAGCGCGTCGGCCTGGCCCGCGTGTTCACCGCGGTCACCGTCGTCCTGCTCTGCGGCGCGGCGACCGCAGCCGCGGGACCGATCGGTTTCATCGGCCTGACGATCCCGCACGTGGCCCGCCTGATCACCGGCCCGGACTACCGATGGATCCTGCCGTACTCGATGATCCTGGCCCCGATCCTGCTGCTCGGTTCCGACGTGCTCGGCCGGGTCGTCGCCCAGCCGGGCGAGCTCCAGGTCGGCATCGTCACCGCGGTGATCGGCGCGCCGTTCTTCATCGCGCTCGTCCGCCGCCGGAAGCTGGCCGACCTCTGATGACCCAACTCACCGAGACCCCGGCGCAGGTCATCACCCGCGCCCGCACCGTCCGCCAGGCCCGCACGCTGGTCGTCACGGTCGTCGTCGCCGTCCTGGTCTTCGCCGCGTTCTGCGTCTCGCTGTCGCTCGGCGACTTCAAGATCCCCGTGATCGACGTCGTGAAGACCCTGTTCGGCCAGGGCGACAAGGCGACCGAGTTCATCGTCAACCGGCTCCGGCTGCCGCGCGCGCTGACCGCGCTGCTGGTCGGTGCCGCGCTCGGCATGTCCGGCGCGATCTTCCAGAGCATCGCCCGCAACCCGCTGGCCAGCCCCGACATCATCGGCGTCACGTACGGCGCCAGCGCGTTCGCCGTGTTCGCGATCGTCACCCTGGGCCTGACCGGCCCGGCGGTGGCCGGGATGGCGATCCTCGGCGCGCTGCTGACCGCGTTCACGATGTACGTGCTGGCCTGGCGGCGCGGCGTGTCGAGCTACCGGCTGATCCTGGTCGGGATCGGCATCGGCGCGATCGCGACCAGCGTCACGTCGTACCTGCTGACCAAGGCCCGGGTCGAGATCGCGCAGCAGGCGCTGATCTGGCTGACCGGCAGCCTCAACGGGCGGGACTGGTCGCACGTCCGGACGATGGCGATCACGCTGGTGGTGCTGGCGCCGTTCGTGGTGGTGCTGGTGCACCGGCTGCGAATCCTGCAGCTCGGAGACGAAACGGCGTACGGGCTGGGGCTGCGGGTCGAGGGCTCCCGGCTCGGGCTGATCGTGATCGCGGTGCTGATGGCGGCGGTCGCGACGGCCGCGGCCGGGCCGATCGGGTTCGTCGCCTTCGTGGCGCCGCCGATCGCCCGCCGGCTGACCCGCTCGCCCGGCCCGGCGATGATCACCTCCGCGCTGATCGGCGCGCTGGTGGTCGCCCTGTCCGACCTGATCGCGCAGCACGCGTTCGGAGACACCCAGCTGCCCGTCGGTGTGGTCACCGGTGTGGTCGGCGCGCCGTACCTGATGTTCCTGCTGGCCCGGTCCAACCGGGTGGGGAGTGGTGGCTGAGAGATGGAGAACTCTGTGGAGCACTCGCTGTCCGCCGACGGCCTGGCCGTCGGGTACGACCAGCGCGAGATCATCCACGACCTGTCGGTGCGGATCCCGACCGGCAAGATCACGGTGATCGTCGGGGCGAACGCGTGCGGCAAGTCGACGCTGCTGAAGACGCTGGCCCGGCTGCTGAAGCCGTCCCGGGGCGCGGTGATGCTGGACGGCAAGAGCATCCAGCAGGTACCGACCCGCGAGGTCGCGACCAAGCTCGGGCTGCTGCCGCAGTCGCCGACCGCGCCGGAGGGGATCACGGTCGCCGACCTGGTCGGCCGCGGCCGGTACCCGCACCAGGGCTGGATCCGGCAGTGGACCAAGGCCGACGACGAGGCGGTCGCGGCCGCGATGGTGTCGACCGACGTACTGGAGATCGCCGACCGGCCGATCGACGAGCTGTCCGGCGGTCAGCGGCAGCGGGTCTGGATCGCGATGGCGCTGGCCCAGGAGACCGGCATCCTGCTGCTCGACGAGCCGACCACGTTCCTCGACCTGACCCACCAGTTCGAGGTGCTCGACCTGCTGGTCGACCTGAACAAGCGCGACGAGCGGACCATCGTGCTCGTGCTGCACGACCTGAACCAGGCCTGCCGTTTCGGCGACCACCTGATCGCGATGAAGGACGGCGCGATCGTCTGCGAGGGCGACCCGCGCGAGGTGATCACCGAGCAGACCGTCGAGGACGTGTTCGGGCTGGCGGTGAAGATCATCCCCGACCCGGTCGCCGGTACGCCGATGGTGGTGCCGGTCGGCCGGCACACCGCGCCGGCCGCCGTACAGGACACGAATCCGGCGGCCCGGGCGCTGGCCGCCAGCGCGCTGGCGAACGGAATCTGCCGGCCGACGGACAAGTAGTCAGCTCTTGCGGACCTGGAAAACGATCAGTCCGGCCAGCAGAGCGCCCAAAGTCCCGAGCGTCATGTCGCCGAGCGTGTCCGTGTACGCCGTCTGCAGCTCGGTCGAGTGCCGGATGAAGGCGTAGTACTCGCCGACCTCCCACACCACCGCGGCCGTCGCGCCGAAGCCGAGCGCGACGAACGCGGTCAGCCCGCGTGACAGCGGGCGCGGCGCGAACGCGAGCAGCACGCCGGCGGTGAGGAAACCCCAGAGCACGAAGTGCATCGCGTCGTCCCACCAGGTGATGGTGTCGAACAGGTTCAGCCGGTTGCCGATCAGGTCGATCAGCCAGGGCAGCGTCATCAGCAGGTCGGCGGTCCACGGGAAGCTCTTGTGCAGCTTCGACCGGGTCCGCCCGTACGCCCACCACCACAGCGGCAGCACCATCGCGCCGACCGGGTAGACGATCAGGCGGGCGGTCGACGCCTTGCCCTTGATCCCGCTCAGGTCCGGCCAGATCAGGGCCGTCAGCAACAGCAGGAACAGGACCGCCTTGGCGGCCAGGGCGGCGTACCGGACCCAGCCGGCGGTCCGCGCGGTGGCCTGGACTGCGGGAGCAACCATCGTCGTCATACCTCCCAGTCGAGCAGGTCCGGGCGGTACGGCGGATGAGTGGAACTACGCGAAAGCCCCCGGATGCGTCGATTGTGACGCACCCGGGGGCTGAACTGCGGTAGGTCAGCTGACGCTGATCAGGTCCACCACGAAGATCAGGGTCTCGCCGGGCTTGATCGCGTTGCCCGCGCCACGGTCGCCGTAGCCCAGGTGCGGCGGGATGACCAGTTTGCGGCGGCCGCCCACCTTCATCCCCTGGACGCCGGTGTCCCAGCCCTGGATGACCTGGCCGACGCCGAGCTGGAAGGCCAGCGGCGCGCCCCGGTTGTACGACGCGTCGAACTCCTCGCCGGTGGAGTGGGCCACGCCCACGTAGTGCACGTTGACGCGGGAACCGGCCTTGGCCTCGTCGCCGTCGCCCTCGGTGATGTCGGTGATCTCCAGATCCGCCGGCGGCGGGCCGTCCGGAAAGTCGATCTCAGGCTTGTCAGTCATGCCACCAGCTAAGCAGATCGGCGGACGTGCACCACTCACCAACCCCGGATCGGCCGCTTTCCGGAGCCGTCGCCACGCCTGGCCGGGCGTGGCGGCGGAGGGTTGGTGGGTGGTGGGCGTCCGCGTCAGGCGTCCAAGGTCTCGCGGAGCTTCGCGGCGAATGCCTCGGGCTGCCCGGCCATTCCGCCGCCGTACTCGTCGCCGAGGAACCCGCCGTGGTTGCTCGGGAACACCACCGGCGTCAGCCCGAGCCGCGCGGCGATCGCCTCGCCGCCGCGGCGGGCCAGCTGCGTGCCGGACTCCTCACCGACCGCGACAACCAACCGGTCGGTTGCTTGCGCCAGCGCGCCCTCGTCCGGCCGGTACGACGTACACCCGCGCAGGTTCTGCTGGAGCAGCGCGTCGTCGCGGTTGCCGTCGTCCTCGCTCGGCAGCCCGAACATCGCCGGGTCCGGCGCCGGCTGCTTGACGTACTCGGCGGTGAACTCGCCCTCGTGGCTGGTGATCGCGATGAACTTGGCCATCGCCTTGCCCATGCCGTCGCGGTGGTAGGTCTCGTAGATGTCCTCGGTCGCGGCCAGCGCGTACTCGGAGTCGGAGATCAGCCCGGCCAGCGGGGGCTCGTGCGCGACCAGGCGGTTGACCAGGTCGGGTCGGCGGGCAAGGAGCGCGAGCGCGTTGACCGCGCCGCCGCTGCTCGCGAACAGGTCGACCGGGCCCGCGTCGAGCTTCTCGATCACCGCGACGAGGTCGCCCGCGTGGTCCTCCGGCGACAGCTCCCCGCTCCCGTCGGTGCGCTGACTGCGCTCGACGCCGCGCGGGTCGTAGGTGACCACGGTCCGGTCCGCGAAGTGCGACGCCAGCGTCGGGAACCCGCTCGCGCCCATCGGCGACCCGATCAGCAGCAGCACCGGCCGCGCACGGTCGGCGAGGTCGCCGCGGACGTCGTACGTCAGGACGGCCCCGGGCACGTCGAGGGTGTGGCTGACAGCTTCCGGCATCTCAGCTCCTTGGGATCGGACTTTTCTGGACCCTAATCCCGGGCGGGGTTCGTGAACAGGATTACTGTCGGTGTCCATGCGGAAGATGCTCGCGGTGCTGCTCGTGCTCGTCCTCGCTGCCGGGGCTCAGCCCGCGCAGGCGGCCGCCGCCGAGAACTACGGTCAGTACTCACTCATGTTCGAACGCTCCGCGGGCCAGTACTGGGCCGGCGGTACGGCGGCCGGCCAGTGGGCGTGGACGCCGCTGTCGGCCAACGCCGCCGACATCTCCTGGGGCGACCCGAAGGCCTGGCCGCCGAAGTCCGCCGAGCACTTCGTCCGCGAGGGCGACTGGGTGCTGCTCGAGGGCTACAACGACGGCGCCGGGCGGCCGTTGACCCAGATCCAGCGGGTCACGTCCGAAACGCTCGGCGACGCCACCTGCTCGGCCATGAAGCCGCTGCCCTCGGCCGGCGGGCGCCAGCACTACGTGCGGTGGACGATCCCCGCGGTCGGCTACTGCCTCGACGCCAAGGGAACGATCAAGCCGCCGAACGGTTCGACCACCGTCAACTTCCGCCACCTGCAGAAGTGGCTGCCGCCGCACCCGTGCTCGAACCCGTCGTTCACCGGTCAGACCTGCATCACCCAGGTCGAGCAGTGGTGGGACGACAACAACCACCCGTACTCGCTGCAGCTGTCCCGAACGCTGGAGCTCGCCCGCGGCCTCGGCATGGCGTTCACCAACCGCACCACCGTCCCCGTCACCTGGAACGCCGACGCTCGGTACTACTGGCACTACTGAGTCAGACTGGGACCGTGAGCGAGCAGGGGGAGGCGCCCGACCTCGACCGGCTGCGGTCGATCGCGGGCAAGCCCGCGCGGCGGCTGATCCAGCGGCTCTCGGCGCTGCAGGCTGCGGCCGAGGAGCTGGTCGAGAGGCCTGCAGTACTGCGGGCGCAGGCGCGAGACCAGCTGCGGTCGCTGACCCGGCGGCAGGTGCAGAGCGAGCTGGACGGGCTCGCGGTGTCGTCGCTGCAGGAGGTGGTGGGGGCGCGGTTCGTCGGCGTACTGGAGGAGGCTCGGTACGCGACGGTCGGGCGGCTGGTCGGAGTTTCGGACGAGGAGCTCGTCGCGCTGCCGGGGATCGGGGCGAAGACCGCGTCGAAGATCAGCGACGCGGTGCGGACGGTTGTCGACGGTGTGGCGCGGTCCGCGCGGTTCCGTTTCGACCCGGACCGGCCGACCGAGCAGCAGCGGGAGCTGTTGGCGACGTTGGCCGCCGTACGGCGCGCTGATGCTGCCGCGGCGGAGCTGATCGGGCCGGCGCGGGAGATGGCCGACACGGCGCGGACGCTGCTGGAGGCCGCGGCGCCTGCGCGGGGGCGGGTGCGGTTGTGGTTCGCCGGGCGGGAGCGGCGGCGGGCTGCGCTGGTGGCGCTGGGGCAGCTGGAGGTGATCGACGGGCATCCGCGGACCGCTTGGCTGGAAGGGGAGTTGGCCCGGCACACGGATGTTGCTGAGGACAACGATCTGTGGGGCGAGTACGCCGCCGACGCGGCGTCGTACAACGCGATCCTGTCGACGGTCGGCGAGGTCGCGGTCGAGGGCGAGGCCGCGCAGGGCTTCATCCCGGAGGAGCTGCGGCAGCGGATCACCGCCGTACCGCTGGACACGTCGCTGGTGCGGTCGACGCTGCGCGGGTACCAGGTGTTTGGCGCGCAGTACCTGATCCACCAGGAGCGGTCGATCCTCGGCGACGAGATGGGGCTCGGGAAGACCATCCAGGCGCTCGCCGCGGCGGCGCACCTGGCGGCGCGGGGGCAGCAGCGGTTCCTGGTGGTGTGCCCGGCGAGCGTGCAGATCAACTGGCTGAACGAGATCGAGAAGCACACCCGCCTGCAGGCGCACAGCCTGCACGGAGCGCATCGCGACGGCGCCGCCCGGCGGTGGTTACGCGACGGCGGCGTCGCGGTGACGACGTTCGGGACGCTCGGCAGCCTGTCCCTGCTCGACGAGCACGAGACCGCGCTGCTGATCGTCGACGAGGCGCACTACGTGAAGAACCCGTCGACCGCCCGCTCCCGCGAGGTCGCCGAGGCTTCAGCGCTGGCCCAGCGCGTCGTCTTCCTGACCGGTACGCCGATGGAGAACCGCGTCGAGGAGTTCCGCACCCTGGTCGGCTACCTCCAGCCCGCCACGGCAAAGGGGCTCAAGGCAACGGATGCCGTCGCCGGCGCCCAACGCTTCCGCCGTGCCGTCGCACCGGTCTACCTGCGCCGCAACCAGGAAGACGTCCTCACCGAGCTGCCCGAGAAGATCGAGATCGACGACTGGGTCCTCCTCGAGGACCAGCGCCCGTACGTCGACGCCGTCCGCTCCGGCAACCTGATGAAGATGCGCCAGGCAACCTTCCCCGCCAAGACCGACCGCATCGCCGAAATCATCGAGGAAGCCCGCGAAGACGGCCACAAGGTCATCATCTTCTCCTTCTTCCTCAACGTTCTGGCCGACCTCGAACGATCCTGCTCTCCGGTGGGCATCATCCAGGGCTCCCTCCCACCCACCCAGCGCCAGCACCTCATCGACACCTTCACCGCCACCCTCGGCCACGCCGTCCTGCTCAGCCAGATCGACGCCGGCGGCGTCGGCCTCAACGTCCAAGCCGCCTCGGTCGTCGTCATCACCGAACCCCAGTGGAAACCCAGCACCGAGGACCAAGCCATCGCCCGAGCCCACCGCATGGGCCAGATCCGCACCGTCCAGGTCCACCGCCTGCTGGCCAAGGACACCGTCGACGAACGCATCCGCGACCTCCAAACCCACAAACGCGACCTCTTCGACGAGTACGCCCGCCAGTCCGAAGCCAAATCCCTCGACCCCCGAGCCACCGACACCACCCACCACAACGCCCTCCAGGACCAGATCGTCCAGGCCGAACAGGACCGCCTGGGGATCACCCCGGAGGTCGCCTCGCAGCAGCAGGTGGACACACCTCGCGTCACGCGCCCGCAAGACTGAGACCACGGAGGGTGGTCGCCTTCTGGGATACTGCGACGAGAGCCGGACGACCTGGGGGACTGCGATGGCCAACGAACGTCTCCGAGGCGCCCTTGCCGCGGCCGGTCTCGGACCCGATGACCTGGCACGGCAGATCGAGGTCGACCCGAAGACTGTCGAGCGCTGGATCACCAGCGGACGGGTACCGCACCGCCGCCACCGGTGGGCGACAGCTCAGCTGCTCGTCCGGGACGAGACCTACTTGTGGCCCTCGGCCGACACTTCGCGCCAGGAACGATCCGCGCCCGCCGTCGAGCTCGTCGACCTGTATCCGCACCGCGGCGCGGTCCCGCAGCAACTCTGGGCTTCGTTGACCGCCGGTGCTCAGGACCGGATCGACATCCTGGTCTTCGCGGGCCTGTTCCTCTTCGACTCCAACCCGGATTTCGTCAGTACGATGACCCGCAGCGCCGAGGGCGGTCTGCGCTGCCGATTGCTGTTCGGCGACCCGACCTCGGACGTGGTCCAAACCCGAGGAGACGAAGAAGGAATCGGCGACGGGCTCGCCGCGCGGGTCCGGACGAGTCTTCGCTACCTGGGCACCGCTTCGGGCACGGACGGGATCGACGTCCGACTGCACCGGACGATCCTGTACAACTCGCTGTACCGGTTCGACGACGACCTTCTGGTGAACATGCACGTCCACGGCGCGCCGGCGGGCCACAACCCGGTGCTGCACCTGCGCCGCGTGCCCGGAGGCCGGATGTTCGACCACTACCTCGCGAGTTTCGAGCGCATCTGGAACATCGCGGCGCCGCACGCCGGTCCGGCCGTGGGATCCTGATTCCATGGCGCGCATCGACTACCTGGACGACCCGGATGCTCCCGCACCCAACAGTCTGGTCCCGTCAGCGAACGTGGTGGTCGAGGACGGCGACGGACGGATCCTGCTCATTCGGCGGACCGACAACGGAAACTGGGCGCTTCCAGGTGGAGCGATGGATCTCGGCGAGACGATCGTCCAGGCCGGCGAGCGGGAGGTCGTGGAGGAGACCGGAATCCGCTGTCAGGTGACCGGCCTGGTCGGGATCTACACCAACCCGCACCACGTCCTGGAGTACACCAGCGACGGCGAGGTCCGGCAGGAGTTCTCGATCGTCTTCGTCGCTCGGCGGATCGACGGCGTCCCGACCCCGAGCTCGGAGTCCTCGCAGGTCGAGTGGGTCAGTCCGGACAAGCTCGACGACCATCCGATGCACCCCTCGATGAGGCAGCGCGTCGAGCACTTCCTGGCCCGAACCGATCAGCCGTTCCTCGGTTGAGCCACGGCAAGGAAGCGCTCGGCCCGAGTCGCGGCCGCGAGGAGTTCCGGCTCGGCCCGGGCAATCGACCGGGTGACCAGGTGTTCGGGACCGTATCGGGAGAAGATCTCTGCGATCCGCTCCGGGACGGTCAGGCGCTGGCCCGCGGGACCGGTCGTCAGGTCGCAGAGCCACAGGAGGTCGGCCGTCGGCGAGACCTCGCGCTCGAACTCCGCAGTCAGGACACCTGACAGGCCGCGCTCCTCGGCCTCCACGAGGGCGCAGGTGTGGTGGGCGACCAGGCAGGTCACGCGCTCGTCGACCCCGGTACGGCGCAGGAAGCGAGCACCGTCGAGAGGGTGGAACCCAGTGTCGACGAGGCTTGGCGCGTAGCCGATGTCGTGCAGCCAGGCGGCCGCTACGAGGACGCCTCCGCCCTCGCCCAGCGCGGCGCCGATCGCCTCGGCTCGGACACCGACTCCCTGGACGTGCTGCCAGCGGGTCGGCAGGTCAGCGGCGAGATGGGATTCCGCGAGCTGGGCGGCTGTCGTCTGCACGGACACCTGACCAGGCTACGAGCCCGAGAGCACGACCAGCCGGTACGACTGCAGGACGTCCGGACTCAGCCAGGACGTCCTGAAACGTCCTCGCAGGCGGTGACGCCGTCCGGACGGCTCGCGGTGGACTACCGCCATGTCGGACATCCAGCGGCTCAAAGAACAGCTCTACCAGCTCACGAACGAGGCTCAGCAGGCAGCGGGTGGCCTGGGCGGCTTCCAGCAGAAGTTCACTCAGCACGCGGCGCAGGTCCAGGCGCTGATCGCGGGGTCGGCGACGGGTACGGATCGGGACATCGCCCAGCTTCTCGATGCCGCTGGACGGTCCTTGGGGCAAGCGATCGAGTCGTTGCAGATCGCGGCGCACGGATGTCGCGCTTACAGCGACCAGATCTAGGTCCACCCCGTGCCGTCGGAGCTCGAACGGGTGGCTCGTGGCCTGGTCGAGTGCCTTGACCAGTTGCCTCAGGTCGCGGTGGCGCTTCGGCGCTACGCCCAGCAATGCCGTGCCAGTGCCGCGGTTGTCGGCCAGTCGTCGGCCAACCCCGCGGCCCGTCAAGCAGCGGTCCAGCTGGATGAGGCCGCCCGGCGCTGCGAGGAGGCCGCGCACCACGCCGAAGGTGCGGTGCTCAAGGCGCGTGCCTGGGCCGACCGCTTGGTCACGCGCGGCGTGCCGGGTTCTGGCGGATCCCGGACGCCTGGGGGCGGAGGTGTTCCTCGTGCGGACCCGGCGGCTCAGGAAGTCATCCGCAGCAAACTGCCGGCGCGAGACAATCCGTATGCCAAGACCCGAGGGATCTGGTTCGACGGCGACGGGGGTCGCAACGACCTGCTCAGCGGGCACGACGAGTATCGCGAAGCCGCCGAGGACCTCCGGGTCAGCCGGAAGTTCGCACCCACGACGGTCACCGCACATGTCGAGATCAAGTTCGCGATGATGATGCGGGAGCGTGGTCTGGCCGATGAGACGATCTACATCAACAACAAGCCCTGCGAAGGGCCGGAGAGTTGCCGGCGGTACCTGCCCGAGTTCTTGCCGCCCGGTGGGCGGCTGACCGTCCACTGGCCCGATGCGGCGCCGATCACCTTTGTAGGAAAGGCATGAGATGAGCTACACGGCGAAGGCCTACTTCAGGCACGGGCACGGCGACGAGCCGGCGCTGATCGAGGTGGCCGACGACCTGGAGGCCCTGATCGGGGCGCTGGCCGCCGACCCGTACAACTCGGTCGCCGTGGTCTACGTCGACCAGCGAACGCTGACTGCGCAGGGATTTCCCGACCACTCGCTGCGGATCGCGGTGTACGGCGAGGGAAAGGTCGGCGGACTGCGGTACTCCGACGTGTCGAGCTCCTGGTACGCGGTCGGCGACGAGAGCCGACGTGACGAAGGGCCGCTCTACAACCACATGGGGAACCTCGAAGGGTTCCCGACGGACTCCGAGCTCGAGCTGGATGTCCTGATCGCCGCAGCGAAGGACTTTCTGCTGAAGGGCGGCGAGCGGCCCGAAGGAGTCGAGTGGGTGGCGTGGCCGGCCGACCAGGTGTGAAAGGGCCCCGGAGACCCGAAGGTCTCCGGGGCCACTGTCACGCGATTACTTCTTGACCGTCTTGTTGTACTGGTCGATCTGGGGCTTGATGCTGTCGGCGGCGGCCTTCATCGCCTGGGTCGGGTCGGTGCCGAGGACTGCCTTCTCCAGGCCGTCCTCGGAGGCCTTGCGGGCCTGGGGCATGACGCCGAGGATGCAGCCCGACGACGGGTTGCTCGGCTTGGTGTTGTGGAGCTGGGTGATGGCGGTGGTGAACTGCGGGTACTGGGCGACCCACGCCTTGTCCTCGGGGAGGTCGAGGGCCTTGGAGTTGATCGGGAAGTAGCCGGTGCCGGTGTGCCAGGCGGCCTGCTGCTCGGGGGTGGAGGCGAACTTCACGAACTCCCAGGAGGCGCGCTTCTCGGCGTCGGAGTGGCCGGGGCCGTCGACCCACAGGGAGGCGCCGCCGATGATCGGGCCGCCGGTGCTGTCGGCGGACAGCTTCGGGAACGGTGCGGTCATCACGGTGAACTTGCCCTTGGCGGCGTCCAGGTAGCCGCGCAGCGAGCCGGTGGACTCCAGGTGCATCGCCGACGTGCCGGACTTGAAGACGGCCTGGGCGTCGTCGGTCTTCTTGCCGGTGTTCGGCATCAGGCCCTGCTTGACCATCTGCTGGTACCAGGTGGCGATCTTCACGCCCTCGGCGTCGGCGAAGTTGACCTGCGTCGCGAGGTCCTTGCGGCCGTTCTCGTTGTCGCAGTACGTCGTACCGGACTGTGCGATCAGCTGCTCCAGGAACCAGCCGTAGATCGCGGCGTTGAAGCCGTACTGGACCGTCTTGCCGCCCTGCTTGACGGTCAGCTTCTTCGCGGCCTCCATGATCTCGTCGAGGTTGGCCGGCGGCTTGGCCGGGTCCAGGCCGGCCTTCACGAAGGCTTCCTTGTTGATGTACAGCAGCGGCATCGACGTGTTGAACGGCATCGAGTTCAGCTTGCCGTCGATCGAGTAGTAGTTCGCGATGTTCGGCTCGATCGAGTCCAGCGTGTACCCGTCCTTGTCGGCGAACGACTGGATCGGCACGGTCTGCTTGGAGTCGATCATGAACCGCGAGCCGATGTCGTAGATCTGGACGACCGACGGCGTGTTGCCCTGCTGGACCGACGTCTTGTACTTCGTGATCGTCTCGTCGTAGTCGCCCTGGTAGACGGCCTGGACCTCGATCTTGCCGGTGTTCTCGGCGTTGAACGCCTTCACCAGCTTGTCGACGGCCTCACCGTTGGCGCCCTTCATGCCGTGCCAGAACGTCACCTTGGTGACGCCGCTCGCGTTCTCCAGCGCGCTCGCGTCGGGGGCGTCCTGCCCGCCGCTGGAGTCGCCGTCGCCGGAGTCGCTGCTCCCGCATCCGGCCGCCACCAGGGCGAGCACCGCCAGCAGCGACACCGCGGTCGCCGTACGCCGTGGAAGGACTGATCGCATGCTCGTACCTCTCTTCGTACTACCGGATGGCGCCCGCGGTCAGCCCGCGGACGATGAAGCGCTGGCCGAAGATCACGATGGCCAGGGTGGGCAGGATGGACAGGGTGACGCCGGCCAGGATCAGCCCGGGATCGGCGGCCTCGGCGTCGTTGAGCTGGCTGATGCCGATCTGCAGCGTGCGGCGGTCGGCCGAGTCGCCGATCAGCAGCGGCCAGAAGAACTGGTTCCACGCTGCCAGGAACACGTACAGCCCCACCGCCGTCAGCGCCGGCTTGTTCAGCGGCACCAGGATCCGGGTCAGGAAGCGCCAGTGCCCGGCGCCGTCGATGGTCGCCGCGTCCCGCAGCTCCAGCGGGAACTGCAGGAACGACTGCCGGAGCAGGAACACCCCGAACGCGTTGGCCAGGAACGGCAGCACCAGCGCCACCATCGTGCCGGCGTACGACGCGGTGAGGCGTTCGCCGCCGACCGACCAGCTGGTGATGGTCAGGTAGTTCGGCAGCACGATCGACTCCCACGGCACCATCAGCGTGGCCAGGAAGAGCCCGAACAGCACGGTCCGGCCCCACATCCTCATGAAGACGAACGCGTACGCCGCCAGCACGCTGGTGATCAGCTGGGACAGCGTGATGATCGAGGTCTGCAGGATCGAGTTCAGGTACTGCCGGCCGATCGGCGTCCCGGACGACGAGGCGCCCTCGTAGTTGCCGGTGAAGATCCCGTGCGGGAACAGGTCCGGCGGGTACGACGAGATCTGGCCCGGCGACATGATCGAGCCCGCGATCACGTAGTACACGGGGAAGATCACCGCCAGCGCGGCGAGAATCAGTACGGCGTACGTGACGAGCCGTCCAACGCTCGAACGAGTCACTTGTAGTGCACCCGCCTCTCCAGTACGCCGAACTGAATCGCCGTACACGCCAGCAGGATCACGAACAGCACGATCGCCTGCGCCGACGCGGCGCCGAAGTCGCTCGCGTTGTTCGCGAACGCGGTGTGGTAGATCGAGTACACGAGCGTCTTGGTCGACTGCTCGGGCCCGCCCTCGGGGGTGAGGATCTTGATCTGGCCGAAGCCCTGCAGCGACTGGATCGTCGAGATCACCACCAGGAAGAACAGCTGCGGGCCGAGCAGCGGCACGGTGATGAACCGCGACGCCCGCCAGCCGCCGGCGCCGTCGAGCGTGGCCGCCTCGTTGATCTCCTGCGGGATCGCGCCGATCCCGGCCGACAGCACCAGCACGTTGTAGCCGATGCTCATCCAGACCGTGGTGATCGCGACGCTGATCAGCGCCCAGGACGGGTCGGTCAGCCAGCCGATCCGGTCGACGCCGAACCGGCCGAGGACACCGTTGGCCAGGCCGATCGCCGGGTTGTAGATGGTGGCGAAGATGACCGACGCGCTGGCGACGGAGAACGCGAACGGCAGCGCGAAGGCGGTCCGGAAGATCCGGATCCCCTTGATGTGCTGCTCGAGCAGCAGCACGATCGCCAGGCCGCCGAGCACACCGGGGATCACGGTCAGCAGCACGAACGCGAAGGTCACCCAGAGGATGTGCCGGAACTCGGCCGAGCCGAGCATGTCGCGGTAGTGCTGCAGGCCGACGAAGGCGTCCGGGCGGCCGAACAGGTCGCTGCCGTGCAGCGACAGCGAGATCGACTTGCCGAGCGGCCAGACGATGAACAGCGCGAAGATCACGATGCAGGGGGCCAGCATCAGCCAGGACAGCAGGGACGCGGGGGTGGGCCGGCGACGCAGCGGCGCCGGCGCGGAGCTTGTAGTCAATCGAGTACCTCCAGTAACGCGCAGTCTTACACCGCCCAGGGGCGACCGTCCCGGTACCCGCACAAGTGCACTAGGCTCAGGGCCCGTGAAGGTATTGGTCATCGGCTCTGGCGGCCGTGAGCACGCACTGGTCTGGGCGCTGAGTCAGGATCCCGACGTCACCCAGGTGGTGGCGGCCCCGGGCAACCCTGGCATCGCCGTGTTGCAACCGGCGTACGAAGGGCAAACGATCGTTTGCCGCCCGGTGGACATCTCCGACCACGACGCGGTCGTCGCGCTGGCGCAGGAGTCCGGGACCGATCTGGCCGTGGTCGGGCCCGAGGCGCCGCTGGTGGCCGGCCTCGCCGACCCGCTGCGCGAGGCCGGGATCGCGGTCTTCGGGCCGTCGAAGGAGGCCGCGCAACTGGAGGGCTCGAAGGCGTTCGCCAAGGACGTGATGGCGGCGGCCAGCGTGCCGACCGGCCGGGCCTACGTCTGCCGTACGCCGGAGCAGGCCGCGGAGGCGATCGACGCGTTCGGTCCGCCGTACGTGGTGAAGGACGATGCGCTTGCCGCGGGCAAGGGTGTGGTGGTGACCTCGGACCGCGAGGCGGCGCTCGCGCACGCGGCCGAGTGCGGGCAGGTGCTGATCGAGGAGTACCTGGACGGCCCGGAGGTGTCGCTGTTCGCGATCACCGACGGGACGACGGTGCTGCCGATGCAGCCGGCCCAGGACTTCAAGCGGCTCGGCGACAACGACGAGGGCCCGAACACCGGCGGCATGGGCGCCTACACACCGTTGCCGTGGGCCCCTGAAAACCTGGTCGAGGAGATCACCGAGAAGGTGCTCCAGCCGACCGTCGACGAGATGCGCCGCCGCGGTACGCCGTTCAGCGGTCTCCTGTACGCCGGGCTGGCGCTGACCAGCCGCGGCGTCCGCGTGATCGAGTTCAACTGCCGCTTCGGTGACCCCGAGACGCAGGCGCTGCTGCCGCTGCTGAAGACGCCGCTCGGTGGGGTCCTGTCCGCCGCCGCGACCGGCAAGCTCGCCGACGCCGAGCCGCTGGCCTGGAAGAACGGCTCCGCGGTCGCGGTGGTCGTCGCGGCGAAGAAGTACCCGGAGAAGCCGCGCAGCGGCGACGCGATCGCCGGCATCGAGCAGGCCGAGGCCGGCAACGTCCGCGTCTTCCACGCCGGAACGAGCCAGGACGGCGAGGAGCTGGTCACCTCCGGCGGGCGTGTGCTCGCGGTCAGCGCGACCGGCAAGGACCTCGACGAGGCGCGGCAGCGCGCGTACGCCGGGGTCGGGCAGATCCGGATCAAGGGCTCGCAGCACCGCACCGACATCGCCCTGAAGGCGGCCCGGGGCGAGATCACCGTCTGACGATTGCGCAACATCGTCAATTGACCGTACGGGTGACGCGTGGGCTGCTCGACTGGGCCCATGCGTACTCCGACAACGTCCGCGGCCGTCGCCGCGCAGCTCGTCCGTGCCGACCGGCAGCGGTTGCTCGATCTCGTCGACGGGCTGCCCTCCGACAGGCTCACTGAACGATTTCGCGTGACCGACGGTCCGCTCGGGCACTTCTGCGACTCCCTGCACGACCTGGTCGCGCACGTACTGATGTGGGACGAGATCACCCTCGCGCTGCTGCGGGAGGCGGCGGTCGGGCGGTCGCACTGGAGCCTCGATCCGCGGTGGGAGACGGCGGAGATCGGGAGCGCGCTCAACGTCGGCGGGGTCGAGGCCGGGCGGCAGCTGCCGTCGGGGCTGCTGATCGAGCGGTTCGGGGGTGTTGTGGACGCGCTGGTCGCCGAGATCTTGTCGTACGACGAGGTCGCGTGGCGGGATCCGGCGACGGGCGGGCCGTTCGGTGGGAGCGTCGGCGCGCTGGCGGAGTACGCGGCGACGCCGCCGGACGGGACGCCGCCGTACGCGCATGTGGGCAAGCACCTGGGCTTTGCGGAGGCCGTCGCGTGAACGTCTCATGGGAACTCGCCGGCCTGAAGGTCGTGGAGGATGTGCGGTTCAGGTCGGAGACCGACCGGCTGCTGGCGCGCTTTGCTGCGGAGCCATCCGAGGAATCAGATCCGTACGAGGCGTTGCTACGGGATCGCATGGAGTTGCCCGACCCGGAGCTCGCGGACGTCGTCCATCCGGCGGCGCGGGTGAGCGATCTCGAACTGGAGCTGCCCGGGCGGACGCTGCAGGCTCGCCTCTACCGGCCGCCAACCGACGAGCCGAGGCCGGTGCTGCTGTGGTTGCACGGCGGAGGGTTCATCGGCGGCGACCTGCGGGACATCGAGTACGCCGCCTCCGGGATCGCGGTCCACGGCGACGTCGGGGTGGTGTCGCTCAACTACCGGCTGGCGCCGGAGGACCCTTATCCGGCGGCGCTGAACGATGTGGTCGACGCTCTCGAATGGCTGCGGGAGCACGGACACACCCGGATCCTCGTCGGCGGGCAGAGCGCGGGCGCCGCGCTGGCTGCCGGGGCCTGTCAGGTCGCGAAGGAACGTGGGCTGGCGCAGCCTGAGCGGCAGATCCTGTGCTACCCGAGTCTGGATTTCGACCAGCACACCGAGTCCGCGAAGTTGTTCGACGGAGTGTTCCTCACCACCAGACCGGGCTGGGCGGACGAGGTGTACTTCCCGGCCGGTGAGCTTCCGGCCACCGCCGTACCGATCCGCGCCGAGGACCTGAGCGGTCTCCCCCCGGCGCTGATCCTCGCCGCCGGGCGCGATCCACTCCGCGACGACGCCCGCGGCTACGCGGCCCGGCTCACCGCGGCCGGCGTACCGACCAGGCTCGTCGAGTACGCCGACACGATGCACGCGTTCCTCAACTTCCCCGGCGTACTGTCGGCCGGCCGGCACGCCGTCGAGCTGATCGGTGCCGAGCTGCGCTGAGACCCCGTACGGCGGACTTCGCCCGACCAGGGAGAATGGAGCCGTGCCGAACTCCAGCAAGCCCCGGATCCCGAACGTTCTCGCCGCGCGCTACGCCAGCCTGTCGATGGCCGAGCTGTGGTCGCCGGAGCACAAGATCGTGCTCGAGCGGCAGCTGTGGCTGGCGGTGCTGAGCGCGCAGAAGGAGTACGGCGTCGACGTGCCGGACGGGGTCCTGGAGGATTACCGCCGGGTGCTGGACCAGGTCGACCTGGAGTCGATCGCCGAGCGTGAGCGGGTCACCCGGCACGACGTGAAGGCCCGGATCGAGGAGTTCAACGCGCTCGCCGGCCACGAGCACATCCACAAGGGCATGACGTCGCGCGACCTGACCGAGAACGTCGAGCAGCTGCAGATCCGCGCCGGACTGGAGCTGGTCCGGGACCGCGCGGTCGCGACGGCGGTCCAGCTCGGGCAGAAGGCGGCCGAGCACGCGGCACTGGTGATGACCGGCCGGTCGCACAACGTGGCGGCCCAGGCGACGACGCTCGGGAAGCGGTTCGCCTCGGCGGCCGACGAGCTGCTGGTCGCGATCGCCCGGCTCGAGGAGCTGATCGACCGGTACCCGCTGCGCGGGATCAAGGGCCCGGTCGGGACGTCGCAGGACATGCTCGACCTGTTCAGCGGCCAGGACAAGCTGCTCGCCGGGCTGGAGTCGGAGGTCGCCCAGCACCTCGGCTTCCGCCGTACGCTGACCAGCGTCGGCCAGGTCTACCCGCGCTCGCTGGACTACGAGGTGGTCTCCGCGCTGGTCCAGCTGGCGGCCGGGCCGTCCAGCCTGGCGACGACGATCCGGCTGATGGCCGGGCACGAGCTGGTCACCGAGGGCTTCAAGGAGGGCCAGGTCGGCTCGTCGGCGATGCCGCACAAGATGAACACCCGGTCCTGCGAGCGGGTGAACGGCCTCGCGGTGATCCTGCGCGGCTACGCGTCGATGGCCGGCGAGCTGGCCGGCAACCAGTGGAACGAGGGGGACGTCTTCTGCTCCGTCGTACGCCGGGTGGCGCTGCCGGACGCGTTCTTCGCGCTCGACGGGCTGTTCGAGACGTTCCTGACCGTGCTCGCCGAGTTCGGCGTCTACCCGGCGGTCGTGGACCGGGAGCTGGAGCGGTACCTGCCGTTCCTGACCTCGACGAAGATCCTGATGGCCGCGGTGAAGAACGGCGTCGGCCGGGAGACCGCGCACGAGGTGATCAAGGAGCACGCCGTCGCCACCGCGCTCGACCTGCGCAAGGGCCTGGCCGCCAACGACCTGTTCCACCGCCTCGGCACCGACGGCCGGCTCGGCCTGACCGAGGAGCAGATCGTCGGCATCGTCGGCGAGCCGCTGACCTTCACCGGCGCGGCCGTCGCCCAGGTGGACGCGGTCGTCGCCAAGATCGACCAGCTCGCCAAGCGCTACCCCGAAGCGGCGTCGTACGCACCGGGTGACATCCTCTAGTCCGTGTACGAACCGCTCACCTGGGTCCTGGTCGGACTGTCCCTCGCCGCGATGGTCTACGCGATCGTGCTGGCCGCGCTCGATCGCCGGATCAACTGGACGCTGCTCGCGGTGCTCGGCGTGGTCGAGGTCGCGCTGGTCGCGCAGCTGGTGGTCGGGATCGTGCAGTTCGCCGGGACCGACCGGGACGTGTCCGGAGGGTTCTTCTTCGGGTACCTGGTCGGCTCGCTGATCATCCTGCCGATCGGCGCGCTGTGGGCGCTGGCGGAGAGCAGCCGCTGGGGAGCCGGCGCGCTGGCGGTCGCGTGCTTCGTGATCCCGGTGCTGGAGCTGCGCATGCACGAGATCTGGACGGCCTGAGATGGGCGACGCCGAGCAGGCCGCGGACCCGGCGGCAACCCGGCACGGCCCGGGCCGGATCCTCATCCTCGTGTACGGCGTGTTCGCGCTGTCCGCGACCGGCCGCGCGGTCTTCCAGATCATCAACCAGTTCGACCGCGCCCCGATCGCCTACGTGCTGTCGGCCGTTGCCGCGATCATCTACTGCCTGGCGACCTTCGCACTGGCCAAGGCAACGAACTTCTCCCGCCGGATCGCGACCATCGCGATCGTCATCGAGCTGATCGGCGTCGTCGGCATCGGCGCCTTCAGCTACGCCGTCCCCGACGACTTCCCCGACGCGACCGTCTGGTCCCACTTCGGCCAGGGGTACGGCTTCGTCCCGCTCGTCCTCCCGATCCTCGGCCTGCTCTGGCTCCGCCGTACGGCGTAGCAACTCCCAGGAAGTTCCCAGCCGCGGCCAGGGACCGGCACAGGTTGGCCGGACAGCCTGGGAGGCATGCAGAACCAAGGTCATCCGCGGGTCGAGATCGTCGTCCCCGTGCGCAACGAGGAGTACGACCTCGCCCCGAACGTCCGGCGGCTCCGGGACTTCCTGGACGCCGCCTTTCCGTTTCCGGCCGAGGTCTGCATCGCCGACAACGGCAGCACCGACGCCACCTTCGAGATCGGCACCCTGCTCGCCACCGAGCTGCCCGGGGTCCGGATCGTCCGGATCGAGCAGCCCGGTCGCGGCCGGGCGCTGAAGCAGGTCTGGTCCGGCAGCGACGCCGACGTCCTGGCGTACCTGGACGTCGATCTGTCCACCAACCTGAACGCCCTGCTCCCCTTGGTCGCACCGCTGCTGGCCGGCCACAGCGACGTGGCGATCGGGACCCGGCTGGCCCGCGGTTCCCGGGTGGTCCGGCGACCGAAGCGCGAGCTGATCTCGCGCGGCTACAACCTGTTGCTCAAGGCAACACTGGGGACGCGCTTCTCCGACGCGCAGTGCGGTTTCAAGGCGATCCGCCGCGACGTCGCCGAGGCGCTGCTGCCGATGGTCGAGGACACCGGCTGGTTCTTCGACACCGAGCTGCTGGTGCTGGCCGAGCGGGCCGGGCTGCGGATCCACGAGGTCCCGGTCGACTGGGTCGACGACCTCGACTCCCGGGTCGCGATCGCGCAGACGGTGGCGGACGATCTGCGGGGGATCGCCCGGCTGCACCGCACCGCCGATCGGCTCCCGCTGGAGCCCGTACGCCGTACGTACGGCCGCCCCGCGGTCGCTGACCCCCGGACGGCGCTCGCCGCCCGGGTCCTCCGGTTCGCGGCCGTCGGCGTCCTGAGCACGATCGCGTACGCCGTGCTCTACCTGCTGCTGCGGCACACGATGCCCGCCCAGGCCGCGAACCTGCTCGCGCTGCTGATCACCGCCGTCGGCAACACCGCGCTCAACCGCCGCGTCACCTTCGGCGTCCGCGGGCTCGATCGCCGCGGCCGGCACCAGTTGCGCGGCCTCGTCACCTTCTTCATCGGCTGGAGCCTGACCGCGTCGTCGCTGTGGCTGCTGCACACGGCGGTCGCCGTACCGGCGACAGCGATCGAGGTGACCGTGCTGACGATCGCCAACCTCGCGGCCACGATCGTCCGCTTCAGCCTCTTCCAGAACTGGGTCTTCGACGACGAGGCACCCGTTCTGCCCACCCTGGAAATCCTCGACAACGCCCGGAGCCACTGATGAGCACCCTGACCGAACCGAGACGGGTGACGCTGGCGGCGTCGTACCCGATCAGCCGTGAGAAGACCCTGTACGGCGGCCTGCTGGTCCTGACCGCGATCGCCTACCTGTGGGGCCTGTCGAAGAACGGCTACGCCAACGAGTACTACGCGGCCGCGGTGCAGGCCGGGTCGACGAGCTGGAAGGCCTGGTTCTTCGGGTCGTTCGACTCCGCGAGCTTCATCACCGTGGACAAGACGCCCGCGTCGCTGTGGGTGATGGGGCTGTCGGGCCGGATCTTCGGCTTCGGGGTCTGGAGCATGCTGATCCCACAGGCGCTGATGGGCGTCGCGAGCGTCGGGCTGGTCTACGCGGCGGTGCGCCGCTGGTTCTCGCCGTACGCCGCGCTGCTGGCGGGCGCGATCCTCGCGCTGACGCCGGTCGCGGTGCTGATGTTCCGGTTCAACAACCCGGATGCGTTGCTGGTGCTGTTGCTCGTCGCGGGGGCATGGGCGGTGACTCGGGCGATCGACTCCGTCCGGTACGCCGGGCGGTGGATGGCGCTGGCCGGATTGCTGGTCGGGTTCGGGTTCCTGACGAAGATGCTGCAGGCCTTTCTGGTGCTGCCCGCGTTCGGGCTGGCGTACCTGGTCGCCGGGCGGCCCGCGCTGGGGAAGCGGATCGCCCACAGCTTCGTTGCCCTCGGCACGATGATCGCCGGGGCCGGCTGGTGGATCGCGATCGTCGAGCTGCTGCCCGCATCCGCCCGCCCGTACGTCGGTGGGTCGCAGACGAACAGCATTCTCGAACTGACGCTGGGCTACAACGGGCTCGGCCGGCTGACCGGCGACGAGGCCGGATCGGTCGGCGGCGGGATCGGGAACCCCGGCTGGGGTGGGGCGACGGGCCTGCAGCGGTTGTTCGGTGGCGAGTTCGCCGGGCAGATCGCGTGGTTGTTGCCTGCGGCACTGATTGCGACGGTGGTGCTGGTGGTCGCGGCCGGGCGCTCGGCGCGGACCGACCGGACGCGGGCGTTCGCGATCCTGTGGGGCGGCTGGCTGGTGGTGACCGGGCTGGTGTTCAGCTACATGCAGGGGATCATCCACAGCTACTACATGGTCGCGCTCGCGCCGGCGATCGCGGCGCTGGTCGGGGCGGCGGCGATGGTGCTGTGGCGGCGACGGTCGGCGTGGCTGCCGCGGGCGGTGCTCGCTGGTGGGGTGTTGCTGACGGCGGGGTGGAGCTACTCGTTGCTGTCGGCGTCTTCGGACTACCTGCCGTGGTTGCGGTGGCTGGTGCTGCTTGGTGGGGTGGCGGCGGCGGGCGCCGTACTGGTGCTGCCGGAGCTGAGGGTGCAGCGGAGCGGGGCCGTCGCGGGGGTGTTGCTGGTTCTGACGGCGTTGGCCGGGCCGACGGCGTACTCGGTGACGACGATCAGTGAGGCGCACGCGGGGGCCCTGCCTTCGGCGGGGCCGGCTAGCACTGCAGGCTTCGGTGGCCGAATGGGAGGACCGCCTGGTGGAGGGATGGGCGGTCCGCGTGGCGGGGGAATGGGCGGGCAGCCCGGTGCAGCAACCGGCGGGCAGCCCGGAGCACCCTCCGCCGGGCAGCCTGGAGGAGCGACCGGCGGGCCGGGCGGTGGAACGGCCCGAGGCGGGGGCGGCGCGGGTGGCTTCCTCGGAGGCGGTGGCACCAGCGGAGTCTCCAGCGAGCTGATCACCTTCCTGCAGCAGGGCGCCGAGGGCTACACCTGGGCCGCGGCCGCTGTCACCGCGAACGGTGCCGCGCCGGTTCAGATCGCCGCGGAGGTCCCGGTGATGGCGATCGGCGGCTTCAACGGGACCGACCCGGCGCCGTCGCTCGCCGAGTTCCAGGAATTGGTTGCCCAGGGCAAGGTCCACTACTTCGTCGGAAGCGGTGGCGGAGGCTTCGGCGGCCGCGGTGGGACCTCCAGCGAGATCTCCACCTGGGTCGAGCAGAACTTCGAGGCCCAGACCATCGGCAGCACCACCGTGTACGACTTGACCAGCAACGGAGCCTGAATGCGAATCCCGACACGCCTGGTGTTCCGTACGGCGTCAGGTGGGGTAAGGATCGATTCGTGGAATGGTCGAACGTCACCTGGTTCCTGACCGGTCTGGGCGCTGTCGTCGTACTGCTGACGCGGATCCGGCTCGGTGGTGAGAGCGCGGGCGAGCAGAACCGCTCCAGCGGCGTCGCGGGCTACTCGGCGGCGCTGCTGCGGCTGCACACGGTCGTCGGCGTGCTCACCCTGATCGCCTGGGTCGTTGCCCTGGTCACCACGCGTCGCGTGATCGCCCTCGGCGCGCTGGCCGGCTGGTGGTTGCTGGCACTGATCGGGTTGTTGCTGCTGGCCCGCTGGCTGCCCAGCGGCGGACGACACTCCGAGGACAAGGCCGCCGACGCGTGGGGATCCGGCGCCGGCCTGTCCTTGCTCGGCCATCTCGGCGTGGTGATAGGCAGCGCCTATTTCACGTTCGTCGTCCTCACCGATCGGTTGTAGCCAGCGGCCGCGGGATCGCGCCGCGCCCGGACCAGCGTCTTCGGCTGACACCGGGACCCCCACAGGCGGAAAGTGGTGGTGACTCCCAGGTCAGAGACGAAGTGTTGGCTTCGCAGACCTGCGCATGTCGTCCGTCAGTCCGTGCTGAAGCCGGCGAGCAGGGCGGCGACCGCACGGCGTACAGAGAGCTCCCAGGCGTCGTCCGCGAGGGTCCGACCGGCGCCTGCGACGCGGTCCCAGAGCAGGCCGTCGAGCATCGCCGCGCACGGCCAGGCCGCCTGCTCGGGCTCGCGGATGCCGAGCCCGCCGAGGATGCCCGCGAGGTGCTCGCGCAGGACGCGGCCGCCCTGGGTGATCGCGTCGAGGAGCTCCGGCCGCCGGCTGGCTTCGAGGGAGAGCTCGTAGCGCGCGAGCTGGTCCTCGGAGCGATCTCGGACCAGGCCCAGCATCATCTGGGTCAGCAGCCCCGCGACCTGCTCGCCGGCCGGGCCGGCGGAGCTGGCCGGTGCCGCGCCCGCCTGGCCGGCCGGCGGTTGAGCGGCGAGGTCGCGTTCGAGCATCCGGCTCACGCATGCGGTGAGCAGCGCGTCCCGGGTGCGCAGGTAGTACGACGTCGACCCGGGTGGCAAGCCCGCCTCGGTGTCGACCGCCCGGTGGGTGAGTCCGCGCAGGCCTCGGGTGGCGACCAAGTGGATGGCGGCGTCGGCGATGGCGGCCCGGCGGTCGTCGCCGCGGGGTGGGGTGGAGGGCACGCGCACACTCTATCCAAACAAACTCTACAGATGTAGAGTCCGAAACATGAGGACAGCGATTGTGGTGGGGGCGGGGATCGGCGGGGTGGCGGCCGCGCTCGGGCTGGAGCGGGCGGGTCTGCGGGTGACGGTGCTGGAGCGGGCGGCGGAGCTGGGCGAGGTGGGAGCCGGGATCTCGGTGTGGCCGTCGGCGGTGAAGGCGCTGGAGGAGCTCGGGGTCGAGGGGGTCGAGAAGGCGGCGGTGGAGTCGGCGCCGGCGGGGATGCGGCGGCCGGACGGGCGGTGGGTGCTGCGGGCCGAGGCGCTCGGGGTGGAGGTGCCGGTGATGATCCACCGGGCGCGGCTGCACGAGTTGATCACCGGCAAGTTCGGCGACGGGGTGAGTGTGCGGACGGGCGTGACGGTCGATGGGGTCGTCGACGGGGCTGTGCGGGCGGGGGATGAGGAGTTCCGGGCCGATCTGATCGTGGCGGCCGATGGGCTGAGGAGCGTCGTGCGAAGTGCGCTGTATCCGTCGTACGGCGGTCCGCGGTACTCGGGCTACGCGGCGTACCGGGGGATCGCCGACGTCGAGGTCGACGACGGCGGTGGGGAGACCTGGGGGCGGGGCCGGCGGTTCGGGTTCGCGCGGCTGATCGACGGGCGGTACTACTGGTACGCGACGGAGAATCGTCCGGCAGGCGTGGTGGGGGCGGATGTCTGGGCGGGCTTCGGGAGTTGGCACGACCCGATTCCTAAGTTGCTAGAGGCAACAAATGAGGTGTTGCAGAACGACATCTACGACCTGCGGTTGCCGCTCGTTCCGTTCGTACGAGGCAATGTCGTGCTGCTCGGGGATGCCGCACATGCGATGACACCGAACCTCGGCCGAGGAGCCTGTACGGCGATCGAAGATGTCGCCGCTCTCCCCAAACACTTGAAGAATTTTGCGGCCTACGACGCCGAGCGGCGCCCCGCCGCGACCAAGCTCGTGCGCGTCTCCCGCGCGATCGGCCGGGTGGGCCAGCTCGACAGCGGCCTGCTCTGCGGGATCCGCGACGGCGCGATCACCCTGGGCGGCAAACTGGCCGGGGTGCGGGCCCGGAAGCGGGCAGTGGGAGAATCCTCGATGTGACCACACTTCCGCAGGCTGTTGAGATCCCCGGCGCCAAGCACCTGCACTCGGGCAAGGTGCGTGACCTGTACGAGCTCGAGTCCGGCCACCTGCTGATGGTCGCGAGCGACCGGATGAGCGCGTTCGACTGGATCCTGGAGACGCCGATCCCGGACAAGGGCAAGGTGCTCACCGCGATGAGCCTGTGGTGGTTCGAGCAGCTCGGGGTGCCGAATCACATCGTCTCGACCGACGTACCGGCCGAGGTCGCGGGGCGTGCGGTGGTCTGCGAGAAGCTCGACATGTTCCCGGTCGAGTGCGTCGCCCGCGGGTACCTGAGCGGCTCCGGGCTGCTCGACTACAACGCCACCGGCGAGGTCTGCGGCATCCCGCTGAGCGCGGGCCTGGTCGAGGGCTCCCGCCTGGAGGAGCCGATCTTCACCCCGGCCACCAAGGCCGAGCTCGGTGAGCACGACGAGAACGTCTCGTACGACGCGGTGGTGGCGACGGTCGGCGCCGACATCGCCGGCCGGCTGCGCGACCTGACGCTGGAGATCTACGGCCAGGCGCACGCGATGGCCGAGCGCCAGGGCATCATCCTGGCCGACACCAAGTTCGAGTTCGGTGCCCGCGCGGACGGCACGATCGTGCTCGCCGACGAGGTCCTGACGCCGGACTCGAGCCGGTTCTGGCCGGCCGACCAGTGGGCGCCGGGTCAGCAGCAGCCGTCGTACGACAAGCAGATCGTGCGGGACTGGCTGCAGTTCGAGTCCGGCTGGGACCGGCACTCGGGCGAGGCGCCGCCGCCGCTGTCGGACGAGGTCATCGAGCGCACGCGTTCGGCGTACGTCGACGCCTACGAGCGCCTGACCGGCCGCAAGTTCTAGATCAGTTCGTACCGCAGGACGGAGAGGAAGCGCAGCTTCTCCTCGCTCTCGCTGCCGGGCTCGGTGGTGTAGACGATCAGGTGCTGGGTGCGGTCCGGGCTGTGCAGCGTCTCGCGGTAGAGGTGGACGTCGCCCACCTCCGCGTGCCGGACCAGCAGCGGCTCCGGGTCGTTCTCGGTCACCGGGTGCTCGTGCCAGAGCTCGGTGAACTCGGCGCTGGTGTGCAGCAACGATCCGATCAGCGCGGCCAGGCGCGGCTCGGACCTGTTCTGCGTGTGCGCCAGCAGCAGGTGCGCCACGATCGTGCGCGAGTGCCGCGCGTGGTCCTCGGCCGGGAACGGTGCCCGCTCGGCACAAGGGTCGGTGAACCAGCGGTACGCCATCGCCCGCCGCAACCCGGCGTACCGGGTCTGGTCGCCGAACAGGATGCTCGACAGCCGGTTCTGCACGATCTTCTCGGTCAGGTGGTTGACCACCTCGGCCGGTGAGCTGTCGAGCTGCTCGAACACCCGCCGTACGCCGGGCGACAGTCGGCCGTGATCCGCGACCTCCAGCGGCGCCGCGTAGCCCGCGATCCGGTAGAGGTGGTCACGCTCGGGCTGGGTCAGTCGCAGCCCGGTCGCGATCGCCGCGAGCAGCTGCTCCGACGGGTGCGGCCCGCGCTGCTGCTCGATCCGGCTGTAGTAGTCGGTCGACATCCCGGCCAGCGCGGCGACCTCCTCGCGGCGCAGCCCGGTCGCGCGCCGCCGGCGGTGGGCCCGCGGCAGCCCGACGTCCTCCGGCTGCAGCGCCTCGCGACGGCTGCGCAGGAAGTCGGCGAGCACGGACCGGTCCACGAGGATCAGAGTAACCGGTTCAACAGGTGACGTCGAGTCGGTGGGTGTGGCCTGGATCACGGGACAACTCGTCCCTGTTTCCCCACCCGCGGCCTTGTTTCGATCGGGGCCATGAGACGACTAGTGATGATTCTGGCGGCGGGGGTGGTGCCGGTGTCGGTGCTGGTGCCGGCCAGTTCAGCGGCCCCGGCCGCACCCGCAGCAACCACCTGTACGCCGGTCGCGGTGCAGCCGCCGGCCGGCGCCCGGGTGGAGTCGGTGGTGGCCGTGGCCAAGCCCGGCGGCACGGTGACGTTCCCGTCGAACCCGCCGTTCCCGCCGACGCCGCCGGTGGACGGCGTACCGGCGTACTGCGAGGTCACGGTGACGCTGACGCACGGCAGCGACCACGTGAAGGTGACGACGCTGCTGCCCGAGCAGGGGTGGAATCAGCGCTTCCAGGCGCTCGGCGGCAGCGCGTACGCCGCCGGTGACGTGATCGGTGACGCCTCGGTGAAGGCGGTCAAGGCCGGGTACGCCGCCGCGACCACGGACGCCGGTGTCGGCCCGTCGCCGATCGACCCGGCCTGGGCGCTGACCGCGCAGGGCAAGGTCGACCAGACGCTGCTGAAGAACTTCGCGTACCGCTCGCCGCACGAGCTCGCCGTCGTCGGCAAGGCCGTCACCAAGGCGTACTACGGCCGCGCGGCCAACTATGCGTACTGGAACGGCTGCTCGACCGGCGGCCGCCAGGGCTACTCGGAGGCGCAGCGCTACCCCGGCGACTTCGACGGCATCCTCGCTGCCTCGGCCGCGATCAACTGGGGCCGCTGGGCGCCCTCGGCGGTCTGGCCTGCGGTTGTCGTCAACCAGGAGAAGCACGCGCCGACCAGCTGCGAGCTGGAGGCGTTCAACGCCGCCGCGATCAAGGCCTGCGACACCAAGGACGGCGTTCGTGACGGCGTCATCGCCGAGCCGTCCAAGTGCACGTGGGGGCCGGAAAGCCTGATCGGCCAGAAGGTGGAGTGCTACGGCGAGCAGGTGACGATCACCGCCGCCGACGCCCGGATCGTGCGCCGGATCTGGGAGGGCCCGAAGGGTCTCTGGTACGGCCTGACCCGCGGTACGACGTTCGCCGGGCTGCTGCCGACCCCGCCCGACCAGCCGGCCGCGCCGCTCGGTGCGCCGTTCGTCGTCGGCGACGCCTGGGTCAAGTACTTCCTGAAGCAGAACCCGGGCTTCGACACCAAGACCGTGCGGTACGCCGACTTCGTCAAGCTGTTCCTGCAGTCGGAGCTGCGCTACAACGCCGTGATCGGGACCGACGACCCGGATCTGTCGGCGTACAAGAAGTCGGGCGGCAAGCTGCTCGCCTGGCACGGGCTCGACGACCAGCTGATCACAGCGCAGGGCTCGGTCGACTACCGCAAGCGCGTCGAGCGGACGGTCGGCGGCAACGTCGACAGCTTCTACCGGCTCTTCCTCGCGCCGGGCGCCGTCCACTGCGGCCCGGGTGCCGGACCGGCGCCGACCGACCCGCTCGCCTCGCTGGTCCAGTGGGTCGAGCACGGCAAGGCCCCGACCACGTTGCCCGCGGCAACGGCTGACGGCAGCACCGGGCGCGACCTCTGCGCCTACCCGAAGCTGCCCCGGTACGCCGGGCACGGCGACCCGAAGGTTGCCGCGAGCTACCGCTGCGCCTGATCCACCGCCGGGCTCTCGGCGTCAGAACAAGCCGACGCCGAGAGCCAGCAGCACGAACCGCGCCGCCCGCCCGGTCAGGACCGACAGCGCGAACGTGACCACGCCCATCCGGCTCGCGCCCGCGATCAGCGCGACGCCGTACAGCGGAGGGACGCCGACCGATGCGCTGAGCAACGTCACCGGGACGCCCCACCTGCGGTCGCTCAGCGCGTCCAGCAGCCGCTTGCTGAGATCGCGGTTCCACTGCACGAACCGCCCCCAGCGGGTGTCCAGGTCGACGGCCTTGGGCTCCTTCGACTTCTTCCGCCCGGTGTAGCCCGGCCGGTGCCGGACGGCCAGGAACATCGCGACCTTGCCGATCGTCTGCCCGATCGAGACGCCGACCGCCGCGACGACAGGGTTCAGCGCGCCGGACACCCCGACGCCCAGCACGTACGCCTCGGCGTTCAGCACCGGGACGACGGCGGACCCGATCCCGAAGCCGATCGCCAGCACCAGTTGCCACACCCACATGACTCCGAGGCTATGCGCACTCAGCAGGGCCGTCACGGGACCCAGCTCCACACCGGGGACGAACCAGGGACCCACCCCACCGGGGTCCCAGGGTGCTTGACAGTGGTCATCGCACCGCCGGTACGGCGTCGCGCCGGCCGCGCAGGATCCCGACCAGCCGGGTGAGCGAGGCGATCTTGACCGCGGCGGCCGCGGCCGCGACGCAGTACGGCAGCCAGGGCACGTGCAGCAGGTGGTCGATCACCAGCGAGACCACGACCGCGCCGGTGTTCACCGCCTTGGCCGGTTTCGACCAGTTCCAGACGTAGATCGGCTGGTCGACCTTGTAGAAGTAGTTCGGGCTCAGCGTCTCCTTCCAGAGCAGGAAGGACAGCGACAGCATCGTGTCCAGCACACCGAACTGGACCAGGTAGATGGCCAGCGGCCCGACCGTGTCGGGGTAGGTCGTCATGAACGCCGCGGCCAGCAGGAACGAGCTGGCCCGGTCGCAGACGATGTCGAAGACCGCACCGACGACCGTCTCCTGCTTCAGGTACCGCGCGACACCGCCGTCGAGCGAGTCACCCAGCCAGTAGGTCAGGTAGCCGGCCACCAGCCAGCCGAAGTCGCCGGTGACGAAGGCGATCGTCGCCACCGTCATCGCGACCAGGGTGCGGACCAGCGTGATCTGGTTCGGCAGACCGAGCAGGAGCTCGACCGAGGCCGGCCGGGGGATCTGGGTGGTGCTCATCAAGCGGCCCTCAGATTCTCGGGATCGAGTGCGTCCCGTAGCTGGTTGCGCAGCAGGAAACCGGCGAGCGCGGCACCGGCCGTGGCGACTGCCCAGCCGGCGACGAGCAACGCCAGTACGACGAACAGTCTGGAGCTGACCGGACCGCTGTCGTCGTTCGGGTTACCGATCAGCTGGGCCAGGCCGATCAGGCCACCCGCAGCCAGCCCCGCGCACAGCGTCGGTCCGGCCGTCGTCACCAGCTCGCGGTGGATGACCCGGCGCAGCAGTCGGTTGTCGACACCGAGGGCGGTCAGCGAGGCGAGCTGGCGGCGCTGGCTGACCAGCTGGTCCGCCATCCCGACGGTGAAGGCCGCCAGGGCGATGACCGCGATCAGCAGCACGCCGAGCATGCTCAGGCCGAACCCGGTGATGTAGAACTGCTGGTCGTACCACTCCGGCCGGTCGTACATCACCGCGCGCAGCGAGTTCGCCAGCGCCCCGAGCAGAAAGCCGCAGCAGAACAGCAGCGTGGCCATCCGGGCAGCGGGCCGGGCGTCCGCGACCAGGCGAGCGCCGGTGAGCAGCCTGACCGGGTCGCCCGACCGCATCAGGCGGCGGCCGACGGCCCGGCTGACGGCGGCAGCGCCGGCCCACCAGAGGATTCCCAGCCCGACGATCGTGATCGCCGCGCCGAAGTAGCCGATCATCTCGCTGAGACCGCCTCCTGCGCCCAGGAGCGCCAGGCCGATCACCAGCCAGCCCCGTGCGGACCGCGGCGCTGCCGACGAGGGCCGGCTCCGGTGCAGGACGAAGCCGATCAGTACGCCGCCCAGCGTGAGCAGCCCGACGATGAAGAGCCAGGCCAGGAAGTCCCACGCGCCGACGCCCGGAAAGAGCCTGGCCATCCGGGGCAGCTGGCTGAAGACGCCGGTGAGCAGCACGTACAGCGGCCCGGCCAGCAGGCCGGCGGCCAGGCCGACCAGACCGGCGTCGGCCATCGACAGGCGGCGTACCTGGGACCTGGAGGCGCCGGCGAGCTGTAGCGCGCTCATCCGCTGCTCCCGCGCGGCGGTGCCGATCCGGAGCGCCTGGGTGGCCAGGCCGCCGGACAGGACGGCGAGCACGATCAGGATGGCGCCGAGCCCGGAGCGGAGGCCGACCTCGGCGATGTAGTTGCTGTAGACGCCGCTGTCGAGGTCGCCGGGGCCCATCCCCATCACGTGGATCGCGTTGAGGACCAGGGCGCCGCTGAACGCCAGGGCCACGGTGGCCAGCCGGACGCGGCTGCGGTCGGCCGGCGTACGGGTCCTGGCCAGGTGGAGGGTGGTGCTCAGCGGGAGGCTCATCGCAGGGTCACCTCGTGCTGGATCTTGCCGTCGCGGAGCCGGATCTCCCGGTCGGCGGAGGCGGCCAGCAGGTTGTCGTGGGTGACCATCACCAGCGCGGCGCCGCGATCCCGGGTGGACTGCAGCAGCACCTTGAGCAGGTCCTGACCGGCCTGGCTGTCCACACTGCCCGTCGGCTCGTCCGCCAGTACGACGGAGGGGTCGGTGATCAGCGCCCGGGCGATCGCTGCCCGCTGGGTCTGCCCGCCGGACAGCTGAGCCGGTACGGCGTCCGCCTCGTCGGCGATCCCCACCCGGCCGAGCCACTCGACCGCGGCGGCCCGGGCAGTCTCCCGCCGGGCTCCGCCGAGCAGCAGCGGCAGCGCCACGTTGTCGGCCAGCGACAGGTCAGGCACGAGCTGGCCGAACTGCAGCACGATGCCGATGCTCGTACGGCGCAGTGCGGACCGGTCCTGCTCGGCCAGCATGGACAGGTCCTGGCCGGCGACCTGGACGGACCCGGAGTCCGGCCGGAGGATGCCGGCCGCGCAGTGCAGCAGCGTGGACTTCCCGCAGCCGCTGGCGCCGGTCACGGCGACCACCTCGCCGGGGCCGACGGTGACACTCACTCCGCGCAGCGCCACGTTCCGGCGGTACGCGTACTCGAGGTCGGTGAGCTGAAGGGCCGGTGGGGGCGTCATCGGCTGGCCTCCTTGTCGTCGGTGAGTCGCTCCAGCGCCTGGTCGAGCCAGCGCAGGTCGGCGTCGAGATGTGTGACGAGGTAGGAACGCACCAGGTTGGTCGTCGGGTCGTCCTGGGCCGGTGTCAGTTCCTGCAACTCGCGGATCCGGCGCAGGTGACCGGCCCGCTGCCGGGCCAGGAACGTGGTCGCGTCGCCGCCGGTGCGCAGCGCGGTGACCAGCTTGCGGATCATCTCGTCGGCCGTGCCCCAGGCGGGCGGGACCGGGTCGGCGAGCCAGTCGTCGAGGTGCTTGCGGCCCTTCTCGGTGATCGCGTAGACGGTCCGGTCCGGGCCGCCGCCGGAGGTCTTCTCGACCATCTCGACCAGACCGTCGCGCTCCAGCCGGGCCAGCGTCGTGTAGACCTGCCCGAAGGCCAGCGGCCGGCCGTCGGGGAACCACGCGTCGTGGCCGCGCTTGACGTCGTACCCGTGCGCCGGGGCGTGGGACAGCAGTCCCAGAACCAGCTCCGCGGTCGCCATGCGCTCGACTATACACTCCGTGTATGTACTGAGTGAATAGTCCGCCGTACGCCTGCCGGATGCTGGGTTCTGGGCTCCGGTCGGTAGGATTCGGGCGTCACCCCGGATCGAAACCAGGAGTAGTCAGTGGCTCGCGTTGTCGTCGACGTCATGCTCAAGCCCGAGATCCTCGACCCGCAGGGCAAGGCGGTGCACGGCGCGTTCGGCCGGCTCGGCTTCGACGGCGTGGCCGACGTGCGTCAGGGCAAGCGCTTCGAGATCACCCTCGAGGGCGAGGCGACCGAGGAGCGGGTCGCGGAGATCCGGAAGGCCGCGGACACCCTGCTGGCCAACCCGGTGATCGAGGACTACACGCTGCACGTCGAGGGCGACCGATGAAGATCGGGGTCGTCACCTTCCCCGGCTCGCTGGACGACGTGGACGCGCGCCGCGCGGCCGCGGTCGCCGGGGCCGAGGCGGTCGCGCTGTGGCACGGCGACGCCGACCTGCACGGGGTCGACGCGGTGGTCCTGCCCGGCGGCTTCTCGTACGGCGACTACCTGCGCGCCGGTGCCATCTCCCGGTTCGCGCCGGTGATGGACACGATCATCGAGAAGGCCGGCCAGGGGATGCCGGTGCTCGGCATCTGCAACGGCTTCCAGGTGCTCTGCGAGTCGCACCTGCTGCCCGGCGCGCTGATCAAGAACCACCACCGCAAGTTCATCTGCAAGGACCAGGGCCTGCGGATCGAGAACAACCGGACCGCGTGGACCAGCGACTACGACGCGAACCACGAGATCACCATCGTGCTGAAGAACCAGGACGGCTCCTTCGTCGCCGACGAGGCCACCCTGGACCGGCTCGAGGGCGAGGGCCGGGTGGTCGCCCGCTACCTGGGCAACCCGAACGGCTCGTACCGCGACATCGCCGGCATCACCAACGAGCGCGGCAACGTGGTCGGCCTGATGCCGCACCCCGAGCACTGCGTCGAGACCCTGACCGGCCCGAGCACCGACGGCCTCGGCTTCTTCACCTCGGTCCTGAAAGCCGTCGTCGCCTCCTGATGAAGCTCTCCCGGGTGCGGCGCACTTCTGCCCGCACCCTGTTCCTGGCCGCGGCGGTCGCAACCCTCGCCACCGTCCCGGCAGCGGCGCAGCCGCTTGCCGTCGGGGCGACCGGGCCCTCCCTTCCCTCCACTCTTCCCGCGCCGCAGGCGCGGGAAGAGTTGGCCGCGAAGGTGGTGGTCATCGGCGTACCGGGTCTGACCTGGAACGACGTGAAAGCCTCGCCCGAGCTGACCGCGCTGGTGAACCAGTCGAACGTCGGGTCGATCTCGGTGAAGACCGCCGGCCCGCACACCTGCCCGGTGGACGGCTGGCTGACGCTGAGCGCCGGGAGCCGCGCCTGGGGGAGCGTCCCCGACGCGTCCTGCGGTGACCTCCCGGAGGTCGCCGGCGGCAGGGTGCAGGGCTGGCAGACGTACGTCGACCGCCAGGCCGAGCACCACACCGGCGCACCGCTGGGCCGCCTCGGCGAGAGCCGGGCGAACGTCTGCGGCTTCGGCCAGGGCGCCGCGCTCGCCGTCGCGCGCACCGACGGCACGGTCGGCAACTGGCAGCCCACCTTCGACGCGACCAAGCTGGCGAGCAGCGCCTGCGGTGACGCGGTCGTCGACGCCGGCGCGATGCCGATCCGCGAGGGCCGCGCGGAGGCCCGCAAGAAGGTCGCCGACCTGGTCGCCCAGGCCCGCGCGGCCGACGGCTGGGTGGTCCTGGCCGGCATCAGCCAGGAGATCGAGTGGGCGCACCAGGAGACCCTCCCGGTGCTGCAGCTGCCACCGGACGACGGCACCCGCTGGCTGACCAGTGACTCGACCCGCCGCCCCGGCCTGATCCAGCTGACCGACCTGACCGCGACGATCCTGCGCGGCGAGGCCAAGTCGATCGACCCGGCAGGCGAGGAGAAGGCCGGCCCGCTCGACGGCAACGAGATCCGCGCCTCCGGCGACGTACACACCGATGCGGCCGCGGTGATCGACGAGCGGATGGACACCAACGAGCGCTTCGACCAGCCGCGGCCGATCCTGGTCGCCGTCGCGATGACGATCCTCGCGGCCGAGCTGATCGCGCTGGCCTGGTTCTGGTTCACCCGCAGCAAGCGTTCGCGCAGCGCGTTCTCGTTCGCGCTGCTCACCCAGGGCGGCTTCTTCATCGCGGTCTTCCTGTCCACGGTCACGCTCTGGTGGCGCTGGCCGTCGCCCGGCCTGTCCCTGTACGCCGTGGTGATCGCGATCAGCGCGGGCTTCGCGGCCGCCGCCAAGCTGCTGCTCGGCCGCAACGCGTACGTCGGGATCGCGCTGGCGGCGTACCTGATCCTCCTGGTCGACGGTGTCCTCGGGACGCCGCTGCAGTTCGGCAGCATGTTCGCCGACGGTCCGGTGATCGGCGGCCGGTTCTACGGTTTCGGCAACTCGACGTTCGCGACGCTGGCGGTCGCCGCGCTCGTGGTCGCCGGGGTGGCCGCGCAGAAGCTGATCGACCGCAGCCGCGTCCAGGCCGCGCTGGCCGTGCTCGCGATCGGCGGCGCCGCGATCGTCGTCGACGGCAAACCCGGCTGGGGGACGGACTTCGGCGGCATCATCGCGCTGACGCCGGCCGTCCTGCTGATGGCATGGCTGACCTGGCGTGGCGGAATCACGCTGCGCGCTCTGATCGGCATCGGCGTGGCCGGCGTACTGGCGGTGTCGGCGGTGGCGTTCCTGGACTACCTGCGGCCCGAGGACCAGCGCAGCCACTTCGGGGCGTTCGTGGCCCGGCTGCTCGACGGTGACGTCGCCGACGTGCTGATCCGCAAGCTGGAGATGGCGGTCGCGTTCTTCTCCGGCCCGGCCGGCTGGGCGATGCTGGTCGCGGTGATCCTCGCGATGCTGGCCACCGTGCTGCCCGACCGGGTGCCGTCGGCGTCGTACCGGGAGTTCTACCCCAGCCGGGCGATGATCCGGCCCACCCTGCTCGCGCTGTCGACCTGTGGTCTGGTCGGCATGCTGCTGAACGACGCGGGCGTCGCCCTGCCCGCGATCATGACCGGCTTCGCCGTCCCGCTGCTGGTGGCCCACCTGGTCGCCGCGCCGAAGCCAGCTACCGTTTCTCCCGAGTCCCACCTAGTTCAGGAGCATTGAAGAATCGTGTCCACCGACACCGTGAGCAACGCGACCAGTACGCCGGACGTCGAGCAGCCGTGGGCGGAGCTCGGCCTCAAGCCGGACGAGTACCAGCGGATCCGGGACATCCTCGGCCGGCGCCCGACCAGCTGCGAGCTGGCGATGTACTCGGTGATGTGGAGCGAGCACTGCTCGTACAAGTCGTCGAAGGTGCACCTGAAGAAGTTCGGCGATATCCCGCAGGAGACCCCGGCGGGCAAGATGCTCGCGGGCATCGGCGAGAACGCCGGCGTGATCGACATCGGTGAGGGCTACGCGGTCACCTTCAAGGTCGAGTCGCACAACCACCCGTCGTACGTCGAGCCGTACCAGGGCGCCGCGACCGGTGTCGGCGGCATCGTCCGCGACATCCTGGCGATGGGCGCCCGCCCGGTCGCGGTGATGGACCCGCTGCGCTTCGGCCCGCTGGACGCGCCGGACACCAAGCGCGTGCTGCCCGGCATCGTCTCCGGCGTCGGCGGCTACGGCAACAGCCTCGGCCTGCCGAACATCGGCGGCGAGGTCGTCTTCGACTCGACGTACCTGGGCAACCCGCTGGTCAACGCGCTCTGCGTCGGCGTGATGAAGCACGAGGACCTGCACCTCGCCAACGCGACCGGGATCGGCAACCAGATCATCCTGTACGGCGCGAAGACCGGCGGCGACGGCATCGGCGGCGTCTCGGTGCTCGCGTCGGAGACCTTCGCCGACGGCGGCCCGACCAAGCGCCCCGCGGTGCAGGTCGGCGACCCGTTCATGGAGAAGCTGCTGATCGAGTGCACGCTGGAGCTGTTCGCGGCCCGGATCGTCGAGGGCATCCAGGACCTCGGCGGCGCCGGACTGTCCTGCGCGACCTCGGAGCTGGCCAGCGCGGGCGACGGCGGCATGCACGTCTCGCTGGACAAGGTGCCGCTGCGCGACGCGTCGCTGGCGCCCGAAGAGATCCTGATGAGCGAGTCGCAGGAGCGGATGATGGCGGTCGTCACGCCCGCCAACGTCGAGCGCTTCCTGGAGATCTGCGCCAAGTGGGACGTTCAGGCCGACGTGATCGGTGAGGTCACCGACACCGGGCTGCTGCAGATCGACTGGCACGGCGAGCGCGTCGTCGACGTCCCGCCGCGGACCGTCGCCCACGACGGCCCGGTCTACGAGCGCCCGTACGAGCGCCCGTCCTGGCAGGACGAGCTGCAGGCCGACGGCGCCGAGAAGTTGCCGCGGGCAATCACCGGCGAGGAGCTGCGGGACACCCTGCTCAAGCTGATCGCCTCGCCGAACCTGTGCGACAAGTCCTGGGTGACCGACCAGTACGACCGCTACGTGCTCGGCAACTCGGTGCTCGCGCAGCCCGAGGACAGCGGCATGATCCGGGTCGACGAGACCAGCGGCCTGGGCGTCGCGGTCTCCACCGACTGCAACGGCCGCTTCGCCAAGCTCGACCCGTACACCGGCGCCAAGCTGGCGCTGGCCGAGTCGTACCGCAACGTCGCCACCACCGGCGCCCGCCCGGCCGCGGTCACCGACTGCCTGAACTTCGGCTCGCCCGAGGACCCGGCCGTGATGTGGCAGTTCTCCGAGGCGATCCGCGGGCTGGTCGACGGCTGCGTCGAGCTCGGCATCCCGGTCACCGGCGGCAACGTGTCGTTCTACAACCAGACCGGTGAGACCCCGATCCTGCCGACGCCGGTGGTCGGCGTCCTGGGGGTCATCGACGACGTCACCCGCCGTACGCCGATCGGCTTCACCGCCGAGATGGAGGGCCACCAGCTCTACCTGCTCGGCGAGACCGAGGAGGAGCTGTCCGGCTCCGAGTGGGCGCACGTCGTGCACGGTCACCTCGGTGGCCGCCCGCCGGCCGTCGACCTGGCCGCCGAGCAGCAGCTCGCCGACATCCTGATCAACGCGTCCCGCGACGGGCTGATCGACGCGGCGCACGACGTCAGCGACGGCGGTGTCGCGCAGACGCTGGTCGAGTCCGCCATCCGTGGCGGCGTCGGCGCGCGGGTCTGGGCGCCGGACGGGCTGGACCCGTTCCTGTTCCTGTTCGCCGAGTCGGCCGGGCGTGCGGTGGTCGCCGTACCGCGGACCGAGGAGGTGCGGTTCACCGACATGTGCACCGCGCGGCGTTTCCCGCACGCGAAGATCGGCGTCATCACCGGCGACACCCTGGACGTCCAGGACCAGTTCGAGATCGCGCTGACCGACCTGCACGCCGCGTGGACCGCGACGCTGCCGGCCGCGCTGGGCTGATCCTCTTGCCGGAACCGGAGTGGGGCGGCGCCGGGCGCGAGCTCGCGGGGGAGGGCGGCGCCGCCGAGCTCGCGTGGGACGGTGCCTCCAACGCCGAGCGTGAACTGGTCTGGGACGGCGCCGTCAACGCCCGTGACCTCGGTGGCCTGCCGGCCACCGGGGGCCCGATCCAGTACGGGCGGGTGTTCCGCTCCGCGCACCCCGACGCGCTGACCGAGGCCGGCCGCGACGCGCTGCTCGCGGCCGGGGTCCGCACGATCGTCGACCTCCGCAACGCCGACGAGCGGCTCGCCGTACGGGACATCCCCGGCGTCGAGGTCCACCACCACCCGGTCGAGGACCAGTCCGACGCCGCCTTCATGGCCGAGTGGGGCGAGCGGCTGAACACCCCGGCGTACTACAACGCCGTCCTGCACCGCTGGCCCGGCCTGGTCACCGCGGTCTTCGCCCGCCTCGCCGACGCCGCACCCGGCGGCATCGTCATCCACTGCCGAGCCGGCTGCGACCGCACCGGAATGATCACGGCCATGCTCCTCAGCTTGGCCGGTACGCCGGTCGCTGACATCCTCGACGACTACGAACTGGCCCTCCGCAGCTATGCAGCGAGCGCCGACGACCGCCCGCTCCCCGACCAGACCCTCGACCAGCACTGCGCCCAGGCCTGCGCCGACCTGGTCGGCTTCCTCGGCTCGATCGACGTCCCCGGCTTCCTCACCTCCGCCGGCCTGACCTTCGAACAGCTCGACCGGGTCCGCGAGCGGCTGGTCGCAGCAGACTTCGCGTAACCACCCGTCTGGCACACTCTTGAAGACGCGAGTGGGGAGTGTGAAATGGCTGACAAGCAGTGGGAACGGCGGCCGGATCTGCCCTGGGAGCGGGGGCAGCAGCAGTTGGGGAATCTGGCCGGGATGGCGGCTGCGGCCGGGCAGGAAGCTCGGGTGGTGGCGGCTCGGCGGCGGCTGGCTTCGGTGCGGTTGACCGACGAAGAGCGCCGGGTCTGTTTCGACGAGTTGGCTGAGCAGTTCGCGATCGGGAGGCTGGACGAGGACGAGCTGCATCGGCGGGTCGATCTGGTGCAGGAGGCCGTGACGCACGGGGACCTGCTGGTCGCGTTCGGCGGGCTGCCGGCGCCGTCGTTCTACTCGCCGCCCGCGAAGAAGCCGGGGCGCTGGCGGTGGGCCGCGTTCGTGGGTGCGGTGTGGCTGGCGCTGCCGTTCTTCCTGACCGGGCTGGTGTTCCTGGTGTTCGGCAAGGAGGTCGCGGCGGCGATCTTCGCGCTGCCGGCGGTCGCGTGGGTGCTGGTCAGCTGGCGCTGGGCGTCGGCGCCGAAGCGACAAGCCCGCCGGTCCGGGTAGGACCGACGGGCCGCGGGGTTACTTGGTCTCGGCGACGTCCAGCTGGACCTCGCCGGCGACGTACGACGTGGCGTCGTGCACGAACCAGCTGTCTGGCGGGGTGTCGATCGGGCCGGTCTCCGGGCGGGTCCCGGCGGCGTGGTAGCTCTCGATCGTCAAGCCGTGCGCGGCCAGGACCGGCCTGACCTGCGCGATCGTCAGGCCGCGGAACTTCACCCCGGCCAGCACCTCGCCCGGGTCGTCGATGTTGCTGCTGAAGTGGTGGTACAGCTCGCCCTTCTTCGCGGCCCGGCCGAACTCGATCTCCGCCCAGCCGTCCAGGTTCTTCGGTACCTCGACGCCGTCCTGGCAGCCGGGGTCGGCGGCGTTCAGGGTGCCGCTGCACTTCTCGCCCGGATCGAGCAGCCGCAAGCCCTCGCCGCCACCGACCGGGACCGCGTAGGTGATGAACTTGCCGACGCCCGGCGGGCTGACCGGCACGGTCTTCACCTTGACCTTCAGACCCATCGCCTTGAACTCGGCGTTGTAGCGCTTCGGGTCGGCGTTCGGGTCGACCACGCGGACGATCACGGTGTTGCCGCTGTCGGTGAACGACAGAGCCTGCGGCTGATCCTGCCCGGGTGTCCGTACGACGGTGGCCGCGACGACGCCGACGATCAGCAGGCTGAACGCGCCGGCCAGCGCGAGCCGGGGACGGGCGGGGCGGGTGATCCGCCTCCAGTTCGTGGCGGCGACCGAACCACCGTCCTGGGCCAGCGGGTGCACATCCGTTGCAGAGATCGCGTCCGCGAGGTGGTCCCAGGTCTCGGCGCCCACCTGCGGCGTCGTACCGGGCTTGAGCGCGCGGACCGCCGCGTCGGTGTCAGATGTCTTCATGGGATACCTCTCCTCGCACCGTCACCGGTGGGCGGGTTGTGAGCAGCTTGGTGAAGCGCTTGCGCGCCCGGTGCAGCCTGATCCGTACGGCGTTGCGCGAGCAGCCGAGCACGGTCGCGATCTGCGCGGTGTCCAGGTCCTCCCACGCGACCAGCCTGAGCAGCTCCCGGTCCGGCTCGGGCAGCGCCCGGAACGCCTGCGCGGTCGCCGAGTCGCCGTCGAGCGGCTCCGGGCCCGGTGTCGCGGTGTCGACCAGCTCGTCGCGCAGCCGGTCGGCGAGCGCGTTGCGCCGGCCTTCACCGCGCCGGTGGTTGGCGAGCACCCGCCGCGCGACGCCGTACAGCCAGGGCTTGGTCTGCTCCCCGCCGGGCACCTCGTCGAGGCGGCGCCAGACCACCACGAAGGTGTCCGCGAGCAGGTCGGCGGCGTCGTGGCTGGAGCCGGTCCGCCGCAGCAGGTAGCCGAGGACCGCCTCCCGATGGGCGGCGAAGACCTGCTCGAACCGGTCCCGGCGGCTGCTGTCCCCCGGCGGGTCGTGCACAGCTGCCTCGCTCACTGGCCCGGGGCGGGGCCTGATCGGTGTCTGCGTCATGCCCCGTACATGTCCAGCACCTTTCGACCCATTTCAGCGCACGGAAGTGTCAGCGGGTGAGCACCTGGGGTAGGACTGGGGTGTCTCACGTTGTCATCCGGCGAAAGGCGAGCCCGTGCCCGACCTTCCCCCGGCCACCCGCGGTGGCCACTACGTCCCGAACCGAGAGCCGCTGCGGCCGGTCCCGTTCCAGAAGCTGCCGCCGGGCGCGATCGTGCCGCGCGGCTGGCTGGCGCAGCAGCTCGACCTGCAGGTCAAGGGGCTCTGCGGCCGGTACGACGAGATCTCGGACTTCCTGGTGTACGAGACCAACGGCTGGGTCGACCCGGCGCTGGACGCCTGGGAGGAGCTGCCGTACTGGCTGCGCGGCTTCGGCGACCTCGGCTACGTCACCGGCGACCCCGGCGTACTGAGGAGGACCGAGCGGTGGATCAACGGGATCCTCGCGACCCAGGCAGCCGATGGCTGGTTCGGCCCGGAGCGGCTCCGGACGTCGCTCGAGGGCGGCCCGGACTTCTGGCCGGGGATGCCGCTGCTCGGGGCGCTGCGCTCGTGGTTCGAGTACACCGGCGACGAGCGGGTGATCCCGTTCATGGCCCGGTACCTGGCGTTCCAGAACACGCAGCCGCCGGAGGTGTTCAACCGGTCGTGGGGTGCGTTCCGCTGGGGCGACAACATCGACAGCGCGTACTGGCTCTACAACCGGACCGGCGACGCGTGGCTGCTCGACCTGGTGCACAAGATGCACGCGGGCTCGGCCGACTACGTCTCCGGTATCCCGAACTGGCACAACGTGAACCTGGCCCAGGGGTTCCGGGAGCCGTTGCAGTACGGGCTGTTGGCCACCGACCGCGACTACGCCGCGGCGACGTACCGGAACTATGCGACGGTGATGGCGGAGTACGGGCAGTTCCCCGGCGGTGGTTTCGCCGGGGACGAGAACCCGCGGCCGGGCTTCGTCGACCCGCGGCAGGGTTTCGAGGTGTGCGGGATCGCCGAGTTCATGCACAGCTTCGAGATGCTCACCCGGTTCACCGGCGACACGGTCTGGGCCGATCGCTGCGAGGAGCTCGCGTTCAACGCGCTGCCGGCGTCCTACGACCCGTTGCAGCAGGTGCTGCACTACATGACGTGCGCGAACAGCGTGCAGCTCGACGACCGGATGAAGCACGGGCAGTTCGAGAATCCCTTTCCGATGCAGGCCTTCAAGTACGGCGTCCGCCAGTACCGCTGCTGCCCGCACAACTACGGGATGGCCTGGCCGTACTACGCGCAGGAGCTCTGGCTGGCCACCACCGACGGTGGGCTGGCCGCATCGCTGTACGCCGCGAGCACAGTGACCGCGACGGTCGGGGACGGTCGCGCGGTGACTGTTGCCCAGGACACCGAGTATCCCTTCGACGACACGATCACGTTCACCGTCGGGACTGCCGATCCGGTCGAGTTTCCGTTGTACCTGAGGATTCCCGGCTGGGCGGAAGGGGCCGAGGTCAACGGTGAACGGGCCGAGGGCAACTGGGTGAAGCTCGACCGCACCTGGTCCGACGGTGACCAGGTGACGCTGAAGCTCCCGATGCGGATCACCACCCGGACCTGGTCGGCCAACCAGAACTCGATCTCGGTCGACCGCGGCCCGCTCACCTACTCGCTCGCGATCGCCGAACGCTACGAGCGGATCGGTGGCACCGACGAGTGGCCCGAGCTCGCCGTCCACCCGGAGTCGCCGTGGAACTACGGGCTCCCGACCGGCGCCACCTTCGAGCTCGTCCGCCGCGAAGCCGGCCAGGACCCGTTCACGCAGGACGGCGTACCGCTCGCGATCACGACGACCGGGCAGCGCATCCCGCAGTGGGAGACCGACACCGAGGATGTCGTCGGGCTGCTCCAGCCGAGCCCCGCGCGGAGTACGGAGCCGGTCGAGCAGATCGCGCTGATCCCGATGGGCGCCGCGCGGCTGCGGGTCACGGCGTTCCCGCAGGTCGATGCCGAGGGCATCGATTGGGTCCACCGCACCCGGATCACCGCGTCGCACGTGCACAAGGCCGACTCGCTGGAGGCGGTGAACGACGACCGGGTCCCGGCGTCGTCGGCCGACGCCACGATCCCGCGCTTCACCTGGCGTGAGCAGCGCGGGACGACCGAGTGGATCCAGTACGACCTGCGGACGCCGCGGGAGCTGTCGACGGTGTCGGTCTACTGGGTGGACGACGCGGGGGACTGCCGGTTGCCGCAGTCGTGGCGGGTGCTCTGGCTGGACAGGGAGATTTGGCGGCCGATCGAGGCGACGTACCCGGTGGCTCCGGACTGTCTCAGCACCGCGAGCTTCGCGCCGGTCCGGGCGCAGGTCGTCCGGGTCGAGGCGACGCTTCAACCGACCGCGTCGGCGGGAATTCTGCGGTTGGTGGCCGGCTGAGTTCTGCAGCTTGCTGCAACTGAGGGTTGGTGACCGGTGGTGGGTGGGAGACTACTGCCGGTCGGCGGGCTGGGGAGGCCGGGGTGGAGCAGGACGACGGTGCGATCGAGCTCGCGCTGCTGAGCGCGCTCGAGGGTGGGCCGCGGACCGAGAACGAGCTGGCCCGGGCGGTCGGCACGAACCCGTGGCACCTGGCCGAACTGCTCGATCGGATGATCGAGGACGAGTACGTCGCCGTCGTTCCGCTGGGCGGCGATGCCGGTACGGTCGCCGTCGGCCGGGAAGCCTCCGGCGAGGCGCGGTTCGAGCTGGCGCCGGGTGGGGTCGGGCGGCTGAGCTTACGGCGGGCGCTGGCGAAGCCTGGTGCGAGGTTCATCGACGCTGCGCTGGCGGCGCGGGTGGAGAAGAAGCGCGCGATGCGCCGGCGGGCAGCTGGCCGGCGGGCGAAGGTTGGGGCACCGGAGGACGTACTGCGGACGCAAGTTCTGCGGATGCTGGCCGCGGGGCCGCGGACTCGTGAGGATCTCACGCGGCGTACGGGGGTTGCCGAGGACCAGCTCGGTGTGGTGCTCGAGGAGCTGGTCGAGCGGGGTTTGGTCGAAGGAGCGTATGAGCTGACCGAAGCCGGTCGGATGCAGGCTCGGTGGAGTACACAGCTTCTGCACGGAGGTGCGGTCGAGGGCGTCGCGCACTTTCACGGTGCCGAGTGGAAGCGCCGGCAGAAGAAGGAGCAGGCCGAGGCGCAGCGGCAAGACGAGGAGCAGGCCGAGGCCGAGCGGGAGGAGCGTGCGCAGGCTGAAGCGCGGCGTCGGGCAGCGGCTCCGCCGCCGGCGCCCCGGAGGAGCCGCTGGGCGGCGATGCGTGAGCAGCAGCGCGAGCAGGCGCTGATGCGGCTGCCCGACCCGGCCCATCCGCCCGGGCGCGCGCCGGTCCTCGCCGGGACCTTCCGCTGGTGGATCGAAGTCGCGCTCCAGGGCCTGCTCGGCGGCGCGGCGCTCGTGGTGACCGTCCTGATGCTGATCCTCGAGGACCACCCCGACAAGGTCCTGCACGCGGCGACAGTGATGCTCGTCGGCGGCACGCTGCTGTTCCGAGCGACCAGGGCCCACCACGGCGCGCCCTGACCGCCTGAAATAGCCTGACCGGTGTGACCCCTGTACTGCGGCCCGCCGTGGCCGCCGACGCCGCCGCGATCGCGGAGCTGATGCGGGCGTCGGTGGCCGAGCTGTTCCCGGCGTACTACGACGAGCGGCAGACGGCCAGTGCCGCGGTGCACATCGCCGCGCTGGACCTGGCGCTGATCGACGACGGCACGTACTACGTGCACGAGGCCGCCGGGGAGATCGTCGCCTGCGGCGGCTGGAGCCGGCGCAACAAGCTCTACAACGGGACCGGCGCCGGCGCGGACGCGCGGCTGCTCGACCCGGCGACCGAGCCGGCCCGGATCCGGGCGATGTTCGTCCGCGCGGACTGGACCCGGCGCGGGCTCGGCCGGGCGATCCTCACCGCCTGCGTGGACGCCGCCCGGGCCGAGGGGTTCACGCGGCTCGCGCTGATGGCGACGCTGCCCGGCGTACCGCTGTACAAGTCGTTCGGCTTCACCGAGCTCGCCGCGGAGGAGCTGACCATGCCCGACGGCGTCGTCCTGGGCGGCGTCGCGATGGAACGGTCCGTCGACTGAATCGGAGAGATCCACGATGACTGCAGGAACCACCGCGCTCGCCCCCGACGGCACCGAGGTCGTGCTCGGCGAGATCGGCACCCGGGTGCTGCTGGAGAACCCCCGCGTCCGGGTCTGGGAGGTCGCGCTCGACCCGGGTGAGGCGCAGGGCTGGCACCTGCACCACAACCCGTACGTCGTGCTGTGCCTGTCCACGTCGCCCTGCCACATGGACTGGCTCGACGGCAGCCCGGCCCGCCAGCTCAGCGAGACCGTCGGCGGCTCGGTCTACCGCCCGGTGTCGCCGGTGCACATGCTCACCAACCACGGCGACGCGGCGTACCGGAACCGGCTGATCGAGGTGCTGGACCTCGGCGAGGAGGCGTCCGGGGCGGCGAACGACGTACCGGAGGGTGTCGCGGCGGAGAGCGCGTTCGCGGAGGTCGGTGAGATCCCGGCGAAGACCGTGGTCGACGAGGACGACGTCCGCGTCCAGCACGTGACGCCGGACGCGGGGGAGTCGTACACCTGGCGCACTGGCGCCTACCCGGCGCTGGTGGTCGACCTGGATCTGGAGACGGCGCCGCAGGACGGGCTGGTGTACCTGGAGCCCGGGGAGTCGTACACGCTCCCCGCCAAGTCGGTGAAGACCTCCGGCTACAACCTGGTTGAGCTGCGCTACTTCAGCCGCTGACGGACCGCCGCTGCGCTGTCCAGGGTCAGTGCGGTCGCTGCAGCCATCGCTGCGTCGACCGCGCTGATCTGACGCAGCTTGGCCTTCACCAGGGGGACCTGCGGGCCTACTGCACTCAGCTCCTGTACGCCGAGACCCACCAGCAGCACTGCCGCCAGCGGGTCGCTGGCCAGGTCGCCACAGACTGCCACGTGCACGCCCAACGGGACCTGCCTGACCACGCGATCGATCAGCCGCAGTACGGCGGGGTCGAGTCCGTCGGCAAGACCGGCCACAGCTGTGTTGGTCCGGTCGGCTGCTGTCGTGTACTGCGTGAGGTCGTTGGTCCCGATGCTCACGAAGTCGAGGTCCTTCGCGAGCGTCTCGATCCGCAGCGCCGCGGCCGGGACCTCGACCATGATCCCGACCTTCAGCCCCGCCGGCCGCGGCCCGAGCTGCTGGAGGGCCCAGGTGACCTCCTCGGCGGTGGTGATCATCGGGAACATCACCTGTACGGGAGTCTCGGCGGCCACCAAGCGGATGGCTTCGAGCTGAGTCGCGAGCAGGTCGGACTTCGCACGAAAGGTGCGAATCCCTCTCTCTCCCAAGAACGGATTCGGTTCTGTTGCCTGCGGGAGGAACCGCAGCGGCTTGTCGCCACCCACGTCCCAGGTCCTGATCGTGATCGGCTTCCCACCCAGCGCCGCCGCGATCTCCCGGTACGCCGCCGCCTGCTCGGCCGCCGTCGGCGCCGTCCCGCGATCCCCGAACAGCACCTCCGTCCGGACCAGCCCCGACCCGTCGGCCCCGCGCGCGTCCCGCGCGTCCTGCACCGACCCGACGTTCACCAGCACGGGAATCGTCCGCCCGTCGGTCGTCGTCGCGGGTTCGTCCACCGCCGTCAACGCGGCCTCACGCTCGTCCTGGCGTTCGCGGATCGTGCTCTCGAACGCCTGCCGATCGGGCTCCACCACGAAGCTCCCGTCGCGCGCGTCGAACCCGACCAGCACCCCGTCGGCCACGGCGACGTCGCCGATCCCGGTGATCAAAGGGATTCCGCGCGACCGCGCCACGATCACCCCGTGCCCCGTCGTCCCAGCAGCCCGTACGGCGATCCCGGCGACCCCCGCGTCGATCACCGCAGCCGTCGCCGCATCCAGCTCGGGTACCACCAGCACGGTCCCCGCCGCCGGAGCGGCAGGCTCCGGTGCGCCGGTCAGTGCGCGCAGGACCCGATCCCGCACGCTTCGGACATCCTGCGCGCGTTCCCGCTGGTAGGCGTCGTCCAGCCCGTCGAACTCGTCGGCCAGCCGATCAAGCGAGTCCCTCCAGGCAACGGCCGCATCGGTGCCTTGGGCAACCAATCGGAACACCCCGTCAAGCACCACGCTGTCCGCGAGCAAACCCGCCTGAGCGTCGAAGATGCCCGCCTCGCCGCCACCGAGCCGCTCCGCCGCCGCGTCCCGCAACCGCTGCAACTGATCCTCGGCGGCGCTTCGCGCCTGCTTCGCCCGATCCCGCTCGGTGTCGACGTCACCGGCCGCGTAGCCGCCCAGCTCAACCTCAGCAGCAACCACCACAGCAGGTCCGACAGCAACATCCAGCCCAGAACCACTCCCACCCTCGGCCCTACCCACCGCGACCTCTGGCTGGTCATCGAAGTCCCGATCGGCCAGCGCCTTGATCGCCGCCAGCACCTCCGCCGCCTGCGGACCGGACGCCGCGAACTCCACCCGATGGTGCTGCTGCGCATTCAGCGTCGCCACCCGACTGAGGCTCCCCGCGTCAACCGGCCCCTTCCCGGTGTCCAGGTTGTACGCCGTCACCGCAGCATCGAACTGCCGCACCAGCGCAGTCAGCCGAGCCGCCGGCCGAGCGTGCAACCCATGCTCGATGCGCAGAGCAACTTCCAGCGTCTGTCCACCAGCAACAACCTGGGCAGGCTCTTCAACCAAAGCCTCACCCAGGTGATCCTGCTTCCCGGCCAACCCCCGCGCGGCCTCCGTGGCCACCTCGTCCAATGAAGCCCCGGTCGACGCCGTCACCACGGCAGCGACCAGCCCCTCGACCAGCGGCGCGCTCGACAGCTTCACCCGCTCGACGATCTCCGGGTCCACGAACTCCAGCGCCATCTCAGCGCTCAGCACCGCGCTCCCGAGATCGAGAAGGACCAGCACACCATCGGCCGAGTCCGCCGTCCCGATCGCCTCCGCGACAGCCGCCGCATCGGTCCCGAACGTCGTCTCGTCCAGCCCGGCGGCCACCGCGATCACCGGACGATTGCCCTCAGCAACCATTTCCGAGGCCAGCCCGACCGCGGCATCGGCCAGGGCGCGGCTGTGCGAAACCACCACGATCCCGATCACGCGTCAGCCCAGAGTTCGCGCGGCCGACTCCAGCAACAGCGTCGTACTCGTCGCTCCAGGATCCTGATGCCCCGCGCTCCGCTCGCCGAGATAGCTCGCCCGCCCCTTCCGCGCGACCAGCGGCACCGTCTCGTCCCGCCCCTTCGCCGCCGCCTCGGCCGCCGCTACCAGCGCCCCGCGCAGGTCCGACCCGCCGGCAACAGCCTCGTCGTACGCCGAAAGCGCGGGCGCCCACGCGTCGTACATCGTCTTGTCCCCGACCTCGGCCTTGCCCCGGGCAAGGATCCCGCCGACCCCGGCCTTCAGCGCCTCGCCGACAGTTGCCGCCGACACCTCGACCCCGGCCAGCGCCGTCCCGAAGCGCAGGAAGAACGTCCCGTACAGCGGTCCGCTCGCCCCGCCGACCTTGCTGACCAGGGTCATCCCGGCCTTCTTCAGCAGCTCGTCGACCGACGTGAACGACGTCTCGTCGAGTACCGCGACGACGGCCTGGAAGCCACGGTCCATGTTGCTGCCGTGGTCGGCGTCGCCGATCGCCGAGTCGAGCTCGGTCAGGTACGCCGCGTTCTCGTGCAGGTTCGCGGCCAGGTCGCGCAGCCAGTTGGCGAAGTCGTCGACGCCCATGCTCACGCGCCCCAGCGCAGGCCGGGGGTGTTCACGGGGGCGTCCCAGAGCCGGACCAGCTCGTCGTCCACCTTCAGCAGCGTGACCGAGCAGCCGGCCATCTCCAGCGAGGTGATGTAGTTGCCGACCAGCGAGCGGGCGACCGTGATCCCGGCCGCGTCGAGCAGCTGGCGGACCTCGTTGTACATCACGTACAGCTCGATCAGCGGCGTACCGCCCATGCCGTTGACGAAGGCGATCACCGAGTCGCCCTGCTGGTACGGGAGGTCCTGCAGCACCGGGTCGACGAGCAGCGCGGCGACGTCCTTGGCCGGTGCCAGCGGCAACCGTTGCCTGCCTGGCTCGCCGTGGATGCCGATACCGACCTCCATCTCGTTCTCGGCCAGCTCGAACGTCGGCTTCCCGGCAGCCGGGACGGTGCACGAGGTGAGCGCCATGCCCATGCTGCGGCCCTGGTCGTTGACCTTCTTGGCCAGGTCGGCGACCTCCTGCAGCGGGCGCCCTTCCTCGGCGGCCGCGCCGACGATCTTCTCCAGCAGCACGGTCACGCCGACACCGCGGCGACCGGCCGTGTAGAGGCTGTCCTGGACGGCGACGTCGTCGTCGGTGACGACGGACAGCACCTCGGTCCCGGCCTCGGCGGCGGCCAGCTCGGCGGCCATCTCGAAGTTCATCACGTCGCCGGTGTAGTTCTTCACGATGTGCAGGACGCCGGCGCCGCCGTCGACCTCCTTGGTCGCGGCCATCATCTGGTCGGGCACGGGAGAGGTGAAGACTTCACCCGCGCACGCGGCGTCGAGCATGCCGAGCCCGACGAACCCGCCGTGCATGGGCTCGTGGCCGGAACCGCCGCCGGAGATCAGTCCGACCTTCCCGGAGCGGGGTGCGTCCTTGCGGTAGACGATCCGGTTCTCGTGGTCGACCCGGACGTGGCCGGGGTGCGCGAGTGCGATCCCGCGCAGCGCTTCACTCACAACATCGGCAGGGTCGTTGATGAGCTTCTTCATGCACTTATCTGAGCACACGGTCGGCCGCGGCGGGAGTCCCCGGCAGTACCTCAGCTATTGAACGTTCAAAGTCACTCACACCACCCTTTCGGGCAGTGATCGAGTCGGTTCGTCCTAGTCCTTGGGACGCAGGAGCGGCCGGACGACCTCGCGCGCGTCGTGGATCCGCGACTTGACGGTCCCCAGCGGCGCTCCGACCTCCGCGGCGATCTCCTCGTACGAGAGGCCGTAGACGTCGCGCAGGACCAGCGGGGTGACCATCTGGGGACGCGACTTCTCCAGCGTCTCCAGGGCCTCCAGCAGGTCCAGGCGCGTGCCGGCGATCACGCTGGTGGTGCGCGGGTCCGGCTTGTCCATCGTGTCCGGGTTGTGCGCGGCCTGCGCGGTGCGCTTCAGCTTGCGGTACGTCGAGCGCGCGGAGTTCGCGGCGACCGAGTGCACCCAGGTGGAGAAGCTGCTGCGGCCCGAGTAGGTGTTGATCTTGGTGGCGACGTTCAGCAGCGCCTCCTGCGCGGCGTCCTCGGCGTCCGCGGAGTACGGCAGCACGCTGCGGCAGATCCGCAGCACCCGCGGGTAGACCAGCCGGAGCAGGTCGTCCAGGGCGTTCTTGTCACCGGCCTGGGCCCGTTCGGCCAGGACTCCGAGATCGTCGGTCGGTCCGCTGGTGTCGCTCATCAGCACCTTGTCTGTTCGATTCCGCCACGGTGGTTCCCGGGGTTGTCAACAGGGTTGTCAACACGGCCGGGACCAGGGAACTCCCAGTGATCCATAATGCCTTGTATGGGGGTCCCATCCAGACTAGGCCGGTACGTCGTGCGCCGACGCCTGGGCTCAGGCGGTTTCGCGACGGTGTGGCTGGCTCACGACGAGCAGCTGGACGCCGAGGTCGCGGTCAAGGTGCTGGCCGAGAACTGGGCCCACGACGACGCGGTCCGGAAACGTTTTCTCGAGGAAGGCCGCTTCCTGCGCCGGGTCGAGTCCGAGAACGTCGTCCAGGTGCACGACGTCGGCGAGCTGGAGGACGGCCGCCCCTTCCTGGTCCTCACCTACGCCGACCGCGGCACGCTCGCGGACCGGCTGAAGAAGGAGCCGCTGGCGCCCGCGGAGGCCGTCGGTGTCGTCGTCCAGGTCGGCCGCGGTCTGCAGGCGCTGCACCGGCGCGGTCTGCTGCACCGGGACGTGAAGCCCGCGAACGTGCTCTTCCGCAGCACCGACGAGGGCGAGCGCGCGGTGCTGTCCGACCTCGGGCTGGGCAAGTCGCTGGACGAGGTGTCCCGGATCACGATGCCGGGCGGTACGCCGTCGTACGTCGCCCCCGAGCAGGCGATGGGCGAGCGGCTCGACGAGCGGGCCGATCAGTACTCGCTGGGCGCGGTGGCGTACGCCGCGCTGACCGGGCGGTCGCCGCACCAGGTCGACGGGCTGGGCGCGGCCGGTCGCGTGAACGCGCCGGCGCCGCCGAGCAGCCTCGGGTTCGACGTACCGGACAAGATCGACGAGGCGATCGTGCGCGCGCTCGACCCGGACCGGGCGAACCGCTGGCCTGACGTGGCGAGCTTCACGCGCGAGCTGGTCGGGGCGCTGGACGAGACGACGCACGGGTACCTGCCGCAGCCGGTCATCAGCGAGCCGACAGAGGTCGTGGCGACCGCGGAGACTGTCGCGACCGATGACCCCGAGCTGACGGCCTTGAGCGACGAGAACGCGCCGACGGTGATGAAGGCCGAGGCCCCCGCGGAGGCCGCGCTCCCTGGGCCTCAGCGCGCGCCGGTACTTGATGGGGTGGCGCCTGCGGAGGTTTCGCCGGTGGCTGCCGTGGCGCCTGTGGAGAGCTCGGCTGCGGGTGCTGCCGCGCCTGCGGCGGAGGCGGCGGGTGCTGTGGCGCCTGCGGAGGGCTCGGGTGCCGCACCTGTTCGGAGCGGGCGGCGGAAGGGGAGATGGGTGGCGGCGGCGGTGATCGCGCTGCTCGTCGGAGGGGCCGCCGGGTTCAGCTACCAGCGGTACGTCGAACCGCGGACGATGGGCGAGCTGCCGGCGTACGGGACCGTCCTGCGCAATTGATTCGTAAACTTTGGTGTCAGGGGGATTTCACTGTGTGCGCCCGGACGCCTACTCTGCTGCGGCCCCCAACTAGTTCCACGCCGCTGAGGAGTCCCCGTGCGGGATGTGATCGACCGGCTGACGCCGTCGCCAGCCCTGGTCCAGTCGAGCCGCCGCCGGTTCTACCGGTTCCGCTCGATCGTCTTCCGGATGATGTGGCCGCGCGACGCGTCATAACGAGGAGTCGGACCGGGTGACGGTCTCGGTTGCCCGGTCGAGCACGGCGAGGAGCGCATCGGCGTCCTTGTCCAGCCCACTCGAAGCGATCTCGACCGCACAGTTGCCGGAGTCGAGCGCGACCCAGCGCACCATGACGCGCCGCAGTGTCCGGGCCTCGTCCGTCACCAAGGTGTAGACCAGCGTCGCCGACCGCTTGTCCTTGGCAACATCGTGGCTGAGGATCTTCAGGTTCTGCCGGTGCGGCGTTCCGGTGAGCTGGTCGAGCCGTATGTCCATCGACGCCGCCGGCGGCCGCTCGATGGTGAACCCAGCTTGGATCCGGACGAACCGCCGTCCGGTCGGATCGGTGAACTTGGCCTCCTCCGGTGGGTCGGCGAAGGTCATCTTCCAGTTCCTCGGCACCTCGGCCGTCACCCGCGAGCGCACCGTCTTCTCGGTGACGAACTCGCGTTCCTTGTACACCAGCGCGCTGCGCTTCAGCGTGGGTGTCCGATCCGGTACTGCGACATTGAGCGGCTCAGTCGGCGTCGGCGTCGGCGTACCAGCACCGGGACCGAGCGGGCTCGCCGTCCCCGACGGCCGGTCCTCCGGCTGCGTCAGGTGCCCGAGACCGTACCCACCAGCCCCGCCGGCCAGCGTGACCAGCACCAGTCCAGCGCTCAGCAGCACGCGTCCTGCTCGCCCGGCCACGGGCATCCCTCCTCCCCGGCTCGCCCCCGATGGCATTGGGACACCGTAAACCGGGAAAAGGTTCGCTCCGGTGACTCAGTAGCCCCGAACCGTGACCGACTCGGTGGCCTTGGCCAGGACGTCCTTCAGGCCGGCGGCGTCCTGGGGCAGGCCGGTGACGCTCATCTCGACGGTGGCGTCGCCGTCGTCGGTGGCGATCCAGCGGACGATCACGTAGCGCAGGGTCTCGATCGGGATGTAGGTGTAGATCAGCGTCGACACCTCGTGCGGGTCGCCGTCGGCGCCGGTCTCGGTGGAGTCGTAGTTCTCGAGGATCTTCAGGTCGTTCTCCGGCGCCTGGCTGCTGGCCAGGTTGGCGATCAGCTTCTCCCGCAGGGCGCTGGGGAGCAGCGTCTCGGGCAGCGAGGACTCGACCCGGACGCCACGTTCCTTCTCCGGGTCGAGGAACTTCACCTCGCCCGGGGCCTTCGTCGCGCGGGTCAGCTGCCAGCCGCGCGGCATGTCGATCGACACCGTCACCCGGGGCCGGTCCTGCTGCTGCACGCTGAAGGTCTGCTTGCGGTACCTCAGCCCGGCCGACTTGAACGGCGGCAGGTGGTTCGGCACCGGCGTCTTCACGATGTACTCGACCGGCGGCGAGTCGCCGCTGCCGGGGTTGCCGTTGGCGCTGGCGGTCGTCGGCTGGGTCAGGTCGCCGACCAGGTAGCCGCCGGTGGCGCCGAGCAGGCCGAGGATGACGACGCCGCTCGCGAGGACCGCGGTCTTCACCCGTGCACCAGGTCCCAGAACGCGATCTCGAAGCGGGCGACGCGGTCGAAGCCGAGCTCCATCGCCGGGGTCAGCGGCTCGCGGTCGACGAGGGCGGCCAGTTGTTCGACGTACGCCGCGAACTCCGGCGAGGACCAGTTCGCGATGAAACCGGCGTACGGCGTGTCCGGGCCGGTGGTGTCGCGGACCGAGGCCCAGGCGTCGAAGTAGGCCTTCTCCACGGCGTACAGGACGGCGATCGCGGCCGGCCAGCCCTCACGCACGGTGCTCAGCAGGTACGCCGAGTAGCCGACGTTCAGCAGCGAGGGCTCGACGCCGAGGTCGAGGCCGCGCTCGGCGGCGGCCTTCTCGAACAGCGCCAGCTCCGGGACGAGCGCGGCGATGCCCCCGGCGAGGACCTCGCGGGCCTTGTCGTCGGGGGCGATCGCGCTCAGCTCGGCCAGGTAGACCTGGAACGAGCGGACGAAGAAGTAGTCCTCGGTCAGCCAGCGGTCGAACGTCTCCCGCGGCAGCGTGCCGTCCGACGTACGCCCCACGAAGGGGTGCGTGACGATCCGCTGCCACGCGGAGCTCTGACCGTTGACCAGGTTCTGTGCCGTCTCACCCACCCAGCCATTCTGTCATCTAGGACACCTCGATCCGGTCGACGCTGACCTGGGTGCTGGTCGAGGCCGGGTTCTTCTCGCCGGTGACGCGGATCTTCAGGGTGTGCGGGCCGGGGGCGAGCGTCGGGCTGACGTAGGTGAGCTGCTCGCCGACGCGGATCGAGCTGTAGTAGTCGACGCGCTGCTCCGGGCCGCCGTCGATGGAGATCGCGGCGATGCCGTTGCCGACGTCGACGACGCTGAGCAGCGCGACCTTCGTGCCGGTGAAGCGGATGGTGGCGGAGGCGTTCGCGATGCCGGTCCAGTGGTCGTTGCCCCAGAAGCACTGGTTGCCGCAGCCGGAGCCGGAGTTCCACGTTCCGGCGTACTCGACCTGGTTCTGGCCGGTGCCGATGTCGGTGTCGTTGATCACCGAGGTGGTCGCGCCGGGATCGCCGGACGGCAGATGCTGGGTCGCGCCGGCGGCGAGCGGGCTGCCGAGGTTGGGGGAGCCGTCGGCGTTCCAGGTGATCTTCTGCACCCGTGCGGTGCGGAACGCGTACGTGTAGGTGCTGGTGTTCTTGCCGTGGTAGGCGATCCAGTCCTCGGTGCCGTCCGGCGACGTGAAGAACGAGTGGTGGCCGGGACCCCAGACGCCGTTCGCGTCGTTGCGGGAGAAGATCGGGCCCGGGTGCTGGACCCAGTTCGCCGCGACCATCGGGTCGGCGCCGTTGGCGATGCTCTTCATCCACAGCTGGTAGTCGGGTTTGCCGGTGTCGCAGGAGGAGTAGGTGAGCCAGGTCCGGCCGTTGCGGTACAGCGGTGTCGGGCCCTCGCGGACCTCGCTGCAGCCGCCGTCCGCGGGGATCGCGACCCGGTTGCCGGTCGCCGTCCAGGGGTTGCTCATCCGGACGATGTAGAGCTGCGCGGGTCCGCCCTGGCCGCGGCCGGGGCCGGTCCAGACGAAGTACTGCTGCCCGTTGTGCGTGATCGGTTCGCCGTCGATCGCGTACTCGCCGAAGTCGGCGATCCTGCCCTTGAAGGTGTACGGGCCGAGCGGGTCGTCACCGGCCGACTCGAGCACGTACATCCTGTGGTTCGCGTCGACGCCGTCGGAGGCGGTGTAGTAGACGTACCAGCGGTTCCCGACGTGCCGGAAGGCCGGCGCCCACATCTGCTGGTTCCGGCTCGGGTCGCTGTCGCGGTAGACGACCTTCTCCGGAGCGGTCAGCAGCGTGGCCAGGCTGGGCGACGACCAGATGCCGATGTGGTCACCGGTGGTGGTCGCGACGTGGTACTTACCGTTGGCGTAGATGAGGGACGGGTCCGCTCCGGTGTTGACCGGGTTGCGGAAGGTCGAGGCCATCGCTTTCTCCGTACGGGCAGGGGTTTCGGGCGGTTCGGCAGCGGCGGCGGGGACGGCGGCGGTGGTCAGCAGCAGGGCGGTGAGAACAAGGTGGGCGATTCTCATGGACCATTGTTACAACGTTGGAACGACGAGTGGAAGGGCTCACGCCCGGATCACTGACGGTCACCCGCCGTAGGCGGCGGAGGGTTCCGGTGCGACGTGCCCGTTGGCCGACCAGAAACGGTTGCGCAGGGCAATCATTGTCTGGGTGAGCAGCTCGGCCCGTGGGCCGACGAGCTCGTCGTCGAGCAGGCGGGTGCCGCCGGAGGTCTCGAACTCGCGGGCGCTGGTGGCGACCAGGTTGAGCAGTTCGGTGTTGCTGCGCAGCGTGAGCCGCTGCAGCGCGATCCGGTGTGCGGCGCCGCCGCGCAGGCCGAGCAGGAGGCGTTCGGCGAGCAGGATCTCGGCCCAGGCGTCGGCGAGCTGCTGCGACAGTCCGCCGTCGCCGAGCCAGGGCCGGACCGCGGGGTCGAGTCGTTGCCGGTAGCCCGCAAGCCAGGGCGAGCAGTCGGCCTCGATCGCCGCCGTCGTGAAGTACGCCGGGGTGGAGCCGTCGCCGACCATCGCGCGGAGCATCGCGACCTTGTCCCGGACGCCGGCGAAGCGCGGCGTACCGGTGAACAGGTCGAGGTCGTACTCGACCAGGATCCCGAGACTGCGCAGCACCTGGACGGCGAGTACGAGCTCGCGGACGCGGGTGGCGTCGCCCGCGACACCGCTCAGGTCGACGCGGGCCAGGAAGAGGCCGCTGTCGCGGAGCTGCTGGAAGTTCGCCGGCGTGACGTCGTACGCCGTACAGGTCGTGCTCCAGAGCACCTGGCCGAGCAGGCCGTCGGCGGTTAGCTTGGCGACGGCGTCGGCGCCGAACGGGCGGCCGGGGCGTGCGCGGGCGCACTGCATCGTCAGCAGCGTGGAGCCGCCGAACCTGTGCGGCAGCGCGACGCTCTGATCAGAATCCATGGTCCCCCCACGACGCCGATCGACTGCGACCAAGGTCCGTCGGTCCGCCGGCGATGTCAACCCTCGGTGAGCTTCGCCGCGCTGCGTCACGAGATCGTGGCTGATGGCAACGGCACGCAGAGTGGCGAATCGTCACTACCTGTTGGGGTGTCAGAACGGGGCTCTGGGCCATAAACTTTACGAAGATTTAGGCGTGACGTTCGGACAACGAAGTCGTTGAGGAGTCAGACACTTCTCGCCGACGAGTCTCCTGGGGAATCCGGAAGGGCCGCCCGTGCATCGATTCAACTCACCACCCGACTGGCCTGAGCCACCGAGTGACACCTGGCGACCACCGGTCGGCTGGGAGCCTGACCCGGAGTGGCCGGACGCACCGGCCGGCTGGGGTTTCTGGACCAACCGGCACGGCCGGCCTGTGAGCGGCCCGATCGGCGCCTTCGGTGCGGTCGACGCCGGTCGCCTCGAAGTGGCGACCGCGCATCCGTCGCTGCTGCTGATGCACAGCTGAGGACTGCTCTCTTACCGCTTCCTGATGTTATGTTACCAACGTAGCTAACATCCGGGAGGCGGAACTGTGGCGTGGATCGGCGTCGACCTCGGCACGCAGAGCGTGCGCGCCGTACTCGTCGACAGCTCCGGCGATGTCCTCGCCCGGGCGTCGCGCCCGCTGACCAGCCGGCGCGGTGAGGTCTGGCACGAGCAGGACCCGCGGGAGTGGATCAGCACGGTCGAGCAGGTGCTCGCCGAGGTCACGCCGTACGGCGAGGTCGAGGGGCTGGCGATCTGCTCCACGTCGGGGACCGTCGTGCTGACCGATCGCGAGGGGCGGCCGGTGTCGCCGGCGCTGATGTACGACGACGCCCGCGCGGCGAACTTCGTGCCGCGGATCGTCGCTGCGGATCCCGAGCGGTGGGGTTCGTCGATGCAGCCGACGTGGGCGCTGCCGAAGGTGCTGTGGCTGGCGGCCGAGGCTGATCAGCTGGTGGCGCACAGCGCGGATGTGGTGGCGGCGCATCTGGCCGGGCATCCGGTTGCGACGGATACGAGCCATGCATTGAAGACCGGGTATGACTTTGGCTGGCCTACGGAGTCGTTCGAACGACTTGGACTGTCGGCTGAGGTTCTGCCTGAGGTCGTGCTGCCCGGAACGGTGATCGGCACGGTGAAAGCACAGGTCGGCGGGGTCCCCGCCGGTACTCCGATCGTCGCCGGGATGACCGACGGGTGCGCCGCGCAGATTGCCGCGGGGGCGCTGACGCCGGGCGCTTGGAACTCGGTGCTCGGAACCACGCTGGTGCTGAAGGGCGTGACGAAAGAGCTGATCCACGATCCGACGGGTGCGGTGTACAGCCACCGGCACCCGGACGGCGACGGGTGGCTTCCGGGAGGTGCGTCGAACACCGGCGCGGGGGCGTTCAGCGTGATGCTGCCCGGCGCCGATCTCGACGGGCTCGATCGCGCGGCGTGGGATCGGCAGGTCGAGGCCGCGATCTACCCGTTGACCAAGCCCGGCGAGCGGTTCCCGTTCGTTGCGCCGCACGCCGAGGGCTTCGTGCTCGGCGAGGTCGCCGACGATCTCGCGCGGTACATCGCCGTGCAGCAAGGCGTCGCGTTCATCGAGCGGCTCGCGTTCGAGCACCTCGCCGGGCTCGGCGCGGAGCCGCCGCGATCGGTCGCACTCACCGGCGGGGCGGTCCGCAGCGAGCACTGGAATCAGCTCCGGGCCGACGTGCTCGGGGTGCCCGTCGAGCTGCCGGAGGCTGCCGACCCGGCGTACGGGATGGCGGTGCTCGCGGCATCTGGTGGTACGTCGGTGGCGGAGACCGCGCGGCGGATGGTTCGGGTCAGCCGGGCGCTCGAGCCGCGGAAGAGCGAACGGCTGGAGCAGCTGTACGGCGAGTTCGTGGCCGAGCTCGACCGACGGGGCTACTTCGCGCGGAGCGGCGTCGAGCGAGGTGTGCGCCGATGAGGACCATCGTCGTGCTCGCGCGCCACGGCCGCACCGAGTGGCACCACGGGAACCGCTACACCGGCTCGACCGATCTCCCGATCGACTCCGTCGGGCTCCAGCAGGCCGAGCTGCTCCGCGCCTGGGCCGAGGACTTCCGCCCCGACGCGCTCTGGTCGTCGCCGATGCTCCGCGCCCGGCAGACCATCGCGCCGACCGCCGCGGCGCTCGGCCTCGAACCGTCCACCGACGCGCGGCTGCGGGAGGTCGACTTCGGATCGGCGGAGGGCAAGATGCTCAGCGAACTGCCGCCCGCGGTCGCCGGTGCGTTCACGCTCGACCCGGTCGCGAATCCCTTCCCCGGTGGGGAGAACGTCCGCGACGCGGCCGAACGCGTGCAGCAGGCCTTCACCGAGATCGTCGAGCGGCACGAAGGCGGCAAGGTGCTCGTCGTCGCGCACAACACGCTGATCCGGCTGCTGGTCTGCCGGCTCCTCGGCCTGCCCGTCCGCGACTACCGCAGACTGCTCCCGGCGCTCGGTCCCGCGGCGCTCGTGCGCTTGCGCGCCGAGTTCGGCACAGTGGGGCTCGAAGCCTTCAACGTCCCCGCCGTACGAACGGAGATCCCCGAATGACCGATGTCGACGACAGCTCCGAGCTGAGCCGGCCCGCACGGCGGCAGGCCGAGATCGCGGCGTACGTCGTCCAGCACGGCTCGGTGTCAGCGAACGACCTGGTCGAGGCGTTCGGGGTCAGCGTGATGACCGTGCACCGCGACCTCGACGAGCTGGAGCGGCAGGGCGTCGTGCGGAAGTACCGCGGTGGGGTGAGCGCGCAGCCGACCAGCGTGTTCGAGAGCAACGTCGCGTACCGGCTGACCACCGCGTCGGCGGAGAAGGCCGCGATCGCCCGGCACGCGCGGACGATGATCGAGCCCGGCATGTCGGTGATGCTCGACGACTCGACCAGCGCGCTGGCGCTGGTCGAGCTGCTGGAGGACATCACTCCGTTGACCGTGGCAACGAACTTCCTGCCGGCGATCACGCGGCTGACCCAGCTGCGCGACGTCACGCTGCTCGCACTCGGTGGGATCTACTCGGCGACGCACGACTCGTTCGGCGGGCTGCCTTGTGCCGAGGCAGTCGGGGCGTTGCACACGGATCTGTTGTTCTGCAGCGTTTCAGCGGTGTCGCCGACGCACGCTTTCCACCAGGAGCAGGAGATCGTGCTGGTCAAGCAGGCGATGCTGCGGTCGGCGCGGACGAAGGTCCTGCTCGTCGATCACGGCAAGCTGCAGCGTACGGCGTTGCACCGCCTTGCGCCGCTGACCGACTTCGACGTCGTCGTGGTCGACGAGAAGACGCCGGACGATCTCGTCCGGACCCTGCGCGACCAGGGCGCCCAGGTCGACGTCGCACCGCTCTAGGAGGCCGCTGTGGACATCGGTGTCGACGTCGGAACCACGGTCACCAAGGCCGTGGCCTTCGACGAGCAGGGCCGGCAGGTCGCCGAGGCGTCACGCCCGACGCGGCTGACCCGCCCCGGGCCTGGCCGCTTCGAGCACGACACCGACGAGATCGTTGCTTCAGTCAACGAGGTGGTCCGGGAGCTCGGTGGTGACGTCGGGCTGATCGCCATCACAGGACAGGGCGATGGGTTGTGGTTGGTCGACGAGGTCGGTCGACCGGTGCGGCCCGCGATCTCCTGGCTGGATGCTCGGAGCAGCTCGATCCTCGGCGAGTGGACTGCGAGCGGCGTCGCCGAGCAGGTCTTCCGCCGGTCGGGCAACCGGATGTTCCCCGGCGCTTCGGGGCCGCTGCTGGCCGCCGTACTGGCGGAGGAGCCTGGGACACTCGCGAAAGCGGCGACGGCGGCGTACTGCAAGGACGTCGTCATGCAGCGGCTCACCGGCGTACGGGCTACTGATGTGTCGGATGCCTCGGCGCCGTTCCTCGATCCGAGGACGGGTGAGTACGACGAGGAGGCGCTGGCGGCCTGTGGGTTGAGCGACTGGCGGCATCTGCTGGCGCCGGTCAGTACGCCGACTGGTGAGCTGACGGATGCCAGCCTCGGACTGCCGCTCGGCACGCTCGTGTCGGCCGGTCCGTACGACTTGCCTGCGGCGGCGATCGGCGCGGGGGTGACCGAGCCCGGCGACGCGCTCCTGACCGTCGGGACGACGCTCGCTTGTCAGGTCGTGACGCGGGAGCTTCCGGTCGACGGCGAACCGGCCGGGCTGTTCCTGGGGACGTGGACGCCCGGTGTCTGGCTGCGCGCGATGCCCGCGATGGTCGGGACCGCGGCACTCGACCAGGTGCTGAAGCTCGTCGGCGCGACGACCGATCAGCTGCACGGGCTGCTCACCACCAGTCGGCCCGGCGCGAACGGCGTGACCGTGCTGCCCTATCTCTCCGAGGCCGGTGAGCGAGCGCCGTTCGTCGACACCAACGCGCGCGGCACGTTCGACGGGATCTCGCTGTCCACCACCCCGGCCGATCTGCTGCGCGCGACCTGCGAGGGGATCGCGTACGCCGCTCGCCACTGCCTCGAAGCCGCCGGGTGGACCGGCAAGGTCACAGTCTGCGGCGGAGGTGCCCGCAGTACCGAGTGGACGCAGATCCTCGCCGACGTACTGAACACGCCGCTGCACACCACCGAGGCTTCGCAAGTAGCAGCCCGCGGCGCGGTGCTGGCGGCCAAAGCTGTTCAGGCTCCCGAGTGGATCGCCCGGACCAAACAGATCGACCCCGACGCAACCCGCGCGGCCTTCTACGACGACGGCTACGCGCACTACCTCCGCCGCATCGAGTCGGCCCGCCCGCGCTGGGCCGACCCGTCCCCGACGTACTCAGGAGCTTGATGAGAACCCTGCTGGCCGGCGACCACTTCGTCCGCAACGAGCTGCTCGCCGAGAAGCTTTCCGCCTTACCGGGCGTCAGCTTCGAGTTCAGCGAGCTGACGCTGCCGTGGCCGCTGACGCCGTACGGGCGGGTGGCCGAGGTCGACGAGGCGAGTGACGCCGAGGACGAGCTGATCGCGGCGCTGCCCGGGATCGAGCTGGTGGTCACCCAGATGGGCCCGTTCACCGAGCGGGTCCTCGACGCGGCGCCGGACCTCCGCTACCTGGTCTGCTGCCGCGGCGGCCCGGTCAACGTGAACGTGCCCGCGGCAACGAAGCGCGGCGTCCAGGTCGCCTCGACGCCGGGCCGCAACGCCGGCGCCGCCGCCGAGCACGCGATCGCGCTGATGATGGGGGCCCTGCGCAAGCTTCCGCAGCTCCAGCGCACCCTCGAGCGCGGCGAGTGGCGCAGCGACCTCTACGCGTACGACGAGTGCGGCGGCGAGCTCGACGGCGCGACCGTCGGCCTGGTCGGGTACGGCGCGATCGGCAGCCGGGTCGCGCGGGTGATGCTCGCCTTCGGCGCGCACGTCCTGGTCGCCGACCCGATCCTCGACCCGGCGTCCCCGCCGGACGGCATCGAGGTCGTCGAGCTCGACGAGCTGCTCACCCGCTCGGACGTGGTCAGCCTGCACGCGCGGCTCACCGACACCACCCGCGGCATGATCGGTGCCGCCGAGCTGGCCCGGATGCCGCGCGGCGGCGTACTGGTCAACTCTGCTCGTGGCGGTCTCCTGGACTACGAGGCGACGGTCGATGCCCTCGAGTCCGGTCAGCTCGGCGCGGCGGCGTTCGACGTCTTCCCGGCCGAGCCTGTCCCCAAGGACTCCCGTCTCCTGACCGCGCCGAACGTCGTGATGACCCCGCACCTGGCCGGTGCCACCCGGCAGACCGCCCACCGCGCGGCGACCCTCGCGGCCAAGGCTGTTGCAGACTTCTTGACATGACGTGGTTCTCGGAGAGCACCGGTACGGAGCTGCTCCTGCTGTCGATCGCGTTCGGTCTGTCGATGGTGATCGGGCTGGAACGCCAGCTGCAGCAGAAGAGCGCCGGGATGCGGACGCACGCGCTGGTCGGGACCGGCGCGGCCTTGTTCACGCTGGTCTCGGGCTTCGGCTTCTCGACGGTGCTCGGGACGGACGTGAACCTGGACCCGTCCCGGATCGCCGCCCAGGTCGTCTCCGGTGTCGGTTTCCTCGGGGCCGGCGTGATCTTCATGCGCCGCGACGTGGTCCGCGGGCTGACCACCGCGGCGACGATCTGGATGACCGCGGCGATCGGGATGGCGTGTGGGGCCGGGATGCCGGTGCTCGCCGGGGCCGCGACCGTGCTGCACCTGATCGCGGTCGGTGCCTTCGGCCACCTTTCCCGGATCCTTCCGTCGCCGGACCGCAACCGCGTGGTGACCGTGCGGTACCTGGACGGATCCGGGGTGCTGCGGGCGATCCTGTCTACCGCGACGTCGATGGGCTTCGAGGCGTCGGTGCTCTCGACCGACGTACGGCGTGAGGACGGGCGCCAGCAGGTCCGGGCGTCGATGCGGTTCCGCGGTCGGCCGCCGCTGCAGCACCTGGTGGTGGCGCTCGGGGAGTTGGAGGGTGTGACCGCGGTCAGGCTGCGCCTCGACGAGGACTGATGTGAATTCAGTGAGAAAATCACACTCCAGGACTGTTTGAAACCATCATTCGGTGATAATTTCACCGGCATGTCCACTCCCGATCCGCGCGACCTGCTCGGTGTGGCGACGCGTCTGGCCCATGCGGCCGGTGCCGAACTGCTCACCCGGCAGGACGACGTTTCGCTGGAGAGCGCGCAGACCAAGAGCTCGGGCACGGACCCGGTCAGCGCCGCCGACCGGGCGTCGGAGCAGCTGATCGTCGACGGCGTGCTGAGTGCTCGTCCCGGGGACGGGTTGCTCGGCGAGGAAGGCGCGCGGGAGAAGTCGACGACCGGGCTGACCTGGGTGATCGACCCGCTCGACGGGACGGTCAACTACCTGTACGGGCGGCCGGACTGGTGCGTCAGCATCGCGGTCCAGGACGCGCGCGGCGCGCTCGTCGGTGTGGTCCACCAGCCGACGACCGGGATCACCTGGTCCGCCGTCCGTGGCGCGGGAGCCTCGCGGGACGGGAGGTTCCTGAAGCTCCGCGAAGGCCGCAAGCTCGCCGACGCGCTGGTCGCGACCGGTTTCTCGTACCTGGCCGAGCGCCGCGCGGAGCAGGCGGAGTACCTGCGGCAACTGCTGCCCGTCGTACGGGATCTGCGGCGGGGTGGATCGGCCGCACTCGACCTGTGCTCGGTCGCGGACCGTACGGCGGACGCGTACTACGAGCACGTGATCCAGCCGTGGGACGTGGCAGCCGGTGGCTTGATCGCCCGGGAGGCCGGCGCCCGCACGATCGGCGGCCCCGGAACAGCTTTACCGGGCGGGCTGCTCGCGGCCGCGCCCGACCTGGCCGAGGACTTGGTCAGGGTGTTGAGCAGGGTGAGGAGACGAGTGGCATGACAGTGGTCGACCTGCCGGCCCGGGCGCACCCGGACGAGGTGGCAGCGCCCGCCGGGACCGGCGAACGACGGCGGCGAAGGCGTCGTGAGTACGGATTGTTCGCGTTGCTGGTGGCACCGAACCTGCTGGTGATCGCGGTCTTCGCGTACTGGCCGATCCTCTACAACGCGTTCCTCAGCCTGACCGACTGGAACATGATCGCGGCCCGGCCGACGTTCGTCGGGCTCGACAACTACGTGAACACGCTGACCGACCCCGCGTTCCACAAGACGCTCGGCGTCACAGTCGCGTTCACCGGGCTGATCGTGGCCGGCAGCCTGGTGATCGGCCTAGCCCTCGCGGTGCTGTTCAACCAGCCGCTGAAGGGCCGCGGTCTGGTCCGGACGATCTCGTTCGCACCGCACATCCTGTCCGGCGCCGCGGTCGCGACGATCTGGTTGTTCGTCTTCGACCCGGGGTACGGGCTGATGCGCGCGCTGATCGAGCCGTTCGGCGCCGAGCCGCCGGACTGGATGAACAACTCCGACTGGGCGCTGCCCGGCCTCGTCATCGTCTACCTGTGGAAGAACGTCGGGTTCACCGCGCTGATCTACCTGGCCGGCCTGCAGGGACTGCCCAAGGAGCTCGACGAGGCTGCCGCGATCGACGGCGCCGGCACCTGGACGCGGTTCCGCGCGATCAAGCTGCCGCTGCTGGCGCCGATCTCGTTCTTCCTGCTGATCACCACCGTGATCGGCACCTTCCAGGCCTTCGACGTGATCGCCGTGATGACCGGCGGCGGTCCGGGCGATGCCACCACGACCCTGAGCTGGTCGATCTACAACGAGGGCTTCCAGGCGTTCAACGCCGGCCGGGCCGCGACGCTGTCGATCATCATGTTCGTGATCCTGCTGGTGGTCACCACGATCCAGGCCCGCGTGATGGAGAGGCGGGTGCACTACCGATGAAGGTGCGTGCGGTCCAGTACGTCGTCCTGCTCGGCGTCGCGGCGATCTTCCTGGGACCCCTGTACTGGTTGATCTCCGCGGCCGTGAAGCAGCCGGCCGAGATCTACCAGTGGCCCCCGGTCTGGTGGCCCGACGACTTCACCTGGGACAACTTCAAGCTCGCCTGGGAGGCGGCGCCGTTCGACCGGTTCTTCCTGAACTCGACGCTGATCACGGTCGTCGGCACGCTGCTCAAGGTCGCGAACGCGGTGCTGACGGCGTACGCGTTCGCGTACCTGCGGTTCCCGTTCAAGAAGGTGCTGTTCCTGCTGATCCTCGGCGCGATGATGGTGCCCGGCCACGTGACGCTGCTGCCGAACTACCTGACGGTGGCGTCGCTCGGCTGGATCAACACGTACGCCGGACTGATCATCCCCGGCATCGGCTCGGCGTTCGCGACCTTCCTGATGCGCCAGCACTTCCTGACCCTGCCCGGCGAGGTCACCGACGCGGCCGCGGTCGACGGCGCCGGCCACCTGCGCACGCTGTGGCGCGTCGTGCTGCCGATGTCGCGGCCGATGCTGGTCACCGTCGTGGTGATCACCGCGGTCGAGGAGTGGAACAACTTCGTCTGGCCGCTGATCGTCACCAACACCGCCGAGATGCGCACCCTCCCGGTCGGCCTGCTGATCCTCAAGGACGAGGAGGGCCTGGCGAACTGGGGCACGATCATGGCCGGCACCTTGCTGGTGCTCGCGCCGATGCTGCTGATCTTCCTGTTCGCCCAGCGCTACATCGTCGGCGGCATCACCCAAGGAGCGTTGAAGGGATGACCATTCGTCGCAGGGCGTTCCTCGGCCTGGCCGCCGGGGCCTCGCTGGCCGGGTGTGGCTACCGGTCACCGGACGCCGAGTACAAGCAGCCGGCCGGCGCCGTACCGAAGCAGTACGCCGGGCGGACGCGGGTCGTGTTCTGGTCGTCGTACGGCGGGGCGAACGGCAAGGCGGTCGACACACTCGTTGCCAAGTTCAACGAGTCGCAGAGCGACGTGTACGTCGAGGCGCAGTTCCAGGGCAGCTACGACGACGTCGCGCAGAAGGTCGCGGCCGGGCTGATCGCGCGGCAGACGCCGGACCTCGCCGTACTGTCCGACGTGACCTGGGAGCGGTTCTTCCTCAACGACGCACTGGAGCCGTTGAACGGCTACTTCACCGACGGTTTCGGGCCGGCGGTGTTCCACCAGAAGCTGTTCAACGAGTACGTCGTGAAGGGGCAGAGCTGGTGCGTCCCGTTCGCGCGCAGTACGCCGATCCTCTACTTCAACCGGGACGTGTTCGCCAAGGCCGGGCTGCCGGACCGGGCGCCGCGGACCTGGAGCGAGCTGCGCTCGTGGGGTGATCAGCTCGCCAAGGTCGACGCCAAGGGACGGCCGATGCGCACGCTGGCGCTGGCGAAGGTCGACGGCGACTGGCAGTTCCAGGGCAACGTGTGGCAGTTCGGTGGCGCGTACTCGAACGGGCTCGACGTCGCGATCGACCAGGACGGCGCGGTCGCGGCGGGGGAGTTCCAGCGGCGGCTGATCCACGAGGACGGGCACGGGTACATGGCGAGCAGTCCGATGACGGACTTCGCGGGCGGGCTGGTCGCGATGTGCCAGGACTCGACCGGTGGGCTCAAATCCGCGATGAGCAAGGCGAAGTTCAAGGTGGGCGCGGGGTTCATCCCTTCTGAAGTCGCCGCTGGGCTGGCTACCGGCGGTGGCGGGATCGGGATGTTCCGGAACGCCTCGGCCGAGCGGAAGCAGGCTGCGGCGGCGTTCCTGCAGTTCCTCGCGACGCCGGAGAACTCGGCCTGGTGGACGACGCAGAGCGGGTATCTGCCGGTGGTCGACAAGGCGCGTGAGGATCCTGCGCTGAAGAAGCTGGTCGCGGACGAGCCCAACTACGGCGTGGCGATCGCGCAGCTGGTGAACGCTCGTCCGCAGGACGCGATCCGGCTGTACGGGCGGAACGCGAACGTGGCGATCTACACCGGACTGCAGCAGATCTATGCCGACAACGCGTCGCCACGGAAGGTCTTCGCGTCGGTCGCTCGGCGACTCGAGGCGATCGGTGAGGAAGTGTCCCGGCTCTACGAGGAGAAGGTGCTGTGATCATCACTGGGCATCGCGGGGTGATGGGCTCCGAGCCTGAGAACACCCTGCGCTCGTTCGCGAAAGCGGTCGAGTACGGGTGCGACGAGATCGAGCTCGACCTGCGGGTGACGGCGGACGACCAGCTGATCGTGTTGCACGATGCAACGGTCGACCGGACCACCAACGGCAGCGGCCCGGTCGAGGAGCTGACCTTCGACGAGCTGCGCAAGTTCGACGCCGGGCGGGGTGAGCAGGTGCCGACCTGGGCCGAGACGGTCGCTGCTGTCGGTGTCCGGATCCAGGCCGAGGTGAAGGCGGCGCGGGCCGTACCGCTGCTGGTCGCTTCGCTGCAGGCTGATCCGGCGTTGGCTGCCCGGACGATGGTGACGTCGTCGAGTGCGGAGATCCTGCTCGCCGTCCGGCGATCGATGCCGTCGGCAACGACTGGGTTGATCTTCGGGCGGACGCCGGACGTCGCCGACGTGCTCGCGCTGACCCGGGCCGCGGAGGCCGGGTGGGCGTTGTGCGGGATCGCCGGGCTGACTGCTGCGGCCGTTGCTGAGCTGCACGGCGCGGGTCTGCAGGTGACGGCCTGGCCGGTGCCGGATACCGCGACGCTGGCCCGGGCCGAGGCGCTCGGCGTCGACGGGATCACCACCGACCACCCGGACCGGTTGGCCGCCGTACGGGGGTGAGAGTGGCCTGGATCACACATTTCAACGTGCGGATTTGTTCTTTCGTGGAACAAAAATGTGTGATTGCCTTGACGCATGAGCATCAGCATCGGTGTGGTCGGAGCCGGCCAGTTCGCCCCCTCGTTCCTGCGGTTGTGGACCGCGCACCCCGACGTCACGCAGGTCGCGCTGACCGACGTGCTGCCCGAGCGGACGGCCGCGATGGCCGAGAAGCAGGGCGTGGAGGTCACTTACGCGTCGTTCGAGGAGATGCTCGCCTCGGACCTGGACGCGGTGGCGATCTTCACCCAGCGCTGGCTGCACGGAGAGATGGCGATCAAGGCGCTGGAGGCCGGCAAGCACGTCTACTCGACGGTCCCGATGGCGATCGAGGCCGGCCAGATCGCCCGCATCATCGAGCTGGTCAAGGAGACCGGCCTGACCTACATGATGGGCGAGACCAGCTACTACTACCCGTCGTCGGTCTACTGCCGCGAGCGGCTGGCCAAGGGCGACTTCGGCCGGGTCTTCTACAGCGAGGGCGACTACGTCCACGACATGGATCTGGGCTTCTACGCGGCGTACCAGTACTCCGGCGGCGAGAACTGGAAGCAGACCGCGTCGTTCCCGCCCATGCTCTACCCGACGCATGCCGTCGGCAACGTGCTCTCGGTGACCGGGCAGCACGCGACGCACGTGTCCTGCGTCGGCGTGACGGACGACCGCGGGGACGGGGTCTTCGACAAGGAGATCAGCCAGTTCGACAACGACTTCTCGAACGCGACCGCGCTGTTCACGCTGGCCGACGGCGGCGTGATGCGCACCAACGAGATGCGCCGGGTCGGCTACCCGTCGCACATCCGCGAGTCCCGGCTGCGCGTCTTCGGCACCGAGGGCAGCTTCGAGCAGCTCGCCACCACCACGGTCTGGCAGACCAAGGAGGGCGTCGAGGACATCAGCCGGCTGATGGAGACCAAGCCGAGCGGCAACGCCGAGGACCTCGACAACGTCGACCCGGCGCTGCGCGACGCTTTCCTGTCGGGTCTGTCGCCGGTGCATGACCGGTCGCGCCTGCCCAAGGAGTTCGCCGGGCTGCACAACGGGCACGAGGGTTCGCACCACTTCCTCGCCGACGACTTCGTCCGCGCGGTCGTCGACAAGACGATCCCGCCGGTGAACGCGTGGGTCGCCGCTCGGTTCACGCTGCCGGGCATCTACGCGCACCAGTCCGCGCTGCAGGGCGGCGTACAGCTGGAGATCCCGGACCACGGGGACGCTCCCGCCTGAGTTCTCTGAACAAGCAGAAGCCCCGACCTGGAGTAGCAGGTCGGGGCTTCTGGTGTTGTCAGGCAGCTACCGAGTGTGTGGCCTGCTGCTGGAGGCGCCTGATGCGCTCCTCCATCGGCGGGTGCGTGGCGAACAGCGTCGCGACCCCCCGGCTGTTGAGCGGGTTGGCGATCATCAGGTGGCTCTGCGTGGCGACGCCGGACTCCGCGGGCAGCGGCAGGGCCGCCGTACCGCGGCTGATCTTCGCGAGCGCACTGGCCAGCGCCAGCGGGTCACCCGACAGCTCGGCGCCGTCGTGGTCGGCCTGGTACTCGCGGCTGCGGCTGATCGCCAGCTGAATGAGACCAGCGGCGACCGGTGCGAGCAGCACGGTCAGCAGGACGGCGAACGGGCTGGGCCGGTCGTCGTCGTCCGAGCCTCCGAAGGGCAGGAAGATCGCGAGGTTCGCCAGCATCGTGACGATCCCGGCCAGGCCGGCGGCGATGCTGGAGGTCAGGATGTCGCGGTTGTAGACGTGGGCCAGCTCATGACCCAGTACGGCGCGCAGCTCGCGCCGGTTGAGGACCTGCAGGATGCCGTCCGTCACCGCGACCGCCGCGTGCTCCGGGCTGCGCCCGGTGGCGAACGCGTTCGGCTGGGCGACCGGGCTCACGTAGATCCGCGGCATCGGCTGCCCGGCGCGCTGCGCCAGCTCCGCGACGACGGCGTACAGCTCGGGGGCCTGCTGCGGGCTCACCTGGCGGGCGGCCATCGAGCGCAGGGCGAGCTTGTCGGAGTTGAAGAAGAGGTAGGCGTTCAGTCCGAGCGACAGCACGGCCGCGATCACCAGGCCGGTGGTGCCGGCGACCAGGCCACCGACCGCGACGATCAGACCGGTCAGAACCGCCAGCAGGACGGTGGTTTTGACGGTGTTGCTGAGAGTTCGTGTCACGTTGATGAGAACGCCGGCGGCCGGGTGGACATTCCGGACGACTCCTTGCGGACCGGGGTTGATCAAACGTAGGAACTAGGTATGACCCTTCGCCGTACCGCCCTGTCCGGCTCCGCTCTGCTGGTGATGTCCCTGGCCGTCGGTGGTCTCGCCGCGGCCGCACCGCCACCCTCCTCCGCAGGCGGCTCCTCGGCCGCCCGGCTGCCGTTGGGACCGGCCGACCTCCCCGAGTCCCGCGTGACCAGCGCCCTCCTCCCCGGCGTCACCCTGACCAAGATCACCCGCGGCCAAGCCGGCCCGGGCTCGACCTGGACCGTCGAGGTCGCGATCCCCTCCAGCTCACCCGACCCCGACGCCCCCGCGGCCGCCCTGTCCGACAAGCCCGGCGCCGAGGCGGCCGCCGCGAAGCTCACCGCGGCCGGGCTCGAGGCGCGCGTCGAGAATGTCCCGACGCCGCGTCTGGCCGACGACGGCGGCGGCAGTCTCGGTTGGCGCGTCCGCCTCGGCTCCTTCGCGACCAAGGCCGAGGCCGACGCTCTGCGGACGAAGGTGATCGCCGCCGGACTGAGCGGTTCCAGCATCTACACCGGCTGGGACGGCGAGCCCGACGACGTCAGCGGCTCGACCGGGCCGTGGCAGGTCCAGGTGCTGACCATCGACCCGAAGAAGTTCCGCGGCAGCCTCGACGCGACGTACGGGCTCGATTTGGAAGCCCGCGAGACGACCAGCACGCTCGCGACCCTCACCGGCGCGACCGCGGCGATCAACGCCGGCTTCTTCGTGCTCGACCCGAAGGCCGGTGCGCCGGGCGATCCCGCCGGAGTTGCCGTGTACGACGGCCGCCTGGTCAGCGAACCGACCGCCGGCCGGCCCGCGCTGGTGCTCGGCGCGCGCGGCACGTCGGTGGAGCGCTTCCGCTGGCACGGCGAAGTCCGCGGCCTCGGTCGCCCGCTCCCGCTCGACGGGCTCAACCGCGTCCCCGGCCTGATCCGCAACTGCGGCGGCACCGCCGACGACCTCCCGACCGCCAAGCCGCTGCACGACGTGACCTGCACGGACGCCGACGAGCTGATCGCGTACGACGCGTCGTACGGCGTGGCCACGCCGAGCGGACCGGGCGCCGAGGTGATCGTCGACCGCCGCGGCGTCGTCACCGCGATCCGTCCGACGACCCGCGGCGGCGGGATCCCCGAAGGCGGCCGCACCGTCCAGGCCACCGGCCAGCAGGTCGCCGGGCTGCTCGCAGCGGCGAAGGTCGGCAAACACCTGCAGATCAAGGCTGCGCTGACCGACGCCCGAGGTCACGACGTCCGCCTGGACCGGCGTACGACGATCGTCAACGGCGGCCCCGAGCTCGTCCGCGACGGCCGCATCACCGGCACCGCGAAGGCGGACGGCATGGCCGACAACGCAAACTTCTACTACGGCTGGGTCCACAAGCGAAACCCGCGCACGATCGCCGGCGTCGACGCCCAGGGCCGTACCGTCCTCATCACCGCCGACGGCCGCGGCGTCAACAGCCTCGGCCTCGGCATCGGCGAGGCGGCGGCGGTCGCCAAGTCGTTCGGCCTGCGAGAAGCGATCAACCTGGACGGCGGAGGCTCGACCACGATGGTCGCCAACGGCCAGGTCCTCAACACCCCGTCGGACGCGACCGGCGAACGCCCGGTCGGCGACGCGTTGGTGATCACTCGGTAGCACAAGAACGGCCGGGGCGGAGAACGGTCCGCCCCGGCCCTTCAGCAGTGGATCAGCTGTCGAGGTGCTTCAGGTCGGTCAGCTCCGCCACGTCGACGGTGCGCTCGAAGTCACCCTGGAAACCGTCGAACACGTACGCCGGCTGAACGCGCTCGGCCTGCTCGTCGGACTCGGTGCGGGTGGTGGTGCCGTGGTGGTCGGCGACCTCTTCGGTCACCGTCTTCGCGGTCGCCTGGCCGAAGTCACCGGCCAGCGCGAAGCCCTCGGAGGAGTACGGGAAGGCCGAGTGCACGACCGACTTGCGGTCCGACGCCACCACGGTGTCGTCACCGTCGGCCGCGAAGACGTCGTTGCGACGGTCCAGGAAGGCCAGCGACGGCTTGCCGCTGATCGCCCCGGACTTGCCCGCGATCGCCTGGTGCGACGCCGACTCCTTCGTCACCGTCTTGCTGACGCTGCCGTGCTCGTTCTCGAAGCTCTTGCTGTCCGAGGTCTTCGAGGCCTGCGCCTGCGCGACGAACCCGCTCACCCCGTCGAAGCGGAACGGCGCCGCGAGCTTGCCGGCGGTGTCGCTGGAGTTCAGGCCGACGACCGAGTCCTCGCCGTCGGTGGCGAAGATCGAGCGGCGCCGGTCGATCACGATCGCCTTCGGGTCGGCGACGAACCGGCCGACGTTCAGCCCGGCTTCGGTACCGGAGATCTGCTCGTCCGAGTGCTCCTCGGTCCAGGTCCCGCGCCGCGTGGTGACGGTCTGCTTGCGGTGGCCGGTGGCGGCCTGCTGCTGCGAGGTGTGCGCGGTCAGCCCGCCGAACGAGAGCGGCGACGAACCTTCGGTCACGGTCTTGGAGTCCGAGCCCACCAGCCCCGCACCGTCCTCGTCGAACCAGCCGGTGACCGACTTGTGGCTGTCGAACGAACCCCGCGGGTCGACCTTCAGCTCACCGACGCCGACCGAGGTGCTGGTCTTCGACGCCTGCTCCTTGGACTCCTCGGAGGTGACCGAGCCCTTCTTGCCGCTGATCGTGGTCTTCTTCGAGGTCGCCGACCAGTTCTCGTGCTCGGTGCTGAGCTCGGTGCCGCCGATCGAGATCGGCGACTGCACCGATCCGCTGCTGTGCTGCTCGACCGAGCCCTTGGCACCGTGCTCCGACTTCTGACCGACCGCCTTGGTCACGCTCTTCAGGGTCGCGCTCGGGTTCACCGAGACCTTGCCGGTCTTCAGCCCGACGGTGTCCTTACGGCCGGACTCCGAGGTCTTGGTCGTCGTCGCCGTGCCACGACGGTCGGTGTGGGTCACGGTCGAGCTGTGCTTGGACGAAGACTCGCTGCTCAGGCCGAGCCCGACCGAGCCGATCTCGAGCGGGCTGGACAGGCTCGCGGAGTCGTTCGCCTCGGCCGCACCGGTCTCGGTGGAGGCCTGCGCGGCCAGCGAGCCCGCGAAGAACAAGCCACCGGCGACGGCGGCGGTGCTGAGGGAACGCTTGACCCAGATGTTCATGCTCATGGAGGAAGTGCCTTCCGTGATTCGTTCGAGGTACGACGGGCGGAAACGCGCCCCGTCGGAGGGAGGTCGTACTGACCGGCGGAGGGTGCCGGTCGGGACGGGTTCGAACGGGAAGGTCAGTCGGGAGTGGTCCCGGGGCGGGTGCCCGGAGCGGGACCGATCAGGTCGTCGTCGGCCGCCACCGGCCCGGTGACGGCGAAGCGCTGGGCGGCGGTGCCGCCGAGTACTGCGAACTTCTTGGCGATCGTCGAGCCCGACGCCGAGGACAGCACCTGAGTCGGCGACGGCGGGGCCGACGGAGCAGCCGGACCCGGGAGGGTGGGCGCCGGGACCGGTCCGGCCGGAGCCGACGTGGCGAAGGCAGCGTCTCGTGTCTCACCGGCGGCAAGCTTCTGCGCAGTGCCGGAAGAAAAGTGATGGGCCGGGGCGGCAGCCTGCGCCGGAACGCTGTGCCGGGTGCCGACCTGCGTCGTCGTCGCCCCGGTTCTCGGAGACGCCGGGATCGGAGCGGTGACGGCAGGCGAAGCGACGTGATCCGCAAGGCGCGGACGGGACGGCGAGGTCACCGGGGCTTCGGCCACGGGAGCTTTCCGCCCCAGGACACCGGTCACCACCGGCTTGGCCACCTGGTCGGTGGCCGGCCTCAGGATCTTGTCGGTCACCGGCTTCAGGACTTTGCCGACCACGGGACGGGTGACCTCGTCGACCACTGGCCGCGCCACCTTGTCCACGGTGGGACGAACGACGCGGTCGGCCACCGGACGAACGACCTCGTCGATCGCCGGGCGGGCGACGCGGTCACGCAGCGGGTCGAGGGCATCGGACGTGGCCCGGAGCTTCGCCGACAGGCGATCAGCGGTCTGCCGTACGTCGAGGCCGGTCGACCGAGCATCGACTGTCCGGTGATGCGCTGCCGGACGATGGTCGTCGGCCTGGTCCGCGGGACCGGTTGCCGCCGACGCCGAGCTGGTGGACAGAGCGGCAGCTGCCGCCGTACCGGCCAGAACACCGAGCATCCACAGCGCAGGCCGCACGATGCGGTGGCTTCGGAGCACGGTCATGGCGGTCAAGGTCCCCACTGCGTCAGGAAGTATGCGTTGACGGTGAGGGCTTCGGGACTGATCGCTGACCGGATAGGTGAGTTGCGAACTTTTCTTGCTACTGGTCGTAGATCCCGCGCAGCCGGATCGACATCGAGTTGGTCAGGTGCTGGGTCATCGAGGCTTCGGCGGCGGCCGGGTCGCCGGAGCTGATGGCTTCGACCAGGTGGCGGTGCTCGACCAGGACCTCGGGACCGGTGTCGCGGTCGTAGTGGAGGCGGAAGATGTGCAGGTGGCAGTGGGTCCGCTCGAAGGCGAGGCGGACCTGCTCGCTGCCGGAGAGCTCGGCGATCAGTGTGTGGAAGCGGTTGTCGTGCGCGGTGAGCGACTTGTACCCCGCGTAGTCCACCGACGTCGGTTCGACCGCCGTCGACAGCTCGGCGGCGAGACGCTCGCGGCCGATGTCGTCGATCAGCTCGGCAGCGCGCCGCGCGGCCCACGGCTCCAGCAGCCGCCGGAACGAGTACAGGTCCTCGAACTCCTTCAGCGTCAGCAGCGGCGTCGCCCGATACCCCTTGAGCGGCTCCTTGTCGGCGAGCCCCTCCGACTCCAGCCGCGCCAGCGCCTCGCGGACCGGTGTCGACGACACCTGGAACTCGCGCGCCAGCCCGTCGATGGAGATCCGCCCGCCGGGCCGGATCGCGTGGTCCATCAGCATCGTCTTGATCGCCTCGTAGACGTCGTCCGCCAGCATCTGCCGGCGCAGCAGCCGCCGGTCGTGCGGCTCCAGGATGTCCGTCATCGGCCTCTCCACAGGCTGGTCCAGCTCTTGACCCAGCATCATCGATTAGGCAGGGTTACGGTCGTAATCATGCATCATGCACGATTTCACGTACGCCGACCAGCGCTGTGGGAGACGCGATGCTGAGGTTCGACGAGATCGGGGTCCTGCCGGAGCCCGCCGACAACGCGGCGATCTGCTCCCGCCGGCTCGAGGCCGGGACGGTGATCGACTTCGACGGGACGCCGGTGACGCTGCCGCACACCGTCCTCGAAGGGCACCGGATCATCGTCAAACCGGTCCGGGCCGGTGAAGCGATCACGTCCTGGCAGACTCCGTTCGCGCGCGCCCTGCGCGACCTCCAGGTCGGCGACTACGTCTGTACGCCGCCCAGCCTGGCCGCCGTCAGCGCCCGCGGCGTCGACGGCCTGCCGGCCGAGCCGTCGGCGAGCAACGAGCCGCTCGACCCGTACGCCCTCGACGAGAACGCGCTCAACTTCGGCCGCCAGATCACCTCGGTCGAGCAGCCGGGCACGTTCCTCGGCTTCCCGCGCGAGCAGGGCCCGGCCGGCACCCGCAACCACGTCGTCCTGCTCGCCACCAGCTCGCGGTCGAGCGGGTTCGTCACCGAGCTGGCCCGGCGCTTCGACGGCGCGGCGGCCGGCGACGGCGTCGTACCGGTCGCGCACACCGAGGGCGGCGAGGAGGGCACGCCGAACAACCTGCACTTCCTGCTCGCGACGCTGGCCGGGTTCGCGCTGAACCCGAACGTCGGGGCGGTGCTGATCGTCGACACCGAGGAGGACCTGGTCTCGGGTACGGCGATCCGGGAGTTCGCGGCCGCGCAGGGGTATCCGTCGCTGGTGGTGCCGCACGCCTACTTCACCCGCTCGGGCGGGTTCGAGGCCGACCTGACCACGGCCGGGCAGCTGATCGAGCCGTGGCTGCCGGTCGTCGACGCGCAGCAGCGGGTCGAGGTGCCGCTGGCCGACCTGCTGATCGCGCTGCAGTGCGGCGGGTCGGACGCGTTCTCCGGGATCTCGGCCAACCCGCTGGCCGGCAACGTCGGCGCCGAGGTGATCCGGCACGGCGGCGCCGCCGTACTCGCGGAGACCGACGAGCTGATCGGCGCCGAGGGGTACGTACTGAAGAACGTCCGCGACCTGGGCACCGCGCGGCGCTTCCTGAAGCTCGTCCAGGAGTTCAAGGACCGGGTCGGCTGGCACGGCCACACCGCGGAGGGCAACCCGTCCGGCGGCAACATGTACCGCGGGCTCTACAACATCGTGCTCAAGTCGATCGGCGCCGCCCGGAAACTGCCGCGCGAGGTCCGCCTCGACCACGTCATCGAGTACGCCGAACCGCTGCCCGGCACCGGCTACGTTTTCATGGACAGCCCCGGCAACGACCTGGAGTCGGTCGCCGGCCAGATCGCCAGCGGCTGCAACCTGATCTTCTTCACCACCGGCAACGGGTCGATCACCAACTTCCCGTTCGTCCCGACCCTCAAGTTCGTCACCACGAGCGCGCGCTACGAGCACCTGCAGGCCGAGATGGACGTCGACGCGGGCCGCTACCTCACCGGTACGCCGATGGAGACGCTCACCGCCGAGACCTTCGACCTCACCGTCCGCGTCGCCTCCGGCGAGCGGTCGGCCGGTGAACGCGCCGGCCACAGCCAGGTCTCCATCTGGCGCAACTGGCGCCAGAGCGGCCCTCGCGAAGGCATCAGCATCACCACCGACGGCCGCATGAGCCGCCGCCTGGAAGACCTCCCCGCAGAAGACCGAGACGCACTCCTCCCCGGCGAACCTCTCTCGGGCGTAGGCCCTCAAGTAGTTGCCACCGACCGCCCAGCAACTCCCGTCAGTCTCTTGTCTGTGGACGGTCGCCAACTCCCCGAAGCAGTCGGCCTCATCCTTCCCACCAGCCTGTGCTCCGGCATGATCGCCCTCCGCCTCTCCGCGCAGGCCGAAGTGGAGAGATGGGCCGGCGACGCCGTCACCCGCATGGTCGCCCTCCCGCACACCGAAGGCTGCGGCAGCTCCGGCGGCGCCTCCGAAGAGACCTTCGCCCGCACCATGCTCGGTTACCTCCTCCACCCGAACACCCGGATGGCGCTCCTGCTCGAGCACGGCTGCGAGAAGACGCACAACGACTACTTCCGCTCGAAGCTCGTCGAGGCCGGCGCGGATCCGTCCCGCTTCGGCTGGGCGAGCATTCAGGCCGACGGCGGGCTGGACGCGGTCGGCGGCCGGGTGCGGGAGTGGTTCGGGAGCTTCGACCTGCCGGCGCCGGTAGAGGTCGATGGGGACGTCGGCGCGCTGACGGTTGGGCTGGAGGCGCGCGGACCGTTGGGTGACGAGACGGCTGAGGCGCTGGCGTTGATCGGTTCGGAGATCGTCAGGGCCGGTGGGTCGATTGTGTTGTCGTCGCGGGGCGGACTACTTGAGAGCAGCGTGTTCCGGCAGACGGCGTTCGGGTCGGCTGATGCCGTCGGGCCGACGGTTGCCCACGGGCAGCGGTTCGCCGTACCGGGCTGGCACGTGATGCGGATGCCCGGCACCGACTGGATGGAGACCGCGACCGGCTTCGGCGCGGGCGGGGTCCAGCAGATCCTCGCGCACGTTGCCGGCGGCACCTTGTCCGCGCAGCGTTTCGTCCCGGTGGTCGAGTTCAGCAGCGACCCGGAGACGGTCGCGAAGTACGGCGACGACCTCGACGCCGTCGCCGCCGGTGCCGCCGCCGACCAGGCCCGGACCGGACTGGACGCGATCGCGGCCGTCGCGAGCCGGCAGCAGATCCCCAAGGCAGTTGCTTCAGGCAACGTTGGTTTCCAGATCACCCGTGGTCTGCTCGGGACGTCGATGTGAAAGGTGAATCCATGCACGTGGTCCGATTCCAGTCTCCCGGCGGCCGTCCGCAGGCCGGCGTCCGAACCGGTGACACGGTGGCACCGGTTCTCGGCGTCACCGACCTGGCCGAGCTGCTCCGGCTGACCGCCGGGGAGTTCCAGGCGGCGGTCGCCAAGACCGGCGACCCGGTCGACGTCGGCAGCGTCAAGCTGCTGCCGCCGCTGGACGGCCGCGGGGAGGTCTGGTGCGCGGGCGTCACGTACGAGCGTTCGCGCGGCGCCCGGATGGAGGAGAGCGGCGACGAGGACATCTACGACCGGGTCTACTCGGCCGAGCGTCCCGAGCTGTTCCTCAAGTCGCCGGCCTGGCGGCTCGTCACCGACGGCGAGCAGATCGGTATCCGCGTCGACTCCGGGCACGACGTCCCGGAGCCGGAGCTGGCGATCGTCGCGAACGCGCACGGCGAGATCGTCGGGTTCACGGTCTGCAACGACATGAGCTCGCGCTCGATCGAGGGCGAGAACCCGCTCTACATCCCGCAGGCGAAGGTGTTCGCCGGCGGCTGCGCGCTGGCCACCGGGATCCGCCCGGTCTGGGAGGTCGCGGACCCGAAGGACCTGACCATCGACCTGGTGATCCGCCGCGGCGGCGCCGAGGTCTTCACCGGTACGACGTCGACCGCGCAGCTGATCCGCGGCCTGCAGGACCTGATCGACGTTCTGTTCGTCCCGAACGACTTCCCGGACGGCGTGATCCTCGCCACCGGGACCGGCATCGTGCCCGAGCTCGACTTCGCGCTCGCCGCCGGCGACGAGGTCGCGATCTCGATCAGCGAGGTCGGGACGCTGACGAATACGGTGGTCGTCGGACGTGAACCGTTCGCATACCTGGCCGCTGAATCCCTGGAGGAGAACCGATGAGCACCGACACCACCCCCGCCGAGCTCGAGCAGGCGCTGGCCGACGCGGCGGCGGCCGCGGCGCCGCTGGCGGCGTCGGCGCCCGCCGTACGGGCCGGGTGGATCCGTGCGGTCGCCGACGCGCTGGACGCGGCGAGCGGCGAGCTGGTGCCGATCGCGCAGCGGGAGACCGCGCTGCCGGAGGCCCGGCTGAAGGGTGAGGTCGGGCGGAGCAGCGGGCAGCTGCGGATGTTCGCCGACGCGCTCGAGGAGGGATCGCTGCTCGAGGTGATCATCGACACCGCCGACGCTGACGCGAAGCCCGTTCCGCGGCCCGACCTGCGGCGGGTACTGGTGCCGCTCGGCCCGGTGCTGGTGTTCGCGGCGAGCAACTTCCCGTTCGCGTTCAGCGTCTGCGGCGGTGACACGGCGTCGGCGCTGGCCGCGGGCTGCCCGGTGATCGTGAAGGCGCACCCGGGGCACCCGGAGCTCTCCGTACGGACTGCCGAGGTGATGATCGAGGCCCTGACCGCCGCCGGCGCCCCGGCTGGGACGCTCGGCCTGATCCAGGGGTACGACGTCGGCGTGACCGCGCTGAAGGACCCGCGGATCACCGCGGCCGGGTTCACCGGCTCGGTCCCGGCGGGCAAGGCGCTGCACGAGATCGCGGTCACCCGGCCGGAGCCGATCCCGTTCTACGGCGAGCTCGGCAGCCTGAACCCGGTCTTCGTCACCCAGGCCGCGATCGATGCCCGTGGCAACGACATCGCGACCGGGTACGTCGGCTCGTACACGCTCGGCGTCGGCCAGTTCTGCACCAAGCCGGGGCTGCTGTTCCTCCCGGCCGGGCACGGCCTGCAGGAGCAGCTGGTCGAGGCGACCGGTGGGGTCGCGCCGGCCACGATGCTGAACGACCGGATCGCCGACGGCTTCTCGTCCGGGCTGGACCGGCTGCGCAAGGTCGACGGGCTGCGGGTGTGGAGCGAGGGCGGCGGCGCGACGCTGCTGCAGACCACCGTCGCCGAGCTGCTCGCGCGCTCGGACGAGATCCTCGAGGAGTGCTTCGGGCCGGTCTCGATCGTCGTCGAGTACGCGTCGGTCGACGAGCTCGTCGCCGGGGTGGAGTCCTTCGGCGGCAACCTGACCGCGACGCTGCACGCCGAAGAGTCGGACGCCTCGTTGGCCGCTCGACTTCTCCCGTTGCTGACCGCCCGCGCCGGCCGCGTGCTCTGGAACGGCTGGCCCACCGGCGTCGCCGTCTCCTGGGCCCAGCACCACGGCGGCCCGTTCCCGTCGACGGTCGGCTCGATCCACACCAGCGTCGGCGTCACCGCCGCCCGCCGCTTCCAGCGCCCGGTCGCGTACCAGGACACCCCGGACGCGATCCTCCCCGCCGTACTGCAGGACCAGAACCCAGCCGGTATCACCCGCCGAGTCAACGGAACCATCACCACCGCGGAGGTTTCTCGATGACGGACCTACCCCCGACGAACGACCCGAACGACGTTGGATCTCCCGCCGCCGAAGGCGAGGCGGGGGCGGCAGGCCTCACTCCCTCTCTCCAGCGCGATGCCGAAGGCGAGCCGACTCCGGAGAAGACGGGCCGGCCGGCCGGCGAGCCGCCGAGTGCGGCCAGCGGCCACACCGGTCGCCGCAGTTTCGACCACTGGTTCGGCGAGAAGGACCGCAACGGCTTCATCCACCGCTCCTGGATGCGGGCCCAGGGGTTCTCCGACGAGGTCTTCGACGGTCGCCCGGTGATCGGCATCTGCAACACCTGGTCCGAGCTGACCCCCTGCAACGCGCACCTGCGCCGCCTCGCCGAGTCCGTCAAGCGCGGCGTCTGGCAGGCCGGCGGGTTCCCGCTCGAGTTCCCGGTGATGTCGCTCGGCGAGACCATGCTCCGCCCGACCGCCATGCTGTTCCGCAACCTGCTCAGCATGGACGTCGAGGAGTCCCTGCGCGGCAACCCGATCGACGGCGCCATCCTGCTCACCGGCTGCGACAAGACCACCCCGGGCTCGATCATGGGCGCGGCGTCCGTCGACCTCCCGACCCTCGTCGTGACCGGCGGCCCGATGCTGAACGGCAAGTTCCGTGGCTGCGACATCGGCTCCGGTACGGCGGTCTGGCGCTTCACCCAGGACCGCAACGCCGGCCGGATGTCCGAGGAGGACTACGCCGCCGCCGAGTCGGGCATGTCCCGCAGCAACGGCCACTGCATGACGATGGGCACCGCCTCCACGATGGCCTGCATGGCCGAGGCGCTCGGCCTGCAGCTCACCGGCTCCGCGGCGATCCCCGCCGTCGACTCGAGAAGGTACTCGATCGCCCAGCAGGCCGGTCAGCGGATCGTCCAGATGGTCCACGAGGACCTGAAGCCGAGCGACATCCTCACCCGCGACGCCTTCGCGAACGCCGTACGGGCGAACGCGGCGATCGGCGGCTCGACCAACGCGGTGATCCACCTGCTGGCGATCGCCGGCCGGGTCGGCGTCGACCTGACGCTGGACGACATGGACGAGTGGGCGCGCGGCGTCCCGTGGCTGGTCGACCTGCAGCCGTCGGGCAAGTACCTGATGGAGGACTTCTACTACGCCGGCGGCCTGCCCGCGGTGATGCGCGAGATCCTGCCGCTGCTCAAGGCGGACGCGATCACCGTGACCGGCAAGACGATCGGTGAGAACGTGGCCCGCGCCGAGCGAACCGACTGGAGCGGCCAGGAGGGCGAGCCCGCGCACCCAGTGATCCGCCCGGTCGGAGACCCGCTCGGCAGCGGTGCCGGTACGGCGGTGCTGAAGGGGAACCTCGCGCCGGACGGTGCCGTGGTGAAGCAGTCGGCGGCGTCGGAGCGGCTGCTGCAGCACCGGGGGAAGGCGCTGGTCTTCAGCAGCATCGAGGAGTACGACAAGGCGGTCGACGATCCGGATCTGGATGTCGACGAGGACACCGTGCTGGTGCTGCAGAACTCGGGACCGCGGGGTTACCCGGGGATGCCGGAGGTCGGCAACATGACCATCCCGCGCAAGCTCGCCGAGATCGGCGTCGACGACATGGTCCGGATCTCCGACGCGCGGATGAGCGGTACGGCGTACGGCACGGTGGTCCTGCACGTCGCGCCGGAGGCCGCCGTCGGCGGTCCGCTCGCGCTGGTCCGCACCGGCGACTGGATCGAGCTCGACGTCCCGAACCGCCGCCTCCACCTGGATGTCTCGGACGAGGAGCTCGCCAAGCGCCGTGCCGACTGGCAGCCGTCCACAGCACCCACCGACCGCGGCTGGGCCCGCCTGTACGTCGAACACGTCACTCAGGCCAACCAGGGCTGTGACCTCGACTTCCTGATCGGCCGCACCGGCTCCGACGTCGCCCGCCAGAGCCACTGATGTCCGGCCTTGGACCGTTCGAGGCGATCCGAGGGCTGCGGCCTGAGGGAACCCTCCCTCAGGTCACTCCCATCAGGCGGTTGATGCCTGATCTGCCGTTGGAGACCGACCCGTACGGCGCCGCGCGGGCCGCGCTCGAGAACCTTCCCCGGGAGATCCGCCCGGGGGAGCGGATCGCCGTCACCGCGGGCAGCCGCGGGATCCGCGATCTCGTGCCGGTGGTGAAGGCTGCCGTCGACTGGCTCCGGGCCGCGGGCGCCGAGCCGTTCGTCGTACCGGCGATGGGGTCGCACGGTGGCGCGACGGCCGACGGGCAGCGCGAGATGCTGGCTGGGCTCGGCGTCACCCCGGAGTCGGTCGGGTGCCCGGTCGAGGCGACCATGGAGACCGTTGTCATCGGCAAGCTCGACGACGGCACCCCCGTCCACCACGACGCGATCGCCGCCGCGGCGGACGGCGTACTGCTGGTCAACCGCGTCAAACCACACACCGACTTCCACGGCCCGGTCGAGAGCGGCCTCGCCAAGATCCTCGCGATCGGCCTCGGCAACCACCGCGGCGCCGCCTCGCTGCACGCCGGCGGGATCCCGTCCCTCGGCGCGGCGATCGAGGCCGCCGCCCGCACTGTGGTTGCCGAAGGCAAGATCATCGGCGGCCTGGCGATCCTCGAGAACGCCGTCGACAGGACCGCCGCGGTCGAGTTCGTCCCCGCCGACGGCATCGGCGCGGCCGCCGAGAACGCGCTGCTGCAGCGCGCCGGGAGCCTGATGGGCCGGCTCCCGTTCGACGAGCTCGATGTGCTGATCGTCGACGAGATGGGCAAGGACAAGTCCGGTACCGGCATGGACACCAACGTGATCGGCCGCTGCTGGGTGCACGGGATCCCGGAGTTCGACCTGCCGGAGATCGCCGCGATCACCGTGCACAGCCTGTCCGAAGCGTCGCACGGCAACGCCTCCGGGCTCGGTCTCGCGGACGTGATCCCGGCCCGGATGCTGGAGCAGATCGACCTGCACGCGAGCTACGTCAACGCCCTCACCTCCGGCGCGGGCGGAGCGCGTAGATCGCGGCTCCCGATGGTGCTGGAGGACGACGCGGCCGCTGTACTAGCTGCCGCGACGATGAGCGGCCGGCGCGACTGGTCCGAGCTGCGGCTGGCGCGGATCCGGGACACGTTGTCGCCGCACGAACTGCTGGTGTCGCCCGCGCTGCTGGTCGAGGCGGGCGACAGGTTCGACCTGGAGATCACCGGAACAGCGCGGGACCTGACCGACGCGTCGGGCTCGCTCGGGAGCTGGGGAGAGGTATGAGGCTGCAGGAAGCACGCGCGTTGCTGGCCGAGCGGGGGTTCGGCGCGGCCGGCGACTCGGACAAGCGGTTCGGCGACGGTACGCCGTACAAGATCGAGATCCCGAGCTGCGAGGGACCGGCGGTGATGCGCGCGGTACTCGACGAGGCGGCGGCCCGGAACGTGAAGGTCGACCGGATCTCGCAGGGCAGCGGTGTGATGATGCTGACCGACGACGAGATCTCCGAGATGGTCAAGCTCGGCGCCGCCGAGGACGTCGAGGTGTGCCTGTTCCTCGGGCCGCGCGGCGCCTGGGACATCGGCGGGCAGGCGAAGGTCTCGGCCGCCGTCGGTGGTGTTGCCCGAGGCAACGAGATGGTTGCCGCGTCGCTGTGTGACGCTTACCGGGCGGTCGATCTCGGGGTCCGCAGCCTGCTGGTCGGCGACGTCGGCGTACTGGAGCTGATCGGTGCGCTGAAGCAGGAGGGGTCGTTGCCCTCCGACCTGGTGCTGAAGACCTCGGTGCTGATGCCGTTGCCGAACGCACCGACCGCCGCCTTGTACGAGCGGCTCGGGGCGACGAGTCTGAACGTCTCGACCGACCTCCCGGTGCCGGTGCTCGCCGAGATCCGGTCGGTGACGTCGGTCCCGATCGACATGTACATCGAGGTCCCGGACGACCAGGGCGGCCATGTACGGTTCTACGACGTACCGGACGTGGTCCGGGTCGCGGCGCCGGTCTACCTGAAGATGGGGCTGCGGAACGCGCCGAACATCTACCCGGTCGGCGCGCACCTGGCCGCGACCGCGGAGGCGCTCGGCCGGGAACGGGTCCGCCGGGCACAACTGATCTTGCGGCTGCTGGAGGAGCAGGGTTGATGGACAAGCTGGTCGAGCGGCTCACGTCGGTGCTGGGTGCGGGAGCGGTGGTCACCGATCCCGACCTCCTGGAGACGCACCGGCAGGACACTGCCACGTTCTGTACGGCGGGCGTGCCGCTGGTGCTGGTCCGGCCCTCGTCGACGGCCGAGGTGCAGGAGGTTGTGCGCGCGGCCGGCGAGTACGGCGTACCGATCGTGACGCAGGGCGCGCGGACCGGGCTGTCCGGCGCCGCGAACGCCATCGACGGCTGCATCCTGCTGTCGACCGCGCGGATGAACAAGGTGCTCGAGGTGTCCGCCGAGGACCAGGTCGCCGTCGTCCAGCCGGGCGTGGTGAACGCTGAGCTGTCCCGCGCGGTGCTGGAGAAGGGGCTGTTCTACCCGCCGGACCCGTCGTCGTGGGAGATGTCGACGGTCGGCGGCAACATCGCGACCAACGCGGGCGGGCTGTGCTGCGTGAAGTACGGCGTGACCGGCGATTTCGTCCGCGGGCTGGAGGTCGTGCTCGCGTCCGGTGAGGTGATCCGGACGGGTCGGCGTACGGTCAAGGGCGTCGCGGGCTACGACCTGACGCACGTGATCGTCGGCTCCGAGGGCACGCTCGGGATCGTCACCGAGGCGACGCTCGCGCTGCGGCCCGCGCCCGAGGCGGCGCTGACGGCGGCCGCGACATTCCTGTCGATCGAGGAGGGCGTCGCCGCGGCGGCCGCGGTGATGGCGTCGGGGTTGCGGCCCTCGCTGCTGGAGTTCATCGACGGGATCACCGCGCGGGCGATCCAGGACTACCGCGACATGGGACTCCCGGCGAACGTCGGGGCGTTGCTGCTGGCGCAGTCCGACCGGGGACCGCGCGCGGCCGAGGACGTCGCCGCGATCGCGGAGATCTGCACCGCGCACGGCGCGGTCGAGGTCGCGGTCGCCTCGGACGCCGAGGAGTCCGAGATGCTGCTCGAGGCCCGCCGGCTGGTGCACTTCGCGAACGAGAAGCTCGGCACGACGCTGATCGACGACGTCGCCGTCCCGCGCTCGCGGCTGGTCGAGCTGCTGCACGGGATCGATGCCATCAGCAAGCAGTACGACGTACTGATCGCTTGTCCCGGTCACATCGGCGACGGGAACATGCACCCGACCGTCGTCTTCGACCGGACCGACTCCGCTCAGATGGACCGCGCCCTGCAGGCTTTCGGCGCCGTGATGGAGCTCGGCCTCTCGCTGGGCGGCACGATCACCGGCGAGCACGGCGTCGGCAAGCTGAAGCGCGAGTGGCTCGCCCAGGAGCTCGGCCCGGTCGGCCTCCAGCTCCAGCGCGACGTGAAGGCCGCGTTCGACCCGCGGGGGTTGCTGAACCCGGACAAGCTGTTCCTCTGAGTCTGTTCTTCTGACGGCGAACGGCGCCCCGGGAGAGTTTCGGGGCGCCGGTCCGTTGAGTGAGCATGACGACTTCCGCGCGGTACGACGAGGTAGCCGACTACTACGCCGCCGGCTGGAGCGACGACCTCAGCGACCCCACCACCGCGGCACTGCTCGACCTGCTCGGGCCGGTAGCAGGCCGCGAGGTCCTCGAGCTCGCCTGCGGGCACGGCCGGGTGTCCCGCGGGCTCGCTCGGCTGGGGGCGTCTGTCACCGGCGTCGACCTGTCGTCGGCGATGCTCGCCAAGGCAGCCGAGGCCGAGGCCCGGGAACCGTTGGGGATCACCTACCTGCAGGCCGACGCGGCCTCGCCCGACCTGCTGGCCGGCAGGACCTTCGACTCCGCGGTGTGCAGCTTCGGCCTGTCGGACATCGACAACCTCGACGGCACCCTCACGACGGTCCACCGCCTGCTCCGCCCCGGCGGCGTCTTCGCCTTCAGCATCCTGCACCCGTGCTTCCCCGGCATCGAAGGCGTCTCGGGCGCTTGGCAGGGCTCGTACTACGACGAGCGCTGGTGGCAAGCCGACGGCTCCCTCTCAACGCTCCGCCAACAGGTCGGCGCCAACCACCGCACGCTCTCGACGTACTTCAACGCCCTCCGCAGGCACGGTTTCCTCGTCGACTCGTTGGAAGAGCCGCAGCCGGAGATCCCCGCCGACTCCCCGCGCGCCGCGATGACGTCGTACCCGGTCTTCCTCGTCGCCCGCTGCCTGCGGGCCTGAGTCTCCCTGCCCGGAGTCGAACCGGGGACCCGGCCTTCGGAGGGCCAGGCGTGCATCCGTCACCAGAGAGTCGACACCCACCACTGATCAACCTCCCCCTGTGCTGTCGCCGCACGCTCGGCGGGCGTGCGGCGACGGAGGTTGATCAGTGGTGGATGTCGGTTTTACTCGTGCACTGCGATCACGCGCACCCAGTCCGCGCAACCGGTCTCGCACCACACGTGATCACCCGCGTGCGCGATCCGATCCCGCTGCGTGTGTCCGCAGCCAAGATCCACCCGCCGCAACGCGTGCCCCTGCTGCACCGGAGCACCGGTCCTGCCGCCGGGAATCCTGCGTCGCTTGTTCCTGAGGTCGGCCATGGCCGGTCCTCCTCTCCTCTGGTTGATTGCTGAAGTGCAGGAGGCAGGATTCGAACCTGCTCAGCCCGAACGGGCGACGGGGTTACAGCCCGCCCCACCTCTCCCACGGTGGCGCTCCTGCTCCGGTGTGTTGACGCGGTGAGAGCGAGATTCGAACTCGCGGACCAGCCGAAACCAGCCGACGGTTTAGCAAACCGCTGCCCCTGCCCACAGGCGGACCTCACCCCGACAGGCTGTCGCGCCCCCTGAGCGCGACAGCCCGCCGTACCAGCCCTTCACGCAGACGACGTGCGTCAAGCAACTGCCCTACTGACCTCCAGCGCCTGTGGACAACCATCGCCGTCCACAGCACATCCCTTGTACGCTTAGTGAAAAGGAAGAGGACGCACGGCAGGCAGCACCCGCAACCGCCCCACCTCCAGCGCCGCTGCCGCTGCCGCTGCCGCTGCCGCTGCCGCCGCTGCTGCCGCTGCTGCCGCTGCCGCCGCTGCCGCCGCTGCCGCCGCTGCCGCCGCTGCCGCCGCTGCCGCCGCTGCCGCTGCCGCTGCCGCTGCCGCTGCCGCTGCCGCTGCCGCTGCCGCTGCCGCTGCCGCCGCCGCCTGGCCGGTCCCCGTTCGTCCCCTCAGCCCTTGACGCAGACGACCTGCTTCAGATGCGCAACGACCTCGACCAGGTCCGACTGCGCCGCGATCACCGACTCGATGTCCTTGTACGCCGCCGGCAGCTCGTCGAGCACCCCCGCGTCCTTGCGGGACTCGACCCCGGCCGTCTGCACGATCAGGTCGTCGACCGTGTAGCGCCGCTTCGCCTCGTTGCGGCTCATCCGCCGGCCTGCCCCGTGCGAGGCCGAGTAGAACGAACGCTCCGAACCCAGCCCGCGGACGACGTACGAGCCCGTCCCCATCGACCCCGGGATCAGCCCGAGGTCGCCGAGCCCCGCGCGGATCGCGCCCTTGCGGGTGACCAGCAGCTCGACGTCGTCGATGGTCTCCTCGGCCACGTAGTTGTGGTGGCACGAGATCGGCTTCTCGAACGTGATCTCGTGCGGGAACGAGCCCCGGACGGCCTGCATGACCAGGGCGAGCATCACCGCGCGGTTGCGCGACGCGTACTCCTGCGCCCAGGTCAGGTCGCGCCGGTAGGCGTCCATCTGCGGCGTACCGGACAGGAACACAGCCAGGTCGCGGTCCGGCAGATCGGCGTTGTGCGGCAGCTCGCGCGCTATCCGCATGTGCCGCTCGGCGAGCTCCTTGCCGATGTTGCGCGACCCCGAGTGCAGCATCAGCCAGACCCGGTCCTCGTCGTCGAGGCACACCTCGATGAAGTGGTTGCCGCCACCAAGCGACCCCATCTGCTGCTGCGCCTTCTTCTCCCGGTCCTGCACCCCGTCGTGCAGGCTCGAGAACGCGCCCCAGAAGGTGTTCCAGCCCCGGTCGAGCCCGAGCTTGCGCACACTCACCGGGTACTCGTGCGCCCGGAAACCGACCGGTACGGCGGCCTCGATCCGGCTGCGGATCCGGCTCAGGTCGTCCGGCAGGTCGGCAGCGGTGAGCGACGTCAGCACGCCCTCCATGCCGCACCCGATGTCGACCCCGACCGCGGCCGGCGAAACCGCCTGCTTCATCGCGATCACCGACCCCACCGTGGCCCCCTTGCCGAGGTGCACGTCCGGCATCACCCGCACGCCGTGCACCCACGGCAGCGCGGCGATGTTCCGCAGCTGCTGCAGCGCCTGCGCCCCGACCTCGTGCTCCTGGGCCCACATCAGGGTGGAGCTCTTCGCCCCACTCAGCGGGACCGGGTACTGAACGTTCATCTCCCCACTCCTTGTCTTGTTGGCGGCGGAAGCAGGTCTCGAACCTGCACGCCCTCGAAGGGCCGACCGTTTTCGAAACGGCTGCCGTTAGGCCGAAACTCGGCTTATTCCGCCACGGCGGTGGATCCGCTGAAACTGTCGGTTGCTGTCTGTATCCATGACGCATGAGCGCTCGTCTGCCTGCTCCGGAGACTCGGACCTGTCGCCTCTGTGGCGACGACTTCGTCACTCACTGGTCGCGCCGGATGTGCCTGTCGTGCCGTGCTGACTCCCTCGGCTACGCCAGGTGCTCCGACTGTGGAGTTCGCATCTGGCGGACCTCGGTGCGGTGTCCGACCTGCGCGAACGGCGGTCCGCAGCCGTCCCTGCGCGAGATGTCCGCCTCAGCGTTGGCCTGGACCGCCGGACTCGTCGAAGGTGAAGGCACTTTCACGAACACGAAGTCCTCGTCCGTACTGCGGGTTGTGATGACTGATCTCGATGTCCTGCAGAGACTCGAACGGGTGACGGGTGTCGGTCGCATCTGCTCGATCGCCAGCCGACAGCCTCACCACAAGCAGGCGTACTCGTGGACGGTCAAGCGCCGGCAGCACCTCGAACCGTTGGCGATGCAGCTGTGGCCCTTGATGGGTGAGCGACGTCGGCGCCAGATGGCGTCCCGCAAGACGCTTGACCAGCTTGTCTGGCCTGAAATCTCGGTCCCTCCTGTCGAGTTGGTCGGCCCGGCAGCGGCCTGGGTGGCCGGCGTGCTCGAGGGCGAAGGATGCTTCAGGCTCACCCGGCGTTACGGCGGCCGGATCAACCTCGAGTCGACGGACGCGGACGTCGTCGAGCGAGTTCGCTCCCTGACCGGAGGCGACCTCTACCACCAGCCCGCGCGCAGGGAGAGCTGGAAGCCGACCACGGTCCTGGCGATCCGGGGCCGCCAGAATCTTCGTCGGGTGCTGCGACCGGTGCTGCCCTGGCTGATGCATCGTCGAGCCGCGGCAGCGTGGGCGATCTACGAGTGGGCCAACTGCTCCGGGTGGCCTGGTGACCGTGGAGATCCCGGAAGTCGAACCCGGTGAAGCAACCATGTGAGGAGCCGCCTCTGGCCGACGCGATCCCCTGGACGGCACCCGGCCGAGCGGCCGTACGCCGTACAGCTGCCAGGGCAGGGCTCGAACCTGCGGGGCCCCGGGTCAGAACCGGGGGTGGGACGCCGTCGCCCACCTGGCACCGCTCCGACCGGGCGCCAGGCTGCTGGGCTCAGATCAGAGGGCTATCTCCGCACGGGAGGGGATCCAGGGCTGCCACAGCAGCGGCATCCCGGCCTCCTCGGGGGTACGGCACCCCTTCTTCTCGTTGCACGCCGCGTGCGCGGCGACGGCGTTCAGCCACTCGCCGCGGCCGCCGCGCGACCGGGGAACCACGTGGTCCATGGTGGTCGCGCCGGTCTTGCCGCAGTACGCGCAGGTGTACTTGTCGCGCTTCAGCACGCCGGCCCGGGTGTACTGCAAACGGCCGGTCGCGTAGCGCCACTTGGTCACGACGTACCGGACCAGCCGGAGCACGCGGGGCCTGGGGAACGGACCGATACCGGCGCCGTCGTGCGCTTCCTCGACGACCGCGACCTCCCGGACGAGCATCCGGATGGCGTGCTGGATCGACACGACGTGGAGCTGCTCGTACGAAGCGTTGAGCACGATGACACCGCTCATGGTGGTTCCTCCTTCCTCCAGTGTGCCCGAACGGTGGTTGCCGGGTCGGGTGAATCGGTGCGGCTCCAGGGACTCGAACCCCGAACCTTCTGGTCCTAAGCCAGACGCCTCTACCAATTGGGCCAGAGCCGCGCGTCGGTGGTGCTTGCCGTGCTGGGGTGTCCGGCGGGGCTCGAACCCGCTTTCTCCGGGGTCACGTCCCGGTGCATCGCCCGCTTCTGCTTCGGACACAGCACGCCCGGCAGGATTCGAACCTGCAACCTCCTGCTTCGTAGGCAGGTGCTCTCTCCGGTTGAGCCACGGGCGTCCGGGGCGCCCGCTCGGCCGGTAGCAGAGCTTCCCGCGGGCGCCTGGTCGAGCTGGAGAGATTCGAACTCCCGATTCCCTCATCCCAAATGAGGTGGCCTGGCCGCTGGCCCACAGCTCGTATTGTTTTTTACATATGAAATTGTCAAGAATGCATGCTTCCGCCCGTGGGAGGAATGTGGGGGCAAAGAAAAAGCCGCCCTGACCGGGAGGTTCCCGGTGGGCGGCTGCCGACGATCCGTCGTGGATCAGTCAGGCGGGCCGCCGTACGCCGGGTGCGAGTACGCGCTCAGGAGTCGCAGGCATGCCAACGGGGTCTCCACCCGCCGCATGTCTTGCTTGGTCCCGAACATCTTCGTACTCCCTGGCTGTTGTCGTCGTGTTTGTCCGTGCGGGCACAATCTTGGCCCACTCCGGCGTTGTCCGTCAATTGTATTAGCTGTATTTCTTTTCGAACTGTCGGAGCCGTCTGCTTGAGTGGACCGATGACTGTTCTCGTTCTCGGATCCACCGGCTCGACCGGCCGCCGCGTCACCGACCAGCTCCGCGCCCGCGACGTCTCCGTCCGCGCGGTCTCCCGCTCCGGCCCCGACGTCTTCGACTGGGAGCGCCCCGACACCTGGGGACCCGCCCTCGACGGCGTCCGCGCCGTCTACGTGATGGCCCCGGACGGCGTACCGGTCGACCCGGCCTTCCTCGCCCGGGCCGCGGAGGCCGGCGTACAGCGCCTCGTCCTCCTCTCCACCATGCACCCCGAGGAGATCGGCGACACCCGCCTCCTCGCCGCCGAAGCCGCCGTCCGGGCCTCCGGCATCAACTGGACCGTCGTCCGAGCCCACTGGTTCAACCAGAACTTCGACGAGGGCTTCTTCCTCCCCGCCATCCAGGCCGGCCACCTGACCCTCCCGCTCGCCGACCAGCGCCAGGCCTTCGTGGACGCCACCGACATCGCCGCGGTCGCCGTGGAGGCCCTCCTCAACGACCACCACGCCCAGACGTACGAAGTCACCGGCCCCGAAGCCCTCACCTTCGCCGAAGCCTGCGAAATCATCTCCTCGGTCACCCATCGTGACATCACCTTCGACGGCACCCCCGAGGCCTACCTCGCCACCCCAGGCGCCACCGAGGACACCCTCAACTTCTTCCTCAACCAGCTCCAGCTCGGCGACTCCGTCCCCACCACCACCGTCGAACACCTCACCGGCCGCCCCGCCACCCCCTTCCGCAACCTACGCCGAACAAGCCTCCCCCGCCTGGACCTGACCCTCCCCGGAACCGATTCGGCTTCCCCCCACCCTTCCCGCTACACTCTTCCCTGGCCCCATGGGGCCACGCCGCCTTAGCTCAGTCGGCAGAGCGTCTCACTCGTAATGAGAAGGTCGTCGGTTCGATTCCGACAGGCGGCTCCACACAAACCCCCAGGTCAGAGGCCACTCTCCGACCGAGGGGGTTTTGTATTTTCGGCCCCAGTCGGGTTCGAGGCCCCCGAGAGGCCCCCGGTGTGCTCGGTCACCCTCTTGGCCGCGTCCCAGAGGTTCTGGTCGTTCAGGTGACCGTAGAGGTCCATCGTCATTGATGCGGTGGCGTGCCCGAGGACGCGCTGAACGACCTTCGGGTCAGCCCCGGCCCCGATCCAGACGGATGCAGCGGTGTGCCGCAGGTCATGGACCCGGAATCCAGGAAGCCCCAGAGCCCTGGTGGCGGCCGACCATCGGACTGACCGCTTCCAGTTCGACTCGCTCAGGGGGCCGCCACGAGGAGCACTGAACAGCCAGTCACCGGAAGCCTTGCCGCCTACCCAGCGGTCGATGATCGGCACCACGTCCTCGACCAGGGGGACGGTCCTAGCCCGCTTGTTCTTGAGCGTGTCCACGAACAGCCCGCCGCCTGCGCCACTCGACAGGACAGCCCGCTGGAGTCGCAGCGCACGGCCCGGCACGTGCACGAGGTCACCGACCTGCAGGCCAGCCAGCTCTCCCCACCGCAGACCGCCCATGCCGAGCACCAACACCAGCTCCGCATATGGCCCGTGGCAAGCAGCGGCCAGGTCTTCAAGTTGCCGAACGGTGAGGAACTGACCTTCGCGCCGAGCTTGGCCGCCGCTCGGAGCTTCGACCCCAGCAGCAACGTTCACCGACACCCGACCGTCAGCCACGGCGTATTTCAGGATCGAACGGAGAGTGTTGAGGTAGCGAGTCGCGCTGGATGCCGAGCTGCCCTTCGCGACGATGCTGCCGATCCAGTTCGACACCTCAGCGGTGGTGATAGAGGCGACCGGCATGTTGGCGAATCGCGGCCCCACATGCAGTCGCCAATCAGCCGCCTCGGCTTCGTAGGTCCCACGCTTCTTCGACTGCCGCGATTCCAGCCACTCAGCCGCAACTGCCGAAAGAGGCCTCACGAGTCCGGGATGACGGGTCGATTCGGCCGGCATAGGTCGGAGGTTGCGGGGTGCGTCTTCCCGCCTGCCGCTCAGCCCAGTCAGGACCTATCAGGACCCGCCAGAGGGGACAAGGTCGGTCGTCCAGCGGGGCGCTCCACCTTGTCCCCTCTGGCGTCTCCTGATCGCGCTACGCGTGGGCTGAACGGCAGACGGGAAGACGCTAGGAACCTGCGGACGGAGTGTTGATGCGGAATCGCAAAGCGATCTGGCAACCTGGGGTGCGTGCGACACACTTCACACCCGGGGTGTTGCGTCAGGCGCATGCAGTAGCTACCTTGTACGCATACCCCCAGTTGCCTCGGTGGCTGGGTGCGAGGCCCCACTTCGGTGGGGCTTCTGCTTTTTACCAGTCGCTCGGCTTGGTGATGGTGGCACCTACGGCATCGGTGAGGGTGTCCGGGAACTGGCTCGCCCCCAAGACGCCCGCTCGAATCTGCTTCGAGAAATTTGGTTTGCATCGCATCAGCATCTGACTCGCGGTCGGCTGGGGGTTCAAGATGCCCACAACCTTCTTCAGCTCATGACGAACGATCCGGATCGGTTCAGCGAGGTCAGAATCATTGCTGACGATTGCGAAAGCATCGGCGTCGCCTCGGAACGCATCGACTAGAAGGTATGTAGCCAAATTAACGTCTGAGCCCTTTTCCTCAGTCTTGATGACTTCGACTGTCTGCGGGCCAAACTGCGGCGGCGAAGCGAGCGGCATCCGCGTCGGCTTCGTGAGAAAGCTACCGAAGTGAACCTCGACCTTCGGCTGCGTGTACAGCGCGCGTAGGTAGGCATGCTGCCGCACCGGTGCCTGGGGATCGCCGACCCTCTCCTTGACTCGTGCAGTGAAGTAGCGGATTCGCTTCACATCGAAGTTGGGGAGCAAAAGGTCGCACATCTTCTCAAGATCCAACCACTTGTGGGGCCGCCCTTTGAGGCTGCCGTAGTAGAGGTTGAAGCCATCGATATAGACGTTGATCTGCACAGAGTCGAGGGTACCGATTAATCACCGAAGCGCTAGCCCAGAGTGTCAACCTGTTGGCATGCAAGTCTTCTGTGCAATCGAGCTTGCTGGGTCGTGTGTGATGAAGAGTGGCGCGGCCGTTGCTAGCAGGTAGCAACTTCGATTGGCGAGGCCCCTGTGAGGCCCCCGAACTGTCCTGAACAGTCGTCAACGACCCTCGACCACTGGGCACGACTAGCGCTCAGGATCGGGGGTCGTCTGCGTGCGGACGCTCATGGAAGCGGACTCGTAATGAGAAGGTCGTCGGTTCGATTCCGACAGGCGGCTCCACCCAGAAGTACGCGCTGACCTGCGCAAACACTGTTCGACGTGAACCGGGCGCCCCGCCCGGTTGCAGTTCGAGTTGTAGTTCGGCGATTTTCACGGCGTAGCGCCGCCAGAGAGCGCGGCCCCATCTGCTGGGCAGCGTGGGCTGCCATCGGTGACGCGACGTGTGTGTATCGCTGCGTGAGTCGGATGTCGGAGTGACCGAGAATCTCCTGCACGATCCGAACATGGACGCCGAGCTCGATCAGCACCGTGGCGGCTGTGTGCCTTCCGTCGTGCACGCGCGCATCTCTCGGACGCCGGCCACTGCGAGAACTCTTTCCAGTCGTCCAGTCCTTGCGTGGGTCGATCGGTCGTCCATCCGGCCGACAGAACACGGGGTCACGATCCTCCCACTCGGATCCGGCCGCGAGCCGCTCAACGTTCTGGGCAACTCGGTGCGACCGGAGCAGAGCACTAGCTCGGGAGGCAGCGGAACTGTTCGCTTGCTCTTGCCCTTCGGTGGCCGGAACACCAGACCACCAACGCGCCGCTGCGGGCACGGGAAGTCGGACGCCTTGCGGCCTCCGGGGCCAACGCTGTTGTCGAGGACATGCACCTCCTAGCCGAGGCTGTTGCCGAGTGCCATAGCCCCACAGTGCTGGGCGGGCTTTCTGGTCGTCTGCTGGCCTGTGCTACCCCAACAGCGAGTCCGCTGGCGTGAGAACGCTGGCCGCTGCTACACCTATGGGCTACGAACAGCGGACTGCGCGAGGGGGAGCAGGCGATGGCGCTTGTGAAGTCGGTGGCTGACTGGGTACAGGTTGTCCTGAACGCCGGTGCGTTGGTCACTGGCGGGGTCGTCTGGAAGATGTACTTCGAGAACCTCAAGGCGACGGTCTCCACCAAGGATGCTCAGATCGCTCTGGCGAACCAGCAGAGGGACTATTGGCGCGAGAAAGCCCAGGAGCAGGAAAAGCGCAGCCCGGAGGTAGTCGAACGTGTCCTGAACGACCGGATCTCCATCCGGGAGAAAGAGATCGAGCGGTTGTCAAGCGATCGGGAGCACAGTACCCAGGAGCTGGGGCGCGTTGAGGAGGAAGTACGCGTCCTGAACCAGACTCTGGAACAGACCAAAGGTTTTCTTGCGGTCCTGAAGATGGAAGTGCCTGACGTCAACGACCCCGACTACGATGACTACCTGGAGTACCTCAAGAACCGGTCGGACCGGGTCCCGGACATCGAGGTGGAGTACCTAGGTGTGGCCTGCGTCGACAGCGGCCAGCTGATGATCACGGACCCCTGCTACATCGACGGACATTGGCAAGATGAGCCGTACGACAACCTGCGCAAGTACCGTGATAACCAAACCGGGGCCACCGTCGCGTGGAACCCGCTCAAGGTCAAGTACAACGAGCCGCTGGAACCCTACGGCGAAACCCTCGAGGCGCTTGTCGAGGCCGGACGCCTCGTTGAACTGGTACAACCACCGCCGGAAGAGCTCCACTACTCATACAACGGTGCTTGCGAGGCGACCCTCTCTGAGGACGGCTTCGGGGAATTGGTCTTCGAGGACGGGGGCCCCGGTGCCGGCGTCGTCTTCCAGAGCGGTTGGGGCGACGGGTACTACCAGGTCTACGGGGAGAAGCACGACGGCCGCATCATGCGCGTCTACATCAACTGTGGGGCTGAGCCGATCCCGCTCTCGCAAGTTCCGCCTCACACGAGCAAGCCGTAGGACTAAGCGCCGTTGTACTGCTCACCGCGTGGGTGCTAACCAGGTCGCACTTCGGGCTGTAGGTCGTCGTCTGCCAAGTTTCTCTACGTCTTCAAGACGGGCCCATTCAGGGCCAGAGAGCGCGCCGCCACCGCAGGGCGGGACGCCTGCCTCCTGCTCCGCTTCGCTGTGCTCCCGGCGCGTCCCTTGGCTTGGAGTGCACGTACCAACAGGGTGGCGAGTCGAAGACAGCAGAACTCGCCATCAACCGCCTGGCACCCTGAGTGCACATGACTCACCGGAATGGTCGGCTGCCGCCTCGTGTCGACTGCCCCCGACCGCCCGCCTGCCTGTGGGCTCCCGCATCGCCCCGATAGCAATCATGGAAGGGAGGGCGCGGCACGGCACGCGTCAAGGGCGCCTACGGGAGCCCCGCCCTTTGACCCGCACTCGCACCGAACCTAAGGTCGGCAGCTTTCGGGGCGATGCGGGAGGTCTGCCCGCGCCCTGTTGACACGTAAGCGTCAAACCTTAACCAGGGCTCCGGCTCGCGCCCATTGCGCGACAGTGATCGCGGCATGAAGAACTGCCTGGGCTTCCGCGAGGTCTGTAGTGTGCCCCGAACCGCCTCCGTGACGATCAGCATTCGGCCAGATCAATCTGAGAACGTGCACCAACGGCTCGACGCTATAAGTCTTATCGGCACCCGGAATGGCGAATCTCCACAAAGCGCCTTGAGTTGCCAAGTGACTTACTACGTGGCCAAGAGTTGCCGCAGTTTGCTTGGGTGTAACGATAGGAATTAGCAACTCTTCGAGAGCCTTGATTGCATGATCCCAGACATCTGAGGGATTTGGTGCTAAGCCGTAAGTAGCAGTCCACGCTTCGCGGAGTTCCGTGGAAGCCTTGTCAGCAGGTGCCATCGCCTGGCGTGCTGCTTCTTTGGCCACAGGGTCGATAGTGCGCTCCAAGGCAACACCAGTATCGGAAACAGTCCAAGCCAAGCCGCCTTCGGCGAGCATCCTCCGGACCGTCGCTCGCCAAGAATCTGATGCATCAACCAGGCTTGCATCCAGGACATTTAGGTATGTCCTTCTATCTTCGTAACAAGCCTTCCGCAACTCACTAAAAGTATTCGACCCATGACTTGCGTCGTTGATCGTGATTCGGCATTTCACAGCGATTCGAGCGATGCTGCTAGCGCGAAGACTGGAACCGCGCGTGCTCGTCTTGAATGTAAATCGCTCCTTTAAAAGTTCCATGAGTGGCGCGGCGAGGTGGTTGGGGATCAACTCAAACGGAACGTCCGGTTCCTGATCGCCACTCCTGACAGATAGCCTCTCCCATGGCACAGCACCAACCCCCACATCTTCAGAGACGACTCAGAGCCAGCATGCCCCGGCCCCAGAGAGTATGCCGCCTGGCATGTGCCGCCGCGCAGCAAAGCACCACCCGAGTCGTACAAGAGCGCCGGGAAACTCGCGGCCCCCCGTTGCAGTCCGCGGTCGTCCGTCCTCATCCGTCCACGGCCAACGCCGTGCGGGTAAGGGATCCCGAACCTCGGCGAACCCGGGCGGACGATGGTTATGAGCACTCGTAATGAGAAGGTCGTCGGTTCGATTCCGACAGGCGGCTCCACCCAGAACCCCCAGGTCATCGACCTCGGGGGTTCCGTCGTTCCGGGGGGTGGTGGTATGACGGCGGGATGGAACCGGCGCCCTTTCCTTCTGCTGCCGCTGAGCCGTTGTATCGGGCGGCGGTGGCGGGTGGGCGGGTGAGTGTGGGGCGGTTGGCTGAGCGGGTCGGGATGGATGAGGCCGTGGTCGCTCGGGAAGTGGAGGTGCTGGTCGGGATCGGGCTGCTCGAGGTTCGGGATGGGATGGTTGAAGCGGCTGCGCCGCGGATTCCGTTGGAGCAGGTGGCGGCTGAGCATGCGCGGGCTGCTGATGCCACGCGGCAGATTGCGGGGGTGTTCGCTGACATCTGGAACGAGGCTGGGGACCGGCTGAACTTCGTTGAGGTGATCACCGACGAGGCGCGGTGCCGGACCGTCGAGCTGAAGTTGATGGACGACGCGACGTCGACCGTCGACGGGTTGTGTGTCGGGCCGGTGTCGCCGCGGAAGGCTCAGACGGGGATGGAGATCCCGCGGCCTACGACGGCGCCGGGGTTTCTCGCGGCGATGGATCGTGGGGTGCGGGCTCGCGGGCTGTACGGCGTGTCGATTCTCGAGGATGTCGAGGGGCTTGCGGCTGTTCACCAGTGCATCGCGGCTGGGGAGCAGGCGCGGGTGTTCGCTCAGGTGCCGCTCAATCTGATGCTGTTCGACGGCCGGCGGGGGCTGTTCTCCGTACCGGGTCAGCGCGGGGCGCGGCGGGCGCTCATCATCGTTCACGAGTCCGGGCTGCTCGACCGCTTGATCGGGCTGTTCGACGTGTTCTGGCAGATGGGTGTGCCGTTGTCGGTGGAGTCGCAGGTTGTCGACACGCTCCACGGTGGGCCGGGTGCGGAGGAGCAGCAGTTGCTGTCCTATCTCGCGGCCGGGCTCACCGACGAGGCGATCGCGCGGGATCTGGGCGTGAGCGCTCGTACGGTCGGACGGCGGATCGCCCGGCTCGAAGAGGTGCTCGGCGCGCACAGCAGGTTCCAGTTGGCGGTGCAGGCGAGCCGGCGGAACTGGATCTGAGCCGACAGCACCCCCCGAGTGCGAAGGCGCTCGAAGGGTGCCGCAGGCAACTCAGGCGGATCGTTGTACGGTCACTCCGCCACGGACGCCTTGAACGCTCCGGAGCCCGAGTCGGCCTTCACCACCAGGCGGTAGGTGCCCGCCTGGTTGTTGTAGGTGAACGACTCGTCCGGGTTCGGGCTGGTGCCCTGGGCAACATTCGCCCAGTAGAAGCCGTACAGCTGCTGCTGCAGGTAGACGTCGAAGTCGGCGCCGTTCGGTCCGTCGAGGCAGACTTTGAGCTGGCCCGCGTCGCTGTCGCTGAACGCGGGGAACGTCTTGCTGCCGCCCGCGGTCAGCGTGCCGTTGTAGCTCAGCGCACCGGTGCAGGTTCCGCCACCGCCGCCGGTGGAGACGACCCACGAGAACGTCACGCTCGCGGTCTTGCCTGCGGCATCGGTGACCTTCGCCGTCACCGACGACGTCGCCGCGGCGGTCGGCGTACCGGAGATCAGGCCCGTCGAACCGTTGACCGACAACCCGGCCGGAAGCCCCGTCACCGTCCACGAGTACGGCGTACTGCCGCCGGTCGCCGCGAGCTGCAGCGTGTCAGCGGTCCCGACCGTGCTCGTCTGCGCGCCCGGGTTGGTGACCGCCGGGGCGCCCGGCTCCGGGTTGCCGGTGCCGCAGGTCTCGGTCGTCGCCGCGACCGCGATGGCCGTGAACGCCTTCTCGACCGCCTGGCACTCCGCCGATCCCTGGCCGTACAGGTCCTTGGCGGACTTGATCGCGCCGGTGCGCGCGTTCGAGTACTTGCTCGACGACGTCAGGTACGTCGCCAGCGTGCGGTACCAGATCTTCTCGGCCTTCGCGTGGCTGATCCCGGTCACCGCCGCGGCGCCCGAGCAGGTCGGGGAGTTGTAGCTCTTCCCGTTGATCGTCTTGGCGCCGGAACCCTCCGACAGCATGTAGTACCAGTGGTTCAGCGGACCCGACGAGTAGTGCGGGTCCAGGTTGCCCAGCGTCGACGACCAGCAGTCCTTCGACACCCCGTCCTTGCTCGGCTTGTCCATGTAGCGCAGCGGCGTGCCGTTGCCGTTGATGTCGATCTCTTCGCCGATGAGGTAGTCCGGTACGTCGTTGGCGTTGTTCACGTGGAACTCGACCGCGGTCCCGAAGATGTCGGAGGTCGCCTCGTTGAGCCCGCCGGCCTCACCCGAGTAGACGAGACTCGCGGTGTTCTCGGTGACCCCGTGGCTCATCTCGTGCGCGGCGACGTCCAGCTCGGTCAGCGGGGCGGCGTTGCCCGCGCCGTCGCCGTACGACATCTGGGTGCCGTCCCAGAACGCGTTCACCATCGCGTTGGCGAAGTGGACCCGCGACCGGGCCCCGCGGCCGTCGTTCCAGATGCCGTTCCGGCCGAGCTGGGTCTTGTAGTAGTCGAACGTCTTCTGCGCGCCGTACAGGGCGTCGACCGCGGCCGACGCACGGTCGGAGTTCGTCCCGGTGCCCCACTTGTCGTCGGCGTCGGTGAAGATGTCGCCGTCCGGGCCCTCGCCGGTGTTCGGGTTGCCCTGGTTGTGTACGTCGGTGGCCGTGTTGCCGGTCGCGTCCCGCATCTCGAAACCGCCGCCGGACCTGGCGGTCGTCTCGATGCTGACGTTGCCGGAGAAGAGACCGTTGCCGGTCCCGGTCTTGATCTCGTCGTCGGTCATCAGGACCGCACCGGTGCCGGCGTCGACGTACGTGTGCAGCCGGGTCGGGACCTGGTTGGCGCGGGTGCCGGTCGTCAGTACGTCGTACGCCAGCTTCGGGCCCTGATCGGTGACCAGGACAACCAGTTCGTTGCCTGCGGCCCGCTCGTCCTTGGTCGCCTGCGCGGTGGCGAGACCCTTGGCCCGTGCCGACTCCTTGGAGACCTTCGGAGTCAGCGACGCGGGGGCGATGCTCTTGCGGCCACGGTTGTAGGTGACCTGCTCGACCGTGCCCTTCGCGTCCTTGTGGGTGACCAGGTCCCCGCCGATCACGCGCAGGCCGTCGAGCGTCCGCTCGTAGCGCACGTGCGTGCCGCCGTCGGCGTCCTCGATCACCGACTTGACGATCAGCTTCTCGCCCGCCGTCAGGCCGAGCGCCGAGGCGCTCGCCCGGGCGTGCGCCTGCTCGCCGGCGGCGGCCGACGACGACTCGTGGGCGACGGCGCCGGAGGGTCCCTGCTGGGTCTCGCCGGCGAAGGCGGGCGACACCACCAGCCCGGCGGCGAGAAGACCGCCGGTGGCGGTCAGCCTGATGACTCGATTCACAACTGCTCCTTCGGGCGGGGCCGGCGACCGACAGACCTGATGGGTGGGGTCGGTGATCGCTGACCTGATCTGCGCCGGGCCGCGAGCCAGGATCTTCGGCAGCGGGGGCGCTTGGGTGGTACGAGTTTGAGCACGCCGATGACCGCCGGAAAGCGTTCGGCGTGACCGAGATCGGCAGCGCCGATTTACGACATCACCCCGGGCCGCGGATCTCGTTCGCGGAAGTCCGTCAGGGTTTGAGGACGTACGGCGTCAGCGCCGCGGTGAACTGGTCGTCGGCGGCCGGGATCAGTTCGGCGTCGGGTGACGACGACGCGGAGTGGTAGACGCTGGCCGGGCACATCTTCTCGTCGAACGGCGCGCTGGCCAACTCGAAGGAGCCGAGGACCTTCGCCGTACGGGCTTCGCGGACCTCGTACCGGAAGCGGGCCGGCTGGACCGTGAGGGTGACCGCGGAACCGTCGCCGGTGTAGTAGCCGCAGGGGGTGCTGGTCGGGCCGCGCGAGAGCTCGTACTCGCAGACGTACAGCTGGGGCTGAGTCAGCGACCTACCGTCCGGCCCGTCACCCCGCGGGTCGACCTCCCAGCCTTCGGGGAGCTTGTAGTCGGTCAATCTGTTGCCCGGGCCAGGAACGTAGACCGGGTGCGGCGCAGGTCCGGCGTACTCGGGGGCCTTCTCGTTGAACGGGCGGACCCTGTCCGAGCCGTCGAACGGGAGCGGGGAGTCGTTCAGCTTCTTGGCGCAGTGGTCGGCCAGTTGGCCGTTCTCGTAGCGCATCACCAGGATCGCGATCCCCAGGCCGGCGACGGTGAGGAGCGTCAGGAGTACGACCGTCGTGACGACTCGCAGCTTCACGTCGGCCTCCCCAGTTGGATCGGGGTCGAGAGTACGGCGTACGAGGACCGGCCGCGCTCTGGTGGCACGTTGCTGCCAGTGGCTAGCTGGCCTGGGTGAGGTTGTTCTGGTGGATGCCGGCCTGCCAGTCGTGGGCGAGGAGGCGGGGATCGTCGGCCGGGCCCTCGGTGAGGGTGTGGAGGTAGGTGCGGTCGGCGGCCAGGCGGGTGGGGATCTCGTCGGCGCGGGCGATGTTGCCGTGGCCGGGGATGAGGACGGTGGCCTGGTCGGCGGCCTTGGTGAGGGCGTCGAGGGCTGCGTGGTACGCCGGGAGCTGGTTCGGGCTTCGCGGGTCCAGCATCGGGACGAGGATGTCGGAGAGCATGTCGCCGACGATCAGGACGCCCTGGGTGGGGAGAAGGAGCGCGGCGTGGCCGGGGGCGTGGGCTTGGTGCTCGATCAACTCGCCGGGGACGGGGTGGTCGGCGGGGAGCGGGGTGACGAGGGCGACCAGGTCGACGGGGATGTCGGGGGCGGTTTCGACGGCGGCGGCTTGGTTCTCGGCTCGGGTTTCGGCGGCTGCGGTGGCGCAGGTCACGGTCGCGTAGCGCGGGGCGTCGCCGAGGCGGGGGTGCCAGAGCATGTGGTCGAAGTGGGGGTGGGTGGAGAACCCGGCGACGACGGGGAGGCCGAGGGCTTCGAGCTCGTCGGCGAGGGTGTCGAGCTCCGCGCCGGTGATGCCGGGGTCGACGAGGACGAGGCCGTCGTCGGTGCGGATCACCGTGGTGTTGCTCCAGACCCACTCGCTCTGGCGGACCCAGACTCCGTCGGCTACTTCGGTCAACATGATGGCTCCTTCAGCCGAGGGCTACGAGGACTACGGCGGCACCGCAGGTGGCGAGGCCGATGCGTTGGGTGGGGTGGATGCGTTCCTTCAGAACCAGTACGGCGAGCAGCACCGTGAACGCGGGGTAGAGCGAGGTCAGTACGGCGGTGACGCCGAGGTCGGCGAGCTGCGCGGCGGTCAGGTACGAACAGGTGCCGATGGCACCGATCGCTCCGGCGCCGATGCCCCAGCTCGTTCGGCGGATGCTTGCGCGCCAAGGCTGTTTGAGGGCGATCGCCATCGCGACGATGACGACCGCGCCGAGCAGCTGGCTGGCGACGAGCGGGAGGACGCCGGCGGAGGACGGGATCTGGGCGAGGCCGACGAAGAGGATTCCGAAGCCGAGGCCGGCGATACCGCCGTCGATGATCGCGGACCGGCGGTTGCTCACGCGCCCGCGGGCGCCGGGCGCGGTCTGGCGGTCGACGACCGTGGTGGGCAGGCGCTGCCCGGCGGAAGGCGCGGGTGGTTGGCCGGCGTACGGCGTGGGCTTGTCGCTGGCCTCGCGGGAGACCAGCCAGATGCCCGGGAGGGCGACCAGTACGCCGAGCCAGACGATCGAGGTCGGGCGTTCGCCGAGAGTGACGCCGACGAGGACCGGGAGAATCGCCGCGCCGACCGCGGAGATCGGGGCGGCGGTGCCCATGTTCCCGGAGGCCAGGCCGCGGTAGAGGAACGCCGTACCGAACGCGCCGCCGAGCCCGGCGAGGGCTGCCCACAGGAAGTCGCGTGCTGACGGAGACCCCGAGAGCACGAGGCTGAAGACGAGAATGGTCGCCGCGCCGGCAAGCTGCCCGGCGAACGCGATCGCCCAGGCCGACACCCGCTTGGCGCCGAACCCGCCGACGAAGTCGGAGGCGCCGTACCCGACGGCGGCGACGAGCGCGAGCACGATACCGATGGTCATCGGGGCCTCCTGAGGTCGTTGGCTGGTGTCTTCATCCTCGGGGAGAACCGGCCGGGGTTGAAGGACCGATTGGACATCCAGGGAGTGGACCAGTTGAAGTAGGCAGATGAAGGTGCCGGTGGTGACCGAGGTCAGCGAGTACGCCGGGCAGGCGGTGCTGAAGGTGTCGTGCACACAGCTCGGTACGGCGTACTCGGCGGCCCAGGCCCGGCGGGTGGTCGCGGAGTGGGTCGAGTTCTTCCAGGTCGGCCCGAGCGAGATCCGGGAGCTCGAATTCGTCTCGCGGACGCCGAAGCGGCTCTTCGCGGCGCTGGCGGGGCAGACGCAACTGCGGCGGCTGGTGGTCAAGTGGGGCGACTACGAGGACCTGTCGGTGCTCGGCGGACTCGCGGAGCTGCGGGAGTTGGAGCTGCGCGGCGCTAGCGCCGTCACGAGCGTCGAGGGGCTGGGCGCACTGGTCGGGCTGGAAAGGCTGGCGCTCGAAGGGTTCCGGCGGGTCGGCGACATCGAGGTCCTGGGGCAGCTGGAACGGCTGACCGACCTCGAGCTCGGTGGGGACTGGAAGGCGCCGCGGACAGCGCACGTGGGGTCGATCGGGTTTCTGCGAGGGCTCGGTCTGCTTGAGGAGGTGCTGTTGCACACGATCGCCGTGGACGACCTCGACTACACGCCGCTGACGGAGCTGCCGAGGCTGAGATCCGTACGGGTGATGAAGGTTCGCGGGATGAATCCGCCGTACGAGGCGCTGAAGCGAGCGCTTCCCTGGTCGGGATGACCGGATGAGTTTCAGAGTGCGATGTGCAGGTGTGCCGTGACCGTCGTGCCTTCTTCGAGCGACTCGGCCTTGCGGATCGCGTCCTTCACCGGGAGGAGGTATTTGCCGTCCTTGGGGAACAGGGCGGTGGTCCATTCGGTGTCGCCGATGCGGGCGGTGACGGGCATCATGCCCCAGCCGTAGCTGACGGTCGTGGACGTGGCCTCGATGTCGGTGGACTCGTCTTCGGGGACGGCGACGAAGTGGAAGGGGGACGGGCCGCGCCAGTAGAAGATCTCGCCGGTGAAGGTGACGTCCATGGCGGCAGGATACGGAATCAGCCGGGGTCGAGCTCGGCGGCGAGCGTCGTGGTGAGGGTGCGGAAGAGCTGGGCCAGTGGGGAGAGGGTCTTGTGGGCGGGCCAGGCGAGCCAGATCTCTCGTGGGGACAGGGGGACGGGGTGGGTGGTGAGGTCCGGGTCGTCGGCGGCGAGGTCCAGGGAGAGCTGAGGCATCACGGCGATGCCCAGGCCGGCGCGGACCATCGCGGTGACGCCCTGGTTGTCGGCGGTGCGGAAGACGATCAGGGGAGCGACACCGGCCTCGGCGTAGATGCGTTCGACGCGGGCCTGGTCGCAGATCGGTGGCTGGGCGACCATCGGTACGCCGTCGAGAGCAGCCAGCGGCAACGGGCCGGCGGGGAACGTGTTGCGGCGGGCGACCACGACGTACGGGTCGGACAGGAGCAGGGCCTGCTCGACGTCGTCGGGGATCGGGCCGTCGAAGAAGAGCAGGTCGAGGTCGCCGATCCGGGGGCGGTCGGTCTCGTCCTCGGACAGGCGGATGTCGGCGGCCGGGTGGGTCTCGCGCAGGCGGCTGATCACCGTCGGGAGCAGGCGGTTGGTGACGCTCTGGAAGGTTCCGACGTCGACCCGCCCGTCGCCGGCCTTGAAGCGTTCGACCGCGTCGACGGTCGCGGCAGCTCGGCTGATCAGGTCGCGAGCATGCGCCAGTACGACGTCGCCGAGCGGCGTCAGCCGGACCGGCTTCGGCCCGCCGGGCCGGTCGAACAGCGCGCCCCCGACCGCCTTCTCCAGCGCCGCGATCTGCTGGCTGACCGCCGACTGGGTGTAGCCGAGGCGGGTCGCGGCGCGGCCGAAAGTGCCCTCGAGCGCGACGGCGTCGAGGGTCCGCAGATGGCGCAGGTCCAGCACATGACCAAACTATCAGCAGAACTGATCAGCATGATCGGAATTCATCGCTTTTCGTACTGCTATGACCGCCCTTAGCGTCGGAGCCATGAAGAAAGCACTGTGGTTCCCGTTGTTCGACGAGTTGGCCGACCCCCTGGTGGTCGCGCGGATCGCGGCCGAGGCCGAGGAGGCCGGCTGGGACGGCCTGTACGTGTGGGACCACCTGCGCTGGCGTGAGCCGGTCCGGGCGGTCGCGGATCCGTGGATCACGATGGCGGCGATCGCCACCGCGACAGAGCGGCTCCGGTTCGGGCCGATGGTCAGCGCGATCACCCGGCGCCGGCCGGTCAAGCTGGCACGGGAGACCGCGACGCTCGACCAACTGAGCGGCGGCCGGTTCACGCTCGGCGTCGGGCTCGGTAGCGACCGGTTCGCGGGTGAGTTCTCGCGGACCGGTGAGGAGTGCGACGACAAGATCCGCGGGCAGATGCTCGACGAGTCGCTCGCGATCCTCGACGCCGCCTGGTCGGGCGAGGTCGTCGAGCATCACGGCGAGCACTACACGGTCGACGCGATCCAGTTCCTGCCGACACCGGTACGCCGGATCCCGGTCTGGGCCGCGGGTTTCCCGGGTAGCAAGCGTCCGCTCCGCCGGGCCGCGCGGCTCGACGGGTTCTTCCCGGTCAACCTGACCTCGCCCGACGAGTTCGCCGAGGCGGTCGCGCAGGTCGATGCCCTGCGCAACCAGGAGAAGCCGTACGACTACGCGGCCGAGCTCGAACCGGGCCAGGACGGTACGCCGTACGAGCGCGCGGGAGCGACCTGGCTGCTCCGCTCGTTCGACCCGGCCTCGGTCACGGTCGACCAAGTGCGCGGGGTGCTGCGGGAAGGGCCGAACTGATGTTTGTCCAGAGCAACGGGGTGAATCTCTGCGTCGAGACCTTCGGGGCGGCGACGGATCCGGCGCTGCTGCTCGTGCACGGCGCGTGCGCGTCGATGCTCGGGTGGGAGCGTGAGCTGTGCGAGCTGCTCGCCGCGGAGGGCCGGTTCGTGATCCGGTACGACCAACGCGACACCGGGCTGTCGACGTACTACCCGCCGGGCGAGCCGGTGTACAAGCTGTCGGATCTCGCGGATGACGCGGTCGTGATTCTCGATGCCCTGGGCATCGATCGGGCGCATGTCGTCGGCCGGTCGATGAGCGGCGCGATCGCGCTGATCCTGGCCGTGGACCACCCGGATCGAGTCACGGGGTTGACGTTCGTGGCAACGACGACGGGTGACGACGAGCTGCCGCCGATGGAGCCCGCGTTCACCGACAGGGCGTCGTACGACGACCCGGTGGACGAGGTGGTCGCCGTGCTGCGCGCGTACGCCGGTGGGCGGCTCGAGGACGAGGCGGAGACCCGCGCGCTGATCGCGGAGGACTTCGCGCGGGCCCTGAGCCCGGCGTCGGCGGCGAACCACTTCCTGATCGAGTTCGACGGGCCGCGGAACGGCGGGTTCGGCGACATCGTGGCGCCGACCGTGGTGGTGCACGGGGATCGCGATCCGGTGTTCCCGCTCGCGCACGGCGAGGCGCTGCGCGACGCCGTACCGGGGGCTCGGCTGGTGGTGCTGCCCGACACCGGGCACGAGGTGCCGCGGCGGGTGTGGCCGGAGTTCGTTGCTGCGGTTACCGGCTGAAGAAGTCGCTGACGGCCGCGCGGAAGGCGACGGCGTCGTCGAGCCAGGGGAAGTGGCCCGAGGCGGGCTGGACGGTGAGCGTCGCGTGCGGGAAGAGCTCGGCGTACGCCGAGGCGACGGCCGGCGGAGTGCCCACGTCGGTCTGGCCGGAGAGGATGAGGACCGGTTCGGCGAACGCCGCGAGGGCCAGGCGGGTCTTGTCGGGAGTCAGCGCCGAGGCGTAGATCGCGGCGGCTTCCGCGTTCTGCTGGGCGGGGGTCGCGGCGTCGAGAGCCTGCGCGGCGGCGTCCCAGCGGCCGTGCGAGAACGGGCGGATCCGCTGCCAGAGCTCGTCGGTGAAGGTCCCGCCGGTGATCTGCTCGAGCGCGGCGTAGGCCTCGGCGAACCACGGTTCATCAGCGCGCCGGTGAGCGGTTGCGAGGCGCTGCTCGGCGGTGATCGTCAGGCCGACGGCGAACGCGCTCGGCGAGATCGCGGCGTACCGGCGGACGCGGTCGGGGTGCTCGGTGAGGTAGAGCGCGGCGAGGTTGGTGCCGGCGGAGTGCGCGAGCAGGTCGAGCTGGTCGAGGCCGAGGTGCTCGCGGAGAGCTTCGACGTCGGCGACCTGCCGCTGACACTCGTACGACGTGGCGTCGGCGGGGATCGCGGAGTCGCCGGTGCCGCGCAGGTCGAGCATGATCAGCTGCCGCGGGAGCCCGCCGAGATCGCCGAGGTAGACCGACGCCTGCATCGGCCCGCCGGGGAGGCAGACGACGGGGTCGCCGTCGCCGATCAGGTGGTAGGCGAGCTCGGTTCCGTCGTACGACGTGAAGGTGGGCATGCGGGTGACCTTGGCAGAGGGAGGCCGGTGCGGCAACTGGGCATTAGGTTGGCGGGATGGACGCTGAGGGATTGCGGGAGATCGAGCGGACGCGGTTGCGGGCGTTGGTGGCGGGCGATCGGGTGGTCGCCGATCCCTTGCACGCTGAGGATTTCCGGATCGTCACGCCGAGTGGGTTGGGGTGGTCGAAGGAGGAGTACCTCGGGGGGATCGCCAGCGGGTTCATCGACTACCGGCGGTTCGAGGCGGTGTCGGAGATCGAGGTGATGCTGGACGGCGGGCTCGGGGTGGTGAAGTACCGGTCGGCGATCGAGATCTCCGTCGACGCCAATCCGGTGGCGCAGTTGTCGGCTTGGCACCTGGATGTCTACCGGGTCGATGTGAACGGTCAGTGGCAAGTGAGGTGGTCCCAGGCGACGGGAGTGGAGTGAGGTCTGTGAGACTTCAGCCGTGACGGTTGCGGAGATGTTGCGGGGGAGCCGGGTGGTGCTGCTCGACTTCGACGGGCCGGTGGCGGATCTGTTCCCGCGTGGGAGTGCGAGCGGGATCGGGGATGCGGCGCGGGAGCCGCTGGTGCGGGCTGGGGTGGAGCTGCCGGACGACGTACGGCGTACTGCCGAGCATCTGGTGGTGCTGGAGTTCGCGGCGGCCTACGCGCCGGGCGTGGTCGAGGATGTCGAGCGGGCGTCCGTCGCGGGGGAGATCGAGGCCGCTGGTACGGCGCCGGTGACGGCTGGGGTGGTGGAGTTTCTCGAGGCCTGCGCGGAGACCGGGCGGCCGGTGGTTGTGGTGAGCAACAATTGCGAGCCGTCGATCGTGCAGTGGCTGGAGCGGGCCGGGTTGCAGGATCGGGTCGCGGGGGTCGTCGGGCGGCCGTTCGGGCAGCCCGGGTTGATGAAGCCGAATCCGGCGTTGCTCGACGGGGTGCTGAGCGAGCTGAACGTGCCGGCGGAGAGCTGCTTGATGGTGGGGGACTCGGTGAGTGACATCGAGTTCGGGCGCCGGGTCGGGGCGCGGTCGGTGGGGTACGCGAGGTCGGCCGAGCGGGGTGCTCAGCTGGCTGAGGCGGGGGCTGATGCGATCACCGATGACATGGGACGGCTGGCGGCGGCGCTGCGGGCGGTCGGCTAGCCGACCGCTTGGTCAGCCGGAGCGCCTGGCTAGCTCGAGCACTGGGTCAGCTGGAGCGGCGGATCAGCTGGAGCGCTCGGCCTCGCTGCGTTCGACGCAGAACTCGTTGCCCTCCGGGTCGAGCATCGTCACCCAGCCCGGACCCTCGGGCGTCCGGTGGTCCTCGAAGATGCTCGCGCCGAGCTTCAGGAGCCGCTCGACCTCTTCGTCCCGAGTCCGCTCGGAAGGCACCCAGTCGAGGTGTACCCGGTTCTTCACCGACTTTCCCTCCGGTACGGTGATGAACAGCAGCCCGGGGATCGGCGCCGGCGCCTCGATCAGCACCTCGTCGTCACCGGGCTGATCGATCGCCGACACCGGCCAACCGGTCGCCGTACTCCAGAAAACCGCCAGCTGGTAGGGATCGGCGGCGTCGATGGTGAGGTGACGAGGAATCATCGCCTCACCCTAGTCCGCGCTTCCGCAGCCCGCTGAGAATTAAGTCGGCGACCTCGGCGACCGGCCCGGACGCGTCCACCAGCAGCGCGCCGTACCGGCTGTTGTCCTCGTCGATGGTCGCGGCCCAGCCGAGGATCCGGCGGACGTCGTCCGGCGTCGAGCCGAACGACCCGGGCGCCCGCGTCGCGAGCCGCGCGCGGATCGTCGACTCGTCCAGACTCAGGCTGACGACCGCGGCGAACAGCTCCCAGATCTCACCCTCGTTGCCGACCGTCCCGCAGACGAAACCGAGCCCGGTCGTCGTGGAAGCAAGCCGCCGTACGGTCTCGGGCGGCAACCGGAGCACGTGCTCGAGTGTTGTACGACGGATACATCGGTGAACTGGTTGTCCAAGGCAATCACTACGGAGGGGGCTGGGACGGTTACGTGACGAGGTTGTCGGTGAACTGTGGGGCTGAGGCATCGCGGTCGGGGTGCGGGCGGGTCTAGGGTGCCAGGCATCTGGCGTCGGTCTAGGGGAGTGTGTGATGGCGTCCAAGCTCAATCCTTACATCGCGTTCGACGGGCAGGCCCGGGCGGCGATGGAGTTCTACCAGCAGGTCTTCGGGGGCGACCTGACGATCAGCACGTTCGGGGAGTTCGGTGCGACCGACTCGCCCGACGCGGACAAGATCATGCACAGCCAGCTGGAGACGCCGAGCGGCTACACGGTGATGGGTTCCGACACCCCGCAGGGCATGGAGTACACGCCGGGCACCAACGTGTCGGTGAGCCTGAGCGGTGACGACAGCGAGGAGCTGCACGGTTTCTGGGACAAGCTCGCCGACGGCGGCACGGTCTCGGTCCCGCTGGAGAAGCAGATGTGGGGCGACGAGTTCGGCATGTGCGTCGACAAGTTCCGGATCGCCTGGATGGTCAACATCGGCGCTCCGCAGGGCTGATTGAGCACCCTACGGCTGCCGGACGGCCGGCAGATCCAGTACTGGGACACGGGCACCGGGCGGGCGGTCGTGTTCTTCTTCCACGGCTGCCCGGACACCCGGCACGCGGCGTTCCCGGGTGCCGCGACCGCGCGCGCGTACGGCGTACGGCTGGTCGCGGTGAACCGTCCCGGGTACGGCGAGTCGGACGCGACCGCGTCGGATCACCTGTCGGTCGCTGACGACGTGGCCGCGGTCGCGGACCAGCTCGGGATCGCGCAGTACGCCGTACTGGGGATGTCGGTCGGCGGCCCGTACGCCCTGGCCTGTGCCGCCCGGCATCCCGACCGGGTGACGCGGGCGGCTGTCGTCGCGAGTCCGGCGCTCGTGCCCGCGCTCGATCCGCCGTACCACCGCGACGACCTGGAGCCTGAGCAGCAGGAGTTCTTCACGGGCCTCGCACAGGCGGAGGTCGACGAGTCGGTCGAGCGGATCCGGCCCGACTTCACGGCGTACGTCGAACAGCTCGACCCGGCCGACCCCGACGACGACGCCCTCGCGGCGCGCTGGACGACCGGGCACCCGCCGCTCGACGCCGAATGGTTCGCCGGGCAGTCGCCGGCCGATCTCGCCGCCGCGGCCCGCGAGGCGCTCGCGAACCCGGCCGGCTACCTCCGCGACGCCGCGATCTCCTTCCGGGACTGGGGTTTCCGGCCCGAGGACGTCACCTGCCCGACCACGGTCTGGCACGGCGTCGCGGATCCGCAGGTCTCGATCCGGAACGCGCGCTGGCTCGCCGAGCACCTGCCCGACGCGCAGCTGGAGCTGCGCTCGACGGCGCACCTGAGCACGCTGCACAACCACTGGGCGGAGCTGCTGACGGCGCTGCGGTAAATCGGTTCACGGGTCGTCGCGCGACGGGTTAGCGTCGAAGGTGACGATCGGAGACTGGGCATGCACGACGTGTTGCTGGACGCCGTACGGCACAACAACTGGGCGACGAAGCGGCTGATCGAGTTCTGCCGGGAGCAGGGCTTCACCGCCGAGCAGCTGGAGGTGACCGGCGTCGGCACGTACGGCGGCATCCTGGCGACGCTCGACCACATCGTGCGCTGCGACGGCAGTTACGTACGCCGCCTAGCGCAGCAGGAGCTCGACTTCGTGGACAGCGACGTGGTCGCCGATCTCGACCAGCTCGAGGCGTGGAACGAGGAGTGCCGCGTCGTCTGGGAGGACGTGCTGGCCAAACCGATCGAGGTCGAGCGGGTGGTCATCGTCGACAACGGAACCCGCGGGACGCGGGCCGGGATCTTCATCGCCCAGGCGCTGAACCACGCCAACCACCACCGCGAGCAGGTGAACGCGATCCTGACCGGCTTCGGCATCGAGCCGCCGGACACCCAGGCGTGGGAGTACGCCTGGGAGACCGGGCGGATCTGGGACCTCTAAAGCAACTTGCCCGACTCCTGCACCGGAGTCACCGGTACGCCGTTCGCGAACCAGCTCACGAGGTTCTCGACGACGAGCCGGCCCATCGCATCCCGGGTCGGGATCGTGCCGGAGCCGACGTGCGGCAGCAGTACGGCGTTGTCGAGCTCCAGCAGGCCGGGGTGTACCTCGGGCTCGTGCTCGAAGACGTCCAGGCCGGCGCTCAGGATCGTCCGGGCCTTCAGCGCGTCGACCAGCGCGGCCTCGTCGACGACCGTGCCGCGCGCGACGTTGACCAGGATGCCATCCGGGCCGAGCGCCTCCAGCACCTCGGCGTTCACCAGATGCTTGGTCTCGGCGCCGCCCGGGATCACGACCATCAGGATGTCGCTCGCGGCGGCCAGCTCGACCAACGTCGGGTAGTAGTCGTAGGCAACGTCCTTGCGGTTCCGGTTGTGGTAGGCGACCGAGATGTTGAAGGCGGCGGCCCGGTGCGCGATCGCCTCACCGATCCGGCCGAGGCCGAGGATGCCCATCTTGCGGCCGCTCAACGTCGCCGGGGTCAACGGGTACGCGCGCTCGGTCCAGTGCCCGTCGCGCAGGTACCGCTCGGCGCGGGACAGCTCGCGGGCCGTCATCAGCAGCAGGCCCATCGCGGTGTCGGCGACCTCGTCGTCCAGGACGCCCGGCGTGTTGGTGACCACGACGCCGCGCTCGGCCGCGGCTGTCGCGTCGATCTTGTCGTAGCCGACGCCGAAACTGGCCACGATCTGCACGTTCGGCAGTTGGTCCAGGTACGCGCCGTCGATCGCCGTACCGCCGTTGGCGACAGCGACGACGTCCTTGCCGCGCTCCGCGAGCACGGCGTCGGGGTCGTCGGCCTCCCAGAGCCGGATCACCTCGAACCCGTCGGCCAGTCCGTCCGGCACCGAGCGGTTCATCGGTCCGGGCATCAGTACCAGCGGGCGGGTCATCGGATCTCCCTGATGTTCACGGCGACTTTGTCAGGGCAAGCCTATTCCGCGGCGGCGAGCGGGGTCAGGATCGGTCCGAGGACCGGCCCGCGAGGCCGGCGGGCCCGGCGTACGGGGCCGGAGAGGAGCCGTTCCATGATCGTCGACTGCGCCCACTACCAGGACGGCCGCCGCCAGCACGTCGGCGCGATGTCCGTCGAGGAGGCGGCCGCGTGCTGCCGGCAGGGCGGGTTCGTCTGGCTCGGCCTGTACGAGCCGACGCCGGAGGAGCTGTCGGAGGCGAGCGAGAGCTTCGGGCTGCACGAGCTGGCCGTCGAGGACGCCCAGACCTTCCACCTGCGCCCGAAGGTCGAGCCGTACGAGGGCGACATCCGGCTGGTCATCCTGCGCACCGCCCGGTACGACGACGCCCGCGAGGAGGTCGACTTCGGCGAGGTGAGCGTGTTCGTCGGGCCGGCGTTCGTGATCACCGTCCGGCAGGGCGCGGCCAGCGAGCTGCACGGCGCCCGGTCGCGGCTCGAGCAGCGGCCCGAGCTGCTGGAGAACGGGACGAACGGGGTGCTGTGGGCGATCCTCGACCAGGTCGTGGACAGCTACGGGCCGGTCGTCGCCGAGCTGGAGCGCGACATCGAGCAGGTCGAGCGGACCGTTTTCGCCGGCGCTGTTGCGCCGACCGAGCGGATCTACTTCCTGCGCCGCGAGGTGACCGACTTCTACCGCGCGGTGCACCCGCTGCTCGCCGTACTGGCGACGATCGAGCGTGGTGCCCGGAACACCGACCTGCTGCCCTACTTCCGCGATGTCCACGACCACCTGGTGCTGGTCAACGAGGAGGTCGCGGCGCAACGCGATCTGCTCGCGACCGTGCTGGAGGCGAACATGGCGGTGATCTCGGTCGAGCAGACCAAGGTCAGCGTGCGGCAGAACGCGACGATCGAGCAGCTGACCATCCTGTCGACGGTGTTCCTGCCGCTGACCTTCGTGACCGGGTTCTTCGGGCAGAACTTCGGATGGCTGGTCGACCATGTCGGCGGGCGCGGGGCGTTCTTCGGGCTCGGGCTCGGTGGGTTGGCGATTCCGTGCGTGGCGTTGCTGATCTGGTTCAGGCGGCGTCGAACTGGCTGACGCGGTGGGTTCATGTGCGGGTGGTTGGCTGTTCGGCAGGGCGGCGCAGGCTGCCGGAGGCGTTTCCGTTCCCCTCCGGAGGTCCTGATGAAGAAGCTCCTCGTCCTGGCGGTCGTGGCCGTCGCGGCTGTCCCTTCCCTGGCAGCCGCGGCGCCGGCGGCCGTCGTACCGGCTGTTGCTCCGGCGGTCGCTGCCGCTGACCCGCCGTCGTTCGCGGCGACGCCGCTGAAGTCGTTCCCGGCGTTCGACGCCAACCAGGCCGTCGCCGTCGACGCGAAGTACTTCTACGCGGTCAACAACCGGACGATCACCAAGCACGACCGGCGGACCGGTGAGCCGTTGCTGCAGTTCGCCGGCGACACCGACGGCCCGTTCGTGCACCTGGACAGCGGCGCCGTCGTCGGCAGCAAGCTGTACGCCGTGCACTCGAACTACTCCGACTACCCGATGGAGTCGTCGATCGAGATCTTCGACACCCGCACGATGAAGCACGTCGGCACCCACAGCTTCGGCATCGAGCGCGGCTCGCTGACCTGGCTCGACCGGCACGACGGCGCCTGGTGGGCCGGCTTCGCGAACTACGACAACCCGCGCGGCGACGGCTCCGGCGAGCTGTACGGCGAGACCTACAACACCCAGGTCGTGAAGCTGAACGACAACTTCGAGGTGGTCGCCGGGTGGACGATCCCGAAGACGATCCTCGACCGCTTCAAGCCGATGAGCAACTCCGGCGGCTCCTGGGGCCCGGACGGCCGCCTGTGGCTGACCGGCCACGACCTCGGCGAGGCGTACGTGATGACGCTCCCGTTCGCCGGCTCGGAGCTGCGCTGGGTCGCCACCGTCGACCTCCCGGACGTCCAGGGCCAGGGCATCGCGTGGGACCGGTCGACGACGAAGAACCCGACCTTCTGGGCGATCAGCCGGTCCGCGAAGCAGGTCCGCAGCTTCACGATGCCGGTGAAGTCGATCGTCGACGCGGGTGCGAAGGGCTGGCAGGTCAACGGCCCGGGTTCGTTCCGGCGGTGACATCTCGTGGAGTAGCGGCCGGGAGGTGGCCGCTACTCCCGGGATCGTTGAGTTCATGACCAACACGACCAGCTTCCACGCCGTCCTCTCCTACCGCGACGCCCCCGCCGCCCTGCGCTGGCTGGAGAAAGCCTTCGGCTTCGAGACCACGATGGAGTACCCCGACGAACGCGGCGGGATCATGCACGCCGAGGTCCGCTACGGCTCGGGCGTTGCCTTCACCGTCTTCACCGACGAGGCCGGCTACGACCGGCCGGCGCGCAAGGGGGAGACGACAGGCTCGGGCCTGTACGTCGCCGTCGCTTCGTCGGAGGCGGTCGATGCTGTTCACGACCTGGCCGCCGCGGTGGGAGCTGAGGTGATCTGGGCGCCTGGGGCGACGGAGTGGGGGAACTACCGCACGCGGATCGTGGACCCTGAGGGGTACGAGTGGACCTTCGGGACGCATGTGCCGGGGCAACCGCAGGCTTGGTGAGTTTGCCGGACCCGCCCGCAACCGGGTCCGGCTAGCCGCCGGATCGTCTTCCAGGAGACCACCGAACCCGACCCGCTCAACGCCCGGGCGATCGAGCAGGTCGCGACCCTCGCGCTCGCCCACGGCCGCCACGCGATCGTCGAGGGCATCATGCCCGTCGTACGGTACGGCGAGATGCTGCGCCGCTTGATCGCCGCGCATCCTGGGCGGGCGTACTGCTACTACCTCGACATCCCCTTCGCGGAAACCACCCGGCGGCACGCGACCCGCGCCAAGTCCACGGCGTTCACCGCGGAGGCGATGCGGGAGTGGCACCTCGACGGGGATCTGCTCGGCGATCCTCGCGAGTCGATCATCGGTGAGTCCAGCACCCTCGACGAGACCGTCGCGCGGATTCTCGCGGACACCGGTCTCAGACCAGCTGTTTGACGAATTGCCGGCAGACATGGACGCGCTGAAACTGCTTGCGGAGGGCGGTTTCGTGCTCGATCCAGGCGTGGAAGAAGCCGGCGCGGGGTGTCAGGTGCGGGTGGTTCGCGGCGGCGTTCGGCGTACAGGCGGCGGCCTCGTCGGGGGTTGACGCGTAGACGTGCAGGTAGCGCATCTGCTCCGTGAAGCCGTGGGCGGCGTACCAGGCGAGGGTGCCCGCGTCGTCGCGGGTCCAGGCGTCGAGCTGACGGGCTCCGCGGGCGACGAGGCGGCCCGATGCCTCGGTGAGCAGGGCCTGGGCGATGCCGCGCCGGCGGTGGTCGGGGTGGACGACGAGGGTCTCGATGGTGGCGTCGGGGCCGTCGAGGCTCGCGTCGAGGAGGCCGATCACCTCGCGTCCTGTGGTGGCGACGAGGGAGAGATCGCGCGGCGGTTTGCTGGTGGCGACGTCGTCGAAGTACGCGGTGTCGAGAAAGCCGAGGACCCGGCAGCGGAGCCAGCTCTGTTCGTCGGCCTCGTCGTAGTCGCGGAGCTGCGTCACTGGAGGGCTTCGATCAAGGGGATGGTTCGGGTGACGTCCGGGAGATCGGCCAGCTCGGCTTGCAGCCGTTGGGCCGCTGCCCGGTAGTTGCCGTTAGCAAGCACGTCGGTGGTGGCCCGGGTGATGTCAGCAGGGGTCAGGGTGACCGGATCGAGGACCTCGCCCAGGCCGAGCGTCAGGATCCGTTCCGCGTTGTGGGGCTGGTCGGCGCCCAGCGGGAGCAGCAGCGATGGGAGCCCGTGGGTGAGGGCTCCGAGGATGCTGCCGGAGCCGCCGTGGGAGATGACGAGGTCGCAGCGGGGGAGGAGGTCGTCCTGGGGGATGAAGCGTTCGACGCGGACGTGCTTCGGCTGCGGGCCGAGGGCGGCGGGGTCGTTGCGTTCGCCAACGGTGACGATCACCTCGGCGGCGACGTCGTACAGGCCGGTGAGGACGCGGCCGAAGAGGTCGTCGGTGTCGGGCTGGAAGACGGTGCCGAGGGTGAAGTAGACCGTCGGATCGTGGGGCTCGGCGGCCGGGATGCCGGTGGCGCGGTAGGAGAACGTGTCCGGCGGGAGCGGGTACGACGGGTGCCGGAAGCTCGGGGGGAACGGGGAGAGGGTGAGGCCGCGGTCGAGGAAGGTGAGGTCGGGGTCGGGTGGGAGGCCGTGCTCGGCGCGGACTTCGGCCAGCGGGGCGGCTAGGAGGTCCTTGCGGAGGAGAGCTCCTGAGGCGAGCACCAGGATCGTCGTACAGGGGATGCCCAGCTTCTCGGCGGCGACCGCGGCGCCGAAGTCGGCTTCGTCGCGGACGATGACGTCGGGCTTCCAGCTGGTTGCGATCTCGGTGAGGGCGTTCGCGTGCCGGCGGGCGCCGGGGCCGCCGAAGGCGGAGGCGAAGTGCTGCTCCTCGGCTCTTGGGTCGGCAGGTTGCAGCGGTTCGGGCTCAGGCGCAGGAGCGTCGGCAGCGCGAGGCGCACTGGTCGCGAACGTGGTGAACCCGGCCGCCTCGACGGCAGGCGTCACCTTGCCGGAGCCCGCGACACGAACCTCGTGCCCGGCCGCCTCCGCTGCTCGCGCGACCGGTACGAGCGGCCGGAAGTGCCCGATCCCGCCGATGAAGCTGAACAAGATCCGCATCCGCCGCACAGTACCGGCGAACCGGCTGACGGAGCGGCGCCTGCGCCGACCGCGCTTTGCGCCGCCCGCCTCCGTCGGCGTCTGCGCCCGACCGCGCTCTGCGCCCCCGCCTCCGTCGGCCTCCGCGCCGAGCGCCCGGCGTACGGGCTCTCCACCCGGTAGGTTCTGTGGATGGCCCTCAACGACGTGCTGTACGGGATCTACAAGTGGCGACTCCGGCGGCAGCTCGTCGGGAAGCCTCGGCCGCAGCACGTCGGCCTCGTGATGGACGGCAACCGCCGCTGGGCGCGCGGCCAGGGTCACGCGAACCCGAGCGTCGGACACCGCTACGGCGCGATGCACGTCGAGAACGCGCTCGGCTGGTGCGAGACCGCCGGCGTCCAGCACGTCACCGTCTTCGTCTGCTCGACCGAGAACCTGGTCAAGCGCGGCAACGAAGAAGTCATGTACCTGATGAAGCTCATCGAAGAGGTCGTCACCACCCGCCTCATGGAGCCGGGCGGCCGCTGGCAGGTGCACGTCGCGGGTCTGATCGACCTGCTTCCCGACACCACAGCCCACTCCCTGAAGCAGGCCGTCGAGGCGACCAAGGACATCAGCACCGGCAACCACGTCACCCTCGCCATCGGGTACGGCGGCCGCCAGGAGCTCGTCGAGGCCGTCCGCTCGCTCCTGGAGTCCGAGGCCCGCGCCGGCAACGACCTCGACTCGCTCGCCGACACCCTCGAGGCCGACGACATCACCAAGCACCTCTACACCGCCGGCCAGCCCGACCCGGACCTGATCATCCGCACCAGCGGCGAGCAGCGGATGTCGAACTTCCTGCTCTGGCAGTCGGCGTACTCCGAGCTCTACTTCTGCGACCCGTACTGGCCGGCCTTCCGCGAGATCGACTTCCTCCGCGCCCTGCGCTCGTACGCCGCCCGCCAACGTCGCCGCGGCGCCTAGGGCATGTCTCGTAATTCCGTGCCTACTGCGCGGCACTCGGCACGGCGGGAATTACGAGACACGCCCTAGAGCGTCCCGAGGTCCTCGAAGATCAGCGCGGTCCGCGTCCCGAGCACCTCGGGGATCGCCTGCAGCTTCTCCAGCACGACGCGCCGCAGGCCCTCGTTGTCGGCGGCGCGGACGAGCAGGATCGCGTCGAAGTCACCGCCGACCAGCGCCATGTGCTTGATCTCCGGGATCGTCTGGAGCTGCTCGCGCAGCGCCCGCCAGGACGACTGGCGGAGACTGAGGGTGACGTACGCCGAGGTCGCGAGCCCGAGCTTGAGCGGGTCGACGGTGGTGGTGAAACCGGTGATCACGCCGGTCGTGGTGAGGCGTTCGACGCGCGCGTAGGCGTTGGCGCGGGAGATGTGCACCTGGTCGGCCAGGGCCCGGATCGAGAGCCGTCCGTCGCGGGTCAGGGCCTCGACGATCTGCCGGTCGAGCTCGTCCAGGGCGGGAGCGACGACCATCTGTCCAGGGCGGCTGGGCTCGACCGCGACTTCCTCGGACATTCTGCTCCCTCGCTGGACTCCGTCGTACGCCGTTCGTCTCGCAATTCTGCAGGGTCTGGATCCGTTTGGCCAGAAGTATGACGATGAGGCATCAGTCCGTCTCCCTGCAGGAGGGCTCCTATGCCTACCGTCGAGGAGCGTCTGCTCCCGTCCGCCGAGCCCGTCCGGCTGATCGACGAGCGCGGCGCCGCGCACCCGCACGCGTCGTACCAGTTGCCGGCCGCGGAGACGCTGACCGACGGTTACGCACAGTTGGTCAAGGGTCGCCGGCTGAACGACCAGGCCAGCGCGCTGGTCCGCCAGGGCCGGCTCGCGGTCTACCCGTCGTCGCACGGCCAGGAGGCCTGCCAGGTCGCGGCGACGATGGTGCTCGAGGAGCGCGACTGGCTGTTCCCGACGTACCGCGACACGGTCTCGATCGTGAGCCGCGGCGTCGACCCGATCGAGACGCTGACGCTGCTGCGCGGCGACTGGCACTCCGGGTACGACCCGTACGAGCACAACGTCGCGCCGCAGTCGACGCCGCTGGCGACCCAGCTGCTGCACGCGGTCGGCGTCGCCCACGCCGCGCGGCTGAAGGGCGAGGACACCGTCGTGATGGCGCTGGTCGGCGACGGCGGCACCAGCGAGGGCGACTTCCACGAGGCGCTGAACTTCGCCGCGGTCTGGCACGCGCCGGTGGTCTTCTTCATCCAGAACAACGAGTACGCGATCTCGGTCCCGCTCGCCAAGCAGACCGCCGCGCCGTCGCTGGCGCACAAGGGCATCGGGTACGGCGTACCGGGGGAACGGGCCGATGGCAACGATCTCGCCGGGCTGCTCGCCGTACTGGGGTCGGCGGTCGCGAAGGCGCGGGCCGGTGAGGGACCGCAGCTGGTCGAGGCGCACACGTACCGGGTGCAGGCGCACACCAACGCCGACGACGCGTCGCGCTACCGCGAGGACGCGGAGGTCACGCCGTGGCTCGAGCGCGATCCGATCAAGCGGCTCGACGCCTACCTGAGCGAGGCCGGGCTGCTCGACGACGCTCGCCGCGAGGCCGCTGCGACGGCTGCGGCCGAGGCGGCGGAGTACATGCGGGTCGGGCTGATGGAGGACGTGTCGCCGGATCCGGCGGAGCTGTTCCAGCACCTGTACACGGTTCAGACGCCGCAGCTGCGCGAGCAGGCCGCGTTCCTGGCCGACGAACTGGCACGTGAGGAGGCCTGAGATGACGCACGTGAAGCTGTCGATGGCGCAGGCCCTGAACCAGGCGCTGCGCGACGCGATGCGGGCCGACGACACCGTGCTGATGTTCGGCGAGGACGTCGGCGCGCTCGGCGGTGTCTTCCGGGTGACCGACGGGCTGACCGCCGAGTTCGGCGAGAGCCGCTGCTTCGACACCCCGCTGGCCGAGTCCGGGATCGTCGGGACCGCGATCGGGATGGCGATGAACGGAATGCGCCCGGTCGTCGAGATGCAGTTCGACGCGTTCGGCTACCCGGCGTTCGAGCAGGTCGTCAGCCACGTCGCGAAGATGCGAAACCGGACCCGCGGTCGCGTCACGCTGCCCATGGTGATCCGGATGCCGTACGCCGGTGGCATCGGCGGCGTCGAGCACCACTGCGACTCGTCCGAGTCGTACTACGTGCACACGCCCGGGCTGACGGTCGTCGCGCCGTCGACGGTCTCGGATGCGTACTGGTTGCTGCGAAAGGCGATCGAGTTCCCCGACCCGGTGATCTTCATGGAGCCCAAGAAGCTGTACTGGGCCAAGGAGGAGATCGACCTCGGCGTCGCCGAGCCCGGCATCGGGCAGGCCGTCGTACGCCGGGAGGGCACGGACGCGACGCTGATCGCGTACGGGCCTTCGGTGCCGATCGCGCTCGAGGCCGCTGAGGCCGCGGCTGCGGAGGGGCGGTCGCTGGAGGTCGTGGATCTGCGCTCGCTGGTGCCCTTCGACGACGAGACCGTTTGCGCTGCGGTACGGCGTACCGGTCGGGCGGTTGTCGTCGCCGAAGCGTCCGGTTTCGCCTCGGTGTCGTCGGAGATCGTCGCCCGCGTCACCGAACGCTGCTTCCACTCGCTCGCGGCCCCGATCCGCCGGGTGAACGGCTTCGACATCCCCTTCCCGCCGCCCCACCTGGAGCGCCACCAGCTCCCGTCCGTCGACCGCATCCTCGACGCTGTCGACGACCTCCAGTGGGAGGACTCGTGAACACCTTCCTGCTGCCCGACCTCGGCGAGGGCCTGACCGAGGCGGAGATCGTGCGCTGGCTGGTCGCGGTCGGCGATGTGATCGCGGTCGACTCGCCGATCGCCGAGGTCGAAACGGCGAAGTCGCTGGTCGAGGTGCCGTCGCCGTACGCCGGGGTCGTGACCGAACTACACGGCGCCGAGGGGACGACTGTTCCGGTCGGCAAGCCGCTGATCACCATCGGTTCGACTGATGGCGAGGCCTACCGCGAGGAGGAGAAGGCCGGGTCAGGCAATGTGCTGATCGGCTACGGCACACCGGAGAGCGCAGGCACCGGCCGCCGCCGCAAGCCGCGGGTGAACGGTCGGGTCGCTGTCGCTGAACGAGTCGCCGCGGCGCCTGCTACCCCCGCCCCTCAGCCTGCTGCGGTCCCCGCCGCGCCTGCTGCCGCGCCCGCTCCTGCAGTTGCCCGAACGGTCCCGCTGGTGATCTCACCTCTCGTCCGCCGAATCGCGAACGACGCCGGCCTCGACCTCCGCACCATCGAGGGCTCCGGCGCAGGCGGCCTCATCGTCCGCCGCGACGTGGAGTCGGCAATCGCCACCCGCTCGCCTGCTGCCGGTTCGACCGCGACTCACTCGACCTCCATCCAGCCAATCCCCTCTTCTCTTTACACCGGCGCACCGGCCTCAGCCACAAGCGACGTACCCGCCGGCCTCTCGTCCTCCTCAGCCACGGACTCGCGAACAGGCCTCCCCGAGCTCCGCCGCACGACGATGAACGCCTTCCGCAAAACCGTCGCCGCCACACTCAGCCGAAGCCGCGCCGAGATCCCCGAAGCAACCACCTGGGTAGACGTCGACGCCACCGCCTTGATCGACCTCCGCGCCTCCCTCCGCACAGCAACCGACCAAGGCCCGGGCCTCCTCGCCCTGATGGCCCGCTTCGTCATCGCCGGCCTCAAGAAACACCCCGAGCTGAACGGCTACGTCGACGGCGACGACCTGATCCAGTACGACGGCGTCAACCTCGGCCTGGCCGCGCAGACCGACCGCGGCCTGCTGGTCCCCGCCGTACCGAACGCCCACGCCCTCACTACCCGCGAGCTCGACACCGAGATCCGCCGCCTCACCACCGCAGCCCGCGAAGGCAAGCTCACCAACCACGAGCTCACCTCAGGAAGCTTCACCCTCAACAACTACGGCAGCTTCGGCGTCGACGGCAGCGCCGCGATCATCAACCACCCCCAGGTGGCGATCCTCGGCGTCGGCCGCATCATCGACCGCCCGTGGGTCGTCGACGGTGAGCTGGCGGTCCGCAAACTCACCCAGCTGTCTCTCGTCTTCGACCACCGAGTCTGCGACGGCGGCACAGCGGCCGCCTTCCTTCGCTTCGTCGCCGACGCCTTCGAAAACCCGGCATCAGCCTTCGCCGACCTCTAGCCAGGCGCGGGCTGACCTCTCGAGGTCGGCCCGCGCTCTAGGAAAGCCGCCGTGGCCGCAGCCCGACCAGAATCACCCGAAGCCCGGTACTGAACCGCGTGGTCGGCCCCGTCGGCGCGTCCGCAGACAGGTACGCGCTGAGCGTCGCCGGCGCGATCCCCAAGTGATCCCCGGCCGCCTCAGCCCATTGCTGATCAGCAAGCCCACTCCGCTGAATCGTCGTATGCCAAGCCGCATCAGTAACTGCGGCCCCGATCACGTAATGGAAAACAGCCGACACCGCCGCATCAAGATGCACCCCCTTGAATCCGGCCCCAGCCAGAATCTCCACCAGTTGCTCGGTGAACGACTGATAATTCGGCCCAAGGCCGGCATGCGACGCCAGCAGCTGAGTAGCCCAGGGATGCCGAGCGAACACCTCGTACGCCGCCAGCCCAAGCACCCCGAGTTGATCCCGCCAGTCCCCGGCGTCGTCGGTCGGGACGAGCGCCTCGGTGAGGATCTCGTCGACGGCCAGCTCGAGCAGGTCGTTCTTGTTCGCGACGCGCCAGTAGAGGGCGGAGGTCGCGGCGTTGCCGAGCTCGACGGCGACGCGACGCATCGAGAGCCCGTCCAGGCCCTCCTTGTCGAGGATCCGGATCGCCGCGCCGACGATGTCCTGCCTGGTCAGCGGGGCCTTGGTGCTCTCCGGTTCGGCGCGGAGCCAGACCGAGCCCAGGACTGTCTTCGCATCAGCTTCACGTGCCACCGGCGACACACTAATACGCCGTGCCAGATTCTGGTACGACGTATCAGTAGCGTGTCGGCCGGCCGTCGAATCGAGCTGTCGAGTCGGCGTGCCGGTTGAGTTGGGCTAGTTGTTGATCTGCGTCGTCAGGGCCGACGCGTACGTCGCGACCTCGGCGTACACGCCCGGGTTGCCGGCGTCGGCGCAGCCGATGCCCCAGGAGACGACGCCGAAGAGGCGGCCGTTCAGGACCAGCGGGCCGCCGGAGTCGCCCTGGCAGGAGTCCTTGCCGCCGGCCTTGTAGCCGGCGCAGATCTCGCCGTTGGCCACGTAGCCTTCGCTGGCGTAGACCTGACGGCAGTACGAGTCGCCGAGCACCGGGACGGTCACCTTCTGGAAGGTGTCGGCGGGGCCGGTGCCTTCGGTGTCGCCGTAGCCGTAGACGACGGACCGCGCACCGACGGCGTCAGCGGCGCGGCTGGTCTCCAGCGGCAGGGTGGCGACACCGGTGAACGGCGTGGCCAGCGTCAGTACGGCGACGTCGTGACCGGGCTGGCGCCCGTACTGCGGGTCCTTCCAGATCTTGGAGATCTTCGAGGTCTTGCCGGCCGTGGTGCTCAGCCGGTCGCGGCCCTGGATCGCGGTGTAGGTGCTGATCGGGTTGCCGACGCAGTGCGCGGCGGTGACGATCTTGTTCGCCTTCACCAGGGTGGCGCCGCAGTACTGGCCGCTGGGGACGGGGGAGCGGCTGTTGTTCAGCGCGATCGCCCAGGGGGCCTGGGCGGTGCTCGCGATGGTGCCACCGACGATGTTGGTACCGGGCGCGACACGAGCCTCGGCCACACTGGCCGCACCGGCCGACGCGGCGGCGACCATGACCGCGACCATCACCGCACGGGTGAACTTGAGCTTTCCTGACATGCTCACACTCCAGATGTCATCGGCCGCTCGGGCGGAGGCGGCCTCTGACCGAGAAGAGTCGTCCCACCACGGTGCGTGAGGCAAGCGATGGCCCCGGCACATCCGTGACGGGTCAGTCCTGTGCCGCGAATCGCCATGCCCGCAAGGGAAAACCTCTGCCCAGCAGTCGAAAACCACGATCGAACGGTACGCCGTACGGCGGCAAACCTGCATCGTCCGGCCCGGCTCCCCGAACCGCGTCGCCGCCGGCCGCGGGCCTCGGTGAAGCTGCGGCTGAGCCGACCGCCCCGCCTCCACGGCGTGCGAGGGCTGGCGTCAGCCGACTCCGGGCCCCTCGCCCAGTTCACAGGGCGTCAGCCGACTCCGGCCCCCTCGCCCGGCTACACGGCGTCAGCCGCCTCGCCCAACTCACACGGCGTTGAACTCGTCCGGGTGCGGCCCTGTGCGCTCGTCGCGCTCCAGCTTGTTCAGCTCGGCGATGTCCGCGTCGGTCAGCTCGAAGCCGAAGACATCCAGGTTCTCCGCGATCCGCGACGGGGTCACCGACTTCGGGATCACCACGTTCCCCAGCTGCAGGTGCCACCGCAGCACGACCTGCGCCGCGCTCCGCCCGAGCCGCTCGGCGATCGCCTGAACGCTCGGCTCCGCGAGCAGCGAACCGCCCTTGGCCAGCGGGCTCCACGCCTCGGTGACGATGCCGTGCGCCTCGTCGTACTCGCGCACCGCTGTCTGCTGCAGGTACGGATGCAGCTCGACCTGGTTCACCGCCGGCACGATCGACGCCGACTCGGCGAGCTTCTCGAGGTGCGCAGGCTGGAAGTTCGAAACCCCGATCGCCCGCACGACCCCGTCGGCGGTCAGCTTCTCCAGCGCCCGCCAGCTCTCGACGTACTTGCCTAGCGCCGGGGCCGGCCAGTGGATCAGGTAGAGGTCGACGTACTCGAGCCCGAGCAGCTTCCGGCTCCGCTCGAACGCCGCGAGGGTCTCCTCGTACCCCTGGTCGGCGTTCCACAGCTTGGTGGTGACGAACAGCTCGGAGCGCTCGATGCCGGAGGCCGCCAGGGCCTTCGCCACGCCCGGCTCGTTCTGGTACGCCGTGGCGGTGTCGATGCTGCGGTACCCGGCGTCGAGGGCGGCACTGACCGCGGCCGTGGTCTCGGCGTCCGGCACCTGGAAGACGCCGAAGCCGAGCTGTGGCATCTCGACGCCGTTGTTCAAGGTGACCGTGGGGATCTCGGCTGGCATGGCTTTTCTGCTCCCTGTCGGTAGTCTGTTGGTTAATACCCGCGTCCGCGATAGTTGCACACGCGGGCTATTGCTTCATGAAACCATCTGTCGCCGACGGAATCAAATGCCGGGCGCGTGAGGAGGAGCTGTGGGACTACCGGACGACGCCGCCGAGGCTCGTGCGCAAGGCTGGCGTACGCTCGCGGCCCTGCACGCGCGGATCGAGGACGAGCTGGAGCGGGTGCTGAACAAGCAGCACGGGCTCTCGGTGAGTGAGTACAGCGTGCTCGACGTTCTCGCCCGGCAGGACGACTACCACCTGCGGATGAATCAGCTGTCCAGCGCCGTGGTGCTCAGCCAGTCCGCGACGACGCGTCTGGTGAACCGCCTGGAGGACCGGCAGCTGCTCTCGCGGTACCTGTGCCCAACGGATCGGCGCGGGATCTACACGGAGGTCACGCAGGCGGGCCGCGATCTGCTCGCCCAGGCTCAGCCGACGCACGACGCTGTCCTGTTCGCCGCGCTGCGGAAGGCGGCGGAGCTGCCCGAGCAGGCGCCGCTGGTGAAGGCACTGGCGGAGGTCGTCACCCCGGTCTGACCGCCGACCTGTGGGTTAGCTGAAGAAGCCTTTGTTTTCCTGGGGTTCCCGAAGCCGGGCGGCCAGGATCGGGGCATGGGCGAAATCAGCGAACGCGCCGCGGTCCGGCGGCTGAACGACCGGCTCGGGTTCGGGCCGGCGAGTGGTACGCCGACGACCGGATTCGACGCGACGGTCGCGCGGCTGCTCGGGCCACCGGTGGTGGCCGTGGTGCCGCCGCCCGGGCTGACGCCACCGACCGCGGAGAAGGACCCGGACAAGGAGAAGGACAAGGCCGCGAAGAAGGCGGCGAACAAGCTGCGCGCCGCGCAGGAGTTGCGGCTGACCAGCTGGTGGCTCGACCGGATGGTGAGCGAGCCGACCGCGACCGAGCGGCTGACCTGGTTCTGGCACGGGCACTTCGCGACCAGCAACCAGAAGGTCCGCAACGCCCAGCTGATGCTCACCCAGAACCAGGCGTTCCGGACGCACGCGCTCGGGCGGTTCGGCGACCTGGCCCGCGCGATGGTGGCCGACCCCGCGATGATCCGCTGGCTCGACGGCAACGCCAACCGCAAGGGCTCCCCGAACGAGAACCTCGGCCGCGAGTTCCTCGAGCTGTTCACGCTCGGCATCGGGCACTACAGCGAGGTCGACGTCTTCGAGGGCGCCCGCTGCCTGACCGGCTGGGCGATCAAGCGCGGGGCGACCCAGGCGCGGTTCGTGGCGGCCCGGCACGACGGAGACGCCAAGACGCTGTTCGGCAAGACCGGCGCGTACGACGCGCGCGGCTTTGCCGACCTGGCCGTCGCGCAGCCGGCGTCGGCGCCGTTCGTGATCGGTCGGCTGTGGTTCCGGCTGGTCTCGGCGACGCCGCCGTCCGCGGACGTCGTACGGCGGTTGACGGCGGCGTACGGGAGTGAACGCGACGTTCGGGCGCTGCTGCGCGCGATGACGGCCGAGGCCGCGTTTGTGGACAGCGCTTCGGCGTTGGTGAAACAGCCGGTGGAGTGGGTTGTCGGGCTGCTGCGGGCGTTGCGGTTGCAGCCGGCGCGGCTGGACGAGAAGACGCGGATGAAGCTGATCGCCGGGTTGCGCGGGATGGGGCAGGTGCCGTTCCGGCCGCCGAGCGTGGGCGGGTGGCCGTCCGGCGGGAGCTGGCTGACGACCTCCGCGGGCGTGACACGGCTGCAGGTGGCGCAGCTGCTGACTCACGCGGCCGACCTGGATGCTGTCGCATCGGCGCGAGACAAGCCGGCCGCCGTACAGGCTCTGCTAGGGGTGGACGGGTGGTCCGCCCGGACGAAGGCGGCGCTGGCTGCCGTGAAGGATCCCGCGCAGCTGACGGCGGTCGCCGCCTGCGCTCCCGAGTACGTCGTGAGCGGCTGAGGAGAAGATTGTGGACAACCTGACTCGACGCCGGTTCCTGACCATGAGTGGTGTGACGGCCGCGGGTGCGCTCGCCGTCGGAGCGACCCAGGTCGACTGGTCCGACCTGATGACCGCCGCGGTCAACGATCCCTTGCCCAGCGGCGATTCCGTGCTCGTCGTCGTCACCCTGTACGGCGGGAACGACGGGCTGAACACCGTCGTCCCGGCATCGGACCCGGCGTACCAGGACGCGCGGCCGGAGCTCGCGTACAAGCCTGAGGAGGTGCTCGATCTCGGCGAGGGTCTCGGGCTGAACCCGGGGCTGAAAGGGCTGAAGGGGCTGTGGGACGAGGACCGGCTCGCGGTGATCCGCGGGGTCGGGTATCCGGAACCGGATCGGAGCCACTTCCGGTCGATGGCGATCTGGCAGACGGCTTCGCCGGAGACGTCGGTGCCGACCGGGTGGCTGGGGCGGTGGCTGGATGCGACTGGCGCTGATCCGCTGCGAGCGGTGTCGGTTGAGCCGACCCTGCCGCCGCTGCTGGCGGGTGCTACGACGGCTGCTGCTTCGCTGCCTGTTCGAGGGCTGAAGCTTCCGAAGGGGGCGTTGGGCGAAGCCTTTGCTGCGTTGGGGAAACCGAGCGCGGGCGAGGAGCGCTGGCATGCGCTGGCGGCGAAGTCGCTGGGAGATCTGCAGAATGCCGTACGGGTGCTGGGTGGAGCCGTCCACGATGCCGGCGAGCGGGAGGACGACGAGGACGAGGAGCGGACGAAGGGGGCTTCGGCTGGTGGTGCGTCGCAGCTGGGCGCGCAGCTGGATCTGGTGGCTGGGCTGATCGAGGCGGGGGTGCCCACGCGGGCGTACTCGGTGTCCCTCGGCGGCTTCGACACCCACGCGGACGAACGGGGCACTCAGCAACGACTGCTGACCGAGCTCGACACTTCGCTGACCCCGTTCGTGCAGCGGCTGCGCAAGACCGACCGCGGGAAGAACGTGGTCGTCCTCGTGTACTCCGAGTTCGGCCGGCGGGTCCACGCGAACGGCAGCGACGGCACTGACCACGGGACGGCCGGGCCGCTGTTCGTCCTCGGCGAGAAGGTCAACGGCGGCTTCCACGGCGAACAGCCGAGCCTGACCGATCTGAACAACGGCGACCTGAAGTCGACGACCGACTTCCGCGACGTCTACGCCTCGGTGCTGTCCGGCGTACTGGCGACCGAGCCCGGCAAGGTGCTACCCGGCCACACGGGCACGCTCGACGGGCTGCTCCGGGTGTGAGTCCGGACAACCCGGTGATGGCAGGATGACGTGATGGCTCGGGTGCTGCTGGTCGAGGACGCGGACGTGCTCCGTACGGCGGTCGGCATCGCGTTGGAGGAGGCCGGGTTCACGGTCGAGACGCGCGCCGACGGTGCGACGTTCGAGCGCGACCTCGCGGAGTACCAGCCGGACCTGGTGCTGCTGGACGTGATGCTGCCCGGGCGAGACGGCTTCGAGCTGCTGACGGTCGCGCGGGAAGCCTCGAACGCCGGCATCGTCCTGCTGACCGCCCGCGACGGCGTACCGGATCGCCTGCACGGTCTGCGCGCCGGCGCCGACGACTACGTGACCAAGCCGTTCGTCCTGGCCGAGCTGATCGCCCGGGTCGAAGCGGTCCTGCGCCGGATGGGCAGGCTGCGGGCCGTCATCGAGGTCGGCGATCTCGCCGTCGACATGGACGCAGGCACCGCCACGCGTGCCGGGCACCCGCTGGTGCTCACCGCGACCGAGCTGAAGCTGCTCACCTTCCTGGCCGGGCGGCACCATCGCGTCGTCGGCAAGACCCAGCTCCTGACCGCGGTCTGGGGGTACGGCGACTATGCCGCCAACCTGGTCGAGGTCCACATCAGCGCGCTCCGGCGCAAGCTGGAGGCGCACGGACCACGGCTCCTCCACACCGTCCGGGGCACCGGGTACATCCTCCGGTCGGACCAGCCGTGAGCGGTCTGCGGACGGCGTCCCTGCGCCGGCGGGTCACGTGGCTGGCACTGCTGGTGCTGGTCGTGGTGCTGCCGGTCACCGGGCTGGTGGTGAACAGAGTCTTCGACGCGCAGGCCGAGCGAAACCTGGACGCGTTGCTGAGCGGGCGGACCCAGCTGGCGCAGCAGCTGGCCCGGCAGAACGTGGCTCCTGCGGCGTTGGTCCGGCGAATCGATGCGGACGGCGTACGGGTGACGCTGGTGCTGCGGTCGGGGCAGGTGCTGGGGGCTCCGCCGGTGGACGCTTCGGAGGAGGTCCGCGAGGTGCGGGCCACGCTGCAGGCGGGGCAGCGGACCAGGGGCGCGGAGCTGACGTTGTCGGCCGACACCTCGCTGCTGGCGGAGGCGAGCGGGACGCTGCGGCGTACGTTGCTGATCTCGGGGGCCGCGGCACTGGCGATCACCGCGCTGGCGCTAGTGGTCGGGATGCGGTTTGCGTTGGCGCCCCTGGACACGATGACCGGGCTGGCCAGGTCGATCGCGGCCGGTCGGCGCGGTGGGCGGCTGCAGCCGACGCGGGACGACACCGAGCTGGGGCGGACGGCGGCTGCGTTCGACGAGATGCTGGATGCGTTGGAGGGGGCGCTGACGCAGGCGTGGTCGTCGGAGGCGCGGATGCGGGAATTCGTGGCCGATGCCGCGCACGAGTTGCGGACGCCGGTGGCTGGGTTGAGTACGGCGGCGGAGACGCTGATGCAGCTCGGGCCGGACGCGTCGCCGCAGCGCCGGGACGAGCTGCAACTGCTGCTGGTCCGGGAATCGCAGCGGGCCGGCGCCTTGGTGGACGACCTGCTCGATCTGGCGCGGATCGACGCGGGGCTCGAGCTACGGCTGCAGCCGGTGCGGTTGAAGCAGCTCGCGCTTCGCCAGGTCGAACGGCTGCGCGTCTCCGCTCCCGGGTTCACAGTCGAGGTGCACGGACAGGACCTCGAGGTCGAGGCCGATCCGGAGCGGGTCACGCAGATCCTCACCAACCTGACCAACAACGCCCGCACCGCGGCCGGGGACACCGGGACCGTCCAGATCCTCGTCGGCGCGATCCCGGAGTTCGCCGAGATCGTTGTCCAGGACAACGGCCCCGGAGTCCGCCCGGACGACCGCGAGCGAATCTTCCGGCGCCTCGTCCACACCCACGAAAGCCGCGGATCAGGCCTGGGTCTCCCGATCGCCCGCGGATTCGCCCGAGCCCACGGCGGAGACCTGACCTGCCTCCCACGCCCAGACGGCCACCCCGGCGCAGCGTTCCGGCTCCTGCTCCCGCTCGGCGGGGCGGATCGGTCCCGTCTGGATGCACCTGCCGCTCGGGAAGTCTGACCTGGGTCCCACGTGCTGACGGGCAGCGCGGTGCGGCGTTTCGGCACCTGCTGTCGCTCGGCGGAGCGGATCAGTCTCGCGTGGGTGCGCCTGCCGGTTGGGGAGTCTGAGCTGTCTCCCGCGTGCTGATGGGCGGCGTGGTGCGGTGTTTCGGCTCGTGCTCCCATTCGGTGGAGCGGATCAGTTCCGCCAGGATCCACCCGTCGGTCGGAAGTCTGACCTGCGTCCTGCGTCCTTCGTGCTGACGGGAGCCTGGCGTGGCGTTCCGGGCCTACTTCCGCTCGGCTGAGCGGTTGAGTCGTGTGCGGTTTGCCTGGGCACACGGGGTTACCGACTCGATCGGCACGTACAAGTGCATGCCCCTGACCTGTGTCCCACGTGCTAAAGGGCGGCCCGGTACGGCGGCGTTGTGGTTCGTGCTGACGGGCAGCGCGGTGCGGCGTTTCGGCTTCGGCTGTTGCTCGGCGGGGCCGATCGGTCTCGTCTGGATGCTCCTGCCGGTCGGGGAGTCTGAGCTGTGTCCCGTGTGCTGATGGGCGGCGGGGTGCGGTGTTTCGGCTCCTGCTTTCGCTCGGCGAATCGGATCAGTTGTGCGCGACCAGCGCGGCCTTGGACAGCGGTGGTCTTTGGCGGTGCGATCGTGCTGATCGGCGCGGAGGCCGAGCTGGTTTGCTCAGGCGCACAGGCGTTACCGGCACTCTCGGCACGTATGCCCCTGAGGTGCGTCCGGTGCGGTGATGGGCGGTCCGCTCGTGCTTCCGCTTGGTTGAGCGGATCGGTCGTGCGTGGAGTCACCCGGGGGTACGGGGGTGACCTGAGCTGCGTCCCGCGTGCTGACGGGAGCGTGGCGTGGCGTTCCGGACCTGCTTCCGATCGGCTGAGCGGATGAGTCGTGCGCGGTTTGCCTGGGTGTACGGGGTTACTGACTCGATCGGCACGTACATGTGAATGCCCCTGACCTGTGGTCCACGTGCTGAAAGGGCGGCGCGGTACGGCGTTGTGGTTCGTGCTGCCGGTCGGCGGATTGGTTGTGCGTCGGTTCGCCTGAGAGTTCGGGGGCGACTTGACCTGCCTCCCACGAGCTGACGGGCAGTGCGGTGCGGCGTTCCGGGACCTGCTGTCGCTCGGCGAATCGGATCAGTCGGGCGCGACCAGCACGTCCTTGCCTCGTGTTGGAGGTGGTCGCTGCGAGACGTTGCCGTCGAGGTCGAGCACGGACTTGCCGGCGGTGATGATGTTGCGCTCGGAGATCAGTCCTGGCGGTTGTTGGCGACGATCGCGGCGATCGGTGGGAGGACTGCGGCGACGGCGCTCATGGCGATCGCGGCGGGGACCGAGACGAGGCGGACGACGAACCAGGCCAGGATGATCAGGGTGGCGCAGGTGCCCATGATCAGGATGTAGGCGCGTTGGTTGCCGGGGCGGCCGGTGAGTTTCGGCACGGGCTCAGCGTACGCCGGGATCGCGCGTGGGGGCGGGGTCCGGGGTGGGGGCGGGGCGAGGATCTGCGGGCTCGGGCTCGGGCTGGGGGTGGGGCTGAGGTTGGGGCTGGTTGGTGGGAGTGGGGTCTGGGGTGGGGACAGGGTGAGCGCCTGTGGGCTGCGGCTGGGCGGTGGGGGTGGCGGCTGGGGTGGGGTCGAGGAACAGGTGGCGGACCGTGGGGTGGGCGGTGCGGACTTCGCGGTCCACGCGTTCGGCGAGTTGCTCGACTGCGGCGCCGGTGGTTTCTGAGTCGTCCAGGTCGACCCGGACCACCACCAAGACCTCATTGGCGGCCAGGCGGAGGGTGAGGAGTTCTACCACCGCGTCGATGCCAGGGATGGCGTCGATCGTCGTACGGATTTCCTGCTGGACGTCGGTGGGGAGGGACTGGCCGATCAGCATGGCCTTGTTGTCGCGGCCGAGGGTGAAGGCTACGGCGATCAGGAGGAGGCCGATGGCGATCGAGGCGGCGCCGTCCCAGAAGTGGTGGCCGGTGAGGACGCTGAGGGTGACGCCGGCTGCGGCCAGGAGGAGGCCGATGAGAGCTGCGGAGTCTTCGAAGGCGACGGTTTTGACGGCGGGTTCGGCGTCTTTGAGGTGTTCGAGGGTGGGGACGCCTTGGGCTTTCGCCTCGCGGCGGACCTGGCGGACGGCGCGGAGCCAGGAGGCGCCTTCGAAGACGAACGAGATCGCCAGGACTACGTAGACGATGGTCAGGGAGGCGACGGGGTCGGGGTGGATGACGGCTTGGATGCCTTCGACGATGGAGAAGCCTGCGCCGAGGACGAAGATGCCGACCGCTGCCAGGAGGGCCCAGAAGTAGCGCTCCAGGCCGTAGCCGAAGGGGTGGTTGGCGTCGGCTGGTTTCTGGCTGCGTTTGAGGGCGGTCAGGAGGAACACCTGGTTGAGGGTGTCCGCGACGGAGTGGGCCGCTTCCGCCATGAGTGCGGTCGAGCCGGAGAGGAGACCGGCGACGCACTTGGCGACGGCGATGGAGAGGTTGGCTGCTCCGGCGAGCAGCACTGTTCCTGTGGATTCGTCAGCCATCAAACGCCGGGTGCCCGGGGGGAGGGTCGGGCAAACGGCGGGCGGGTGGGGGCGGGGATCGGGCGGCCTGTGTGCCCGGGGGATCTCCGCGGGGGATCGGGCGGGGTTGGTGCCGGGGGTGCGGAGCCGCGGGGACCGGGCGGGGCCCGTGCGCGGGGTGGGTGGCTGTGGGAGATCGGGTGGTTTGTGGGGAGGGCGTGCGTCGGCGGGGATCAGGCGGGTTTGGTGCCGGGGATGTGGGGCCAGGTGGTGGTGAGGACTTCTAGGAAGGCGGTGGTCAGGGGGTCGGGGGTGCCTCGGGTGTACGCCGTGAGGGTCCGGCAGATGGGTGGGGTTGGGCGGAGGACGTGGCCGTCGTAGCTGGTCGGGAGGATGTTGGCGGGGACCAGGGCTGGGCCTAGGCCGGCGGCGGCCAGGGCGGGGGCTGCTGCGGTTTGTTCGGTGCGGACTGCGATGTGGGGGTGGAAGCCGGCTTCGGCGCAGGCCTGGTCGAGGAGGTCGGCTAAGCCGTGGTGGGGGGCGTAGTGGACCCAGGCTCGGTCTGACAGGGCGGAGAGGTTTATGTCGGTTGCTCGGGTCAGGGGGTGGTCGAGATGCCGGGCGTGGGCCGTGGGGAAGGGAGGGACAGCGTCGGGGTGATCGGGAGTGAGGGGCGGAGCGGTGCCGGGGTGGTTGGTGTCTAGGGGCGGGACAGCATCGGGGTTGGGGCGCGGGGCGGCGCTGAGGCGGCCGGGGTTGGGGTGCGGGGCGGTATTGGGACTGCCGGGGTTGGGGTGCTGGGCAGGGGCCAGGGGGTCGTCGGCGGGGACGACTACGACTAGTTCTTCGATGCCCAGGACCTGCGGGGCCGTGGGCCAGTTGGGGGGTGCTGGGCCGATGGCTATGTCTGCCTGACCGGTGGTCATCGCGTGGGTGAGGGACGTGGTGTGGGGGTGTTCGTGGAGGCGGATGCCGACCGCCGGGTGGAGGCGGCGCCAGGTTTTCAGGGCCATCGGGAGGATGCCGAGGGTGATCGAGTGCAGGGTGGCGATCTGGAGCTCGCCTGCCTGGAGGCCGGCGGCTTGGCGGGCGGCCTGACGGGCTCGGTCGGCGTCGGCCAGGGCGGCTCGGGCGTGGGGGAGCATCGCTCGGCCTGCGGGGGTGAGGCGGAGGTTCTTGGGGAGGCGCTCGAGGAGCGGGCCGCCGGCGGAGCGTTCGAGGGCTCGGATCTGGTGGGAGAGGGCGGGCTGCGTGACGTGCAGGCGCTCGGCGGCTCGGGTGAAGGAGCCCTCGTCGACGACTGTCACGAGGTACTCCAGCTGTCGAAGCGTCGCCATGCACAGAGTTTATGCACATCCTGAACAACATGCGTTGGACTTATCCACAGGGTCACCCACAAGCTGGGGATATGACGACGAAGGTGGCGCTCGTGGTGGGCGCGCGTGGGGTGATCGGCAGCAATCTGGTGGAGCACCTGCGGGGGCTTCCTGACTGGGAAGTGATCGGGGTGTCGCGCCGGGGTGGGGAAAACGTGAGCGGCAAGAACGCGGGCGGGGAGAACGCCGGCGGGGCGAACGGCTCCGGTGGCCCGGGCGGCGTACGGCACCTCGCCGTGGATCTGCTGGATGCCGAGGACAGCCGGGTGAAGTTGAAGGGCCTCACCGACGTGACGCACGTCTTCTACGCGGCGTACCAGGAGCGTCCGACCTGGGCCGAGTTGGTTGCGCCGAATCTGGCGATGCTCACCAACGTCGTGGACGCGATCGAGCCGGTCGCGGCGGGCTTGGAGCACGTGAGTCTGATGCAGGGGTACAAGGTGTACGGCGCGCACCTCGGGCCGTTCAAGACGCCGGCGCGGGAGGACGATCCGCCGCATCTGCCGCCGGAGTTCAACGTGGACCAGCAGGAGTTCCTCGTCGAGCGGCAGCGGGGTAAGGCGTGGACGTGGTCGGCGTTGCGGCCCTCGGTCGTCGGCGGGACGGCGCTCGGCAATCCGATGAACCTGGCGGTCGCGATCGCTGTGTACGCGTCGATCTCGAAGCAGCTCGGTGTGCCGCTGCGGTTCCCCGGCAAGCCGGGTGCGTACGACGCGCTGCTGGAGCTGACCGACGCCGGGTTGTTGGCCAAGGCAACGGTGTGGGCGGCGACCGAGCCGGCCGCGGCGAACCAGGCGTTCAACATCACGAACGGCGACCTGTTCCGCTGGAGTGAGCTGTGGCCGAAGCTCGCGGCCTGGTTCGAGATGCCGGTGGCGCCGCCGTTGCCGATGCCGTTGCAGGACGCGATGGCCGACAAGGAGGCGCTCTGGGACCGGATGCAGAGCGAGCACGGGCTCGCCGGTACGCCGTACGCGGAGGTCTCGTCGTGGGGGTTCGCGGACTTCGTGTTCGGGTGGGACTACGACTTCTTCGCCGACGGGTCGAAGGCCCGGCGGGCCGGGTTCCACGAGTACGTCGAGACCGAGCAGATGTTCTACGCGCTCTTCAGTGAGCTGCGGCGCCGCCGGATCATCCCCTAGGCTCCGAGCTGTGGCTGGTCAGGGAGCGGGGCGGGTGCTCGGGGTGAATCTGCGCGTCCGGCGGGACGAGCAGGGGATCTCGCTGTCGGAGCTGGCCCGGCGGTCGGGGATCGCGAAGGGGACGCTGTCGCAGCTGGAGTCGGGGGCGGGGAATCCGACGATCGAGACGGTGTTCAGTCTGTCGAACGCTCTGGGGGTGCCGGTGTCGGCGCTGCTGAGTGAGCCGCCGACGTCGGACCTGGTGCTGGTGCGGTCGGCGGACGTCGAGGCGCTGAGCGGGGCCGCGGTGGATCTGCGGATGCTGCGGCGGCTGGAGAGTCCGGGCAGCTTGTTCGAGGTGTACGACCAGCGGATCCGGCCCGGTGAGGTGCAGCACTCGAGCGGGCACCCGGGGACCGAGCATCACGTGATTCTGACCGGGCGGGTGCGGATCACCGCGCGGGATCGCAGTCAAGAGCTCGGGGCCGGCGACTACCTGGCCTTCCGGGCGAACGGGCCGCACGAGTACGAGGCGCTGGACGGCGAGGTGCGGTCGGTGCTGCTGCTGGAGTACCCGCCGGACACGATGCCGGGGACGTTGGAGACGCTGCACACGGAGTAGGGCCGCGGCACGGTCCGGCGTTGACCTGGGGCAGAGGGCGTCGTACGCTCGAAGCGTTCATTAAAGTGAACGACGAGGCGATGGGGTCGACGAGATGCCGGACGTGGTGGTGGTCGGGGCAGGGGTGATCGGTGCCGCCTGCGCCGAGGCGCTGTCCGCTGCCGGGGTCGCCGTGACCGTGATCGACCGCGGTACGCCGGCCGGCGGGACGACCTCCTCCGGTGAGGGGAACGTGCTGGTCTCCGACAAGGAGCCGGGGCCGGAGCTCACGCTGGCGGTTGCGTCGCGGCGGGAGTTCGAGACGCTCATCGCGCGGTTGCCGGAGCAGGTCGCCGACATCGAGTGGGAAGCCAAGGGCGGTCTGGTCGTGGCGACCGGTGAGCCTGGGCCGTTGGAGAAGTTCGCGGCGACGCAGCGGGATGCGGGTGTCGACGCGCGGGTGATCGGTGCGGCGGAGGCGTTCGAGCTGGAGCCGCTGCTGACCCGTGCGGTGACGACGGCGGTGTTCTACCCGGACGACGCGCAGGTGCAGCCGGTGCTGCTGGCGACGGCTCTGCTGGCCGCCGTACGGGCTCGGGGTGGTGAGGTGCGCAGCGGTGTGAGTGCGCGCGGCGTACGGCAGAAGGCCGGCCGTGTGGTCGGTGTCGAGACCGACCAAGGTCTGATCGAGTGCGATGCCGTCGTGAACGCGTGCGGGCCGTGGTCCGGGGCGTTCGGTACGGCGGCCGGTGCGCCGATCGAGATTCTGCCGCGGCGCGGGATGATCCTCGTCACCGCGCCGCTACCGGAGAGCGTGCGGCACAAGGTGTACGACGCGGACTACGTCGGCGCGGTCGGCAGCGGGGATGCTGAGCTGCAGACCTCGACGGTCGTCGAGTCGACGCGGGCCGGGACCGTACTGATCGGGTCGAGCCGGGAGCGGATCGGGTTCGACGACGCGCTGAAGGTGCACGTGCTGCGGGAGTTGGCGCGCAAGGCGGTGGGGATCTTCCCGTTTCTGGCCGACGTACCGGTGATGCGGACGTACGGCGGGTTTCGGCCGTACGCGCCGGATCATCTGCCGGTGATCGGGGCCGATCCGCGGGTGCCGGGGCTGTGGCACGCGACCGGGCACGAGGGCGCCGGGATCGGGCTGGCGCCGGCGACCGGGCGGTTGCTGACGGAGCTGTTCATCGGGGTGCCGCCGCACCTGGATCCGGAGCCGTTCCGGGTGGACCGGCCGGCTGTCGTGGGGGTGCTGTGAGTCCGTACCTGCGTTCTGTGGAAGGGGATCCGGCGGAGCCGCGCTTCGGGGCGGCTGTGGGGATCACTGTCGACGGTGAGGCGGTTGAGGCGCTGCCGGGGCAGACGGTGGCTGCTGCGTTGATGGCGACCGGGCGGGAGTCCTGGCGGACGACGCGAGGGGCCGGGAGTCCGCGGGGGGTGTTCTGTGGGATCGGTGCGTGCTTCGACTGCCTGGTGGTGGTGAACGGGACGCCGGATGTGCGGGCTTGTCAGCGGACGGTGTCGGCGGGGGACGAGATCAGTACGCAGGTCGGCGCGGTGCTGCCGGGGGTGGGTGCGGCCGAGGAAAGAGTCACCAGACAGAGTGCTCGGTCGGTTTGGGATGGTGCTCGGTCGACGAGTGCCGCCAGTACGGCGTACGACGTGGTGGTGGTCGGAGCTGGTCCTGCCGGACTGAACGCGGCGCTGGCGGCGGCCGAGGCGGGGGTCAGCGTCGGGCTGATCGATGCCGGGCGGACTGTCGGTGGGCAGTTCCATCGGCAGCTGCCGGAGGAGTTCTCGGCGGCCAAGCCGGGGAGGTTGCAGCACGGGTGGGGGAAGTTCGTGCAGCTGCGCGATCGCGTCGCGCGGCATCATCGGGTGACGCACCTCGCGGAGACCTCGGTCTTCGCGATCGAGGGGCAGCGCGTCTGGGTCCAGCGCGGGGACGCTGACGCGGTCGGGCGGCGGGTGGAAGCCGTTGAGGCGCAGGCGATCGTGCTCGCGCCGGGGGCGTACGACCGGGTGTTGCCGTTCAGCGGGTGGGATCTGCCGGGGGTGTACAGCGCGGGAGCCGCGCAGGCGCTCGCGAAGGGGCAGCGGATTGCTGTCGGGCAGCGGGTGGTGCTGGCGGGGACCGGGCCGTTCTTGCTGCCGGTGGCTGAGGCGTTGCTGGGCGTCGGGGCCGAGGTCGTCGGGGTGTACGAGGCGAACGCGTTGCGGACGGTCGCTCGCGGGTGGATGACCGATCCGTTGGTTGCTCGGGGCAAGGTTCGCGAGGCGGTCGGGTACGCCGGGGTGCTGGCGCGGCGGGGGATCCAGCTGCGGCACGGGCGGGCTGTCGTTGCGGCGCACGGGAATCGCCGGGTTGAGGCGGTGACGGTCGCGAGGTTGGATGCGGACTGGCGGCCGGTGCGCGGGAGCGAGGAGCGGGTCGAGGTCGATGCGGTGTGTGTGGGGTACGGGTTTACGGCGCAACTGGAGTTGGCGGTTGCTGCCGGGTGTGAGCTGACTGCTGATGGGGCGGCGGTGGTGATCGATGAGTGGCAGGGGACCAGCACGTCGGGAGTGTTCGCGGCTGGGGAGATCACCGGGATCGGTGGCGCGGACTTGGCAGCCGCGGAAGGGCGCGTGGCGGGGGCGGCGGCCGCACGGCGGGTCGTAGGGCGGAGTGCGGCGGCTGCGCCTGGTGGGGCGGAGACGCGGGGCGCGGGGCTCGATGAAGTTGCTAAGGGCAAGCGATTTGCGAACGCGCTGGCGGCGGCGTACCCGGTCCGGGACGGCTGGCGCGAGTGGAGCGATCCCGCGACGCTGATCTGCCGGTGCGAAGAGGTCTCACGGGGGGATCTCGAACGCACCGCGACCGACCGCGGGCTGGAGACCGGCAGGAGCTTGAAGCTGGCCGGGCGGGTCGGGCTCGGGCTGTGCCAGGGGCGTGTGTGCGCCCGGAACGCGGCCTGTCTGACCGGTGCGGAGCCGGCTGACCACAAACGACCGATCGCGGTGCCGGTACGGCTCGGCGACCTGGCCAACGAGGAGGAACTGTGAGCGAGAAGCTTGATGGCGTGATCGTGGCGACCGCGCTGCCGTACGCCGAGGACGCGAGCGCGCCGGCGGGGCTGCGGCCCGACCTGGACAAGTACGCCGAGCACTGCCGCTGGGTGATCGAGAACGGCTGCCGCGGCGTCGGCCCGAACGGGTCGCTCGGGGAGTACTCGTCGCTGACCGACGACGAGCGGCGCGCGGTCGCGCGGACCGCGATCGAGGCCGTCGGCGACGACGGGATCGTGGTGGTCGGCGTGCACGGCGTCGGCGCGCACCAGGCCCGGAGCTGGGCCGAGAAGGCCGCCGAGGACGGGGCGCACGGCGTACTGTGCCTGCCGCCGACCATGTACCGGGCCAACCGCGGCGAGGTGCTGCACCACTTCAGCGAGGTCGCCAAGGCCGGACTGCCGGTGATGGTCTACAACAACCCGCTCGACACCAAGGTCGACCTGACCCCGGACCTGCTCGGCGAGATCGCGCAGATCGAGAACATCGTCGCGGTCAAGGAGTTCTCCGGCGACGTCCGGCGGATCCTGGAGATCCGCGAGCAGGCTCCGGACCTGACCGTGGTCGCGGGCGCCGACGACCTGACGCTGGAGGCGCTGCTGATGGGCGCGACCGGCTGGTTCGCCGGGTTCCCGAACGTCTTCCCGGCCGAGTCGGTGCGGCTGTTCAACCTGGCGCTGGAGGGCAAGGTCGAGGAGGCCCGCGCGCTGTACGAGCCGCTCGTCGCGTCGTTCCGCTGGGACTCGCGGGTCGAGTTCGTGCAGGCGATCAAGTGGGCGATGGACTACGTCGGCCGGTACGGCGGCCCCTGCCGCCCGCCGCGCGGACCGCTGGTTCCCGAGCACGTCGCGCAGCTCGAGCAGGACATGAAGCGCGCGGTCGAGTCGCTGGCGTGAGCCGGCGAGGGACGCTGGAAGTCCCGCGCGGCCGGGCGCCGAGCTCGCGAGGGATGCTGGAAGCGCACGCATCGTCCACCGGAAGGTCGCTGGTATGAGGTCTGTTCGTACGCTGAGCGCGATCGACTCGCACACCGAAGGCATGCCGACCCGGGTGATCACCGGCGGTGTCGGGGTCATCCCGGGCGCGACGATGGAGGAGCGCCGCCAGTACTTCATGGCGCACGACGACGACCTGCGGCTGTTCCTGATGAACGAGCCGCGCGGGCACGCCGCGATGAGCGGCGCGATCCTGCAGCCGCCGACCCGGCCGGACGCCGACTGGGGGGTGCTCTACATCGAGGTGTCCGGCTGCCTGCCGATGTGCGGGCACGGGACGATCGGTGTCGCGACCGTGCTGGTCGAGTCCGGGATGGTGCCGGTCAGCGAGCCGCTGACGCAGGTCCGGCTGGACACACCGGCCGGGCTGGTCGTGGTCGACGTCGCGGTCAAGGACGGGCGCGCCGAGCACGTCACGCTGCGGAACGTCCCGGCGTACTCGCACGCGCTGGACGCGTCGGTCGACGTGAAGGGGCTCGGGACCGTCACCTACGACCTGGCGTACGGCGGGAACTTCTACGCGATCCTGCCGCTGGAGCAGCTCGGGATCCCGTTCGACCGGTCGGAGAAGGACCGGATCCTGCAGGCCGGGCTGGACATCATGGCGGCGATCAACGAGACCGACCGGCCGGTGCACCCGGAGGACCCGGGGATCCACAGCTGCAAGCACGTGCAGTTCACGGCGCCGGGGCGGGACGGGAGCGACTCGCGGAACGCGATGGCGATCCATCCGGGGTGGTTCGACCGGTCGCCATGCGGGACGGGGACGTGTGCGCGGATGGCGCAGCTGCATGCGCGTGGTGAGCTGGAGCTGGGTCAGGAGTTCGTGAACGAGTCGTTCATCGGGACGAGCTTCACCGGGAAGTTGCTGGAGACGACGACGGTCGGTGGGCTGCCGGGAGTGATTCCGACCGTACGAGGCAGGGCTTGGATCACGGGGATGGGGAACTACTTGCTGGACCCGTCGGATCCGTTCCCTACCGGGTTCGTGCTCTGAAACGGAGCGACTGACCAGGGCGTAGCTGCGCGCAGGCGTCGAGGTCGGCGCCTGCGACGTAGCCGATCACCGGGTAGCCGCCGGTCACCGGGTGGTCGGCGAGGAACAGGACCGGGAGGCCGGACGGCGGGATCTGCAGGGCGCCGAGGTTCATGCCCTCGCTGGTCAGCTCGCCGTCGCGGGCCCGTTCCAGCGGCTCGCCTTCCAGCCGTACGCCGATCCGGTTGCTGTTGCTGCTGACCGTGTACGACTGGCCGGTCAGCGATCGCCAGCCGTTGTCGGTGAACCAGTCGCGGCGCGGGCCGGGCAGCACGTCGACGGTCAGCAGATCGCCGGCCGGATCCGCGACCGGAGCGAGGTCGACGCCGGGCATCGGGCCATGGTCCTTGCCTAGGGCAATCACATCGCCGGTGGCTACCGGGGCCGGGCCGAGGCCGGAGAGCAGGTCGGTGGAGCGGGAGCCCAGGACCGGGTCGACGTCGAGGCCGCCGCGGAAGGCGACGTACGTGCGCAGGCCGGTGCGCGGGGTGCCGAGCTGCAACACTTCGCCCGCGCGGAGGACAGCGGGGGCGTTGAGGGGGACACCGGTGCAGGGGGCGCCGGTGACCGCGTAGACGAGGTCGGACGCGGCGATGAGTTGCAGGCCACCGAAGGTGACCTCCAGAGCCGCCGCGTCCGGGTGGTTGCCGACCAGGCGGTTGGCCAACTGGTACGACGTACGGTCGCACGCCCCGGAGCGGCCGATGCCGAGGGCTGCTTGGCCGGGGCGGCCGGAGTCCTGGACGGTGGTGAGTGGTCCGGTCGCCAGGACCTCGAAGCGCGCGGTCACGCGGAACCTCGCCCGGAGCCGGAGCCGGAGCCGGACACGGAGCCGGAGGTGGCGTCGACGAAGCGGATGCGGCGGCCGGGGCTGAGCAGCGCGGCCGGGTCGCGGTCGAGGTCGAAGACCGCGACATCCGTGTGGCCGAGGAGCTGCCAGCCGCCGGGGGACTCGCGGGGGTAGACGCCGCTGAACTCGCCGGCCAGCGCGACGGCGCCGGCGGGGACCTTGGTGCGGGGGGACTTGCGGCGGGGGATGTCCCAGGAGGACTCGCCGGTGAGGTAGCCGAAGCCGGGGGCGAAGCCGCAGAAGGCGACGGTCCACTCCTCGGAGGTGTGGCGCTGGATGACGTCGTCGATCGAGCAGGAGAGCAGTGCGGCGACGTCGGCGAGGTCTTCGCCGTCGTAGGTGACGGGAAGCTCGATCAGGTCGCCCTCGGTGCGGTGGTCGCCGGCCGGAGTGGTCGCGCGAAGCGCGCGTTCGAGGGCGGTGAGAGTGGTGCTCGGGGAGATGGTGACCATCACCGTCCGCCCCGCCGGGACGATGTCGACGACACCGGCCGGCGGGTCCGCGCGGAGCGCGGCGTAGTACCCCAGAACCTGGTCGAGATCGTCGAGCTCGACCAGCAGTGCCGAACTACCGCAGGGCAGAATCCGCATCAGGCCGCAAAAGGAGTCAGTTCGACCCCGGCCTTCGTGAGGCTTTCGCGGACCTGCTGAGCGATCTGTACGGCGCCAGGCGTGTCCCCGTGCAGGCAGATCGACCCCGGCTTCAGCCGCAGCTCCCCGCCCTTCACGTCCTTGATCGGCTCGCCGGTCGCCATCGCCACGCAGCGGCGGGCGATCTCGCGCCCGTCGTGCAGCACCGAGCCGGGCTCGCGCCGCGAGACCAGCGTCCCGTCCGGCGAGTACGCGCGGTCCGCGAACGCCTCGTGGACGACGGTCAGCCCGGCCTCGGCGGCGAGCTTGAGCCAGACCGCGCCGGGCAGCCCGAGCACCGGCAGCGCGCGGTCGTAGTCCGCGACCGCCGCGACGACGGCCGCGGCCTGGTCCTCGTGGTGCCCGATCGTGTTGTAGAGCGCGCCGTGCGGCTTCACGTACGCGACCTCCGAGCCGGCGACGCGGGCGAACGCGTCCAGCGCGGCGATCTGGTAGAGCACCTCGTCGCGCAGCGCGGCCGGTTCGATGTCGATGAAGCGGCGGCCGAAACCGGGCTTGTCGGCGTACCCGACGTGGGCGCCGATCGCGACGTCGCGGTCGGCGGCCCGGCGGCAGACCGCGCGCATGATGGACGGGTCGCCGGCGTGGAAACCGCAGGCGACGTTGGCGCTGGTGACGACGTCGAGCAGGGCGTTGTCGTCACCCATCGCCCAGCTCCCGTAGCCCTCGCCGAGGTCGGCGTTCAGGTCGACGGACATCTCAGCCTCCTAGGTGAACAGCAGGGTCTTGCCGACGGCCTCGATCAGGGCGACGGTCTGGTCCACGACAGCTTTGCGGTCAGCCTCGAACTCGGGGCTGGTCAGTGAGCTCGGATCGGCGGGGTACTCCAGCGCGGAGATGTGCAGGTGCCCGCCCGGCATTGTCGCGTGACCGGTGCCCAGCCGCAGCCGGTTGGTCCGGTACATCGACTCGTTCGACAGGTAGTTGCTGCCCGGGGCGCTGGCCGCGTGCGAGCCCGGCGACGGGTCGGGTGCGGTGCGCAGCGCGTCGGGGTCGGGGAAGGTCCCGGCGGGCCACTCGGTGATGCCGGGGTTCAGCGTGACCGGCCAGGGGCCGGTGCCGGCGGCGATCATCTCGGCGTACGGGAGGGTGGTGCCGATGAACTGCGGCGACGGCTGCGGCTGCGGCCAGAGCGCGGCGGCCGAGATCGGGCCCCAGTTCAGAGCGCGGTTGTTGTCCGGCGCGCCGCCGCGGAACCCGCCGGCCCACTTCTCGATGTGCATGTGGCCGCGACGGGTCTGGCTGATCGTGGTGAACGCGTCGATCGCGCCGCGGTGCCGCGGGTCCTCGGGACCGACCAGCCACGGGCCGAACGCGTCCTCGACGACGCCCTGGTCGAAGTCGGTCCAGTTCACCGGGAAGATCACCGCCTGGATGGTGACGTCGCCGACCTTCCGGCCGTGCAGCTGCAGCGCGGCGGCGCCGGACGGGTTCGAGTGCCGCAGGCTGTCGTCGAGGCTGTAGGTGTCGAAGCCGCTGACCAGCAGCTTCGGGCCGTCGGCCGGGAACGCGACTCCGTCGATGCCGCGGGAGGCGTAGTCGAACTGGCGCAGGATCGCGCGGCGCTGCAGATCGGTCAACGGGTACGACGGCTGCCACTCGCGGACCGCGCGGCTCATTGTCGTCCGGGCCCAGTAGAGCGGGCGGTCGTCGTACGGGTCGATGGTGCCGGAGCTGAGCCGGCCCTGGGCGCGGTCGACGGCGGTCCGCCAGAGCGAGGCGCCGGCGGTGGTGATCGCGGCGGCGGCTTCGCCGACGCCGTCGTACGCCGTGAGCTCGGTGGTGAAGTCGTCGACCAGGCCCTCGAACCCGGCGGCCTCGATCAGCTCGCGGGCCAGCGGCGCGGTCCGGCCGGGCAGAGCGAGCGTGGTCCGCTGCTCCTCGACGGTCAGCATGATGGCGACTCCCCGGGTCGACGGTGAGTCTCAACCGTAGAGATTGTTCAACAATCCTGCAAGACTCTCGTTGAACGCCGATCCGTATGATGACGAGGTGGCGAGCGAAATCGGGCCTCCGGCCGACCAGTCGTGGCTGCGCGCCGTCGCCGACGATGCCGCGCACTTCGACCGGAGCAGCTCCGCCGAGCGGGTCGCCGACGTGCTGCGCCGGCGGATCACCGACGGCGTGCTCCGGCCCGGCACCCAGCTGTCCGAGGAGTCGCTCAAGGACGCCCTCCAGGTCAGCCGGAACACGCTCCGCGAGGCCTTCCGCCTGCTCACCCACGAGGGGCTGCTGGTGCACCGGATGCACCGCGGCGTCTTCGTCCCTGACCTCACCGAGGACGACCTGCTCGACCTGTACCGGCTCCGCCGCGTGCTCGAGTGCGATGTCGTCCGGGCGCTCTCCGATCTGGACCCCGCGCAGCTCGAGCCGCTCCGGGCAGACGTCGAGGCCGCCGAGTCCGCCGCTGTCGAGGAGGACTGGATCTCCGTCGGTACGGCGAACATGCGCTTCCACCGGCACCTCGTCGGCCTGGCCGGCAGCACCCGGATCAACGAGATCACCGGCCGGCTGCTCGCCGAGCTGCGGCTGCTCTTCCACGTGATCGCGACCCCGCGGGCGCTGCATGAGCCCTACATCGCCCGCAATCGCTCGCTGCTGGAGCTGCTCGAAACCGGCGAGTACGCGCGGGCCGCCGACGACCTCAACGCCTACCTGCTCGACTCCCAGGCGGCGCTGCTCGAAGCCTTCCGCGCCCGGGCCTGAATTCGGGCTTGCGGAGTAAGGCTCATAACTGAGTTGATGGCTGGTAGGGCCAATCGACAGGGGAGAGCACGAATGACCGAGGACCGCACCGAAGAACAGCGCAAGTCGTACCGGCCGATCGACGCGAAGGGGTTCCGGGACGCGATTCCGCGGGGCTGGGGAGCAGTGGATCGGGCGGTGGTGCTGCCTTCGGGGTTGGCGGAAGCGGCCGCGGAGCATCGGCGGAAGCTGGTCAACGCGCTGCCGGGACGGCGGATCGCGCTCGGGGCCGGGCAGGCGCCGGTCCGGTCCAACGACACCGACTACCGGTTCCGCGCCGACAGCGACTTCGTCTGGCTGACCGGCTGCCAGGCCGAGGGTGCCGTGCTGGTGATCTCGGCGGACGGCGACTCGACGCTCTACCTGCGCGAGGCCGCCGGGCCGGACGAGCCCGACTACTTCGCGAACGCGCGCGACGGGGAGCTGTGGATCGGGCCGGTGCCGGGGCTGAAGGACTGGTCGGAGGCATTGCAGATCGCGTGCCGGCCGATCGAGGAGCTGCCGTCCGCCGTACGGGGTGCGGTGCCGTTCATGCTGTCGGTGCCGGGAGTCGAGCCGATGCTGGACGCGCTGGTGCGGACCTCGCGGACCGACGGCGACATCCTGCGGCAGTCGATCTCGGAGCTGCGCCGGATCAAGGACGACTGGGAGCTCGACCAGCTGCGCGAGGCCGTCGAGGCGAGCGTGCAGGGGTTCGCGGACGTCGCGCGGGAGCTGCCGGAGGCCATCCGTGGCGGCGGCGAGCGGTGGCTGGAGGGGACCTTCGACCGGCGGGCCCGGACCGCGGGCAACGGGGTCGGCTACGCGTCGATCGTTGCCGCCGGCAATCACGCGCCGGTGCTGCACTGGGTGCGCAACGACGGCGCCGTACGCGAGGGCGACGTGATCCTGCTGGACGCGGGGGTCGAGACGCGGACGCTGTACACCGCCGACGTGACCCGGACGTTCCCGGCGACCGGTGAGTTCACGGCGGCGCAGCGGCAGGTGTACGACCTGGTGCACCAGGCGCAGCTGGCCGCGCTCGCGGCGGTCACGCCGGGGGCGCCGTACCGGGCCTTCCAGTACGAGGCGATGCGGGTGCTCGTCGAGGGCCTGCGGGACTGGGGCATCGTCGACGTGTCGACCGACGAGGCGCTCGGCCCGGACGGCCAGCAGCACCGCCGGTACGTCGTCTGCGGCCTCGGCCACTTCATCGGCCTCGACGTCCACGACTGCGACGCCGCCCGCCCGGAGACCTACTTCGCCGCGGACCTCGAGGTCGGAATGGCGCTGGCCGTCGAGCCCGGCCTGTACTTCCACCCGCACGACGAAACCGTCCCGCCGGAGCTCCGCGGTATCGGCATCCGGATCGAGGACAACGTCGTGGTGCACGCCGACCGCCTGGAGATCCTCACCGAACCACTCCCGATCACCGCCGACGGGCTCGAGCAGTGGGTCAAGGCGCAGCGACAGTGAGTCGTGAATCAATCACTTAAAAAAATCTGGTCACAGGTAGTAACGCGGGGCCGGTCGGCTCCGATGTAGTCAGCGGGGGAGGGTCGCTTTCGGCTCGGTGCGTGGTGGTGGGGGGCCGCGGCCACGCACCGGCCGGACGGCCCCGAACTTGGGACCCGGGGGGGACCCAGGGGTGGTGAGGCACGGGGGGTACGACGATGAATCTACGGGTGCGCGTTGTGCACTGCGGATGTGCGGGCGACCGGCACTGGTACGCCGACATCGACGACGCGGAGGACCCGCAGCCCGACGACCCGTTCTGGTACGTCGACGGGTGCGCGAGTCAGGCGCAGGCGCTGGAGACGGCCTGCGAGCAGCTGCAGGCCTTGTCCGGCCGGGTGTTCCGGGGGGATCACCTGCTGCGGGTGCTGGACTGAGAACGGACCGAAGCCCCCACCTGATCAGGGTGGGGGCTTCGGCCTGTCAGGTGCTCAGCCGCGGGTCAGCGTGACCCCGTAGTAGTTCGCGGCGTCCACGACCGGCTGGTAGAACGAGTACGAGCCGGTGGCGTTGCCGCCCTGGTTGAAGCCGCAGTCGTGACCGTCGGACGGGCCGCCCGACGTCATGCCCTGCGCGACGGTGCCGGAGATGTACGCACCGCCGGAGTCGCCGCCCTCGGTGCAGACCGTCGACCGGGCCAGACCGCTGGTGCGGGTGACGCTGCCGCCCGCGCCGCCGTAGTTGACGGTCAGGTTGTACTGCTGGATCGTGCCGCAGGTCCAGCCGGTGGTGTTGCCGGCCTTGCAGATGGTCGAGCCGACCGGGGCCTTCGACGAGCCGGTGACCCGGGTGGTCTGACCGTTGCGGTTGTCGATGTAGCCGCGGCCGACGTTGTTGCTGTCGATGTCCATCAGGCCCATGTCGACACTCGGCGAGCCGGTCCGGAAGCGGCTGGCGACGCCGACCCCGAGCCGGACACCGGACCGGTTCTGCACCATCGGGTTGCCCTCGACGCAGTGGCCGGCGCTGAGCATCACGTTGTCGCTGCCGTTGCGGGTGCCGGAGAACCCGAGCGAGCAGTTGGTGCCCGGGACCAGGTCCATGATCTGGCCGCCGATCACGTCCGCGGTCATCGACAGGGTGGTCGTGTTGGTGCTCACGGCAACACCCGGGAGCGCCTTCAACTGCTTGACCAGGGCAACGGTCTTGGCCGACTGCTCACCGGGCTGCAGGATGATCCGCAGCTGGTCGCTCGGTAGGTCGGTGCCGACCTGCTGCACCTGCGTCGAGCCGGACCGGTCGATGATCGCCTGGGCCTTGGTCTGCAGGGCGGTCAGGGCCTTCTCGCCCCGGGCCACGGTCCGCGGGGACAGACCGTTGGTGCGGGCGGTGTCGGCCGCCTGGGTGGTGTGCACGTTGACGACCAGCCGGCGGGCCGAGTCGAAGAACGCGCCGTCCAGGCCGGCACCGGCGCTCTTGGACGCCTTGGTCAGCTGGGCCTGCACGGACTCCAGGGCCGCGGTCTTGGCGTGCTCCGCGTCGAGCCGGGACTTGGCCTCGGTCGCGGAGACTCCCCAGCTCTGGCCGAGGACGGTGTACACGCCGTCGACGGCCTCGGGGAGCGGAGCGCTGCTCGCGGACTGGATCGGCGCCAGGGCGGCGGCGCCGAGTCCGAGCGTCAGAGCGGCGCCGGTGACGGTCTTGCGGAAGTGCCGGGGACGGCGTAGTTCGGGGCGGGGCGGGGAAACAAAGGACATGGTCACATCCGGTTCCTCTGGGTGGCCTTGCCTCACAGGGCCACGGTGAGGGAATCGTGGTGGCTACGGACGATGACCACAAGGGCACCCAGCGTCAGCAAGGGAAAGCCCGCGCCGGTGGGCGCCCGCCCTTCTCACTGGCGACAACTCGTCAGGGGTACCCGCTGGTATCCGGTACGGCGATACCGTATTCACATGCTGACTTCCGTTGTGGGCCCGGTCCTGGTCCCCGGTGACGCCGGGTACGCCGACGAGCTCTCGTTCTTCAACCTGTCCGTCGGGCACCAGCCGCAGGTCGTCGTCGGCGCGACCAGCGCCGCCGACGTCCAGGCCGCGATCCGGCACTCGCACGAGGTGCGTCTGCCGGTCGCCGTCCTCAACACCGGCCACGGCCCGTCGGTGCCCACCCCGGCCGACGCGGTCGCGATCACCACCCGCCGGATGACCGGCCTGACCGTCGACGCCGAGCGCCGCACCGCCCGCGCCGAGGCCGGTGTCCGCTGGGGGCAGGTCGTCGAGGAGGCCGCCGAGGCCGGCCTCGCACCGCTGGCCGGCTCGTCGCCGACCGTCGGCGTCGTCGGCTACACGCTCGGCGGCGGTGTGAGCATCGCGATGGCCCGGATGCTCGGCTACGCCGCCGACCACGTCCGTCGGATCGAGCTGGTCACCGCCGACGCCGAGCTGCGCACGGTCGACGCGACCAGCGAGCCGGACCTGTTCTTCGCCCTGTGCGGCGGCAAGGGCAATTTCGGCGTCGTCACCGCGATCGAGTTCGACCTGTTCCCGATCACCGACCTGTACGCCGGCGCCCTCCTGTACGCCGGGGCCGACGCGCGCGACGTGCTGACGGCGTACCGGCGGTTCACCGCGACCGCGCCGGACGAGGTCACCTCGTCGGTGCTGCTGCTGCGCGCCCCGGACCTGCCGTTCGTCCCCGAGATGATGCGCGGCAAGCTCACCGTCTCGGTCCGGCTCGCGTACGTCGGTACGCCGGACGCCGGCGCCGCCCTGGTCGCCCCGCTGCGCGCCGCGGCGCCAGTGCTGATGGACACCGTCGCGCCGATGCCCGCCGCCGAGATCGCCGGGATCACCAACGACCCGACCGAACCGGGCGCCGCGGTCGAGCACTTCGCGGTCCTGGACGAGCTGAGCGCGGACACCGTCGACGCGGTCCTCGACGTCGTCGGGCCGGACGCCGAGACCGCGATCACGATGGTCAACCTGAGCCACCTCGGCGGTGCGCTCGGTCGGGCGCCGCGGGTGCCGAACGCGGTCCGCCGGGACATCGGGTTCGCGGTCTTCGCGCTGACCGCGGTCGCACCCGACCAGGTCGAGGCGCAGCGCGACGCCGGGCGCGAGCTGATCGACCGGCTGGCGACCGGCCGGCGGCACCCGGGGTACCTGTCCCCGGCCGACGCGTCGGTGGACGCCGTGCGCACGGCGTACGACGAAGCGACGTACCGGCGGCTGCAAGAGGTCAAGACGAAGTACGACCCGGCCAACGTGTTCCGCTTCAACCACAACATCCCGCCCCTCGGCTAGCGGCGGGCCCGCGGCGGCCTGGCCATAAGGTGTCGCCATGCCAGAGCCGCAGCGCAGACGTCGAGCAGGTGGTGCGAAACGGACGGCCGTCCTGGAGGCGGTCGCGACCGTGCTCGCCGACCGTGGGTACGAAGGCACGCGGTTCGCCGACGTGTCCGCGGTCAGCGGAGTCGCGATCAGCACGCTGCAGAACTACTTCGGCTCCCGCGAGGACATGGTCGTCGAGGCGCTCGGCCTGGCCACCGACCGGGAGGTCGAGGCGCTGGAGGCGGTCGCCTCGGCCGAGCCTGACCCGTGGCGGCGGCTGGTCGCGATGACGGACCGCAGTCTGGAGAACCCGACCAGTACGCAGCAGCTGCTGGTCGAGTTCTGGCGGGCGGCGATGCGTGACGACGAGCTGCGCGCGCACAGCCACGAGGTGCTCGCCCGCTACCGGACGCCGTTCCTGGCAGCGGTCACCGAGGGCGTGGTCGAGGGCTCGTTCAGCGACACCTACCGCCCGGCCGACGTGACCGACTTCCTGCTGACCGCGCTGACCGGTGCGATCGTCAGCCGGGCCCTGCGCCAGCCGGCGCCGGACCCGGCCACGTTCCGCGAGGTGCTGCTCGGTCAGCTCGGCGGGATGCTCGGACACGCGGAGCCGCGCGCCGGCAAGGCCAGCGTCACCAGGTAGCGGTCGACCGCCCGCTCGACACAGGGGCTGGTGGTGTAGCTGCCGTGGCCCCAGCCGCGGTAGGTCAGCAGTACGCCGTCCCGCCCGAACTGGCGGGCCACGCTCTTCGCACCGTTGTAGCCGGTCGCCGGATCGTGCAGGCTGTTGACCAGAAGCGCCGGTGTCCGCAGGTCCTGCCGCTGCGGAGTGCGCTGCGGATTGGTTGCCTTCGGCAAACCCAGGCAGGTCGCCACGGCCAGCAGCTGTCCGGGGTAGCGCAGGTCCTCGTTGTCCCGCGCGAGTCGCCGCAGGTGGCCGGCGTACTCGCGGTAGTCGCGGACCGGCAGGTCGAAGTCGTGGCAGAACGTCACGAACGCGAAGCTGGTCAGTCCGGTCGGGACCGGCGGTACGGCGGTCGGCGGCGGGCTCTGGTCCAGCTTGTCGAGCAGGTCGGCCAGTCGGGCCCAGTCGGGTCCGTAGAACGTCCGGAACGTCACGAAGCTCAGCTGGAACGCGTTGATCGGGTACGCCGGGCGCTGTGGGTCCGGCAGGTCACCACGATCGGCTCTGGCGATCAGTCGATCCCACAGGACGTGGATGTCCTGGCCGTGCAGGGAGCAGGTCGTCGCCGTCGTACACCACTTCACGAACTCGTCGAACGAGTCCTGCCCGGCCCATGCCTGCTCGTCGAGGAACTCGCCGGTGGACGCGGGCCCGTGGTCGAACACGCTCTCCAGCACGAGCGCGCGGACCCGCCGCGGGTAGCGCTCGGCGTACTGCTGGCCGAGCAGCGTCCCGTACGAGCTGCCGTGGAAGGAGATCCGGGACTCGCCCAGTGCGGCCCGGATCGCGTCGACGTCGCGGACGGTCTGCAGCATGTCGAGGTGGTCGTAGACCGGGCCGGTGTTCTTCCGGCAGTCTGCTGCGAGCTCGCGGTTGTAGGTGATGGTGTCGTCGAAGTCCTGCTGGCTCTGGAGGATCGGCGACGGCTGGCGGGCGACCAGCGCGGCCGAGCACTTCACGGCGTTGCTCCGGGCGACACCGCGCGGGTCGAAGCTGACGATGTCGAAGCGGTCCTCGAGCTGCCGGCTGAAGCGGCTCATCCCGGTCCGGATCCGGTCGACGCCGGAGTCGCCGGGTCCGCCCGGTCCGAACACCAGTACGCCGACTCGCTGCTGCTGGGCCTTCCGGCGGGCGACCGCGAGCTCGAAGGTGCCTGCGGACGGATGGTTCCAGTCGATCGGGACGGTGAGCGTCGCGCACTCGGAGCCGGGGAGCAGGGCGATCTCCTCCGGTGTGTCGCCCGGCTCGGGCGCGCAGGCCGACCAGCTCAACGGACGCGAGGCGGCTAGCTGGACGGGCGGCTCCGCGGCCGGCTCGGCGGCCGGGGCAGCGGCAGTGGCGGGGACGGTCAGCGTGGCCAGAACGACGGCCAGGGCGGCACACCAAACACTTTGTCTCTTCACGCTTCGATCCTTGGCCGCCCGGACCCTGACCGGCATCCGGCAGCGCCCCCGAGCCGACCCCGGGGTTGGAGCTGCTTGTTAGGGTCACTGGTCTGATGACCGAGACTGTTGCAGCCGTGGACGCGCCGGCTGGTTCCAAGCATGCGACCTGGTTCCGGGTGGTGGCGATCGCCGAGGCGATCTCGTGGACCGGGCTGCTGATCGGGATGCTGTTCAAGTACGTGCTGTCCGACAACGAGATCGGCGTCCAGGTCTTCGGGCCGATCCACGGCGGCATCTTCGTCGCCTACGTGCTGACCGTCGCGGTCGTCCGCAAGCCGCTGCGCTGGAGCTGGCCGACCACGCTGCTGGCGCTGGCGGCAAGCGTTCCCCCGCTGTTCACCTGGTTCTTCGAGCTGTGGGCGGCCCGGACCGACCGCCTGGGCTGACCGCGCCCGGCCGGATTGACGAGTACGGCCGGGCCGCCGTACCGTCGCGATCGTCAGCAGCACCCGCCGTATGAACCCGTGCGGGAGAGACCCAGGCCCGACCTGGGCGCCGTAGGAGCAACTCTCCCCAAGAATCTCTCAGGCACCCTCACCGCACGGGCGAGGCACCTCTGGAAGGCAGCACGCCCAACAGAGCGGGGAGGCACACCGATCGGTCAACGAAGACCGGAAGGAACCTCCAGATGGCGATCAGCGTTTTCGACCTGTTCAGTATCGGGATCGGCCCGTCGAGCTCCCACACCGTGGGACCGATGCGCGCCGCCCGCACCTTCGCCCTCGGCCTCGAGGCCGACGGGCTGCTCGACCGGACCACGGCCGTCGAGTCGCAGCTGTTCGGCTCGCTCGGCGCGACCGGGCACGGGCACGGCAGCAACAAGGCGGTCCTGCTCGGTCTCGAGGGCGAGGACCCCGAGACCGTCGACACCGGCTCGGTCGAGGACCGGGTCGCGGGGATCCGCGCGGCCGGGCGGATCCGGCTGGCCGGCCGGCAGGAGATCGCGTTCGACGAGAACACCCAGCTGGTGATGCACCGCCGCAAGGCGCTGCCCTACCACCCGAACGGGATGACCTTCGTCGCGCGCTCGGCCGACGGCGCCGTACTGCGGGAACGCACCTACTACTCGGTCGGCGGCGGGTTCGTCGTCGACGAGGACGCGGCCGCCGGCGACCGGATCGTGCCGGACCGGACGCCGCTGAAGTACCCGTTCCTGACCGGCGCCGAGCTGCTCGACCGGTGCCGCGAGTCCGGTCTCGCGATCAGCGAGGTGATGCTGCACAACGAGCTGGCCTGGCGCACCGAGCCGGAGATCCGATCCGGCCTGCTGCACATCTGGCAGGTGATGCAGGACTGCGTCGACGAGGGCTGCGAGACCGAGGGCGTGCTGCCCGGCGGCCTCAAGGTCCCGCGCCGCGCGCACGCGCTGCACCAGAAGCTGAGCAGCGACAAGTGGTCGGTCGACCCGCTCAAGGTGATGGACTGGGTGAACCTGTTCGCGCTCGCGGTGAACGAGCAGAACGCCTCCGGCGGCCGGATCGTCACCGCGCCGACGAACGGTGCCGCGGGCATCATTCCCGCTGTCCTGCACTACTACCGGCGGTTCGTCCCGGGCTCGTCCGACGACGGCGCCGTCCGGTTCCTGCTCGCCGCCGGCGCGATCGGCGTGCTCTACAAGGAGAACGCGTCGATCTCCGGCGCCGAGGTCGGCTGCCAGGGCGAGGTCGGGTCGGCCTGCTCGATGGCCGCCGCCGGGTTGTGCGAGGTGCTCGGCGGTACGCCGGAGCAGGTCGAGAACGCGGCCGAGATCGCGATGGAGCACAACCTCGGCCTGACCTGCGACCCGGTCGGCGGGCTGGTCCAGATCCCGTGCATCGAGCGGAACGCGATGGCCTCGGTGAAGGCGATCAACGCGGCCCGGATGGCGATGCACGGGGACGGGGTGCACGTGGTCACGCTGGACAAGGTGATCAAGACGATGCGCGAGACCGGCGCCGACATGAAGATCAAGTACAAGGAGACGTCACGAGGCGGCCTGGCCGTCAACGTGATCGAGTGCTGACGGGTTCCCCACGTGGGCGTTGTGACCGGCGCTGGGCAGCGTGACGACCTGGTCGTGCAGCGCTGACAGCTCGGCGTCGGTGTTCATCGGGTCCAGCTCACCCCGAGCCAGTACGACGTCCGCCTGCGCGTCGCGGAGCAGGCGGGCCATGTTCGGGGCGCCGACGCCGAACGCGCGGGGATCGAGCGCGAGCCGCCAGCGGCCGTCCTGCTCGCGCAGCCCGTGGTCGACGGCGTCGCTCGCGGGGTCGACCAGGCCCTGGAGACCGGAGATCTTCAGGTAGCGCTCGGCGGCGGCGTCGCGGGTGTCGAACCAGGTGACCGGCTTGGCGGCGAGTGCCGCGGTCCGGGCCAGGTCCTCGTCCGACCAGGTGACCTTGACGCCGAGGGCGATCACGCGGTCCACGCGGACGCCGTACCGGCCGCTGGCCAGCTCGAGGGCGATCACACCGCCCAGCGAGTGGCCGATCACGGTGCTGAGGTCGGGCAGGTTCTGGGCGACGGCGGCGGTGATCGACTCGAAGCTGTAGCTGTCGAGCGGGCCGGCGGTGCCGTGGCCGGGGAGGTCGGGGGAGTGGGCGGAAGTGGTCGGCCAGCCGTCCCAGACCCGGCGGGTCGCGCCGAGGCCGTGCAGCAGCAGGATTGTCATGCCGGGCAGTCTTCCCTGCCGGACAGATGACAAAAAGGGTGAAGATCGTTCCAAGACCTGTTTGAAACGTGTGAACACCCGCTACTGTGCCGGAACTGTGAGTCTGTTCTCCGAGGAAGAACAGGCAGCACCGCGCCGGACCCCGCTGAGGAGCAAGAGGGCCCGCCGTACCGCCGCCTGCATCGCCCTGCCCATCGGCCTGTACGCCGCCCTGGCCGTCGCCGGCCTGCTACCGCTGCCCGGTGGCGGGGACCCCGACGCGGTCAACCCGGTCGCAGGCCTCCCGGCCGTGGACCCGGCCGACCAGCGCTACCCGTACGTCGACGGCGACCCGCGCAGCCCGGTCGTCACGCCTACGCTCGCGCCCTCCACCGAGCCGTGGGGCGTCGGCCGCGGCGACGTCCAGCGCGAGGACCCGAGCGGCACCCACGCCGGCCGCCCGACCCCGGGCGCGCCGACGACGGTCCCGGCCGAGGACCCGAATCGGCGGCCGCTGCCGACGATCACCGCGCGGCCACCGGTCGTACCGACCCCGACGCCGACGGTCGAGCCGACCTCCGGTACGCCGTCGGACACGCCGTCGCCGTCGCCGACGCCGACCGAGACGCCGTCCGACCCGCCGGACGGAGATCCCGAGCCGGACCCGAACCTCGCCGACCGGCTGTTCGGCTGGCTGGACGAACTGGTCCCGTAGCTCGCCGCTCGCCGCCCCCAGACCGGCGCTCGGCTACCAGGCGACCGGGCCCTGTGCGCTCAGGTACTTGCCGGTCGGCCCGTCCTTCCCGACCGTCGCCGCCCGGACGATGATCGCCGCGCCCTCCTCGACGGTCTGCGTCCCGCGGTGCCCGTTGAAGTCGGTCGCGGTGTAGCCGGGGTCGACCGTGTTGATCCGCAGCTCCGGCAGCAGGTAGGCGAACTGCGCGGTCAGCATGTTCAGCGCCGCCTTCGACGCCGCGTAGCCCGGTGCCGGGATCCACGACTCGACCGGCGACTCGCCCTCGAACGGGACTCCGGTGATCGACCCGAGCCCGCTGCTCACGTTCACGACCACCGGGTTATCGCTCGCACCGAGCAGCGGCAGGAACTCGTGCAGCACCTGCGCGGCGCCGAACACGTTCGTCTCGAAGACCGTCCGGAGCGTCTCCGCCGTCACCTCCCGGGCGGTCGACGGATGCCCCGGGATCCCGGCGCTGTTCAGGTGCCCGGGGATGCCCGCGTTGTTCACCAGGACGTCGAGCCGCCCCTCCTCGGCCTCGATCTGCCCGGCCGCGGCGCGGATCGACGCCGGGTCGGTCACGTCGAGCTGGACGGTCCGCGCGCCCAGCTCCTCAGCAGCCCGGCGCCCCTTCCCGGGGTCGCGCGCCCCGACGTACACGAGGTGGCCGAGGGCAACGAGTTCGCGGGCGGCCTGGTAGCCGAGGCTCTTGTTCGCCCCGGTGATCAGTGTGATGGTCATGTCTCGACCCTGGCCGGGACCGCGCCGGACAGGCAGTACCCGCGACAGCCTGGGGAACGGCAGTACCAGGCTGTACTCCGGCGACAGCGCGATACTGGACAGGTGTCCGAGTTCGGCAAGACCCTGCACGCGTGGCGCGACCGGGTCAGCCCGGCCGAGGCCGGCCTGCCCGCGAACGGCGTACGGCGGGCGCCCGGGCTGCGGCGCGAGGAGCTCGCGATGCTCGCCGGGCTGTCGGTCGACTACGTCGTACGGCTGGAGCAGGGCCGGTCGTCGGCGCCGTCGCCGCAGGTCCTGACCGCGCTGGCCCGCGCACTGCGGCTCGGTGACGCCGAGCGCGACCACCTGTTCGTCCTGGCCGGTCAGGCGCCGCCCGCGCCCGGGCGGATCTCGGCGTACATCCCGCCCGGTGTGCAGCGGCTGGTCGACCAGCTCGAGGGTGCGCCGCTGAGTGTGTCCGACGCGTCCTGGACGATCATCAGCTGGAACTCGCTGTGGGCCGCGATGCTCGGCGACCCGTCCGCGCTGCGCGGCCGGCAGCGCAACCTGATCTGGCGGCGCTTCGCCGGCGACCCCGACTCCTTGGCGGGGTACGGCCGGGTTCGCCAGACCCCCGAGCAGGCCGAGCGGTTCAAGATCGCGCTGGTCACCGATCTGCGCGCGGCCGTCACCCGCTACCCCAAGGACACCGAGCTGCACGCCATGGTCGCCGACCTGCGCGCGCTCAGCGCCGAGTTCGCGACCGCGTGGGACGACCACCAGATCGGTTTCCACGGCACCGACCACAAGACGGTCGAGCATCCTGAGCTCGGCCCGATCCTGCTCGACTGCGACGTCCTCACGGTCCCGGGCAGCGACCTGCGGATCGTCGTCTACACGGCTCCGCCGAACTCGGAGGCCGCGGAGAAACTCAGGCTCCTGTCGGTCCTGGGGCTGCAGTCGCTCTAGCGCTGCCCTGCAGCAAGATGTGCGCGACCAGGCCCGGGGCGTCGTTCATCGGGACGTGGCCGCAGCCGGCCAGCGAGACGATCCGGGCCTGCGGGATCTGGTGGTGGGCGCGGATCACCTGGCTGCGCGGGAGGATCCGGTCGTGGGTTCCCCACGCGATCGTGACCGGTACGCCGGGGACGTCGCCCTCGAACACCGTGCCGCGGCGCGCGTAGGCGGCGACCCGGTCGAACGCCGGGCCGTCGCGGAGCGCCAGGCTCTCGGCGTACACGGCCTCGGGGGTGCGTTGCGCGGGGTGGTGGTAGATCATCCCGGTCATCACGCGGCGGCCGGCCGGCGTACGGGCCATCCGGCGGAGGGTCGGCTCGGGGGTGCGCTGGGTGACCCGGCGCATGCCGGTCAGCACGTTGAGAGCCCAGGTCCGCTGCCGCGGCGTCCAGAACCCCGCGGGCGAGAGGGCGGTCACCGACCGCACGAGCCCGAGCTGCCCGAGCCGCAGCGCGACCATCCCGCCCATCGAGTTCCCCGCGACGTGCGGCCGCTCGATCCCCAGCTCCCGGCAGAACGCTTCCAGCACCGCCGCGAACGTGTCCAGCTCGTCCGGCAGCCCCGCCGGCACATCAGGCGACTCCCCGAACCCCGGAAAGTCGATCGCCACCACGTCCCGCTTCCCCGCCAGCCGCTCCACGACCGGCGCCCAGGCCTGCCGATGGTGCCCGATCCCGTGCAGCAACAGAAGCGGCGGCCCCGACCCCTGCCGGTCGTACGCGACCTGCACACCCTCGAACCCGTCCACCGTGAGGCTCGCCGTTGCGTTCATACCTCCATCGTGACACGACCGATGTCACATAGCTGGCCAAGCCTGTACGTGTGTTAGCGTTGGTACATGTCGATGAAGCGGACCAACGTGTACGCGGACCCCGAAGATCTCGCCCTGATCAAGCAGGCCGCTGAGCGTCGTGGCGTGCCCGAGGCCGAGATCATCCGGGAAGGGATCCACCTGGCCGCGATGGCGAACCGGGTCTGGGACGAGCCGCTCGACTGGCCGACCTTCGACGGGCCCGGCTGGGCGGCCGACAAGGACGAGGTCCGCTCCGCGGTCGTACGGCGTACCGACGACCGGTGATCGTTGTCGCCGACACCTCCGGCATCATCGCGGCGTTCGACCGCAACGCTCCCGAGAGCAGCGACTGTCGCAAGGTCCTGCAGGAGGCGGGGACGGTGATCCTGTCGCCGCTCGTGCTCGCCGAAGTGGACCACCTGGCGCGAGCCCGGCTCGGCCCGGCAGCCCGGACCACGATCCTCGGGCTGCTGATGGACCAGGTGCGCAGGATGCGCTTCCAGGTCCCCGAGATCGGCACGGAGGTGCTGGACGTCGCGACGTCGATCATGCGCCGGTACGAAGCTCTCGATCTGGACCTGGCGGACGCGGTGGCGGTCGCGCTCACGGCGGAGTACCGGACCGACTGTCTGCTGACGCTGGACCGGCGCGACTTCCGCGCCATCCGTCCGCTCACTCCGCACGCCGCCTTCCGCCTGCTGCCTGACGACCTGTAGGGCGTGTCTCCCAATTCCCGCCTACTGCGCGGCACTCGGCACGGCACCTCGGAGCACTGGAGCAAAGGCCACGATGGAAAAACATCGAGGCCTTCACTCCAGCACTCCGAGCTACCGCACCGAGCACCTGCTCGCTACGGCGGGAATCGGGAGACACGCCCTCAGAACGCGTCCACGTCGCTGGTCGAGGCGTTGCCGAGGGCGGTGGGCTGGAGGTCGATCTTCCAGCCCTCGTTGCGGCCGAAGCCGTCGTCGAACTTGGAGAACGAGCAGCCGGCGCTGAACTGGCGGCGCTGTGGGTTCCAGTCGGTGCCGCTCTTGAAGTAGACGTGGTACTTGCCGCCGATCCGGTTGATGGTGGCGGTCTTGCGGGCCTGGACGTAGACCATCAGGTGCGGCGCGGTCGGCGGTTTGCCGTCGGTGACGATCGAGACCGCGACGTCCTCGGCGGTGCCGTTGGTGACCTGGAGACGGCCGGAGCCGCGGGCGCCGGAGCGGACCAGGACGTCGCCGTTCGACGGGCGCTGACCGGTCGGCGCCGGGCCGACGTCGGGCAGCGTGGTGCCGAACTTCAGGCCGAAGCGGCCGAGCGGTGCGATCGCGCCGGTCAGGTCGGCGGTCAGTTTCCGTTGCACGGTCTGCGAGGTGTAGACGACGCCGCCGCACTTGGCGTTCGTGTCGACGTCGTCGGACTGCGGCCCGGTCAGCGACGCGGCGGCGGCGCGGAGCCGGGTCTGCAGCGTCTTGTGCGCGGCCGCGATGTTCGGCTGGACCTTGAGCAGCGCCAGCTCGGCGGCGGTCGCGTTCAGCGACTCGGCGAGCGTGTCCATCGCGTCGGCAAGATTGTCAGCGCTCTTCGCACCGGTCAGCCCGCGGACGTCGGTGGCGAGCTGCTGGTCGAGCTTGGTGAGCTGAGCCTGGTACTGCGCGCCCGTCAGCGGCCCGGCCGGTTTCGGCGGCGGAGCAGGCGCAGCCGTCGTCGTACTGCTCGTCGCCACCGGCGACGGCTCGGCGTCGGGCGCCGCGGTGTCACCGCAGGCTGCCGCCGTACCGATCAGTGCCACCCCGAGCACCACAGAGACCAGCTTGTTCATCTGTCCCGCCCCCAGGCCCCTAGAACCCCTCGAGACTCAAGCGTAGGGGGCGCACGGGTCGTCGTGCATCAGCTCCGCGGCGCGGGACGCACGAACGGGAAGGCCAGCGTGGCCCGGATGTTCTGCCCGGTCAGCATCATCACGATCCGGTCGACGCCCAGCCCGAGCCCGCCGGTCGGCGGCAGCGCGTACTCCAGCGCGGCCAGGAAGTCCTCGTCGAGCGACATCGCCTCGGGGTCGCCCGCGGCGGCCTTCAGCGACTGCTCGGTCAGCCGGCGGCGCTGCTCGACCGGGTCCACCAGTTCCGAGTACGCCGTACCGATCTCGGCGCCGAACGCCACCAGGTCCCAGCGCTCGGCCAGCCGCGGGTCGGTGCGGTGCACGCGGGTCAGCGGCGAGGTCTCGAGCGGGAAGTCGGTGTAGAAGGTCGGCAGCATCGTGCGCGGCTCGACCAACTCGTCGTACAGCTCGAGGATCAGCTCGCCCGCCGACAGCTCGAAGCCCGCCTTGACGCCGTGCTTCGCGCAGATCGCGCGCAGGTGCGTGACCGGTGTCGAGGAGTCGAGCTCGACGCCCGTCGCCCGGCTGACGGCGTCGTGCACGGTGACGACCGGCCAGTCGCCCGAGATGTCGAGCTCCTCACCGTCGCGCTGCACGACCGGCTTGCCGAACACCGCGGTCGCCGCCTCCAGCACCAACTCGCGGGTCAGCTCGCGCATCACGTGGTAGTCGGCGTACGGCTGGTAGGCCTCGACCGACGTGAACTCCGGGTTGTGCGTCGCGTCCGCGCCCTCGTTGCGGAAGTTGCGGTTCAGCTCGAAGATCTTGCCGAGGCCGCCGACGCCGAGCCGCTTCAGGAACAGTTCGGGCGCGATCCGCAGGAACAGCTCGGTGTCGTAGGCGTTGATGTGGGTGACGAACGGCCGCGCGTTCGCGCCGCCGTGCACGGCTTGCAGCATCGGCGTCTCGACCTCGGTGAAGCCGCGCGCCTCGAACCCCTGCCGCAACGCCCGTACGGCGGTACTCCGGTACTGCAGCATCCGCAGCGACTCCGGATTCATCACCAGGTCGAGGTGCCGCTGCCGGACCCGCGCCTCCGGATCGGTGAACCCCTTGCGCTTGTCCGGCAACGGGTGCAGGCACTTGGCCGCCATCGTCCACTCGGTCGCCGCGACCGACAGCTCGCCGCGGCGACTCGTCACGACCTCGCCGGTGACGCTGACGTGGTCGCCGATGTCGACCCAGCGGTTCCAGTTCTTCGGGCTGCCGGTGAGCATCACCTGCAGCTGGGTCAGCCCGTCCTGCAGTTCGGCGAAGGCCAGGCCGCCGTGATTGCGCAGCCGGACGACGCGGCCGGTGACCGAGACGTGGTGACCGGTGCGGTGGTCGGGCGGCAGGTTCTGGTGCAGCGCGCGGATGCGTTCCAGGGTTTCGGTCCGGGGGACCGTGACCGGGTACGGGTCGATGCCTGCGGCAACCATCTCGGCGAGTTTGTTGCGTCGTACGCGTTCCTGCTCGGTGAGCTTACGGTCCGGCAGCGCGGGCCGGAGCAGTTCGTTCTCCAGGTCCCTGACGGTGTCGGCGAACTCGCCGCTGTCACCGACCGCGATCGCGTGCCGGTCCGTGCTGGTGCTGGCGTCGACCCGGGTCCACGGCCGCGGCGCGGGCAGGAAGCCCTCGGCGGTCCCGGCCGCGAGCAGGACCGAGGCGAGCGAGGCGCCGCGCGAGTAGCAGATCAAGCGCGGCGACCAGCGCGGCAGGTACTTCTCGTTGGACTGGTAGAGACTCTCCAGCTGCCAGAAGCGCGACGCCGCGGTCAGCAGCGCGTTGGTCAGCCGCAGTACCGGGCCCGCGCCGACCCGCTCGGCGTCGCTGAAGATCTCCCGGAACATCGCGAAGTTCAGCGAGATCCGGTGTACGCCGAGGTCGCCGCAGGCGTCGACCAGCGAGGCGACCATGAACTCCATCAGCCCGTTGACCGACTCCGGATCGCGCCGCATCAGGTCGAGCGACACCCCCCGCACACCCCACGGCGCGAACGACAGCAACCCCCGTACGACGCCCTCGGCGTCCCGCGCGACCACCATCACGCAGCGCGCGTCGGCGGTGTCGCCGAGCCGGCCGAGCGCCATCGAGAAGCCGCGCTCGGTCCTGGCCCCGCGCCACTTCTCCGCCAGTTCGACGTACTGGGCGAGGTCGGCGTCGGGCAGGTCGCCGTGCCGCACGACCTGCGCGTGGTACCCGGCGCGCTGCGCGCGGGTGACGGCCTGCCGGACCGGTCGCATCGTCCGGCCCTCGAGAGTGAAGTCGGCGACGTCGATGATCGCCTCGTCGCCCATCGCCAGCGCGCGCAGCCCGGCGTCGACGTACGCGTGCGCCGCCTCCTCGCTCGCCGACAGGACGGCCGGCGACCAGCCGTACGTGCGGGTCTCGGTCAGCCAGGTCCGGATCGCGGCCGGCCAGGCCGCCGGGTCGCCGAGCGGGTCGCCGCTGGCCAGGCTGACGCCGTTCACCACCCGGTACGCGATCGCGGCGTCGCGGTCGGGGGAGAAGACGACGGCCTTGTCGCGCCGGGTCGCGAAGTAGCCGAGGCTGTCGCGTTCGCCGTACTGGAGCAGGAGGCGGCGGACCTCGAGCTCCTCGGGCTGGCTCAGGTAGCGGACCCGGCGAACCGAGCGGAGGAAGATCCAGAACGCGATCACCAGCGTCGCGGCGGACAGGAAGCCGACGGTCAGCGCGACCCAGGCGTGGCCCTCGTGCCCGGAGCCCATCCGCGCGCGGCTCTGCCCGAACGCGGAGAACACCGCCCAGCCGATCTTCTCCCGCTGCCCCTGCAGAGTGCGCGGGAAGACCTGGGTGAGCGTGACGCTGACCGCGATCGAGATCAGCAGCCCCGACACCATCACGCCGATCGCGAGCCGCCGGCTACCGGGCGCGAGCCGGGCCGGGAAGCTGTCCCGGATCTTCCACAGCAGCACGATCATCAGGATCGGGACCACCACCCGGGCGATCCCGAGCTCCAGGTCCTCGTACGACGCCCGCCCGAACTCGGCGATCAGGTCCGGGTCGTTCGGGTTCGCGATCTGCACGCTGATGAAGCCGAGCGCGGCGATCGAGGTGAGCAGCGTCAGGCCCTCGAAGACCCACAGCACCCAGAGCAGCGCGGCCCGCTTGCCGCGCAGCAGCGCACTGCCGACGACCGCCAGGTAGACCGCGGACAGGAACGTGTGCCCGGCCGGGATCCCGGCGAAGTCGATGACACCCTCGACGTGCCTGACCACCTCGGGGGCGATCAGGTGCAGCGGCACCGCGACGAACGACCAGACGGCCGCCGTGACGACGACCCGGCCGACCCATACCGCCGCCCGTTGCTGCCACTTCGGTACGGCCTGCTGCCCTGACACGCAGTGATCATCCCACTGCGAGCTCCCCGATCAGCGGTTGAGCCACCAGATCGACGCGTTGAGCGCGGCGGCGAACGTCGTCCAGGCCCAGTAAGGGAGAAGCATCAGGGTGGCGGGCCGGCTGACCTTGCGGAAGGTGATCACGGTCCAGGCGATCGCCGCCCAGAGCAGCACGATCTCGATCAGCGCGAGGCCGGCGGCGTTCGCGCCGAAGAAGAGTGGGGTCCAGATCGCGTTGAGGACCAGCTGTACGGCGTACGGGATGAGCTCTCGGGACCAGCCGGTCTTGCGCCAGACCAGCCAGCCGCTGACGGCGATCGTCAGGTAGAGCACGGTCCAGACCGGTCCGAACAGCCAGCTCGGCGGGGCCCAGGCGGGTTGCTGCAGCTCGGCGTACTGCTCGGTGGTGCCCTGGACGCCCAGGGCGCCGATCAGCGCAGCGGCGGCTACTGCTGCGATGTTGATGGCCAGTGCGGCCGCGCTGCGGACTGGGCGGTGCTCGGTCCAGGTGCTCATACCTGGACCAGTGCCCGTGGCTATGCGGTGGTGGTCAGCGCCGGTGTCGGGAGCTTGCGCTGCCACACCTCGTCCAGCGCCATCCGCATGGCACCAGTGACCACCGCGTCCTCAGCCAGCGCGGACAGCTCCAGCTTCGGGTGGTTGAGCGTCAGCAGCCGCAGCTGGTCGGAGATCGCGTCCAGCAGGACCGCACCGGCCCGGGCGACACCTCCGCCGATGACCACGGCAGTGGGGTCCAGCACCAGTACGGCGGGCGCCAGCGCCCGAGCGAAGTCGCGGGCGACCTGCTGCACGACGGCCTGCGCCACCGGGTCGCGCTCAGCGGCCGCGGCGAACACGTCAGCCGTGTCGAGCTGGTCGCGGCCGAGCTCGGCCAGCCGGGACTCCGGGTTGTCGAGCACGGCCTGCCGGCCCAGCGCGGCGATCGCCTCGGAGCCCACAGCCCGCTCCAGCGGTCCGCGGCTGTCCTCCGGGTTGATCACGTCGTCGGGAGCGGTGGCGATGAACCCGATCTCACCGGCCGCACCCGTACCCCGGTGCAGCCGCCCGTCGATCACGATGCCGGCACCGAGCCGCTCACCCCACTGCACGGCCAGCAGCGTGCCGGTACCGCCCCGGGCCGCGGCGATCGCCAGAGCTGCCAGGTTCGCGTCGTTGTCGAGCATGACCGGGCAGTCGAGCAGGGAGCGCACGTGCTTGACCAGGTCGATCGAGGACCAGCCCGGCACCGACGGGACCAGCTGGACCCGCCCGGTGTGCTCGTCCACGATGCCCGGGCTCGCCGCGACCGCCGCCGCGACGTCCTCGGCGGGCACCTCCGCCTCGGCCAGCGCCTCGGTGATCACCTCGCTGATGACCCCGAGCAGCTCCTGAGCCGTCCAGCCCGGGCCGGACCGGCGTACGAGGGAGAGCTTGCGGCCGGCCAGGTCGGAGACGCCCACGGTGACCCGGTGCGGCCCGACGTCGAGCCCGAGCACCGGCGCCGCCCGCCCACGCAACGACACCCGGATCGCCGGCCGCCCCAGCGACCGGTCCGCCGAGTCCGGCCCGTGCTGCTGCAGCCAGCCCGCGTCGAGCAGTTCGTCCACGGCCTGCGCGACCGTGGGCCTGGCCAGCCCGGTCCGCTCGACCAGCTCTGCCACCCGCAGCGGTGCGGGCGCCGAGCGCCGGACAGCGTCCAGCACCGCAGCGACGTTGATCCGCCGCAGCATCGTCGTACCGCCGCCGCCGACCGTTCCCTTGCTCATGTCCGACCCCTTGCCTGCCACTCGCCCATCCTATATAGAAAGCGAGCGTTCATAAATTATCCAGCGGAATGCCGCGCGCCGCTCGTCCCCGGCGTGGGCGGTTCACCCGGGTCCGTGCCTCGACAACTATCACTGTCCGGCGCCAACACGCCCGAGCACACGCGCACCACCCGGGATCAGTCCTGCAACACCGTCCGCGCAAAACTACTCAGCGCCTCCCGATCCGGCTGCCGGGTCTTCGTCATCAAACTCGCCACGTGCTTCTCCACGGTACGGGGAGAGATGTGCAGACGCGACGCGATCGACTTGTTCCCGATGCGGTCGACGAGGAGCAGACAGACCTCGTACTCGCGGGTGGTGATGCCCAGCTGGCGGAGGTGCGCGGGGACTTGATCGGAGCCGGTGCGGCGCTGGGAGACGGTCGCGCCCATCTGGCGGAGCAGGCTCCGGCACGCACTGGCCACCGGCTGGACGTCGGCTGTGTGGAAGTAGTCCTCAGCCTGCCGAAGCCAGGCCACTGGATCTCCCCAGCCGTCGGCGGAGGCGGGTTCAGCGGTCAGCCGGAGCCCGAGGTGTTGTGCCATCGGGTAGATGGACGACGTCTCCAGCGCCGCGGCGGCAGTGGCGTTAGCTTCGGCGACCCGGCCGTCCCGGCCGAACAGGATCGCTTGGGACCACTGCACGAACTGCTTGTTCCACCGCATCCCACTGGCCGCGGTCGCCGTCACCGCGTCGTAGTGCGCCCACCCGTTCCGCCCCACCAGGACGCCGAGCAGGAGGCCGAGCCCGTGCTTGCCGGACATGTGGAACGTGGTCGGGTTCTGGGCGTCGTACGCGAGCGCCTGCGCCATCTCCGAGTCGGCGAGCACCCGGTTCTCCTCCAGCAGCGCGCAGAAGGTGCGAGCCAGGCCGTAGGACAGCGGCAGTTCGTGCGACGCGCGTTCCCCGTACGCCGCCAGCTCCGCGAGCGTTTCCTCCATCTCGGCCCGCCGTCCCTGATGCCCGGCCAGCACGGCCTTGGTGACCAGCACGTACGGCGCTCCGCGGCTCAGCTTGAGTCGCCGGGTGACCTCCAGGCACTCCTCGATCATCGTCGCGGCCTTCGCGTACTCGGACCGGAAGATCGCCTGCTGGCCGAGCACGCCGTCGACCTCGTACGCGCTGGGGATGGCGCCGATCCGCAAGGCCTGCTGACGGGCTCGTTCCAGCTCGGCCACGTCGCCGTCGCGCAAGCACATCGATCCGGCCTGGAAGATGTGCGAAGTGACCCGCTGGACCCCCATGTTGTTCTCGGCGGCGACCTGCCGGGCCCGGCGGAAGTACTCGATCGACTGCTCGAGGTCGTGCTCCCGGGCGAGGATGCCGAGCAACTGCCAGGCGTCGACGGCGACCGCGGGCAGGTTCGCGCGCTCGGCTGCCTCGGCTGCGCGGGTGGCCAGCTCGGCCGCCGACTTCAGTCGGCCCGGACTGGTCCTGGCCAGCTCCAGCGCCGCCGCCATCGCGTCGAGCGGCGCCAGGTCGGCGTCGTCCGCGTCCGCGCCGAGCAACGAGCGCGCAGTCGCAACGTGCGTGGACGCCGACGTCCAGCGGCCGGCCATGTGCTCGACGCCCGCGAGCTGGACGTGCAGCGCGGCGACCTTGCGGTGGTCGAGGTTCTGGTTGGCCAGCTCGTCGATCACCTCGGGCCGGGCCGCCGGATGATCGAACTGGCCGGTTTCACCGAGGGCCAGCAGCAGTGCGCCGAGCACCTCGGCGCGGTACTGGATGTCGGCGTCGCCGGCGAGCAGCTTGATGGCCCGGTCGAGCAGATTCACCGCGGTGCCCATCGACCCCTCGTCGAAGGACCGGCGGCCGGTCTCGGCGAACAGGCGCCCGGCCCGGCCCTTGTCGCCACCGACCTCGGCCAGCTCGGCGACCATCGGAGACCACTCGCCGGGAAGTCCTGGGTGCAGTGACTCGATCGCGACGACCAGCCGGCGAGCCAGCGACGCACGCTCGGTCGGGTTGAGGCCCGCCAGCAGCGCCTCTGCGGTGAGCGGGTGCCGGAACGCGTACCAGTCGGGCACCGGTTCGTCCGGACCGACCAGCTGGGCGGCCAGACCTGCCCGCAAAGTGGCGAGCAGTTGCCGCTCGTCGATACCGCTGGCTTGCCGGACGACGCTGAGCGGAAAGCGGTGGCCGATGACCGCCGCCAGGACGAGCAGCTCACGGGACTGGGGACCCAGCTTGTCGGTTCGGCTGCTGATGCTGCGGACGACCGCGGCCGGAACGGTCATCCTCAGGTCGTCGACGACCTGAACGCTGCCGTCGTTGCCCGAGAGGAGCTGACCGGAGCGGCTGGCTTCCTGGAGCAGTTCCTCGACGATGAACGGAATGCCGGCGCTGTCCGACCACAGTCGGTCGGCCAACTGATCGGGCACAGCGTCCGGTGCGACACCCAGTCGTGTTGCAGCCAGCTGCTGTACTTCGGAGCGGTTGAGCGGGCCCAGTTCCAGGACGTCCGCCGTGCCGCGCTGATCGGCCAGTCGAGCCAGCTCGACCGCCGGGCATCGCTCGGAACGGACAGTGGCGATCAACGCGATCGGCTGGTCCTCGAGGTTGTCGAGCAGGTACTCGATCACGGCGAGCGTCTCGGGATCCGCGCCGTGCAGGTCCTCCAGCACCAGCAGACAGCCCCGCTCGCGGCCGACCAGTCCGAGCAGCCGCAGCACCGCCTCGCCCAGCACGATCGCGGACGTGGCGGTCTCCTGCGCGTCGCCGTCGTCCCACTCCGGGATCAGCCGGCCGAGAACCCGGCGGTAGTGACCGAGGCTCTCCGGTGTGGGCATCTCGCCCCGCCGGATCAGCGACAGCAGCGCCTCCGCGAACGGGCGAAAGGCGACCGTCGTACCGATCGCCCCGACCCGTCCGCGCAACGTGACCATGCCGTGGTCGAGGCCCGCTGTGGTGCCCACCGCCGCCAGCCGGCTCTTGCCGATCCCCGGCTCACCGACCAGGAAAACGGCAGCCCCGCGCCCGTTGCGTGCGTCGGACAGCAGACGGTCGAGATGACTGATCTCCCCGTCTCTGCCGACCACTCCAGGCGCATGGGTCCGCATGCCAGCAAACTCTAAACGCCGAGTGGTCTCATCGCAGCGGGATCGGCCGGTCGAACTGCTCGACCGATCCCGCTGCGTCAAACGCTTGCTGGAACAGTCACTGAGTGACGTCACCGAGGGTGGTGTTGGTTGTGCAGTGGTCCAGGACGGCGTGCACGGCGACCGCGGCGACGCTGGCGGTGCCGACGAGTGCGAGTGCCCGGGACCCGATCCGGCTGCGCTTCGGCAACGTGATCGGGCCGAGCGGATCGGTGCTGTCGGGCGAAAGGGCAGGTCGGGGTTCGTCGTTGTTGTGCTGAGCGGTCATCGCTTCTCCTCGGGTGGTGGGCCGGTCGCGGTCGCGGCGGGCCCGGTCAGGTTCTGCCCGGTGAGGCAGGCCTGTGGTGGCTCGGATCAGTGGGGATCCTGGATCGAAGTGTGGGTGGTGCATTCGGTCAGGGCGTGGACCGCCATCGCGGCCACGCTGGCGGCGCCGACCAGTGCGAGTGCTCGCGCACCGGCCCGGCTGCGCCCGGGCATCGTGATCGGACCGATCGGGTCTGGATCGACGAGTCCGGACTCGGCCGGGACGGGGTCGTCGATCGGGTGCTGGGCGGTCATCTGGTTCCCCTGTCGGACGTGCCGGCGCGGTGCTGTGATGGATATCGTCGGCCGGCGGTTGGTTCTGGCAGCAGTACGGAGGGGACTCGGTCGTGGAAGCCGAGCCGGACCAGGCTGTAGCCGATTCCCGCCAGTCCGGTCAGGAGACCGGAGGAGGCGACTGCTCGTGGCGTACCGCAGCGCGGCCCGTACTGCTCTACTACTGCGAGCACCAGCCCAGCCCGGCGGCGCCGGGCTGCCTCTGCGGCAGGGTGATCGCGTTCGGCGAGCCACACCAGTGGCTCGACCGCGCCGAGCTCGCCGTGGCACAAACTCAAGTCGGCGAGGATCGGACGTTCGGTGGCGGTGCGCAGGTACTGGTCGATCGAGGTCGCTGCTCCGGCGCTGAGTCGAGCCAGAGCGGTACCTGCATCTCCTGAGCACCAGCCGGGGTGGCTTGTTCCCGACGTGTCCAGGTCGAGGGCCGCAAGCGCTGCGGCGTGGTAGCGATCGCCTGGTACGCCGTACTGCCCGAGGGCCCAGGCGACCCCCGCATAGCCGCGGCTGAAGCCGGCCGCGGTTGCGGGACCGCCTGCCTGCACCGCGGTCGCCAGCTCGTCGGCGTACCTGGTGGCCAGTCGTTCGGCGGCGGCGACGCCGGGCATGGACAGCACCGCTGCCAGACCACCTGCGGCCCCTTCGCCGAACGAGGGGAACTCGTCGGCTGCGGGCTGAACGCTCTCCATCAGATCCAGGCACTGGTTGCGCCACTTGGCGAGGTCGGAATCGTCCAGCAGTTCGCTCAGCCGGTTCAAGCCGTGGCTGATCCCGCCGAGTCCGTGATAGCCGGGACCGACGATCCGCGCGGTCTCGGGGTCGGCCGCGAGCACTTCCAGGACCTGCGGGATCGGGCGGATCGCGTCCCGCGCCAGTTCGCAGTACTTGTCGGCGCCGGTGAGCGCTCCGATCTGGGCCAGGAACAAGGCCGTTCCGGTGTACCCGTTGGACAAGCCGGCGCCCATCGGGAGCACGGCCCAGTGGTGGTCGTCGAGGAGTTCGAGGCCGAGCCAGTTGGCCGGACCGCCGCTGTCGCCGTGGACGTGGGCCATGATCTCGTCGGCGATGTCGGTCGCTGCCGCCAGCAACCGCTTCGGGTCGGGCTCCGCCACCCCCAGGCCGGGGCGAGTCGTCGTACCGGCGTGCACGACCGGTTCCGGACGAGTCGCCAGGCACGCCGAGATCAGCCACTTCTGCCGGTGCTGGTCGAGTTCGCTCATCGCCGCGATCTTGGCCTCCACCGCGGCCAGCCCCTGGCAAGCCAGGAAGTCAGGGACGCGGGTGCCGTCCGCGGTCCAGACGTCGCGGCTGCCCGGCCGGGTGCTGAACAGCGGGATGTCGCCGTCCCACAACTCACGCAGTTCGTGGGGGACCAGCGCCTGCTGGCTGTCGTCGGTGACCCAGAGCAGGTCCAGCAGCTGACCGCGACCGTCCGCGTTCCGCAGTGCGTCCGGGTGGGTGGCTTCGTCGAGCAGCGTCGCGTAGGTGTTGGTCGGCCGGGACAGATAGCGGATCTCGTCCTGGGCACATCGGGACAACAGTCCTTCGGGGCCGAGCAGTTCGTCGCGGTGCCAGGCAATCGCTTCGTACGCGGTCCGGAACCCGGTGAGTACGGCGACCTCGTGGTCGCGGGGCTCGGCCGCCACGCCGTTGAGCTCGGGGCGGTTCTGGCCGACCCTCGCGAGACCGGGACGTCGTACCAGGTGCATGGAGTCGAGGCCGGGATCGGCCCAGTCGACCCGGCTGTTCGGTGTGGTGGTGCCTTCGTCGCCGCCGAAGCCCGACATGTCCGCCACTCCGTGCTCGCCACTGATCAGCAAGGGCAGAAGGGCCGTTCTGAAGACCGAGCTCAGCAGCGCCGCGTGCGCTGGGTCCTCGGCGAGTGCTCCGCTGGGAACGATGCTCGGATGGAACAACGTCTCGATGTCGACCAGGACCGGCTGGTCGGCGCAGGCGATCACGTTCTCGTAGTGCATGTCCGTGCCGTCGAGCACGTAGAGCAGGGCGAGCAGGGCGCCCTGCCGCTGGTAGAAACGGTGCACTCCGGTGAGATCGGCGCACTCGGTGTGCGGGATGTGCTCGAGCCATCCGTAGCCGGTGCGCGGGAGGACTTCGGCTGTCCGCAGGCCCAGGTCGGTCTTGCTGTTGAGCCAGGCGACGATCTCGTTGAAGTGCTGGTGAAGCTCCAGGGGCCGGGGCTTGTAGATCACCTGGCGACCGTCGGCGAAGGTGAGGGTTGCCGTACATCGTCCGCCTCGATGGGGATCACCGCCGGGGGAGACGCCGACGAGGGCTCCGGGGGCCTCACCACCGAGCAGCCCAGTGATCAGCTCGCGGTCCTCGGCGAGGCGGGCCAGTAGTTCGAGGTGGCCCTCGACGGACTGTCGGCACGCCTCGCCCAGGACCCGGGCCAGTACCGGGTACTCGGCCAGGAGGTCCGCCAGCTCGCTCCCTCCAACGAGCCGGTGGGTGAAGTCGGTGAAACGTTCGGCTGAGGTGGCGCCGGTCAGGTCGCCGCGTTTGCGGGCCCGGGAGAGTTCCAGGACCAGGGTGCGGGCGGCCAGTTTGACCAGGCGCAGTCCCAGCCGGTGCAGGAACTGCTCGGTGACGTCGCCGGGGTGACCGGCGGTGGTCAGGTCGGTGCGGGCGGTGACCAGTAGGGGGTGAAGGCAACGGATCAGGGCTTGTTGCCAGTCGCCCTCGGCCGGTGGCGGTACAGACCGAAACTCCAGGCTGCGTTCCACGTACGCCGCCCACGCGGGCTTCGCCGCGCCTTGCTCGTGCGGACCGAGCCCCGCTGACCACCAGGCTTTCGGCTGGTCGGTCGGAGGCGCTCCGGTGGTCGCTGAGTCGAGCACGCCGACAGCGTGGCAGCAGGCAGGCGGGAAGACATGGGTATGCGTCCCCCATATTTCCGCAAGCGTTCGCTTCGGCCTACGTGTCCCGCAAACGCTTGTTTTGCAGCTGTCCGCGGGACGGTGACTGGGGGACGACCGCCCCGCGGCAGCAGCGCCTGTACCGGTGGGCCTCTGGTGGAAGGCTTTCCCGGTTCAGGAATTCATGGGTGGCGGGCGGCCGTCAGCGGCCCCCGCTGCTCGGTGTGGTCGTGGCGGGCCTCCCGGTGTCGATCTGCTGGAACGCCGAGAACGATGCCTGAGCGGTCAGGGGACGGACAAGTGCCGTGGGCCCCCATCTTTGGCCGGGGGCGGGGGCAAGGAACATGGGGGCGAATCCCCCATGTGGGTACGGCGTCCGGCTGGCACGGTGGACGGGTGTACAGCCCAGCTCCCGGTCTTCCGGTCTCAGCCCACTCGGTGCTCGACGTCGTGCCGCAGCCGGCTGGGCAGTCCGCCGCCGCCGCGGTGCGGGAGACCGTGGAGGTCGCGCAGACCGCCGACGATCTCGGCTACCGGCGCTTCTGGGTCGCTGAGCACCACGGGGTGCGTGGGGTGGGTAGTGCGGCGCCGGCGGTGCTGGCCGCCGTACTGGCTGCTCGGACGGACCGGATCCGGCTGGGCTCCGGGGGAGTGCTGCTGGGCAACCACAGGCCGCTGCTGATCGCCGAGCAGTTCGCTGCGCTGGCCGCGGCGTACCCGAGCCGGATCGACCTCGGGGTCAGCGAAGGCAGCGTGTCTGCTCCTTGTACCGCGGCTGCGCTCGGCTGGTCCGGTGACGCGCGGGAGACGTTCCCGCAGCGCCTGGACGAGCTGTGCCGGTTCCTGCGTGACGGACTGCCCGGACGGACCCCGGTAGGGGACGTCCGCCTCACGCTGGCCGGGCTGCCGCCGCCGGTGTTCGTGCTGGCGAACCGGCCGGCCACGGCGCAGCTGGCCGCGGTACGAGGGCTGCCGATCTTCCTGACCGCGTCGGAGACGACCGTCGCGGCTGCGGCGGCGTACCGGGACACGTTCGAGCCGACCGGTCCCACTGGCAAGCCCTACCTGGGGGTGTCGGTTGGAGTCGTTGCCGCCGACACCGACGAGGAGGCGCTGAACAGGCTGGCCGAGTACGTCCGGGTGAAGCACCGGCTGGCCGCTGCGTCGCCGCGGGCCACTCCGGCCGAGCTGCTCGAGTTGCTGGAGCCCCCGATCACCGGACGGGAGAGGGGCCGGGCCGAACGGCTCCTGGACGACCCCGGTCACATCGTCGGCTCCCGCTCGACCGTCGCGGCCGGACTGGCCAAGCTGGCCGCCGGGACCGGTGCGGCCGAGATCATGCTCGCCCCCCTCGCGTACGACGGCCTGGTGCGCTCCTCCATCCTCCGTACGGTCGCGGCGGCCCTGACCCGGGCGATCCGGACCGTTCCCCGCTCTGCCCCGCACTTCGTAGCAACTGCCTAAAGTGGGTACTGCCCCACCCATGGAAAGGCAGAGCATGTCGCGCGAGCAGGATGTCGTCCAGCAGTGTCCGGCCGAGCTGTTCATCGGCGGCAAGTGGCGAGCGGCCGAGGGCGGCAGAACGCTCGCCGTCGAAGACCCCTCCACCGGTACGACGCTCGTCCAGGTCGCCGACGCCTCCCCGGCCGACGGCCGCACAGCGCTCGACGCCGCCGTCGCCGCGCAGGCCGACTGGGCCGCGACCGCTCCGCGGGAGCGCGGCGAGATCCTCAGAAGAACGTACGAGCTGATGACCGAGCGCGCCGACGAGCTGGCGCTGCTGATGACGCTGGAGATGGGCAAGCCGGTCGCCGAGTCCAAGGGCGAGATCGCGTACGCCGCCGAGTTCTTCCGCTGGTTCGCCGAGGAGGCGGTCCGGATCGACGGCGGCTACCAGGTCGCGCCGAACGGGCAGGGCCGGTTCCTGGTGATGCGGCAGCCGGTCGGGCCGTGCCTGCTGATCACGCCGTGGAACTTCCCGGCCGCGATGGGCGCCCGCAAGATCGGCCCGGCGGTCGCGGCCGGCTGCACGATGGTGATCAAGCCCGCCGCGCAGACGCCGCTGTCGATGCTGAAGCTGGCCGAGCTGATGACCGAGGCCGGGCTGCCGGCCGGCGTACTGAACGTGATCACGACCAGCGACTCCGGCGGCGTGATGGAGCCGCTGATCCGCGACCCGCGGGCCCGGAAGCTGTCGTTCACCGGCTCGACGCCGGTCGGGCAGAAGCTGCTGGAGCAGGCGTCGGAGCAGGTCCTCAGGACGAGCATGGAGCTCGGCGGCAACGCACCGTTCCTGGTCTTCGCCGACGCCGATCTGGACCAGGCCGTCGAGGGCGCGATGCTGGCCAAGATGCGCAACGGCGGCGAGGCCTGTACGGCGGCCAACCGGATCTACGTGCAATCGTCCGTGCTGGAGGCGTTCGCGACCAAGCTGACCGAGAAGATGGCCGCGCTGACGGTCGGCCGCGGCACCGAGGACGGTGTCGACGTCGGCCCGCTGATCGACGCCAAGCAGCGCGCCAAGGTCAAGGAGCTGGTCGACGACGCCGTCGAGCAGGGCGCCCGCGTCCTCACCGGCGCGGAAGTTGCCGAGGGCAAGGGATACTTCTACCCGCCGACCGTGCTCACCGACGTACCGAAGTCGGCGCGCCTGCAGAAGGAGGAGATCTTCGGCCCGGTCGCGCCGCTGACCGCGTTCGAGACCGAGGACGAGGCGGTCGCGATGGCCAACGACACCGAGTTCGGCCTGGTCTCGTACCTGTTCACCAACGACCTCGGTCGCGCGCTGCGGGTCTCGGAGAAGCTGGAGACCGGCATGATCGGCCTCAACCAGGGCATCGTCTCCAACCCGGCCGCGCCCTTCGGCGGCGTCAAGCAGTCCGGCCTCGGCCGCGAGGGCGGCAGCGTCGGCATCGACGAGTACCTCGAGGTCAAGTACGTCGCGGTCAACCTCGGCTGATCACTCCGTCAGCCACTGCTGGATCGTCTCCTGGTCGGGCCGCGGTGACGTGCCGATCGCGTGCGGGACGAAACGGGCGTAGTAGTCGGTGATCGGTCCGTCGGACTCGCGGACCATCATCCCGGCCGCGGCGCCGTCGACGATCCAGCTGCCGATCACCGCCCGGTTCCCCTCGTACGACGGCAGCGGGCTCCACTCCTGGTACACCATCGTCTCGGTGTCGTACGGCCCGTCGTGCACGTGGTCGTCACCGCCGATGGTGTGGATCCGGATGTTGCTGCCCTCGCGCCCGTGCAGCGGTTTGGCGACCCATTCGAGCAGGTCACCGGGGTTGTCGAAGTACGCCGGGAGCAGGTTCGGGTGGTCGGGGTACAGCTCCCACAGCACCGGCAGGATCGCCTTGGTGGACAGCATCGTCTTCCAGATCGGCTCGATCCACTGCACCGGCTCGCGCTCGGTCCCGGCCAGCAGGTACCGCCCGAACTCGTCGTCGAGCATGTCCTCCCACGGGTACAGCTTGAACGCGGTCCGGATCTTCCGCCCGCCCCAGTCGACGAACGCGCGCTGGTTCGACTCCCAGCCGAGGTCCTCGATCTCGTGCCCGTACGTCGCCAGGCCGGCCATCGCCGCCGTGTCGCGCAGGTAGGCGACGGTCATCGCCTCCTCGCCGCTGGTCTCGGCGCCGGAGTTGAAGAAGTGCGCCTCGTTGCCGGGGAACCGCCCGGCGGCGCGCTGGTCGCTCCACCACTTCACCAGCCGGTCGTGCACCGAGTTCCACTGGTCGGCGTCGGGGAACACGTCCTCCAGCCAGTTCCACTGGATCACCGCCGACTCCAGCAGGCCGGTCGGGGTGTCGCCGTTGATCTCCAGCATCTTCGGCTCGACACCGTTCCAGACCAGGTCGAAGCGCGCGTACACGGACAGGTCGTCACGCTTCAGCGACTCCTGGACCAGCGGCAGCGTGCCCGGCTGCAGCCCGAGCTGGGCGTCACTGAAGCGATCGCCGGCGGCCATCACGGCCGCGGCGTGCTTGCACATCCCGTACAGCTCCTCGGTGACCTCCTCGAGGTGCAGCACCTCGTCCATGGTCACCTCGTACCAGGCGCTCTCGTTCCAGTACGGGCGCTCGGAGCCGTCGGGCATGTCGGTCATCGGGAAGACCAGCCCCTGCTCGACGACGGTGTCGCGCCAGTCCTTGCGGGGCTTGATCGAGTGCCGCCACATCAGCCGCCAGAGCTCCCCTTGCCCGATTTACCGAACCCGCCGCGCGAGATCGTCCCGATGTCGCCGCCCTTGGTGTCCAGGCCGCCGCGCTTGATCGTCGGGCTGCCGCTGCCGCCCTGGCTGGTGCGCGGGATCGTGTACGTCCCCTGGCCGGCGTTGTAGCGGCCGCCGATCGGCGGCACCAGCCCGCCGCCGCGGGTGGCCATGTAGAACCAGAAGAAGCCCGCGCCGGAGCCGTGGTACTCGCGCTCGTCCTTGCAGTTGCTGTCGTCGGTGCGCTGCTCGGTCTGCGGGTCGACGCAGATCGCGGCGTACTCCGGCTGGTCGTCGTCGCTGGAGCAGCCGGTCAGCGAGGCCGCGACCAGCGCGGTCAGGCCGAGCGTGATCCCGACACTGCGCATCCGGCGGTCGCTCATCGTCGTCCCTCCCCCTCGGCCGGCGGTTTCATCGAGAACATCACCGCGGCACCCACCACCATCGTCACACCCACCACAACCAGCGGCCCGGTACCCACGTCGGCCACCGCCAGCACGAGCACCGTCACGAACGACACCGTCGCCAGCGCCGGTACGACGAGCCGCTGCACGACGCGGCCACGGATCTGGCCGTTGAAGTACACCGGTACGGCGACGGCCGTCGCCAGGTAGTACAGCGAGACCAGGATGGACACCGCCGCGACGGAGTCGGCCAGGACGGCGTCCGAGGTGAGCACCAGGGTCACGTAGATCAGCACGCTGGCGGCCGCGAACACCCAGGTCGAGACGCTCGGCGTGTGGTACCGCTTCGAGATCCGGGCGAACCGGCCGGGGAACGCGTCGCGGCGGGCCATCGACAGCATCGTCCGGGCGGTCGGCAGGATCGTGGTCTGGGTGGAGGCGAGCGCCGAGACCAGTACCGCGGCGATCAGGAGCTTGCCGCCCGCCGTACCGAGCAGGTCCTGGCCGAGGACGGCGAAGAAGTCGTCGTCGGCGATGCCGGCCAGCTGCTCGGTTCCGGCGTACGCGACGGCGGCCCAGGCGACCACGACGTACAGGACGACCAGGATGGCGTTGGAGACGAGTGCTGCGATCGCTGGTGTGCTGCGCGGGTTGCGGGACTCCTCGTTGACGCTGAACGACGAGTCCCAGCCCCAGTAGAGGAACACCGCGACCAGTACGCCGGCGGCCCAGGCGCCCTGACCTGTGTCGGAGAAGGCCGGGATGCTGAGCGTGCCGGCCTCGCTGAACGCTCCGACGACGAACCAGAGCAGTGCGATCAGTTCAACCGACAGGAGCAGCAGCTGTGTGCCCGCTGCGACCCGCACGCCGCGGTAGGCGAGCAGAGCCATCACCAGGATGAAGACCGTGCCCAGTGCGGCCTGGGCGAGCCGGGACTCCTCTGCACCGTCCAGACCGAGCAGTGCGTAGGTGTAGACCGAGGCGACCTGCGCCAGGTTGCTCATCACCAGTACGCAGGCCATGACCGTGGTCCAGCCGACCATGCGGCCCACACCGAGCCCGAAGGCCTTCTCGGTCCACGGGAACGTCGTACCGCAGTCCGGCTCGGCCTGGTTGAGCTCACGGAAGCAGAGCGCGACCAGCACGACCGGTACGGCGCTGAGCGCCAGCACCAGCGGCGCAGCGGCCCCGGTGTACGCAGCGAGCAGCCCTACCGACACAGCCAGTGAGTACGCCGGTGCGGTGGACGAGACGCCGATCGCCGTCCCTGCTCCGACGCCCAGGGCGTCACGGCGCAGGTTGCGGCCGCGTGACCGCGACTCCGTCGTCGTCACAGTGCCCCACCCTCTGGTTGCCGGACCATCTCGATCAGCCCCCAGAGTGCCATCCCACCCGGGTCTGCGCTCAGCTGACTGCACGTACTGACGTGCTCAGCGCTTCATCAGTTCCGTCACGGTGACGAGTTCGAAGCCCTTCGCGCGGAGCGCGGTGACGATCGGGACGATGGCTTCGTCGGTGTACGGCGCGTTGTCGCCGCCGTGCATGTGCAGGACGACGATCGAGCCGTTCTGCGCGTGGCTGAGAACCTGCTTGACGATCGGCTTCGGGGACTTGGCGAAGCCGTCCGCGCCCGGGACGTCGAGGCCGACCGCGGTGACGCCGGCCGGGGCCAGCTCGTGCAGCGCCGTACCGTCGTAGCAGCCGCCGGGGAACCGGAACCAGCGGGTGGCGTGCGGGTCGAGCCGGTCGAGGATCGTGACCGCCCGGCGTACGTCGGTGAGCATCGCCGGCTTCGGGACGGTGCCGAGGGTGTAGCAGTGCTTGGTGAACGCGCGGTGGTCGTAGGTGTGAGTGCCGAGCTCGAACAGCGGGTCGGCGGCGAGCTCGCGGGTGCGGTCGGGGTACTGCTCCATCCACAGGCCGGTGAGGAAGAGCGTCGCCGGGACCTTCAGCTCGCGCAGGTGCTGGAAGAGGGCGTCGTTGTAGTACGACTTCACCTTGCCGCTGGTGAGCCGGCGCTGCATCGCGGTGGTGAGGTCGGCGTCGAAGGTGAGCGCGATCCGCGGCCTGTCCCGCGGACCGTGCTGCACGATCGGCATCAGGTTCTGCTCGTGCGACTCACCGGGCCTGGTGCTGGGCTTCGGGGTCGGCGTCATCGTTGGCGTCGCCGCCTGTGTTGTCGCAGTCGGCGGTGGAGCAGTCGTCGTCGGTTGGACATCTCCACACCCGACGAGCAGCACCGCGCACAACGCCACCAACACCCATCCCCGTGCCCCAGTCACAGGACACGAGTATGCGTCACTCCACGGTCAACGTGAGCCTCCAGGTACCACCGCAGCGTCGCCGCGGTGTCGTCCGGAGCCGCCCAGCCGTTCACCACGGCGAGCAGTTCGAAGTACGTCTCCCGCCGTAACCACCTCGTCCGGCCGAAGCGACGCGCCCGTGTAGCCGTCGACCAGCTCCCGCATCAGTTCCCGGAAGTCCGCGTCCTGCGCCAGTTCGGCCAGCCGGACCCAGGCCTCGATCTGCTCCACCGACGCGTCGTCCGGCAACTCCGGCATCATCGACCGCCGGGCCGCCGCCAGCGCCGGCTCAGGTGCCGTGAAGACGCTCGCCAGGAAGTCGTCCACCACAGCAGCGCGCCCAGCCGACGACAATGCTCCCAACCGCTGAAGCGATCCCAGCCGCCCGGCCCCCAGCCCTTCTTCCCCGCCGCCCCTCGCCGTGGGGGAGGGGCGGCGGGCTGCTCGCAGGACGGCCTGTCGCAAGCGGAGCGTCTGCTGCTGGGCCTCCAGCGCTTCCTCCTCCAGCCTGATCAGCTGTTCGAGAGCAACGGCGCCGGCGAGCAACTGCTCGATCCGCGCCAGCGGAAACCCGAGATCCCGCAGTGCCCGGATCAGCTCCAGCCGCGACAGTTCGCCGATCGAGTAGGTCATGCCCTCAACTCTGCGGTCTCCACCCAGGGGAGACTCAAGCCACCAGGTCGTTCGCCGACCGCAGCACCGGTACGCCGACCTCGGCCGGCGCCGTGGCGCCGGTGACGTGGAAGGTGTGCGACTCGCCCGCGGACAGGGTGATCAGGCAGCTGTCGACCTTCGCCGCGGCGTCGAGGCGGTCCGGGAACAGCGCCAGGTCCTTCGCGAGCGCGGTCGCCGTCACGGTCACGTCGTAGCCGCCCTCAACAGCCGTAACCGAAGCCGTGTAGGCGTCGCCCGCGAGCCGCAGCGACGTGTCCTCGACGAAGTACCAATACGCCGAGCTGCCGTCCGCGCCCCGGACCTCGAGGTACTCCGTGGTCGGGTCGCCCGCCTTCGTCAGCGACTCCGGCAGCGTGTTCAGCACCGCCGACCGGGCCCCGGCCTCCAGCGCGAACGTCTCCTGCGCGAGTACCGCGCCACCGGCCGTCGTGCTCCGCCGGGCGACAGTGATCGAGGTCGACCAGGTCGAGTCGGTGTCGTTGTGCCCGGCAACCACCAGCTCGTGGTCGCGCGGCTGCACGGTGAGCAGACGGTCGGCGTACGCGTGCTTGAGCGCGTGCCAGAGCGGCTTGCGGTGCCCATGCCCGTCGACCGCCGCCCACGAGATCACCGGCCAGTTGTCGTTCAGCTGCCAAACGATCGTGCCGGTGTTCAGCGGGAACAGGCTGCGCCAGTGCTCGATGCCGTAGGCAACGGCCCGGGCCTGGTTCAGCTGCGTCGTCCAGTGCCAGTCGTCGATGTTCTTCCACACCGGCAGGTGCTCACCGAGGCCGCGCTCCAGCTTGAGGTTGCCCTCGAACGCCTTTTGGTGCACGAGCATCTGCTCGCCGTACGGGTCCAGCGGCTGGTCGTGCACGACCGAGGTCAGCGTCGACCAGGCCGGCGGGCCCTGGAAGCCGAACTCCGAGACGAACCGCGGCTGGTACTTGCGGTACGTCGAGTAGTCGACCTGGTTCCAGACGTCCCAGACGTGCATGGTGCCGTTGCGCTCGTCGTTGGGGTGGATGAAGTGGTCGTAGGAGTACGGGCTGCCCGGCGAGTACGGCGTCCGCGGGTCGAGCTCGGCGACGATCTTCGGCAGCAGGTCGAAGTAGTAGCCCTCGCCCCAGGTCCGCCCGGCGAGCGGCTGCCGCCAGCCCCACTCGACGTAGCCCCAGATGTTCTCGTTGTTGCCGTTCCAGACCGCGAGGCTGGCGTGCTTGCTCAGGCGCGCGACGGCCTCGCGAGCCTCCGCCTCGACCTCGCTGCGCAGCGGCTCGTCCTCCGAGTACGCCGCGCAGGCGAACAGGAAGTCCTGCCAGACCAGCACGCCGAGCTCGTCGCAGACGTCGTAGAAGTCGTCGGTCTCGTAGATGCCGCCGCCCCAGACCCGGAGCAGGTTCATGTCGGCGTCGATCGCGTCGGTGATGCTGCGCTCGTACGTCGACCGGTCGAGCCGGGTGACGAACGCGTCGTCCGGGATCCAGTTCGCGCCGCGGACGAAGACCGGTTTGCCGTTCACGGACAGGACGAACGGGCCGCCGTGCTCGTCGGGGGCGACGTCGATCGTGATCGTCCGGAAGCCGACCCGGCCGGTCCAGCCGCCGGTCTGCTCGCCGGCGCTCAAGGACACTGCGACGTCGTACAGAGGCTGCTCGCCGTGCCCGCGCGGCCACCACTTGTTGACGTCAGCAACTGTTGCCTGCACCGAAGCTTCCGTGGTGCCCGCGGCAACGGTCACCTCGTTGCTCGTGCCACCGACCTCGACGCGGATCGTTGCCTCGGCGCTGAATCCCTCGGCCCAGGCGAGCGCGACCTTCGCGTCCAGCGTGCCGTTCGACCCGTCGAGACCCGCCAGCGGGCGGACGGAGTCGATCCGGACGCCGGTCCAGGAATCGATCCGGATCGGCTTCCAGATCCCGGCCGTCGCGACGTCCGGTCCCCAGTCCCAGCCGAAGTTGCTGGCCATCTTGCGGATCGCGTTGTACGGGTGCAGGTTCGTGTGCGGCCAGCGCCCGCGCTGCTCGGCGATCTCGTTCGCGGTGGCCACCGGGCCGGCGAACTCGATCACCAGCTCGTTGCTCCCAGCAACGAGCAGCGCGGTGACGTCGAACCGGTACGAGCGGTGCTGGTTCCAGGTCTTCGCGATCTCGGTGCCGTTCAGCGTGACGGTCGCGACAGTGTCGAGGCCCTCGGCCACCAGCTCCTGGACCGCGTGCCCGTCGGGCGCCCAGTCGAAGGTCGTCCGGTAGCTCCAGCTGGTCCGGCCGATCCAGTGCAGCGCGCCTTCGTTGGCGCCGGCGAACGGGTCCGGGATGACGCCGGCCGCGAGCAGGTCGGTGTGCACCTCGCCGGGCACGGTCGCGGCGATCGGCGCGGTGAGCAGGGCCTGATGCGCGTCCGGCACCTGACCGGCCACGGCGCGCACGGTCCAGCTGATGCCGTTGTCAGAGGTGAGATTCAAAGAAGTACTTTCTATGAATTGGTGAGGGCTCCGAGCCACAGATCGGCCAGCAGGCGGTGGCCCGCGGCCGTCGGGTGCACGCCGTCGTCGGCGAGCGTCTCCGGGCCGACCTCGGCCGCCCGGGCGGTAAACTCGACGTCCGCGGGGACCAGCAGCGCGCCGTACTCGGTCGCGAGCCGGCGGACCACCTCGAGCTTCGGGTCCAGGTCCTCGCGCCAGCCGCGTTGCTCGTCGTCCACCGGGACGAGGAACGGCTCGACCAGCACCAGCCGGACGCCACTCAGCGGGTCGAGCAACTTGCGGTACGACGCCTCGAACTGCTCCGCCGACGTCGGGTCGTCCTCGTCGTAGCGCCGCCAGGTGTCGTTGATCCCGATCAGGATCGAGACCAGGTCGGGCTGGTGCGCGAGGACGTCGGTCTCCCAGCGGGCGACCAGGTCGACCGCGCGGTTGCCGCTGATGCCCGCGTTGACGATCGTCGGGCCCGGCAGGGCGTCGTACAGGTTCTTCACGTAGCCGTCGCCGAGGCCGGCCGGGTCGGTGCGCCGGCCGCAGTCGGTGACGGAGTCCCCGGCGAACACGATGGTCCGCCAGGGGTCCAGGAGGTTGTCCGTCACAGGGTGGCCGCGTTCACGTCCCAGTCGTCCGGCAGGACCGGTGCGACCTCGACCGTGCTCGTCACGTCCACGAACGCGCCGGTGTCGATGGACTCGGTGATCGAGGCCATCACGTCGACGATGTGGAACGCCAGCGCGCCGCTGGCCCGGTGCGGCCGGTCGGCCCGGATCGCCCGCGCCATCTCCAGTACGCCGGTGCCGCGCTCGGCCGTCGCCTCGGTGGTGGCGACGGTCTCCCAGTCGTCACCGCCCCGGCGGCGGATCTTGATCTCGCCGTCGAACCGGTTCGGGTCCGGGACGGCGAGGGTCGCCTCGGAGCCGGTGATCTCGACGAACCCGGCCCGCGGCAGCGGCGAGTCGAAGCTGAAGATGCTCTGCGACGACTGCCCCGACTCGAACCGCGCGATCGCGCTGACGTGGGTCGGAACCGTCACGTCGAAGTCGGTCCCGGCGAGCGGGCCCGATCCGATCGTGCGCTTCTCACGCGACTTCGACCCCAGACCCGCGACCGCGGCGACCGGGCCGAACAGCTGCACCAGCGTGGTCAGGTAGTACGGGCCGATGTCCCAGAGCGGACCGGCGCCTTCCTGGAACAGGAACGCCGGGTTCGGGTGCCAGGACTCCGGGCCGGGGGACTGCATCAGGGTGAGCGCCGTCAGCGGCGTACCGATGTCACCGTTGGCGATCATCCGGCGCGACGTCTGCAGGCCCGGGCCGAGGATCGTGTCCGGCGCGCAGCCGAGCCGCAGCCCGGCGTCGTTGGCGGTGGCGAGCAGCTTGAGGCCGCTCTCCTGGTCGAGCGAGAACGGCTTCTCGCTCCACACGTGCTTGCCGGCCGCGATCGCGGCCAGCGCGACCTCGACGTGCGCGACCGGGATCGTCAGGTTGACGACGATCTCGACGTCGGCGTTGTTGAGCACCGCCTCGGGGCCGCCGTGCGCCGCGATGCCGTACTCCTCGGCCTTCGCCTTGGCCGCCTCCGGGCGCAGGTCGCCGATCGCGACGACCTTCAGGTCCGGGAAGCTCTGCATGCTCTTGATGTAGGCGTCGGAGATGACTCCGGCGCCTATGACCCCTACGCCGACCTGGGTCATGCCTGGTCCTGCCCGGTGAGGTAGCGGAAGCTGCCCTCCACCGCGTCGAAGATCTCGCCGGTGAAGTCGTCGAGCTCGACCACGCGCAGCGCCGTCGGGGCGGCGGCCAGGATGTCGTTGACGGCGATGGTGCCGTCGCCGACCGCGACCTGCGCCTTGTTGTCCAGGGTGCCGTCGCCGTCCTTGACGTGCAGCGCCTTCACCCGGTCACCGAGCCGCCCGAGCAGAGCCGGTACGTCGGCACCGCCGACGGCGGCCCAGTAGGTGTCGACCTCGAGGATGACCTCGTCGGACAGGTGGTCGGCCAGGATCTCCAGGGCGTGCACCCCGTCGATCACCGACTCCAGCTCGAAGTGGTGGTTGTGGTAACCGACGGTGATGCCGTGCTCGGCGCCGACCTTGGCGGCGGCGTTCAGCCCTTCGGCGATCACCTTGATCTCGTCCGCCGACTGCCAGCGCGCCGGGTCGGTGTGCGGGTCGATGACCGTCCCGATCCCGAGCTGCTGGGCAGCCTCGAAGATCGGCCCGTTGTCGTCCCGGAGCAGCCCCGCGTGCGTGCTCGGCGCCGACAGTCCGTACTTGGGCAGCGCGTCGGCCAGCTGGGCGGCGAGATTCACCAGCCCGAACGGCTCCACCTTGGTGTACCCGATCTCGGCGATCCGAGCCAGGGTGGCGTCGAAGTCCTCCTCCAGCTTGTACCGCACGGTGTAGAGCTGAAGGGACAGGTTGTCCACTGCGACCATGCTTCTCTCCTCGTTCGCCATGGCTCCTCCGCTGCCCAGAGTCCCCACGACATCCTTGACCGAACCGGTTAAGTAACGCCCCGCAGACTATCCCAGGATGCCCCGGCAGGACCAGAGTCCAACCAGGGTCCGGGCAATCTGAGCAAGCGCTTACCGCCGATCAGGAGCACGACCGGCACCGCAGCACCGTCACCGGCTCAGGAGTTCGCGGTCCAGTAGTTCAGGTTGAGATTGCCGGTCGGCAGTTCGACCCGGACGGTGTGGTGAGAGCCGGCCGGCAACGAGAAACCGCCCGCCTCGACGGTCCGGTAGTTCTGCCAACCACCGGTCACCGGAATCGTGACCGTCGGTCCTGGCTTTCCGTCGACCACGACGCGCAGCGTCGCGCCGGGGTTGGGAGTGGCCACCCTGACGGTCATCCGGACGTCACCCTGGAGCGGCAGCTCCTTCCACTCCAGCCATTCTCCGGCCGCGGTGGCACCGACGTTCCACCCTCCACCGGCGTCCGGCGTTCGTTCGACGTCGAGGCTGCCGTCGCGGTAGGTGCCCAGAGTGTTGGCCGCGGTCGTGTCGAAGACGCTGTCGGCGGACTCGGCCTCGACCCGCAGGGTCGACGGGAACGGGGTCCGGGAGTAGCGACGGGTGATGTTGATCATCTGGTTGGGGTAGTCGGTCAGCCGCTGGTCGTAGCTTCCCTCGGCAGTACGCAGGACGGCTGCGTTCTCCTGCCAGTCGGTGAACCCCTCGATCAGGGTGATCTTGGCGCCGGACCCGGCGGTGGCGGCGAGGTTCGCGGCATAGGCCTGGCCGTGGCGAGGTTCGATGACCATGTTCGTGCTTCCGGACACGAAGCGGAATCCCGGCACGGCCACCCCGAACGTGTTGTTCTTGAAGGTGGTCAGGCTGGAGCCCGGGCCGGGCACGGTGAACCAGCTGTCGACGCCGTCGACGACCTCGGAGACCGCCGGATCCTCCTGGAGCCAGTTCTGGTCGACCACGAGGTAGGGGGTGATCCCGAACTCGGCCTGGGCCCGGGACCGCAGGTACCGCAGGAGCTCGGCGGCGTTGCCGTTGCCCTGGTTGGTGAACGCGAAGTCACCGATCGACCACGACAGCACCAGCGGCCGGCCGTCGACCTTGAAGCGCAGGGTGTCGGGAACCTGCCGGTAGAACTCGCGCAGGTTGTTCTCCCACAGGTACTGGTACCCGCCTTCGCCGGATCCGTCGGGATCGGCGAGGTCGAACTTCGGCTCGTAGCCGCCGGTGCGATGCTTGACCTGGTTCTTCTTGTCGGTCAGTGACGCCGGTGTGTCGTCGAACGCGGCGATCTTCAGCCGATCGGCGACCCCGCGGCGATCGATCGCGGCGACCAGCGCGCCGAGACCGCGCGGGTCTCCGCTCCCGGAGGGCACCGCACTGCCCGGCACGAAGCCCCGGGTGTTGACCGCGACGTAGTCCACTCCGGCGCTGACCAGCTGCTCGACGTAGTTGTCCCAGAAGACGGCCAGGTCTCCGGTCGGCCTGAACATCGGGATGTTGTGGATCCGGCTGCCCTGGTTGTTGTACGGCGCCCCGCGGAGGGTGTCGCTGTCGAACCCGAAGGTCACCCCCACGAAGCCGCTGGTCGCGGCCGGCGCCGGCCGGACGTCGGCGTCCGCAGGTGCCACCGCCGTCAGAACGCCCAGTACCGCCAGTCCGGCGGCGGTGGTTCCCCATCGCCGGCAGATTCTGTTCATGGACAACTTCAAGCCTCCGAGATCGATCGGGCGGTCGTGACAACCACGCTGAAGGTCAGGCGGTGATTCTGAACGCGTCGATCATCCCGACCGACGTACTGCGGTTGACCACGCGGATGGTGTGCCGACCGGAGGACAGCCCGCTGCGCTGCCAGACCACCTGTTGCACCTGCCGGGTGCTGCTGCGCAGATCGACGGTCGCCTGGAACACGTTGTCCAGATAGACATCCACCGTTCCCATGTCACCGTTGCGCTCGGAGATGTACTGGATCCCGGTGCCGGTGAAGGTGTACGACGCGGCCGCGTCGACCGTCGTGGAGTAGTGCACGTCGTCGTTGTAGTCGCCGTAGCCCCGGCCGGTCGACTGGAACCAGTTGTTGTCGTAGGTGCCTTCGGTGTTGTTGACCAGGCCGCCGCCACTCGCGTTCAGGCCGAGCGACGAAGCGGTACCGCTCAGGGTCTTGGCGCCGTTGTTGCGGGCGCCGGTCAGCCTGGTCGTGGTGTAGGAGCTCAGCGGTTTGGCGGTGCGCTCGACCACGTACGTCCCGTTCGTGGCCGTGGTGAAGTCGAACTGCGCGGCGCTCGTGGTCAGCAGCACGGCGTTGTCCGAGGTCCGCCGGACACGGATCTCCTGGGTGCCCCACGGGTTCGCCACCCGTGCGGTCGCACCCCACTGGCTCCGGATGCCCACGTACTTCGTTTCGCCGGCCTCGCGTTCGGAGCTCACGACCAAGCCGTTCTTCGCCAGCAGGGTGAACTTCCCGACGAACGACGAGTTGGCCGGCACCGCCGGGAAGACCCGGACGGTGTCGTTGTACGACTGCAGGAGCGACTCGTTGAGTGCCGACAGGTGGACACCGAGGTACTCGAACACACCGTTGGTGTTGCTCGTGAGCCCGTTGGGGTAGTTCTGGTACTGCTGGAGCATTCGCTTCATGCCGGCGAAAGCTTGGTCGCCGAGGCCCAGGCGGGCGGCCTGGACCGCGTCGTTGGCCCACACGTTGCCGTACGGGAACGGCCTGCTGTTCCACGTGGTCAGGGCGGTCTGGTAGTCCGGCGCGCCGATCCCCGTCACGTTGTACGGCCAGATCAGCTCGCTGGCGACGTTCTCCCCGTTGCGGATCTGCGACGCCGGTGGCTGGTGCGGCAGGTAGGCGCCGTTGGCCTGCGGGTACGGCACCAGGTTGTCGACGATCCGCTGCCACTCCGGTCGCAGCCCGGAGTCCACACCCAGCTGCGTCGACACCTGGACGGCGATCGGGAACAGGCTTCGGACGGCCGCGAGATCGGTGATCGCGTTGCGGACGTTCCAGTACGTTTCGTGTGCGTTGGAGTTCGCCATGTAGTACTTGCCCGCGCTGTCCACCGACAGCATCCGCGAGTAGAACTTCGTGACCTCGCGGACGTACGGGTACGCGACGTCCCGCAGGTATCCGGCATCGTTGGTGTACCGGTACCGCAGGTACATGTTGTACGCCGCCTGGTAGCCCGTCGTGTAGATGTTCTTGGTGAAGTCGCTGTTCACCGTTCCGCGAGCGTTGCCGTCCCAGCCCATCGTTTCCGGCACCCACAGGCCGTCGATCCCGAACCGGGACTGCGTCAGGGACTTCAGGGCACCGTAGTTCCGGCTGTACAGCCGGTTGAAGGTGTCGAGCAGGTCGACGTGGTTGGACGCGAGGAACGAGTTGTAGACGTCCCGCTGGTTCCAGTACCAGTAGCCGTTGCTCCACTTCGCCTGGTCCGCGGTGGACCGGAAGACGCCGTTGATGAAGTGGAACGGGTAGTTGCCTCGTCCCCCGGCGGCGATCATGTAGGTCGACAGGTAGTACACGTTCTCGAGGTAGTCGGCGTCACCACCGAGGCCGCCGTACTGCACGAACGAACGGCCCCAGAAGGAGTGCCACCAGTTGCGGTAGTCGGTCAGGGACTTGCTGTACCCGTCGGTCTTGGCCGCTGCCAAGGCGCTCCGGGCGGCGTTCACCGAGTCGTGGCCGGAAGCGTTGAGGCGCGTGCTCGCGGTGAACCAGACGGTGTAGCTCGACGACGGCTGGATCGTGAGCCGTACCTTGCTGTTGTTCACCACCGAGGCCGTGTAACCCGTCCCCTCGACAGTCGCGGCGAGGGTGTAGCCGAAGTTCTGTGGGTCGGCCTGCCCGCGGCTGATACCAGCTCCGGTCGAGTCGGCGTAGCTGCTGACCTGGCGCCAGGTGTCGAGGTTGGGGACGTCGCCGCTGTTGCCGAGGTTCGCGACGTCCCACAGGGACAACTCGAGCGTCACGCCGGAGACGCCGCCGCGGGTGTCCTCGACGTGGATGCCCATGACCTCCGATCCGGGCCGGCCCATGACGGTCACCGTCCGGTTGGAGTCGTACCGGGTGGTGAGTGTTCCGTCGTACAGCGAGAGTCGCTGTTCGTAGCTGCTGTAGCCGGACTCCATCGCCGGAGTGGTCGAGAGGTTCACGAGCCCGGCGCCGAACGCCGTCTGCTGCGAGGCGTCCACGTTGGACACCTGCATGGTCAGGCCGGCCGCCTGCCACGCCATCGCTCCCGTCCGCCCGTTCCCGACGGTCAGGGCGTGCGCGGGGTTGGTGTTCGGCCGGTTGTAGACGATGTCGTGCTTGGCGAGGTAGCCGGCGTGGTCGACGTCGAGCCGGCCCGAGGACGCCGAGAACGCGACATCGCCCGGCGCGGCGGCGGCTGAGGTCGCCGGCGCCGGCGGCACGAGGAGAAGGACCGGGAGCACAGGCAGCAGGAGCCGGGTCAACTTCATGGAGCACCTTCCGGGGCGGGGAGGATGAAGGTGTATACAGGTTGCTCTCGGGCAGTGAACATCCGATGTCTCACCGTCGTCAAGCGGTCATCTTCCGCTGAACTTCACTCTTCACCAACTATTGATCGGACTTCTGACCGTGATCGACAGGTGAAAAGAGATCTCCGTGCGCCTGAGGTTTGATCAAATGGTCGCTGTGCGTGATGGAATGCGGTGACCTGCAGACAGACAGTGGCCGGCGGCGCAGAATGTGGGTCTGCCGAGCCGCCCGTCACGGTTCGGACCGCCCGTTCGAAGGAGGCTCGTCGTGGGCCGTGTGACCATCAAGGAGATCGCTCGACGGGCCGGGGTCTCCAAGGGTGCGGTTTCGTACGCGTTGAACAACCAGCCGGGGGTTTCGGAGGCTACTCGGGCTCGGGTGCTGAAGGTGGCCGAGGAGTTGGAGTGGGTGCCCAATCGGGCTGCTCGGCAATTGTCGGCGGCTCGGAGTGAGACGTTCGGGTTGGTGCTGGCTCGGACTGCCAAGACGTTGAGTGAAGAGCCGTTCTACATGGGGTTTGTGGGTGGGGTTGAGTCGGTGCTGGGGGAGAAGTCCTATGCGCTGGCGTTGCAGGTGGTGCCGGATTTGGCTGAGGAGATGGCCACCTATCGGAAGTGGGCTGCTGAGCGGCGCGTGGATGGGGTCATCGTTGTCGACTTGAGGGTTGATGATCCTCGGATTCCGTTGTTGCGGAAGCTTGAGTTGCCGGCGGTGATCGTGGGGGATCCGGTGCTTGCTAATGGGCTGACGTCGGTGTGGACCGATGGGCGGTCGGCGATGAACGCCGCCGTTGAGCACGTCGCATCGCTGGGGCACAAGGTGATCGCTCGGGTCGCGGGGCCGCCGGAGCACGGGCATGTATGGATTCGGGATCAGGCGTACGCCGCTGTCGGGCGGCGGCTCGGTGTGCAGTTGCGGATTCGGCACACGGACTTCTCCGGTGAGGAAGGCGCTGCGGCGACGCGGGAGCTGATGACGGCCGAGAAGCCGCCGACGGCGATCATCTACGACAACGATCTGATGGCCGTTGCGGGGTTGTCGGTGGTCAACGGGCTCGGGCTGCGGTCGCCGGATGATGTGACGCTGGTGGCCTGGGACGACTCGGCGTTGTGCCGGATCACGCATCCGACGCTCACCGCGATGAGCCACAACATCGTCGCGTACGGCGCGGAGGTGGCGACGCGGCTGTTCGGGCTGCTCGACGGGGCCGCGCCCGAAGCGCACTTGTACTCGACGCCGGTACTGGTGATCCGCGACAGCTCAGGCCCGCCGCGGGTCTGACAAGGTGCCGTCAGGTCCGCCGCGCGCCTGAGACCTTCACCGGTACGCCGTTCAGCGTCGCCGTACCGGCGAGGGCGTCGGTGACGGCGTCGTCGGTGAGGTCGTTCACCGAGGCGCCGGGGACCTGGCTGGCGACGGTCAGGCGGACCCCGGGCAGGTCGTGGCCGAAGCCGTGCGGGAGGCTGACCACGCCGGGCATCATGTCGTTGCTTGCGGCAACCTCCACGGCGATGGAGCCGGCGGCGGAGGTGACCTCGACCAGCTCGCCGTCGGTCAGGGAGCGGTGCTCGAGGTCGGCCGGGTTCATCAGCAGCTGGTGGCGCGGTTTGCCCTTCACCAGGCGGGCGGAGTTGTGCATCCAGGAGTTGTTGCTGCGCAGGTGGCGGCGACCGATCAAAACCAGGTCGTCAGTGTTGCTGGTGGCAACCAAGTGCGCGGCGAGGCGGGGGAGTTCGTCGAGGACGGCTGGTTGGGCGAGGTCGATGCGTTTGTCGCGGGTGTGGAGAGCGCCGGGGAGAGCCGGTTGCAGGGGGCCGAGGTCGATGCCGCCGGGCGACTTGCGGAGTTTGCGCAGTGACAGGCGATACGGGCCGATCCGGAGTCCGAGGTCGACCACGCGCGCGGGCGACAGCCGCAGGCGCGCGGACGCGAGCAGCTTCTGCCGCGACCGGGGGCGACGGTCGAGCAGCTCCAGCCCGAGGTCCCGGAAGATCTCCCAGTCGTGGCGAGCTGTCGCGGCCCGCGGCAGCACGGCGGAGTTCCACCGCGCAGTGTTCCGTACGGCGAGCTGGTGGAACGCCAGGTCGTAGTGGTCGCGCTCCAGCGGCGGCGTCGGCGGCAGGATCACGTCCGCGTGCCGGGTGGTCTCGTTGATGTACGGATCGATCGCGACCATGAACTCCAGGCCGTCGAGGGCTTCGTCGAGCTTCCGGCCGTTGGGCGTCGACAGCACCGGGTTCCCCGCGACGGTCACCATCGCGCGGATCTGGCCGTCACCGGGAGTCAGGATCTCCTCGGCCAGCACCGAGACCGGCAGCTCGCCGCCGAACTCCGGCAGGCCGCGCACGCGGCTCGACCACGCGCCGGTGTGGCCGCGCCCGATCCCGCGCAGGGTGTCGACGGCCGGCCGCGGGATCATCGTCCCGCCGGGCCGGTCGAGGTTGCCGGTGATGATGTTGAGCACCTGCACGGCCCACTGGCAGACCGCGCCGAACTGCTGCGTCGACACCCCGACCCGCCCGTAACAAGCCGCGCGATCAGCCGACGCGAACTCGTGAGCGATCCGCCGGATCACGTCGGCCGGAATCCCGGTAGCCTCAGCGACCCGCTCGGGCGTCCACTCGGCAACCGCCGCCTCCACCGCGTCGAGCCCGTCCACGTAGGGCGCGACGCTGAGGCCGCCGCCCTCCGCAGCGCCTTCCTTCGCGGGCCCGTCTGCGATCACCTGATGGATCAACGCCAGCAGGAACGCCGCATCCGTCCCCGGCCGAACGAAGTGATGCTCGTCCGCGACCGCCGCCGTTTCCGTCCGCCGCGGATCGATCACCACCACCCGTCCACCGCGCCGCCGCAGCTCCTTCAACCGCCGCCCGAACCCCGGCGCCGTCATCATGCTCCCGTTCGACGCCAACGGGTTCGCCCCGAGCATCAGCAGGTACGACGTCCGGTCGATGTCCGCGACCGGCACCATCAGCTGATGCCCGTACAGCAGGTACGACGCGAGCATGTGCGGCAGCTGATCCACCGACGTCGCGCTGAAACGGTTCCGCGTCCGCAGCAGCCGCAAGGCAGTCGGCATGTGCGTCATCGCGCCGAGGCTGTGCACGTTCGGGTTTCCCAGGTACACGCCGACAGCATTGCGGCCAGAAGCCTTCTGGATCGCCAGCAATCGATCGGCCACCAACGCATAAGCCTCCGACCATCCGAGCGGCTCCCACCCGGAAGCAGTACGCCGTACCGGTGTCGTCAGCCGATCAGGATCCTCCTGCAGATCCTTCAGCGCGACGGCCTTCGGGCAGATGTGCCCGCGCGACAGCGGGTCGGACTCGTCGCCGCGGATGTCGGTGACGCGGCCGTCGTCGATCGTGACGAGCACGCCGCAGATGGCTTCACACAAGTTGCACGAGGTCCTGCGCACGGTGGCTGCCATCCAGCCAAACTACGCCCCGGTAACCGCGCCGACCAGTCGAGACCGGCTAGTCGAACTTGGCCTCGTCCAGCCGCCCGAGGATCGCGTCGACGGTCTCGTTCGGCGAGAGGTCGGAGTTGTCCAGCCACAACCCGCGCCGTGGGCTGAACGCGTGCAGCTCGTAGTCGAGCTCGTCGACCGACAACCCACCCAGCCGGTCCGAGATCACATCAGGCCGAGGCGTCAGTACGACGAGGTAGCGCGGCCGGCTCTGGATGTTCTCCAGGAACTCGCGCAGCAGTTCACCGACCACGACGTCCTGCAGTACGACGGTGAAGCCGGCCTGCGCGTACCCGTCGGCGGCCTGGCAGGCCAGCCGGTAACGCAGCTTCAGCTGTTTCTGCGCTTCTTCGCCGTGCTCGGCGTCGGCCGGCGCCTGGCCGCTGACGATCATCCGGCGGAACACCTCGCCGCGCAGGTGCACGCCGTACTGGAACCGTTCGGCGAGCAGTTGCGAGACCGTCGACTTGCCCGCCGCCGTGATTCCGCTGACGACGATCACCCCCTCGGTCTGCATACCGTGGATGGTGCCACGCAGAGCAAGGTTTTGGTCAGGGTCTGACCATCGGTTGTCCGGCATCAGCCAGCAGGTGAGACGGCCCTCACGGATGCAGCGACCGCAGGTGCGCCGCCAGTACTTCGCGGACGCGCGTCGCGGTGGTCACCTCGGGCTGAAGTGTCACGTGCAAAGAGATCCCGTCGATCAGCGCGTGCAGCCGTTCGGTCTCGAGCTCGAGGTCGAGACCCGGCCGTAGCGCGTCGCCCCGAGCCAGTGCTTCGAGCAGCTGCCGGCACAGGCTGCGCAGCCCGTCGTTGACCGGGCCGAGGTGCTGCCGCAGACCGCCGGCGCCGCTCTCGGCCTGGGCCTGCGCGGTGAACGACAGCCAGATGTCGAACTCGGCCAGCCGTTCGGGGTCGAGCGGGATCACTTCCTCCAGGTAGCGCAGGACGATCTCGGTCGGCGTACCGGTCGGGTCGAGGGCGGACACCCGGGCGTGCACGCGCTGGGAGACCAGGTCCATCGCGAAGTTGAGCAGGCCGTCCTGGTCGGGGAAGTAGTAGCGGACGGCGCCGGCCGACCAGCCGGCCTCGGCGGCGACGGTGCGGACCGAGGCGGCGCGGACGCCGTCGCGGCGGACCACGCGCCACAGCGCCTGGGCGATCTCCTCGCGGCGGGCGTCGTGGTCGACGATTTTCGGCATACCCCTTTTTAGCACAGCTGTGTTATGGTCGAAACACGTACAAACACAGTCGTGTCAAAACAAGGAGGGCAAGATCGTGCTGCTCGCAGTGATCGCCGCGTGCGAGATCGGCTTCTGGGTGCTGCTCGCCGCCGGGCTCGGCACCCGCTACCTGCTGCGGCTGCCGAAGCTGGGGATGGCGTTCCTGGTCGCGGTGCCGCTGGTCGACGTCGTGATGCTGGTCGCCAGCGTGATCGACATCCGCGGTGGTGGGGAGCCGTCGTTCAAGCACTCGCTGGCCGCGATCTTCATCGGCGTCAGCGTCGGCTTCGGGCATCGCACGCTGCAGTGGGCCGACGGCTGGGCGGCGTACAAGCTGGCCGGTGGACCGCGGCCGTACAAGCCGCGGAAGGGCACCCGCGAGAGGGCCCGCTTCGAGCGCCAGGGCTGGTACCGCCACCTGCTCGCGTACGCCGTGGGCTGCGGCGTGATGATCGGCCTCGGCCTGCTGTCCGGCCAGGGGTACGACGCGCTGCTCGGCCCGGCCTGGTCCTGGACGATCGTGCTGGTGATCGACGCGATCGTGTCGTTCAGCTACACCGGCGACGTCGAAGAGACCGAACCGCAGCAGAAGCTCAACGCCTGAGATCCCGCACCGGCCCGCCCGCGCGCCGTAGATTTCGGTCATGACGAAGTCCGGTGCGGGGCGGGCCACGATCGCAAAGATCGGTCACGCGGTGACGGCGGCGGCGGTGATCGCCGGGATCATCGTCCAGCTGGTCGTCACGGCGACCTCGACCGGTGGCTTCTTCCCGGACAACCCGGACCGGGTCTTCAACGTGTTCGCCTACTTCACGATCCTGTCGAACCTGCTGCTCGGCGGCACGACGCTGCTGCTCGCCGCCGGCACCGACCGCGACTCGACCCTGTTCCGGACGCTGCGGCTGAACGGCGTCCTCTGCATCGCCGTCACCGGCATCGTCTACTGGGTGGCGCTGAACGCACTGGCCGACTTCACCGGCGGCGCCGCGGTCGCCAACTTCCTGCTGCACACCGCGACACCGCTGCTCGGTGTCCTCGGCTGGCTGCTGTTCGGCCCGCGCGGCCGGACCGGTCCCGCGATCGTCGGCTGGTCGATCGCGTTCCCGCTGCTCTGGCTGGTCTTCACGCTGATCCGCGGTGCCGCGATCGGTTTCTGGCCGTACCCGTTCGTCGACGCCGACGATCTCGGCTACGGAAAGGTCTTGCTGAACTGTCTGTTCGTCGCGCTACTCTTCCTGGCTCTGGCGTTCGGGGCGATGCTGCTCGACCGCCGGCTGAACAGGACCGCCGTCGAGAGGTAGACCCGTGCTGGTGACATCACGCTCGTACGCCGAGTACGAGGCGATGTTCGATCTGACCGAACTCCCCGAGTCCGTGCTCGACTGCTGCGCGGGAGGGGCCGGCTTCACCGCCGAGGCCGCGGCCCGGGGCGTCGACGCGGTCGCGGTCGACCCGGCCTACGAGCTGCCGGCCGCGGAGCTGGTCGACACCGTACGGCGCAGCCTGCCGGCCGGGTCGGGGATCGTGGACCACCACGCGGCGAGCTTCGTCTGGCACTGGTACGGATCGCCCGAGCGGCGCGACGAGCTGCGGATCGACGCTGCGGACCGGTTCCTCACCCACGTCTCCGAGGCGCCGGACTGCTACGTGCCCGGGAGCCTGCCCGAGCTGCCGTTCCCGGACCGGCGCTTCGACCTGGTGCTGAGCTCGCACCTGCTGTTCACGTGGGCGGAGAAGTACGACCGCGACTGGCACCTGGTGGCGCTGCGGGAGCTGATCCGGGTGTCGCGCTCGGAGGTGCGGATCTTCCCGCTGGTGAAGATGGGCGCGGGCGAGCCGGTGGAGTACCTGCCGGAGCTGCTCGAGGAGCTCGGCGAGGTGCGGTCGGAGATCCGCAAGGTGCCGTACGAGTTCCAGGTCGGCGCCGACGAGATGCTCGTCCTCAGCCGCTGACGACGGACGAACGCTCTGCTGCTGACAAACGAAGGGTGGTGCCGATCCGCGATCGGCACCACCGTTCGCCGTACCAGCTTCTGGTGCGACAGGGTCAGCGCAGGAAGCGGCCGCAGACCGGCCACGGCGAGGCGCCGCGCTGGGCGTACAGCTTCTTGGCCCGCATCAGCTGCTCGCCGGCCGAGGCCTGCGAGGCGACGCCGGAACCACCGACGCTGCGCCAGGTGGCCCGGTCGAACTGGAACAGACCGTGGTACTTGCCCGACGGGTTCACCGCCCGCGGGTTACCGCCCGACTCGCACTGGGCGACCTTGCGCCACGCGGCGCTCATCGACACGCTCGTCGCGCCACCGCCGGACTTCGAGCGGGTGGTGCGCGGCTTGCGCTCGGTGCGCTCCTGCGTCTTGCGCGGCGAGCGGTCGGCCTTCGGCTTGGCCTTGGGCGAACGGCGCTCGGTCACGGTCGCCTTGGGCGCGCCGTCGAGCTCGAGCGTCTGGCCGATCAGGATCAGGTCGGGGTTGTCGAGATTGTTCAGCCGGGCCAGCTGGTGCCAGTCGGCACCGTTGGCCTGCGCGATCTCGGAGAGGGTGTCCCCAGGCTTCACCGTGTAGTCGGCCGCGAACGCGGCACCGGCGCCGGCCGCGGTGATTCCGGCGCCGAGACCGGCGACGGACAGGGTCCGGACGATCCGGCGGGTACTTCGCCGGGGTCGGGCGTGTCGAGCTTTGGACATCAGAATCTGCTCCTCATGAGCTGGGCATGGTGAACTACTCCAGCCCGGCCGACTCAGCCGCGTGCGCACTTCCCCGAGAGTCCCGCGGCCGCAAGTGCGTGAACGACGGCGGAACGAAGGTGGTCGTCACCTGTGCGTGAGGCTCGGGCCATGGCTTCCGGTCAGTGCCGGCGCCGTACCGGGCTCCACAGTCTGGTGAGGTACCACTCCCTTCCGGGGGTGCAGGGGACAACACCCGGCCGGTCCCGTTCGGTCACGGGACAGCGTCCGAATGGTCACGTCGAGATAACGAAGCGACCGAGCCATCGTGCGTGACCGGGGCGCGATCCGCAAGGGCAGATCGGAATCTGCCCCGGATTTTTTCTGTCTCTGAGGTAGCGAAAGGCCAACAACAGAACGGTTTCCGGGGTCCTTTCGAGGCGCTCCGGAGCGTGATTTCGGCGCCGTCGCGGAAGTGAAAGTGAAAATCTGTCCGTCACATCGCCGCGTCTCGATCGTTGGACAGAAGCGGGCCGGGAGGGCCCGCAGCTGAGGCAAACGATTGATGGGGGCATGCGGTGATCCGAGTCGTACTCGGCCATCGCGGCACGTTGGTGCGTGGAGCACTGGCCGCGGTGCTGTCCAAGGAGTCCGACCTCGACGTGATGGCCGAGCTGGACCGGTCCGACGAGGTCCTGGCCTCGGTCCGGCTGCGTCCACAGGTGGTGGTGCTCGACGCACAACTGCCCGGCAAGGTCGGGATCGAGGAGCTGTGCCGCAAGCTGACCGGGCGCGGTGTGCTGGTGCTGGTCGACCACGAGGCGATCGCCGCGACCAGCATGGCGCTGGTCAAGCAGGCGCCGCGGATCGGGTTGCTGGCGACCGACGCGACCACCGAGCAGCTGGTCGAGGCGGTGCGTGACGTCGCCAAGGGCTTGCCGGTGGTCGACGTACGGCTGGCTGTCGCCGCGCTGCGGGCCGGGGACAACCCGCTCACCGACCGCGAGTGCGAGGTACTGCGGCAGGTGACCACCGGCGCGACCGCGCAGGAGGTCGCCCGGACGCTGAGCCTGAGCGCGGGCACGGTCCGCAACTACCTGTCCCGGATCCTCGCGAAGACCGGTGCGCGGAGCCGGATCGAGGCGATCCGGAAGGCTCAGGACGCGGGCTGGATCTGAAGCCCCGCTTCCGTCGGGTTCCAGTGCCCCTGCAGCTCCTGGTAGAGCGGTGAGGTGCTGAGCAGGCTGCTGTGCGTGCCGAGCGTGGCGCGGTTGCCGTCCATCACGAGGATCTGCCGGGCCCGCAGCGCCGAGCTGATCCGGTGCGCGATCACGATCAGCGTGCCGCCGCGGGTCGCGAACGCCTCCTCGGCCCGGCGCTCGGCCTCGGGGTCGAGGTAGCAGGTCGCCTCGTCCAGTACGACGAGCGGCGCGGGCGACAGGTACGCGCGGGTGAGCGCGATCAGCTGGCGTTCCCCGGCGGACAACTCGTTCGGCCTGACCTGGGCGTCGAGCCCGCCGATCCGGTCGACGAGCGCGCCGGAGCCGACGGCGTCGATCGCCTGCTGGACCTCCGACCGGGTCGCGTCGGGCAGCAGGTAATCGAGGTTGTCCATGACGGTGGCGCTGAAGACGTACGCCTCCTGCGGGATCAGGACGCGGGTGTCGGGGGCGACGGCTTCCGCCGGTACGCCGCCCAGCTGCACGACACCGCCGGTCGGTTGGAGCATGCCGCAGATCAGACCGGCCAGCGTGGACTTGCCGATACCGCTCGGGCCGACGACGGCGAGGTGCTCGCCCTCGGGGATGGTCAGGTGCAGGTCCTCGATGACGGGTTCGGCGGCGGGGCCGTACGCGAAAGTCAGTCCGCTGGTGTGGACGGCGAAGGTCGAGGGGGGTTCCGTGCGCGGAGCCGGCGGGGTGGACTGCACCGCGAGGATGCGGCCGAGCGTCACGACGTACCGGAGACCGCTGTCGCCGAGCGCGCCCATCACCGTGTTGAGCGCGGGCTGCAGGCCGACCAGGACATACGTGAGGCCGCCGAGCAGCGTTCCGGTCGAGACTCCGCGGCCGACCAGCCACGGGCCGGCGGCGAGCAGGATCAGGAGCGGCGCCCAGCCGCCGATGGCGAAGCAGAGCGTGCGGAGGGCGGCGACGCGGGCGAGGGCGCGTTCGGCGTTGGCCTGGGCCTCGATCGGCCGGCCGGTCAGGAACTCGGCGAACTCCTCCGAGCCGGTCGCCGTGAGGTCGCGGACGCCGCTGAAGGTCATCCCGGCGCTGGTGGCGAGATCCTCGTCCGCCTGCAGCGAGGCACGGACGCGGTCGGCAGCGAGGCCGAGCACCGCGAGCGACGCCAGAAAGCCCAGCAGGAAAGGCGGTACGACGAACCCCGCGATCGCGGGTGCGAGCGAGAGCAGCCCGGCCAGGACGCCGACGAGCGTGACGGCGAAGCTGCGGATCACGAGCACGAGCCCGGCGAAGGTGTCGCGGACGATCTCGACCTGCCGGTTCAGGCGCGCGACGGCGGCCGGGTCGCCGGTGTGCAGCGCGCTGCCGACGACTCGGCGGACGAGGTCGTCGCGGAGGGGCTCGACGAGCTCACCGAGGCGGCCGTAGACCTGGTGGGCGCCGGCCGCGCCGAAGCAGGCGGTGAGGACGAGCCCGGCCAGCCAGGCGATGCCCTGCCAGGCGTGCCCGGCGAGGAAGCTGTCTGTGGCCTGCGCGACCGCGACGCCGTAGATCGCGGTGGGGAGGATCTCCGGGATCGACCAGAGGGCGAGTTTCAGGGTCGAACGATTCCTGAGCGCCTGCAGGCCGTACGCGAGTTGCGGCCTCATCCGAAGACCTCGCGGTACTCCGAGAGGTGCCACAGGTCGCGGTGCCGGGCGGTGGCGCGGACGGTGCCGTGGTCGAGCCAGACGACCAGGTCGGCGCGAGCCGCGGTCGCCGGGCGGTGGGTGACGATCAGACGGGTCCGGTGGTGCTTGTCCTCGGTGAGCGTGCGGCTGATCTGCATCTCGGTCGCGGTGTCGAGGCTCGACGTCGCGTCGTCGAGGACCAGCAGGCGGTGCGCGGACCAGGCCCGGGCCAGGCCGAGCCGCTGCCGTTCGCCACCCGACATAGGTGCCTCGGGCAATGGAGTGCGGTAGCCGCGGGGAAGCCGGCTGACGAAGTCGTGGGCGTGCGTCGCGCGCGCCGCGGCCAGGGTGCGGACGGTGCTCAGCGGGTTCGGCGAGATCGCGTCGCCGATCGTCGTCCCGACCAGCGTCGGGCGCTCGAACGCGCAGCCGACCGCGTTGCGCAGCGAGCGCCGGTGCACGGCCTGCAGCGGTACGCCGTCCAGCAGCACCTGCCCGTACGACGGGTCGCGCAGCCGCGCGGCGATCGCGGCGAGCACGGACTTGCCCGCGCCGCTCGGGCCGACCACGGCGACCGTCGCGCCGCCGGGGATCTCGAGGTTCACGTCGTACAGCAGGGTGGTGTCGCCCGCGACGACGGTGACGGCCTCGAAGCGCAGCTGGCCCGGCCCGGGCGGCAGCGGGAGGGTGCCGTGCGGAACGGACTCGATCGCGAAGATCTCGCCCGCGCGGCGGATCCCGGCCTTCGCTCGGGCGATCTCACCGATGACACCGGTCAGACTGCCGAGACCGGCCCCCAGTACGGCGTACTGGCCGGCGGCGAACAGCTCTCCGGCGGTGATCCGGCCCGCGACCAACTGCAGGCCGCCGACGGCGAGCACGGCGACCAGGACCAGCGGGCCGACGATCGCGGCCTGCGCGCCCGAGCGGGCGAGGACCTTCCAGGTGAGCAGGCCGTGCTTGTGCAGCTCGGGGAGCAGGGTGAGGACGCGCTGCTCCTCGCGGGCGGTGGTGCCGGCGGCGAGGATCGTGCGGATGCCGGTGAGGGCCTCGGTGAGGCGGCCGGCGAGCTGGCCCTGGGTCTCCTGGTAGGCAAGGCTGATCTGCGCCGTACGGCGGGCGAAGACGAACAGGACGCCGATGACCAGCAGGACGCCGCCGAAGAAGGCCGCGGCGAGCCAGGGATCGATCAGCGCGAGCAGGACGAGACTGCCTGCTGGTGGGAGGATCGCGGCGAACGCGCTGACCAGCGCGGGGCCGGCTTGGGCGGCGTCGACCGCGTTGCCGGAGACGCGGCTGACCAGGTCGCCGGTCTCGAAGTCGCGGGTGCCTTCGGGGCCGCCGCGGACGACGTGGCGGACCAGGCCGTGGCGCAGCCAAGCCGTCGTACCGGCGACCGCGGCGGTGCCCGCGAAGACGTCGACCAGCGAGCAGATGATGCCCAGAGCAACCAATCCGGCGGCGACGCTCAGCCACTGGTCGTAGCCGTGGCCGGCGACGATGGCGTCGACCGAGCGGCCGAGCACCGACGGGAGAGCGAGGGCGACGCAGCTGCCCCCGAGGGATGCCAGCGCGATCACCGGGAGCCACTTGCCGCTGTGCCGGACGACGTCGCCGACGTTCACCGCAACTGCCGATCGAGGAAGGCGAGTAGGTCGGCGGCGAGCGCGATGCCCTTGCTCGCGCTGCCGGTGGCGTGGCCGGAGTCCGCCTCGGTCCGCAGCAGGACAGGGTTGGGGGAGACGTGCTGGAGGGCGGCGCACATCTTCCTTGCGTGCAAGGGATCCACGCGGGTGTCGTTGGCGAAGGTGGTGAACAGGATCGCGGGGTAGGGCCGGTCGCTGACGTGGTGGTAGGGCGAGTAGCCCAGCAAGGTCTTCAGCTGCTGGGGGTCCGAAGCCGAGCCGAACTCGGGGACCCAGCGTTCGCCGAGGCCGGTGAGTTCGTAGCGGACCATGTCGAGCAGCGGCGCCGAGCAGACGGCGGCGCCGAAGAGATCGGGGCGCTGGGTGACGGCGGCGCCGACCAGCAGGCCACCGTTGGATTCTCCGCACGCGCCCAGCTGAGCTGTGGTCGTCCAGCCCTCGGCGATCAGGTGCCCGGCGGCGGCCAGGAAGTCGTCGATGACGTTCTGCTTCTGGTCGAGAATGCCGGCCCGGTGCCAGTCGGCGCCGCGCTCGCCGCCGCCGCGCAGGGTGGCGGTGACGAAGACGCCGCCCGCTTCCACCCAGGCGAGGGCGAAGGCGGAGTACGTCGGGGTGAGGGACTGACCGAAACCGCCGTAGCCGTAGAGGATCGTGGGGCGCGGGGTGCCGTCGCCGGGGGTGGCGATGACGAGCATCTCCAGGTCGGTGCCATCGGCCGAGCGGAACGGAACGACGGTTGTGGTGGCCTCGACCGTGGGTGCGGTGGTCGAGGACCACAGCGACGTCTCGGCCGTCAGGGCGTCGTACGAGTAGATCGCCGCGGGCGTGACGCTGTCGGTGTAGGAGAACCAGGCTTCGTGGCCGCCTTCGCGTCGGGCGGTCAGTGAGCCGATCGAGCCGTGGCCCGGCAGTGGGACCTCGCCGAGGTGCCGCCCGGTGACCAGGTCGTGGATCGCGATCTCGCCGATCGTGCCGCGGGTGCGGCCGACCAGGACGACCTTGTCGAGCACGGCCAGGCTGCTCAGCGGCGCCTCGGGGTCGGCGGGCACGTAGTCGTGCCAGACCAGCGGGTTCTCCGGGTCGCCGACGCAGATCCGGCCGGTCGGTGCGCCGTCGGTCGTGACGACGTACAGGCGGCCGTCGTGGCCGACCGACATCAGCGTGATCGCGTCGCCGGGGAGCTGCAGCGGCTGAGGTGCGTCGCCGGCGCGCAGGTCGGCGAGCCAGAGATCGTTGCTGGTCCCGCGGGACGCCGAGATCGTCAGCCAGCGCCCGTCGGCGCTCAGATCCAGCCCGTACGACGCCTCGCCGGTGAGCACCGGCTCGTCCGTTCCGCCGACGGCGTGCAGCAGGAACTGCCGGAATCGCACATAGTAGAAGGACTTCCCGTCCGGCAGCCACGCGATCGGCGAGTACCGGCAGCCGTCGATCGGCTCCTCGACCAGTACGCCGGTCGCGACGTCGAGCACGTGCAGCACGGATTCCTCGGAGCCGCCGCGCGAGACCTGGAACGCCACGAGCGACCCGTCGGGCGACGGCTGCCAGGAGTCGAGCGTGGTCAGTCCGCTCGGGTCGAGTTTCGCGGGATCGAGCAGCTCGACGCCGTCGACGGTGAGGACCGGGTGGTCCTGACCGGGCTCACGGCGGAGCAGGAAGCAGCGGTCGCCGCGCCAGACCGGTGCGGAGACGGAACCGACCGCGGACAAGGATTTCACGCGGCTGCGGAAGGTGAAACGGGTCGGCAGCGAAGCGGCGTACGAGAGCCAGAGCTCGTCCTGCGCGGCCTGCCACTGCCGGGTCTGCGGCGAGGAGGAGTCCTCGAGCCAGCGGTAGGGATCGGCGACGGATTGCCCGTGCAGCTGCTCGACCAGCGGCAGCCGTTCGGCGTACGGGTAGTCCATCAGTACCTCCCAGAACGAAGGTCGGCCCGGGGGCGGGAGTTGCCGCCCGCCCCCGGGCCTTCGGAAACCTCGAGAAAACTCGGGTCCGATCAGTGGCAGAGCACGAGGCTCAGGTTGCTCGGACGCTGGGAACCGCAGCCCAGCACGGTCAGCGTGGAGCCGCCGTGGTGGTGGCCGCCGTGACCGTAACCCGGGGTCTCCAGACCCTGAAGGTCGAGAAGTGCCATTTGTCTACACCTCCTTCGGTGTGAGTAGGGATGATGACTCGGACCACTGGGGAGGTCCGAGGAACGGGAGGGAGACCGGCCGCTCGTGCAGCGCGGTTCCCAGTGCCAGCAGGACGCCGGCCGATCCGGTGGCCAGGTCCGTCGAGAGACGGAGCAACTGGTTGCCGGGGAAGATCAGTCCGCCCTCGTACGGCAGCGCGTGCCAGCCGAGTCCGCGAACCAGGTCGTCGGTGCTGTCGCCCAGCTGGGCGGCAGCGAGCAGCAGTCCGGCGCGACCCATCAGGAGGCCGGGCTGCACGTAGTAGGAGCAGCGGGTGACCAGGCGGAGCGCAGCCAGGTCGGCAGCGAGCTCCTCGTCCGGCCGGTGCTGCAGGTAGCGGCTGAGGACCAGCGCGATGCCGGCCGAGCCCTCCTCCAGGTACGGCAGCGTGCGCCAGCCCTGGTTGACCTGGAGCATGCCCTCCGGCGTACGGACGCAGCGACGCAGGTCCTGCCGGATGGCGGTCTCCGCGAAGTCCAGCAGCCCGGTGTCACCGGTCCGCTCGTACGCCGCCAGGAAGAACAGCGCCGGTCCGGACGAGCCGTACATCAGCCCGGCCCGCGGCTTCCCCTCGCCACTCAGCTCCGGTACGTCGGTGACGTCGCCGAGCCGGTCCGCGACCAGGTCGAGCACGCGGGTCGCGGTGGTCTGCAGCCCGGGCTCGTCGAAGTGCAGCAGGTTGAGCCCGATGCCGGCCAGGCCCGAGTGCAGGCCCAGCTCGCGGCTGCCGAAGTCGTCGGCCAGGGTCAGCTCGATCGCGTCCAGCGCGTCCTGGCGGTACCCGAGCTCGTCGAGGACGTGCGCGACACCGTGCAGCCCGTCGTACAGGCCGGGGCCGATCTCGGTGGTCTTCGCGTGCTCGCGCAGCCAGTCGTCGTACGCCGGGAAGCGGCCCGCGCCGGTCGTCGCCAGCGCGTAGAGCACGCCGGCCGCGCCGGTCGCGAGGTTGATCCCGCCGCCGGGCCGGAACTGGGCGATGTCGCCGGGGAACAGCCGGTCGTCGCGCTCGGGTGTGGCGCTGGCGACGATCGCCTCGGTCAGAGAGTCGCGGACGTCGGTCCAGGGCGCGCGGCCGGGCAGCGGCAGCGCCGCCATCGCCGGGTCCTCGGTGACGTCCGGGCCGACGATCGTCCGGACGGCGGTGTCGAGCGTCGCCCGCGGGACTCCGAAGGTCTCGGCGATCATGTCGGCCAGCTGGAACGCCTTGCCGGGGTGCAGGTGCAGCAGCATCGTCGCCTGCGGCGCGAACAGGCCGAGCGCGATGCAGGCCAGCGCGTACAGGTCGACGTCCGGGCCCTGCCGGTCGCCGGGAGCGGCGTAACCGGGGTGGGCGAGCGCGGAGCGGGCCTGGTCCTCGGCGAGCGTCGCGACCTCGAAGTCGATCAGCACGAGCCGGTCGCCGGTGCTCAGCAGCACGTTGTCGGGGTGCAGGTCGCAGAAGACCACACCGCGGCCGTGCAGCTCGCTCACCGCGTGCTGGACGTCGTCGACCATCTTGGTCGCCCACTCGGCGTACTGGGCCAGCTCGGCCTGCGAAGCGTCGGGGCGGGTCAGCGGGTAGCGCCGGACCAGCTCACGCTGCAGCGGGTTCGCGTCGACGAACTCCTGGACCAGGAAGTGGTGGTCGCCGAGCGTGAAGTGGTCGTGCACCCGCGGGACGACGTCGAGGCCGTCGAGGCGCTGCAGGATGTCGCGCTCGTGGGCGATCCGGGCCACCGCGTCGCGGCCGGACATGTCCAGCCCGGCGTACGGCCGGCCCTCCTTGAGCACCACCTTGGCCTGGGTCTCGTTGTGGTGGCCGAGGTAGACGCCGCCGCCGTTGGAGAACTGGATGACGCCCTCGATCGTGTACGCGAGGTCGTTGGTGGTGACCGCGTTGCGGGCGTCGAGGTGGGTCTGCAGGAAGCTCGGCAGCTCGATCCACGGCGGCGTGCTGAACGTCGGGCCGCGGTGGTCCGGGACCAGCTGACCGAGGTCGTTCTCGAGGGCCAGGACGCGCTCACCGGCCGGGTCGAGGGTGTAGCGGCTGACGAAGGCGCCGTACCGGACGAACAGCGGGCCCTCGGCGTACCGGAGGTCGCTCAGGATGTACGGGCCCTGGACGCCGGCCAGCAGGTCGTCGAGCTCCTTGAGGACCAGCTCGAGCTGCACCTCGTCGGTCGGGTAGATCGTCACCAGCTTGCCGCTCGAACCGCGCGGGGCGGACTTCGAGTTGACCATCACCAGGACCGGCTCGTTGCGCAGGAACTTGAACGCGATGCCGCGGGGGACGCAGTAGTCCCAGACGATCTCCAGGGCCCGCTCGGCGTCGGCGAGGCCGGCCGAGACGTGGATCTTCCAGCCCTGGGCCGGCAGCTTCAGGCCGCTCGGCGCGTAGTGCATCCACATCTCGCCGGGGACGTGGTCCCAGCCCGGGGGCACCGGCCGCGAGGCCAGCGCGAAGTCCGGCTGCTCGGCGGCGCTGGAGGGAGTGTCGTAGAAACGCCGGTCGGCCAGGCAGTACAGCTCGTAACTTTCCATGGCGGTTCGTCCCCCCTCTCTCGTGGTTGCCCCGGAGAATCTTGGGCAACGGCGAGGGGGTCGGCGTAGTGCATGACGTCATCAGTCGACTGTGAAGAACTCATGTGCTACGAGTGAGTAAATAAACACTCTTCGTTACGCCGACGTCATTCTGAGCGGGGAAAGCGCTGTTACATCATGTCGGTGCGTGGCATCCAGGTAACAGGCCGTAACTTTGCGTGGATTTGATCGTGTCGTACGCGACCGGGTCGCTCGACCAAATAAAACAGCTCTCATGTCGCGTTCCGCTGTCGCTGGCTGGCGAAGTAGGCGACCTTGCGGGCCCGCATCACCTCGCCCAGCGGGCGGTGCTCGGCCTTCGCGTTCCACGGGTCGAAGACGGCCGCGTCGACCTCCTCGGCGAACGCCTCGTCGGGCTTCTGCCGCCCGACCGTCAGCCGGGCGACGGTCTCGTACGGCGCGTCCCAGGTCACCGAGGCGTCCTCGATCGGGGTCCGCTGCTCGTCGGCGAAGAACTGCACCTGGACGTCGTAGTCCAGCGGGTCGGTGGCCAGCCGGTCGTAGACGTCCGCGGCCCAGTCCACGGCTCCGGGGTTCGGGTAGCCGGCCAGCGCCCGCAGGCGCACGCGGACGGCGTACGGGCCGTAGGAGATCGGCGCCGCGCTGAAGAAGTCCTGCGTCGCGAAGCCGGAGAACGGCTCCTTGAGCGCGGTCGCGACGGCCTTCAGCCGCGGGATCAGGCTCGGCTCCTTCGCGACGCTGAGCAGCAGCCGGCCGGGGGTCTGCCCGGCGGTGGTGACGACCTTGCTGAACTCCTCGCTGGTCGGCGAACTGAACTTCTCGTGGTTGATCAGCGCGAAGTCCTGACTGACCGCCTCACCACCGAGCGCGCTCGGGCCGCTGACACCGAGGACCTTGAGCGAGAACCCACGAATGTCCGGTACGGCGTCGGCCGCGCGGTTGAAGCCGCCGTTCGAGAGCCGCACCCAGACGTCGTACTTGTCCGGCACACGGAACAGACCTTGGCGTGCGTACTCCGGAAGGTCGCCGGGGACGGTGAGCGTCGCCCGGAGCGCCGCGACCTGCTTACGGTGCAACGCGCGGCCGTTGCCGAACTTCTCCGACTTGCGAGCCTGCATCGCCACGAACCCCTCGGCCTGCCGGCGGTGCCGTTCCTCCTCGTCCGCACCCACGACTTCCCGCCACCCGACACTCGGCACGCTCACGACGCTCCCCATCCGACGACGACCCGTTGGACCCAGTATCCGTCGTCCACGCTGTTGCGTCAGGCAACAAAATGCTGGTTGGGACGCTCAGCTCGGGTAGGTCTGGGTTTCGGTGGCCTTCAGGGTCGCCCAGAGCGGGCGGCCGGGGGTGAGGGAGAGCTCGGCGACTGCGGCCGGGGTGACGTCGGTCAGCAGGTTGGTGGGGGCCGACGAGCCTTCGGCGGGAGTCAGGCGGACGCGGACGGTGTGGGCGTGCTGTTCTACCGAGGTGACTACGACCGGCCAGGTGTTGCGGGGGCTGCCGGTCGGGTGGTCAGGGTAGAGGCTGATCGCGGACGGGGGGAACGCGACGTGGACCTTGCCGGTGGCCGGGGTGGCGATGGTGACCGTGCCGCCGTCGGTGAGCGTGACGGTGGTGCCCTCGGCGGTGCCTCGGTACAGGTTGAGGCCGACGAGTTGGGCGACGTAGTCGGTCCGCGGGCGGTGGGCGACCTCGCTGGGGGAGCCCTCCTGCACGACCTCGCCGTTCTCGACGATGACCAGGCGGTCGGCGAGGACCATCGCGTCGAGCGGGTCGTGGGTGACCAGCAGGGTGCGGCCCTCGTACCGGTCGAGGTGCTGGCCGAGCTCGGCGCGGATGTGGAGCGTGGTGCCGGCGTCCAGGGCGGACAGCGGCTCGTCCAGCAGCAGGAGGTCGGGCTGGGTGGCCAGGGCCCGGGCGAGGGCGACCCGCTGGGCCTGGCCGCCGGAGAGGGAGCGCGGGCGCGACTTGGAGTGCTCGGTGAGGCCGACGGTCTCCAGCCACCCGGCGGCCTCGGCGCGGGCCGTGCGCTTGTCGACGCCGCGGGCGCGGAGGCCGAACGCGACGTTCTCGAGCGCGCTCAGGTGGTTGAAGAGCAGGTAGTCCTGGAAGACGACGCCGATCGGGCGCTGGTCGGCGGACAGGAAAGTGCGCGGCGGCTCGTCCCAGACCTTGCCGTCGAGGGAGATCCGGCCGGCGTCGACGGGCAGCAGTCCGGCGATCGCGCGCAGGGCGGTGGTCTTGCCGGCGCCGTTCGGACCGAGGACGGCAACTACTTCACCGGGTTCGATGCGAAGGTCGAGAGTCAGCTCGAAGCCTGTACGACGTACTCGGAGGTCTGCGTGCAGTGTCATCGCAGACCACTGATCCAGCGCTCGCGCAGGCTGGCGAGGACGACGACCGAGACGATCAGCAGCACGATGCTCAGCACCACGGCGACATCCGGATCGGTCTCCAGCGCCAGGTACACAGCCAGCGGCATCGTCGTCGTCTTCCCCGGAAAGTTCCCCGCGAACGTGATCGTGGCGCCGAACTCGCCGAGCGCCCGCGCCCAGCACAGGACCGCGCCCGCGACGATGCCCGGCGCGATCGACGGCAGCGTGACGCGGCGGAAAGTGAGCCAGCGCCCGGCCCCGAGCGTCGCGGCCGCTTCCTCGTACCGCGGGTCGGCGGCGCGCAGCGCGCCCTCGACGGAGATCACCAGGAACGGCATCGCGACGAAGGCCTCCGCGACGATCACGCCCGCGGTGGTGAAGGGAAGGCTGAAGCCGAACCAGAGATCCAGGCGTTCGCCGACCAGCCCGCGCCGGCCGAGGACGAGCAGGAGCGCGACACCGCCGACGACCGGCGGGAGAACCAGCGGGACCGTCACCAGAGCGCGGAGCAGACCCCGCCCGGGGAGATCGGACCGAGCGAGCAGCCAGGCGAGCGGGATGCCGAGGAACAGGCAGATCACCGTCGCGACACTCGCGCACAGAAGAGACAGGCGAAGCGCCTGGCCGACTTCCTCGCTGAAGAGACGAGAAGGGAGCGTCGACCAGGGAGCTTCGGCGAGGAGGCCGATCAGCGGGACCAGGAGGAACGCCATGCCGAGGAGCGCCGGCAGGAGCAGGACCAGCGGCAGCCGGCCGCTGGTCCGTCGCCTGCGGCGGATGCTCATGGAGCGATCCTGCCGCAGGCCGTCCTGCGGGCGCGTTCTCACGGGGCGTCGAAGCCCGCTGCGCTGAGCACCTTCTTGCCGTCGGCCGAGAGCACGAAGTCGACGAACGCCTTCGCGCCGTCGGCGTTCGGCGCCTTGGTCAGGGTCGCGATCGGGTACTCGTTGACCGCCTGCGCGGACTCCGGGAACGCGATCCCCTCGACCTTGTCCTTGGCGGCCAGTACGTCGGTCTTGTAGACCAGCGCGGCGTCGACCTCACCGAGGCTGACCTTGGTCAGCGCGGCCTTCACGTCCTGCTCGAGGCTGTCCGGCTGCGGCGTCAGCTTGGCCGCCGCGAACACCTTCTCGGCCGCGGCACCGCACGGCACCTGCGCGGCGCAGAGCGCGATCTTCCGGTTCTTGTCGGTGAAGTCCTTCAGGCCGGTGATCTTACCCGGGTTGCCCTTCGGTACGGCGATCTCGAGCACGTTCTTCACGAACGTGGTCGGTGTCGTCTTGTCGGTCACCTGGTCCATGTTCTTCGGCGCCGCCGAGGCGAACACGTCGGCCGGCGCGCCGGAGTTGATCTGGGTGGCCAGCGCCGAGCTGCCGGCGAAGTTGAAGACCACCTTGACGCCCGGGTGCGCGGCCTCGAAGTCCTTGCCGAGCTGGGTGAAGGTGCCGGTCAGCGACGCGGCGGCGAAGACGTTCACCGTGCCCGAGACGGCGGCGGTGCTGCTGGTGCCGGCCGACGGGGACGTCGCCGACGGCGACGAGTCCGCCGGGGTGTCGTCGCCGCAGGCGGCCAGGCCGAGCGCGACGACCGCGGTCAGCGTCGCGGCGACGGCGGGCCGGGTGTGGATGGTACGGCGGAACATCTAGACCTCCGGGATCTCGACGACTACATGGGTGGACTTGATCGAGGCCACGGCGAGCACGCCGGGCTCCAGACCGAGCTCGTCGGCCGCCTCGCGGCTCATCAGCGAGACCACCCGGAACGGGCCGGCCTGCAGCTCGACCTGCGCCATCACGCCGTCCTTGACGACCCGGGTGACGATGCCGCACATCCGGTTGCGGGCCGAGGCCGCGGTCGTCGTCCCGGGCTCCGGGGACTCGGCGAGCTCCTGGGCGAACGCGGCCAGCGCGCGCCCGTCGACGGCCTTCCGGCCGCCCTCGTCGGTGACCGGCAACCGCTTCTGGTCGATCCAGCGCCGGACGGTGTCATCGCTGACTCCGAGTAGCGCGGCCGCCTCACTGATCCGCAAATTCGGCATGAAGGACACTCTAGAGCCGCACATGCGGCATCCCACTCCTGTTTTCCGTTCGTTTTTGTAGTCCCCGGCATAGGTTGGGCCTATGAACGGGCTGCGCGACTACCTGGACGGGCCGCACAAGGCCGCACGTGACGTCGTACGGGACGGGCTGGCCAGCCACGCGTCCCTGCTGGACGCCGGGCTGCGGCTGAGCCGCGACGAGTACCGCGACGAGGTGCTCCGGACGCTGAAGGAGATGGCCGCCCAGGGGCACCCGTCCCGCGGCTTCCCCAAGGAGTACGGCGGCCAGGGCGACCTCGGCGGCTTCATCGCCGGCTTCGAGACGCTCGCGTACGGCGACCTGTCGCTGATGGTGAAGGCCGGCGTCCAGTTCGGCCTGTTCGCGGGCGCGATCCTGCACCTGGGCACCGAGCGGCACCACGAGCGGTACCTGGCCGACGCGCTCACCGGCGACCTGCTCGGCTGCTTCGCGATGACCGAGACCGGGCACGGCTCGAACGTCCAGGCGCTGCAGACCACCGCGACGTACGACGAGGCGACCGGCGAGTTCGTCGTGCACACCCCGACCGCGGCGGCGCGCAAGGACTACATCGGCAACGCGGCCCGGCACGGCCGGCTGGCGGCGGTCTTCGCCCAGCTCGTGGTCGGCGGCGAGTCGCACGGCGTGCACTGTCTGCTGGTCCCGATCCGCTCGGACGCCGGTGAGCCGCTGCCGGGCGTGACGCTCAGCGACTGCGGGCCGAAGCTCGGGCTGAACGGCGTCGACAACGGGCGGATCGTCTTCGACCAGGTCCGGGTGCCGCGCGAGGCGCTGCTCGACCGGTACGCGCAGGTCGATGCCGACGGCACCTACCGCAGCGACATCGAGAACCCGGACCGGCGGTTCTTCACGATGCTCGGCACGCTGGTCCAGGGCCGCGTGTCGGTCGGTGGTTCGGCGATCAACGCGAGCAAGGTCGCGCTGACGATCGCGATCCGGTACGCCGGCCAGCGCCGCCAGTTCGGCGCGCCCGGAAGCACCGAGGAGGCACTGCTGCTCGACTACCGGATGCACCAGCGCCGCCTGCTCCCGCTGCTGGCCCGGACGTACGCGCTGCACTTCGCGCAGGCCGAGCTGGTCGAGAACTTCGCGCGGATCTTCGGCGCCGACGACGGCGACCCGCGAGACGCCCGCGACGGGCGCGGCGGCGGCACCGGCGGCGACGAGCACGACCGTCGCGCGCTGGAAGCCCAGGCGGCCGGGACCAAGGCGCTCGGGACCTGGCACGCCACCGACACCATCCAGATGTGCCGGGAAGCCTGCGGCGGCGCCGGCTACCTGGCCGAGAACCGGCTGTCGACGCTGAAGGCCGACACCGACGTCTTCACCACCTTCGAGGGTGACAACACCGTCCTGCTGCAGCTGGTCGCCAAGGGCCTGCTGACCGACTACCGGCGCTCGTTCGGCGAGCTCGACCCGCTCGGTACGGCGCGCTTCGTCGCGGCGCAGGCGGTCGAGATCGCGGTCGAGAAGACCGCGCTGCGCGGACTGGTCGAACGGCTGCGCGACGTCGTACCGAACCGGTCGGACTCGACCGACCCGGACGCGGGGCTGCGCGACGACGACTACCACTCGGGGCTGCTGCGGTTCCGCGAGCAGCACATGCTGTCCGGGGTCGCGCGCCGGCTGAAGGCCGGGATCGACGCCGGGGACGATGCCTTCGAGGTGTTCAACCGCTGCCAGGACCACGTCATCGCGGCCGGGCGGGCGCACGTCGAGCGGGTCGTGCTGGAGGCGTTCCAGCACGCGGTCCAGGCGGCGCCGGAAGGTGAGACGCAGGACCGGCTGAAGGAGCTGTACGACCTGCACGCGCTGGCCACGATCGAGAACGACCGGGCCTGGTTCCTCGAGCACGGGCGGCTGTCCGGCCCGCGCTCGAAGGCGATCACGGCGCTGGTGAACGAGCTGTGCGGGCGGATCCGGGGCTTCGCGACCGACCTGGTGGACGCGTTCGGCGTACCGGGCGCGGCGGTCGACGTACCGATGGTTGTACGGTCGCTGCATGAGTGAGCCGATCGAGCCCGCCTCCGCTGCCGAGGCCGCCCGCGAACTGGCCAAGGTGCTGCTGGCCCAGGCCGACGCCCTGGACCTGCACGACCTGCGGGCGACGACGGCGATCGAGAACGTCCGGGTGCAGTCGCGGGTGCTGGCCGACGCCGTGCACGAGCGCGGCTGGGGCGACATCTTCCTGGGCATCGACTCCTACGACCCCGACGAGCTGGACGACGTACCGCTCGGGCCGGACGACTTCGACGACCCCGCGGACTACCGCGAGCTGGTCGAGGGGGTCGCCGAGATGGACGAGCCGATGATCCCGGAGAACGGGCTGCGGCTCAGCTACCAGGCCCGCTACGACTTCGTGGTGACCGACCCGGAGGCGTTCGTCGCGTACGTGCGCAGCCGCGCCGACGAGGCCCAGAACGACGACGTGATCGACGACATCGAGGACGCCCGGTCGGCGTTCGAGCTGCTCGGCTACCTGGACGGCATCGGCTCCAAGGACTACGACACGGTCGGCCTCAGCCCGGCCGGCGGCGAGGAGTCCCACAAGGTGGTCGAGTTCTCGCTGTGGGACATGGACCCCACCCGGCGCGACGACACCTACCCGTACTGAGCTGTTCCCGGGGCCGGGATCCCCTTCCAGCACGGCGATCCCGGCCGCGAAGACAATCAAGCACGCAAGCTTTTTACTTGTTGCGGCAGGCAACGTCGGTACGGAACGTGACGACTTGTATACAGTCTGTCGCCTTCTGAAAAGCCAATGCAAATGTTTGATGCCGAGGATGGCCCCGCTCCGGGCTCGCGTGACAACGTTCAGTTGTCGGCGACGGACGGGTCGCTGACACAGGCTCCTGGTGGAACACCGAACTCCCGTCCGCGACCGGACTGTACCTCCCCTGCCGGCCGCGGAAACGAGTCCGGGCCCACCTTCCTTCGGGCCGAACGCCCTCTCGGGGCAGAGCAAGACGCCGGTCGTGCCGCACAGGGACGCCGGTCGCCAGTGAGGTGGTGACCGACGCCCGGCACGGCCGGCGTTTTCTTGTCCCGGTGGTACCGGTGCGACTGGGGACCGATACCACCGGGCCAGGCCCCGGCCCGAAAATCAGGAGCCGATCGCGGCCCGGCCGGGCAAGCTGAGCGCATGACGACCAGCATCCGGACCGTGCGCACCGACGCCGACCACGAGGCCTGGCGGGCGGTGCGGATCGCGATCATGCCGTACGAGCGCTGCCCGAGCGTCGCGGAGCTCCGCGCCGTCGAGCATCCCGGCCGGCTGATGCTGCTCGCCGAGCTCGACGGCGAGGTCGTCGGCAGCGGTGTGGCGGACCGCTCAGGTGACCGGGAGCGCGAAGCGCTGTCGGCGCTGGTGCTGCCGGAGTACCGGCGGCGTGGAGTGGGTACGGCGGTGCTCCGGGTGCTCGCCGAGCACGCCGTTGCCCAGGGCTACGACATGGCCGGGGCGAGCGTCGACGAGGAGGAGTCGCTGCGGTTCACCGAGCGGTTCGGTTTCGTCGAGTCGAACCGGCAGGTCGAGCAGCTGCGCAAGATCGGCGCCGAGCCGTGGCCCGAGCCGCCCACGGCGTACGAGGTCGTCTCGGTCGCCGAGCGCCCGGAGCTGTGGGTGCAGGCGTACCAGGACGTCGCGCTGCCGACCTTCCCGGACATGGACCACCCGTCCGCGCTGAAGGTGTCGCTCGAGGACTGGGAGCAGGAGTGGATCAACGACCCGGCCGCGATGTTCGTCGCGGTCGCGGGTGAGCAGGTGATCGGCGTCGCCGGGCTGATGCTCGACACCGACAAGCCCGAGCGCGCCGAGGTCGCCTACACCGCCGTACGCCGGGAGTGGCGCGGCCAGGGCGTCGCCGCGGCGCTGAAGCGCACCAGCATGGCGTGGGCCGCCGAGCACGGGATCACGGAGATCTACACCTGGACCCAGCGCGGCAACCACGCCATGCGGCGCCTCAACGAGCAGCTCGGCTTCGGCTACGGGCTGGTCAGCGTCTCGCTGCGCGCCCCGCTGCCGCTGGCCGGCCTCACGCCAGCTCCAGCTCCGTGATCGGGCGCTGCGGCAGTTCGCCGTACGTCGTACTGCGCTGACGTGCCGGGCGCCCGGCCGCCGTCGCCATCGCGGTGAGCTCCTCGATCGACTTCCGCGAGCCGTGCTTCGAGCCGGCCATCCGGCTGATCGTCTCCTCCATCAACGTGCCGCCGATGTCGTTGACGCCACCGTTCAGGACCGCGACGCAGCCCTCGGTGCCGAGCTTCACCCAGGAGCACTGGATGTTGTCGATCCGGCCGTGCAGCATGATCCGCGCCATCGCGTGCACCGCGCGGTTCTCGTCGTACGTCGGACCCGGGCGGGCCACGCCGGCCAGGTAGATCGGCGAGTTGGTGTGGATGAACGGCAGCAGCACGAACTCGGTGAAGCCACCGGTCTGGTCCTGCACCGCGGCGATCGTGCGCAGGTGCTGCACCCAGTGGTGCGGGGAGTCGACGTGGCCGTACATCATCGTGGACGACGACGGCAGCCCGACCTTGTGCGCGGTCGAGATGACCTCGATCCAGCTGGCGGTCGGCAGCTTGCCCTTGGTCAGGATCCAGCGCACGTCGTCGTCGAGGATCTCGGCCGCGGTGCCCGGGATGCTGTCCAGCCCGGCCTCCTTGACCGAGATCAGGAACTCCTCGATCGACAGCCCGGTGCGCACCGAGCCGTTCACGATCTCCATCGGCGAGTAGGCGTGGACGTGCATCTGCGGGACCCGGTCCTTGACCGCGCGGACCAGGTCCGCGTACGCCGTACCGGGCAGGTCGGGGTGGATACCGCCCTGCATGCAGACCTCGGTGGCGCCGATCACCCAGGCCTCCTCGGCGCGCTGGGCGACCTCGTCCATCGACAGCGAGTACGCGTCGGCGTCGGTGCGGCGCTGGGCGAACGCGCAGAACCGGCAGCCGGTGTAGCAGACGTTGGTGAAGTTGATGTTCCGGTTCACCACGTAGGTGACGTCGTCGCCGACCACGGCCTTGCGCAGGTCGTCGGCGATCTTCGCCAGCTGGTCGAGCGCCGGCCCGGTCGCGGTCATCAGCGTGAGCGCCTGGCTGTCGGACAGCCCGGCCGGGTCGCGCTCGGCGGCCGCGAGGGCTTCCTTGACGTCCCCGTCGATCCGCTCCGGCGCGGCCCGGCCCGCGACCTGCTCACGCAGCACGTTCCAGTCCCCGTACGCCGCGTCGAAGTCCGAGCGCGTCTCGGTCCGCCGGCCCTCGGTGTCGATCGCCGTGTGCAGGTCGGTCCGCCCGACCGAGTCCCAGCCGCCGTCCGGCTCCTGCCACGGCAGGCCCTTCGGCATCGCGGCCTCGTTCGCCAGGCCGGTCGCCGGGTCGACCAGCGCCTCGACGTGGTTGATGAGCCGCGGGTCGAGCCACGGCTCCCGCAGGTACTCCGGGTGCGCGGTGAGCCGCTCGCGCAGCGTGAAGCCGGCGTCGGCGGTCAGCTTGGCCAGGTCGTCCAGGTGCGGCCAGGGGCGCTCGGGGTTCACATGGTCCGGCGTCAGCGGCGAGACGCCACCGAAGTCGTCCACGCCCGCGTCGAGCAGCAGCTTGGCCTCGTTCAGGTCGACCAGGTTCGGCGGCGCCTGGACGCGGGCGCGCGGGCCGAGCACGACCCGGGTGACCGCGATCGCGGCCAGCCACTCGTCCAGCGGGACGTCGGCGTCGTTGCGCATCGCCGTGTCCGGCTTCACCCGGAAGCCCTGGATGATGATCTCCTGCAGCCCGCCGTACTGGCGGCCGATCCGGCGCAGCGCGAAGATCGAGTCGGCGCGCTCCTCGATCGTCTCGCCGATCCCGATCAGCAGGCCGGTGGTGAACGGCACGTTGGAGCGGCCGGCGTCCTCGAGCACCCGCAGCCGGACCGACGGGTCCTTGTCGGGCGAGCCGAAGTGCGGCTGGCCCTTCTCCTCGAACAGGCGGCGCGACGTGGTCTCCAGCATCATGCCCATGCTCGGTGCGACCGGCTTCAGCCGCTGCAGGTCCTGCCAGGACATGACGCCCGGGTTCAGGTGCGGGAGCAGGCCGGTCTCCTCCAGCACCCGGACGGCCATCGCGCGGACGTAGTCGAGGGTGCTGTCGTAGCCGGCCTCGTCGAGCCACTGCTTCGCGGCGTCCCAGCGCTCCTCGGGGGCGTCGCCGAGCGTGAACAGCGCCTCCTTGCAGCCGAGCGCGGCGCCCTGGCGGGCGATCTCGAGCACCTCGTCCGGGCTCAGGTACGGCGACTCGACGCGGCCCGGCGTGGTCGCGAACGTGCAGTAGTGGCAGCGGTCGCGGCAGAGCCGGGTCAGCGGGATGAAGACCTTCTTGGAGTACGTGACGATCCCGCTCCGGCCGGCGTCCTGCAGGCCCTGGTCGCGGACCCGGGCGGCGGTCGCCATCAGCGCGTCGAGCGCCTCGCCGGAGGCGGTCAGCAGCACCTCCACCTCGGCCTGGTCCAGGGTCTTGCCGTCGTCCGCGCGCTTGAGCGCCCGCCGCATCGCGGTGCTGAGAGGAGAGGTCACGGGATCCGAGCCTAGGCGCTGCGCGACCCCGGATCTCGCGAATCCCGGGCCGAAAAACAATCAGTACGTCTGTCTTGCTAGTTTGCTGTTCGTGCAGGTCAGCAAGGGGGTGGAAGGGCGCGCGAGGCTGTCGCGGGCGCGCGGCGACCGGCGCCGGGAGGATGGTGTGCCGCGCAGCGACGGGCGCCGGGCGCGCGGCGCATTGCGGCGCGACGAGCTGCTGCGCGCGACGCTCGCCCTGGTCGAGCGGGCCGGTGTCGCCGGTGTCAGCCACCGGGCGGTCGCGGCCGAGGCCGGTGTCTCGCTGGCCTCGACGACGTACCACTTCGCGACGCTCGACGACCTGCTGGTCGCGGCGCTGATCAGCGCCGCCGAGGACCTCACCGCCGAGCTGCACGAGCGGGCGACCGAGCTCGGCGCGAGGCCGGCGGACGAGCTGGCCCGGCTGGTCGAGCACCTGCTCGTCTACCGCCGCGGACGCACGCTGGCGGCGTACGAGCTGTACCTGCTCGCTGCCAGGCGGCCGGAGCTGCGGGAGGCGGCCGGGGCCTGGCTGCAGCCGCTCACGGAGATGGCGGGGACGTTCACCACCAACCGCCAGAAGGCGAGCCTGCTGGTCGCCGCGCTGGACGGGCTGCTGCTGCAGTCACTGGTCAGTGCGAGGCCGTTCAACCAGGAGGACGTCGCTGCCCTGCTGGTGTACCTGAGGTAGCGCGCGCACTACCTGTGAACGGGTGCTGCGGCCCGGGCTCGATGCTGCTCGGCCCGGTTGGCTGGGGGCATGCTGAGGATGTCGCTGGGGGCGTTGCGGGATCGGTGGCACCTGTTCGCGGGTGCTGTGGTGGCGGTGGCGTTCGGGGTCGGGCTGATCCAGTCGGCCTTGCAGGTGCTGGCTGCGACCGACGCACCGGCGTTGCCTCCCGGGCTGTCCGGTCTGGAGCGCGCGAAGATCCGCGAGGGGTACGCCGGGGCCGGCACGCTGCTGGGGATGTCGGTGATGCTCGCCGTGTTCCTGACGGTGTTCGTGGTCAGTACGACGTTCGGCTTCGCGGTGGTCCAGCGCCGCCGGGAGCTCGGACTGCTTCGCCTGGTCGGCGCGCACCGCGGCAGCCTCCGGCTCATGTTGTTGCTCGAAGCAACCTTGACCGGGCTGGCCGGGACGGTCCTCGGGGTGCTGCTCGGCCTGATCGGCACCTGGGCGCAGTCCGCACTGCTGATCGAGGTCGGCATCCTGCCGCCCTGGTTCGAGGCGCCGTGGCTGTGGGGACCGGTGTGGGTCGCCGCGTGCGTCGGCGTCGGTACGGCGGTGGTCGGCGCCTTCGCGGCGGCCTGGCGGGCGTCCCGTGTCCAGCCGCTGGAAGCGATCGGCGACCTGCCGCGGACGATGCCGGTGATGACCGGCTGGCGCTGGTTCTGGGGCCTGTCGTCGACCGCGGCCACGCTGCTGATGGTGATCGCGGCGCAGGCGGCGCGGGATTTCGTGGCGGGGCTGGTGATCGCCCTGGGCGTGATGATCAGCGGCTCGGTCGCGCTGAGCCAGCTCAGCCCGGTCGTCGTCCCGATCGCCGGACGGCTGCCGGCCTTGCTGCTGCGCGGCCACGTCGTCACGGACCTCGCCCGCGCCGGCGTCCTGCACGCCGTACGGCGAAGTGCCGCGACCGCGGCGCCGCTGATCGTGCTGTTCGGGCTGCTCGCGGGGCTGTGGGGTGTGTTCGGGTCGCAGGCCAAGGCGGTGGGGGAGGAGCAGCGGCAGCTGATCTCGGCGGACCTGGTGGTCGAGGGGCCGGTCCGCCCGGGCCCGGGGATCGCGGCGGTGTCGGAGCAGACGACGGTGCCGGTCGCGATCACCGGGAAGAAGCGGACGACGTACTCGGAGGCGATCGGGATCGACCCGGCCGGCTACCAGCGCACGCACGACCTGCGACCGCGCCGCGGCTCGCTGGACAAGTTGTCGGGGGCAACGATCGCGATCGGGCCGGGGATGGCCGCCGAGGGCTACAAGCTCGGCCAGTCGGTGACGGCGACGATCGGCGGCGAGCGGCGGGTGCTGAAGGTGGTCGCGATCATGCCGGAGACCCTGGACGTCACGGAGAACTTCTTCGTACCGAAGGCGTTGACCGAGGGGGCGCGGGGTTCTACGGAGACGTTGGTGAGGGTGGATCCTGGTGCTGACCTGAAGGCGCTTGCGGGTGAGTTGGCGGCGGCGGGTGGTGAGGTGCGGACCGTGCGGGAGTGGGCCGAGGACAAGGCGGCCGTCGAGCTGCGCGACGACACCGGGATCTTCGCGGTCCTGATGGGCCTGGCCGGGGTCTACGCGGCGGTGGCCGTGGTGAACGCCGTGGTGATGGCAGCGGCCGAACGGCGGCGGGAGTTCGCGCTGGCGCGGATGGCCGGGCTGACCCGGCGCCAGGTGGTCGGGGTCGCGACGGTCGAGTCGATCACGGTGGTCGTGGTCGGGGTGCTGCTCGGTGCCGTCGTCGCGGGCGCCGCGCTGGCGGGAGTGGGCGCGGGGACCGCGCAGCTGTTCGGGACGGTGGTGGTCGCCGTACCGTGGACGCTGCTCGGGATCATCCTCGCGGGGGCGCTGGCCGTCGTCGGTGGGACGGCGGCGCTGACCGCCTGGACCACGACCCGGTTCAGCCCGGTCGTGGTCCTCGGCGGTCGGGAGTGAGGCTCAGGCGTCGGCGACGGTGAGCGCTTCGGCCTCGCTCTTGGAGTGCGACGACGGGATCCGCAGGTGGGCGAGCGGCTTCCAGCCGGTGGCCAGGGCGCCGACCGCGAGCACGACGGCGAAGGCGCCGACGTAGAACGGGAGCTGCACGTTGACCTCCTCGCCGAGCTTGCCGGCCAGCCACGGCGCGACCGCGCCGCCGGAGAACCGGACGAAGCTGTACGCCGCCGACGCCGTACCGCGTTCCACCGGAGCCGCACCCATCACGGCCTCGGTGATCAGCGTGTTGTTGACGCCGAGGAACAGCCCGGCCACCACCACGCCGACGGCGAGCACGTGCGGGTGGTGGGCGTAGACACCCATCACGGCCAGGTCGGCGGCGAACAGCAGCAGCGACGCCATCACCACCGGCAGGGTGCCGAAGTGCTTCTGCAGCCAGGGCGCCGCGAACACCGAGGTGAGGGCCAGGCCGATGCCCCAGCCGAAGAAGATCAGGCCGATCTGCCGGGCCGACATCGCCAGCGGGAACGGCGTGAACGCGAGCAGCGTGAAGAAGCCGAAGTTGTAGAGCAGGGCGGTGACCGCGACGGTGGCCAGCGACCGGTGCCGCAACGCCTTCAGTGGTTCGAGGATCGACGTCCGCCGGGGAGCCGGCGGCGAGGCGGGCAGCAGGAACGCGGTCGCGGCGAGCGCGATCGTCATCAGCACGGCGACGCCGAAGAACGGGCCGCGCCAGGAGATGGTGCCGAGCTCGCCACCGACCAGCGGGCCGGCCGCGATCCCGACGCCGAGCGCCGCCTCGTACAGGATGATCGCCTCGGCGACCGAGCCGGCCGCGGAGTTCACGATGGTGGCCAGCGCGGTCGCGATGAACAGGGCGTTGCCGAGCCCCCAGCCGGCGCGGAAGGCGACGATGGCGCCGATCGAGTTCGACAGGCCGGCCAGCGCGCTGAACACCACGATGATCGCGAGACCGATCAGCAGAGTGCGCTTCGCGCCGATCCGGCTGGAGACCGCGCCGGTGATCAGCATCGCGACGCCGATCACGGCCATGTAGCTGGTGAACAGCAGCGACACCTGCGACGGGCTGGCGTGCAGCTGCTCGGCGATCGGCTTGAGGATCGGGTCCACCAGGCCGATGCCCATGAAGGCGATCACACAGGCGAAGGCGACCGCCCAGACGGACTTGGGTTGCTTCAGGAAGGAGCTGCTGGTGCTGCTCACCGGGGGTTTTCCTCCACTGGTTCGAGGGTGAGGATCTTCTGCAGGACGGTGACCGCGACCTCCAGCGTGGTGAGGTCGGCGGCGGGGAGCTGGACCAGCCGCTGGGCGATGGCCGCACCGGCCTCGTGCCGGGCCCGGTTCAGCTCGGCGAGACCGGCGTCGGTGAGGCTGATCAGGCTGGCCCGGGAGTCGGCCGGGTCGGGCTCGCGCCGGACCCACCCGCTGTCCTCCTGGCGCTGCACCAGCGTCGACATCGTCGGCTGCGAGCAGCGGTCGGCCTTGGCGAGCTCGCTGATCCGGGTCGGCCCGAGCTCGTCGAGCCGGCCGAGCAGGCGCATCGCCGCGTGCGGCAGGGCGCTGACGTCCCGGCTGGCCAGGCGGCTCAGCCGGGCCGAGGCCACTACGACGTCGACACCGAGCGTGGAGAGGTCTGTCGCGATCACGTCCTCCATATTACATAGGAATGCTATGTGTTTCCAGTGTAAGGTCTGTGGCATCGTTTGCCTTACGAGTTCGATGATTTGGAGGCAATGAGGTGGGCGATCTTCAAGAAAAGGTGGTTCTGATCACCGGTGCGGGCGGAGGGATCGGTTCCGCGACAGCCCGGACGGTGGTCGCCCAGGGCGGGCACGCGCTGATCCACGACCGCGCGGAGTCGGCGCTGGAGGCCCTCGCCGCGGAGCTCGGTGACCAGGCGACGCCGCTGGTCGCCGACCTGACCGACCTGGCCGCGACCGGGCGGCTCTGGGACGACGCGTGGGCGGTCAAGGGGCGGATCGACGTACTGGTCAACAACGCCGGCGCCTACCCGCCGGCTCCGCTGGACGCGCCGCTCGACGAGTGGCTGCGGGTCTGGGACTTCTCGCTCGACCTGCACCTCAAGGCGCCCGCGGTGCTCTGCCGCGCGGCGGTCGCGGCGTACTCGGCGCAGGACGGCGGCGGGATCATCGTGAACCTCGCGTCCCGCGCGGCCTTCCGCGGCGAGGACCCGGAGTACTGGCACTACGCGGCGGCCAAGGCCGGGGTGGTGGCGATGACGCGCACGATCGCCCGGCAGTACGGGCGCGACGGCGTGACCGCGTTCGCGCTGGCGCCGGGGTACGTCGACACCGACCTCAACGCGCAGTTCCGCGACACCGTCGGCGTCGCGGTCGCCGCCGAGCAGACCGGGCTGGGCGAGGTCGCGCAGCCGCAGGACGTCGCGAACATCATCGCCTTCCTGGCCACCGGGCTGGCCAAGCACGCGACCGGGACGACGATCGACGTGAACGGTGCTTCCTATGTCCGTTGACGTCGGCGCGGCCCGGATGAGTGCGGACCTGTACGTCGGCGGCGCCTGGGTCGCAGGCGAGGCCGGGGCTCTGGAGAACGTTGACCCAGGCAACGGTCAGGTCGTCGGGTCGGTCTCGCTGGCCTCGGCCGAGCAGGTCGAGCGGGCGATCGCGGCGGCCTCCGATGCGTTCCCCGCGTGGTCGGCGTCGGCGGCGAGCGAGCGCGGCGGCATCCTGCGCCGGGCGGCGGACCTGCTCGCCGACCGGACCGAGGAGGCGGTCGCGACGATCCTGCTGGAGACCGGCAAGACCGAGGCGGACGCGCGCGGCGAGATCGGCCGCGCGGCCGAGACCCTGCGCTGGAACGGCGAGCAGGCCGGCCGCGTTCAGGCGACCGCGTTCCCGGGCGTCGTCCCCGGCTCCCGCCGTACGTCGGTGCCGACGCCGCTCGGCGCGGTCGCGGTGATCACGGCCTGGAACTTCCCGGCGGTGCTCGCGACCCGCAAGCTCGGCGCGGCTCTCGCGGCCGGGTGCACGGTGGTGTTCAAGGCGTCGGAGTTCGCGCCGGCAACCGCGCGGCTCGTCGTCGAGCTGCTCGTCGAGTCCGGGCTGCCGGACGGCGTGGTGAACCTGGTCTTCGGTGATCCCGGTGCGGTGTCGGAGCAGCTCACGGCGTCGGACCGGATCAAGGCGTTGTCGTTCACCGGCTCGACCGCGGTCGGGAAGACGCTGGCCGCGCAGGCGGCGCCGCAGCTGATCCGCACGGTGCTGGAGCTGGGCGGTCACGCGCCGGTCCTGGTGATGGACGACGCGGACGTCGACCAGGTGATCGCGACGACCGCGGGCGCCAAGTTCGGGTCGGCCGGTCAGTCGTGCGTCGCGCCGTCGCGGTACTTCGTGCACGAGTCGCTGTACGACGAGTTCGTGGCCAGGCTGACCGCGCGGGCGGCTGCGTACGTGCTCGGGCACGGGACCGAGCTGGGCGTGACGCTCGGCGCGGTGGCTCATCAGGGGCGCGTGGATGCGCTGGTCCGGCTCGCGGAGGACGCCGTCGCACACGGCGGAACCATCACCACCGGTGGCCGGCAGGTCGAGCGGGACGGGTTCTACTTCGCGCCGACGGTCGTCGCCGGGCTCGCGCTCGACGCCGGGGCCGCGATCCTGTCCGAGGAGCCGTTCGGCCCGATCGCGACCGTGTCGTCGTTCGGCGCGCTGGACGACGCGATCGCGGCCGCGAACGCGGCGCCGTACTCGTTCGCGGCGTACCTGTTCACCGATCGGCTGAGTGTGCGCGAGCACGTCGTACGGCGGCTGAACGCGTCCAACCTCGGGATCAACCAGCTCGCGCCGTCGCTGCCCGACGCCCCGCTCGGCGGTCTCGGGAACTCCGGCTACGGCTACGAGGGCGGCGTCGAGGGCATCCTGGCCTTCACCCAGTTGCGGCTGGTGTCCGAAACGGCTCTAGGGTTTGCCGGATGATCGCGGACAACAACTCGTCGCTGGCCCGGATCCGCGAGGTCGCCGCGGCGGCCCGGGAACCGTACGAGCTGGACGGCGTCGACCTGGCGCTGCTGAAGATCCTGGTCGAGGACTGCCGGACGTCGCAGCGGCAGATCGCCACCCAGCTGGGTGTCTCCGCCCCGACCGTCGGCGAGCGGATGGCCCGGCTGGAACGCAACGGCGTGATCACCGGGTTCAGCGCGCAGGTCGACTGGTCGGCGATCGGCTACGGGCAGGTCGTGTTCCTGTCCATCGAGGCGGCCGCCGGGTACGACGTCGCGACGATCATGACCGGGCTCTGGGAGCTGGCCGAGGTCGAGGACGTCACCCTCGTCACCGGCGACCTCGACCTGCTGATCCGGATGCGGGTCCGCGACTACGCCGAGCTGCGGACGATCCTGATGGAAGACGTCTGGCGGATCCCCGGGATCCAGCGCACGGCGACGTTGCTCTCGGTGGCCGAGATGCCGGCCAAGAACTTCGGGGCCGGGCTGCTCGGCAAGATCGAGCAGCCCGGTTGAAGCCCCTGGCTCAATCCGCCTAGCGCCTTTCAAGTACCGGCCACCGATCGAGGGTCGGTACTTGAAAGACGTCAGGCGACGACTGGTTCGAGTACCGAGGACGTCAGGCGACCGGTCAGGGCTTCTTCGCGACGCCGACCCAGAGGCTGCAGCTGACGTCGGTGAAGACGTTGCGCTCGGCGAGCTGCTCGGTCTCCTCGTCCGGGTGCCAGCGGAACGGGACCTCGACGCCCGGCTCGACCAGCTCCAGACCGGTGAAGAACTGCTCGATCTCGGCCTTGCTGCGGACCTGCGCGTCGCCGCCGTCGGCCTTGTAGACCTGGATCGCCTGCTCCCACATCGCCGGCGCGAAGTCCGGCGTGCAGTGCGAGAAGATCAGGAACGAGCCGGACGCCAGCGGCTCGAGCAGCTGCTGGACGAGCTCGTACGGCTTCTGGTCGTCGGTGATGTAGTGGAAGACCCCGACCAGGCTGAGCGCGACCGGCTTGCTCAGGTCGAGCAGCGAGCGGACCTCGTCCGATTCCAGGATCGCCTGCGGGTTCGTCACGTCGGCCTCGACGTACGCCGTCTCCCCCTCCGGCGCGCTGACCAGCAGGGCACGCGAGTGCGAGAGCACGATCGGGTCGTTGTCGGCGTACACGACGTGCGCCTGCGGCACGATCGCCTGGACCACCTCGTGCAGGTTCGGGCTGGTCGGGATGCCGGTGCCGACGTCGAGGAACTGGGTGATGCCGCGCTCGGCGACGTACTTGGCGGCCCGGTGCATCCACATCCGGTTCGACTGGGCGGCGGTCCGGAACCCCGGGAACGCCTCCAGCAGGTGGTCGCCGGCCGTCCGGTCGATCGCGAAGTTCGACTTGCCGCCGAGGAAGTAGTCGTACACCCGGGCACTGTGCGGCACGCTCAGGTCGATCCGGTCGGCGTTCGCGCTCTCGTCCGGAAGGTCACTCATCGCTGCTCCTCGCGCTGTCCCGTGAAGTAGGAAAGAATCGTAGCGGTTGCGGCGCAGCCCGTGACCAGGCCCTAGCGGTTGATGTACCGGCCGGTCACGCTCTCCGGGAACTCGTGCAGCCGCTGCGGAGTAGTCGCCGCGACGATCCGGCCGCCCTGGTCACCGCCGCCGGGCCCGAGATCGATCACGTGGTCCGCGTTCGCGATCATGTCGGTGTCGTGCTCGATGACGATCACCGTCGCGCCGGCGGCGATCAGGCGGTCGAGCACGGTGAGCAGGACGCGGAGGTCGCCCGGGTGCAGGCCGACGCTCGGCTCGTCGAAGACGAACAGCGTGCCCCGCTGCGGTTTCTCCAGGTCGGCGACGAGCTTGAGGCGCTGCGCCTCGCCGCCGGACAGCGCCGGGGTCGCCTCGCCGAGGATCAGGTAGCCGAGGCCGACCTCGTCGAGCGTGCGCAGCCGGGCCTGCAGCTTGCGGAGCTTGGGGAAGTGGTGGCGAGCCTCGGCGACGGTCAGCGCGAGGGCCTGGGCGATGGTCAGCCCGTCGAGGGTGACTTCGTCGGCCTTCGCGCTGTAGCGGGTGCCGCCGCACAGCGGGCAGGGGATCTCGACGTCGGGGAGGAACTGCACGTCGAGCGAGATCTGCCCGGTGCCCTCGCACTGCGGGCAGCGCAGACTGCCGGTGTTGTAGGAGAAGTCGGCCGCGGCGTACTCGGTGGTCTCCCGGGCGAAGGCCCGGCGGAGATCGTCCAGGAGGTTGCTGTACGTCGCGACGGTCGATCGCACGTTGCGTCCGATCGGAGTCGCGTCGACCACGACCACTCGCTCGATCTCGTCCGCTTCTAGTCGCTGCACATGGGTGGGCAGCGGGCGGTCGTCGTGGCGCGCGCCGAGTGCCGCGGCGGGGCTCTCCAGTACGAGCGTGGTCTTGCCGGAACCGGAGACGCCGGTCACCGCGGTCAGGCGTTGCAGCGGGAAGTCGACGTCCAACGGGTGCAGGGTGAAGCGCGGACCGGTCTCCAGATGGATCCGGCCGTGCTCGAAGACGTCGTCCACCCGCGGGCGGACGACTGTCGGCTCGCGGCCGCTCAGGAACCCGCCGATCAGTGAGCCGCCGGCCGCTTCCAGTTCCGGGATCTTGCCAGCGGCAACTACTCGGCCACCTTGGGAGCCTGCGCCCGGACCGATCTCGATCAGCCAGTCCGCGTGCCGCAGCACCCGGACGTCGTGATCGACCAGCACCACCGAGTTCCCGGTCTCGATCAGCCGGCGCGCGACCTGCATCAGCGCGTCGATGTTGCTCGGGTGCAGCCCGATCGACGGCTCGTCAAGCACGTACAGCAGCCCGGTCGCACTGCTCCGCAGCGTCCGGCTCAGCTGCACCCGCTGCAGCTCACCCGTCGACAGCGTCCGCGACGCGCGCCCCAGCGACAGGTACCCGAGGCCCAGGCCGAGCAGGTGATCGGCGTTCGCCGTGAAGGCTTCGACGATCTGCTCGGCCATCCGCCGCAGCTCCGGGGCGAGTGTTGCCGGCAGCGCGCGGACGAACTCGGTCGTCCGGTCGAGCGGCCAGGTCGAGATCACGTCCAGCGTGACCCCGTTCAGCGGCACCGACCGAGCCCGTTCGTTCAGCCGCGACCCACCACACGTCGGGCACTCGGCGACGTGCACGAACCGGTCCAGCCGCGTCACCGCCGTCTCGCTCTGCGCGTTGCCGAGAGCGTCCTCGATCACCCGGTTCGCGTTCCGGTACGTCGCGTTCAGCTCGAACGCGTTGCCCTTCTTGCTCGCCACCACCACGACCCGCGAGGTCTCCTCGCCGTGCAGCACGGTCTCGCGCTCGGCCGGCGTCAGCTCCCGGAACGGCACATCGGTCCGTACGCCGAGCTGCGCGACCACCTGCGGCAGCAGCCCGGCACCGAACGATCCCCAGGCCGCGACCGCGCCCTGCTCGATCGACAGCGACTCGTCCGGGACGAGCGAACGCTGGTCGATCTGCCGCGTCTCCCCGGTCCCCGAGCAGGTCGGGCAGGCGCCGTCGGAGTTGAACGCGAACTCCTCCGCACCAGGCGCCGCGAACCGCTCCCCGTCGACCGGGCAGGTCGCGAACCCGGTCGAGGCGATCTCGATCGTCGGCGGGACCGGGTGCCCGTTCGGGCAGCGGTGCACGCCGAGCCGCGAGTACATCAGCCGGAGCGCGTTGAGCAGCTCGGTCGCCGTACCGAACGTGCTCCGCACCCCCGGTACGCCGGGCCGCTGGTGCAGCGCGATCGCCGCCGGCACACCGTCGACCGCGTCGACGTCGGCCCGCGCCGCCTGGGAGAGGCGGCGCCGGGTGTAGGTGGAGAGCGCCTCGAGGTAGCGACGCGAGCCCTCGGCGTACAGGACACCGAGCGCGAGCGAGGACTTCCCGGACCCGGAGACCCCGGTCAGCCCGACGAGCTGCCGGAGGGGGACGTCGACGTCGACGTCCTTGAGGTTGTGCACCCGCGCGCCACGCACCGAGACCTGCTCGCCCCATCGCATGAGCTCATCGTAAGGAGCCGACGGCAACGGTCCGGGCGAGGTCAACGCCGGCGCGTGGCGGTCATCGCCTGCTGGTGGGCGGCGATCCGGGCCGGGGTGAGCTCCCGGGAGTAGACGGCGACCTTGCCGACGGCGCCCTGGAACCAGGAGCCGAAGTCGCGGGTGCCGATCCGTAGCGGGGCGGTGCCGTCCGAGGGGACGATGATCTGGCCGGAGATGCTCAGGTCGTCGGTGTCGCGCAGGACGCCGTCGCGGTAGATCTTGGTGTAGCCGTTGGGGTAGCTGGTGCTCTTCGCGTTCGCGTTGATCACCAGGACGTAGTGGATCCAGGCGCCGGCGACGACCGGGTCCTGGAAGTACGAGCCGGCGCCGAGACCGCCGGTGGCGTTGAACAGGTAGCCGGAGATGCGGTTGGGCCGGTTCTCGGTGTTGACCTGGGAGTACATCCGGGCGACGTACTCGTGCTGGTTGGTCTCGCCCTTGCCCATCCAGTGCACGTAGCCGCTGCTCTGGGCGTGCGGGAACTGCAGGGTGTCGGGCCGCATCCACGCCTCGAGCGTGAGGACGCCTTTGGTCGCGGGGCTCAGTACGGCGTGGTCCGGTACCTCGAAGTACCCGGTGGCGCCGTCGAACGCGGTCGCGCGGTCGCCGTTCGGGAGGGTGGTGGCGGTGCGGGAGCCCGCGTAGGTGCCGGTCAGGGCGGCTCCGCCGACGACGGGCGCCTCGCTGCCGGAGGTCGCGCGGGCGAGTCGCCAGAACGCGACCGGGGAGTCCTGGAGCACCGCGCCGTCATAGTTGCCGCAGGCAAACGCCTGGGCGGCGGGCGCGGCGGCCACCGAGGTGGCGGCGGCGAGGGTGAGGGTGAGGAAGCGGCGGCGGCTGGGTGAGTCGGACATGGCGGGTCCTTTCAGGCCGGGCGGGGTGCTGCGGTGGACATGCGGCGAACGACGGTCGCCTTGACGCCGACGGCCTCGACGGAGTCGGAGCCGTCCAGCAGCCGCGAGACGGCCAGCTGGCCGACGCGGTCGCTCTGTCCGGTCACGGTGGTCAGACCGGGGTGAACCAGTTCGGACAGGATGTCGTCGTGGCCGGTCACGCTGACGTCGTCGGGGACGGACTTGCCGAGGCGGCGGAGTCCTTCCACCAGGCCGGCCGCGAGGACGTCGTCGAACGCCATCACCGCGGTCACGCCGTACTCGACGACGGCCGCGGCGGCGGCGACGCCGTCGGCGTGGAAGCCCTCGGTCGGGTCGAGCCGGACGAGCTCGACGTCGAGAGCCTTGGCCCGGTCGGTCACCGTCCGGGCGCGCTGCTTGTTGGACCACGAGGCGGCCGGGCCGGGCAGGTACGCGATCCGGCGATGGCCCTGGCCGACCAGGTCGTCGACGATCTCGCGCAACGCGGCGCGGGAGTCGGTGAAGACGCAGGGGATGCCCTCGACCACCCGGTTCACCAGCACCAGCGGGACGAGCTGGCTGATCTCGCGGATGTGCGAGGTGCTCATCCGGGGCGCGCAGAGCACCACACCGCGGCTCTGCTGGGCGAACTGCTCGCAGACCTCGCGCTCGATGTCGGCGCTGTCGTCGGTGTCGGCGACGAAGATGCCGGTCGACTGCAGCCGCGACACCCGCTGCGCGGCCTTCAGCAGCGTGGTCATGTACGGGTTGGAGATGTCCGGTACGACCAGCCCGATGTTCGGCGAGGTCCCGGTGATCAGCGAGCGGGCCATCACGTTCGGGGAGAACCGCAGCCGGCTCGCCACCTCGCGGACCCGGCGAGAGGTCTCCGGGGAGATCCGGCCCGGGCTGGAGAAGACCCGGGAGACGGTCGAGATCGACACCCCGGCCGCCTCGGCGACGTCCTTGAGAGTTGCCGCCCGCGCCCGCGCGCTCATCTCGCCTCCCGGTCCACCGAACGGTCCGGGCTCAGCGCGGGGTGGGACAGGCCGTCGTACCTGGAAAGGCCGATCGAGCCGGTCGGACCGGCCCATGCCACGCCCAGTTCGCTGAAGAGGCTACCAGTGCTGACCGCTTCGCCGATCAGCCCGGACAGGCCCGGAAGCGTGCGCCGCGTCTCGTCCCCGGCCGGTACGACGTGCTGGTGCGCGGCGATGCTCGTCGGTGCGCCGACCGCCTGGACCGCCGCGTTGACGACGGTGACGAAGGGCCGGACGGCGTCGAGGCTGATCAGCGGATCGGGCGGCCCGTCGAGGTCCCGGAGCGCGGCGAGCAGCGGTGCGACCGGTGCCGGGAGCGCCGGCAGTGCGGACCGGACGCCGTCGGTGACGACGAACCCGGCGGCGTCGCGGTGCCGGACCGTCACCTGCCCGCGCGTGCCGTGCACGGTGACCGACGGTTCGCCGACGATGTCGGCCACGGTGGTTCCGACGGCGAGCACCGTCGGGCCGGACAGCGACCGGACCCGGATCGCCGCGGTGTCGTCGCCGCTGATCTCGTGCACCGAGGAGAACTCGGCCTGCACGCTGTCCGGTCGCCAGGCCGGGTCGACCCGGCGGGCGAGCGTGAGCGCGGTGTGCACGACGTGGGCGAGCGGGTTGAACAGCGGTCCGTCCAGGACCGCCTGGCCGTCGGCGAACCAGGAGCCCGCCCAGGCGTTGCGGGCGTAGTACGAGTCCGGACGGGCCAGGCAGCCGTGGGCGGTGATGCGGGTGACCTCGCCGATCGTCCCGGCGGCCACGACCGTTTCGAGGGCCTCGATCGACGCGCGGGCGAGCTGGAAGCCGACTTCGGCCCGGCGTACGGGCTTGAGCGCGTCGAGCTGTTGCAGCAGCGGGACCGGTGGCTTCTCCAGGTAGAGGGCGATTCCGGCGTCCAGGATGGTGCGGGCGAGCGGGTAGTGGGTGTGCGGCGGGGTCGCGACGACGGCCAGCTCGATCGCTGTCCGGTCGAGAGCTTCCTCGATCGAGCGGGCCCAGATCGGGTCGGCCGCCGCAGCGAGCTGCCGGGTCTCGGCGGTGACGTTCACGTCGACCAGAGCGGCCAGCCGGACGACGCCCTCGGCGTGCCAGGTGAGCAGCTGGTCGAGATGGGTGCGGCCGTAGCCCGCCGTACCGGCGAGCAGGACGGTGGGTCTCATCCCTTCAGCGCTCCCTCGGCCAGGCCCTTGAAGACCTGCTTCTGCAGGAGGAAGTAGACGAGCAGCGGCGGGATCATCACCACGATCGCGGCGGCGGAGATCACCCGCTGGTCGGCGGAGAAGGTCCCGGACAGGTACTGCACGCCGACGTTCACCGGGTACTTCGACGGGTCGCTGAGGATCACCAGCGGCCAGATGAAGTGGTCCCAGGAGTCGAGGAAGCCGAGCACGGCGACCACGGCCAGCGACCCGCGGACCGAGGGCAGCATCACGTGCCAGAACACCTGGAACGGTCCGGCGCCGTCGATCGCCGCCGCCTCGGCCAGCTCGTCGGGGATCCGCAGGAAGGCCTGGCGCATCACGAAGATCGCGACGATCGAGACCGCCTGCGGCAGCACCACCCCGAGCAGGGTGTCGTTCAGCCCGAGGTCGCGGGTGACCAGCATCGTCGACACCAGGATCACCTCGAACGGCAGCACAGCCGTTGCCAGCAGCAACATCGTGTAGAGGCTCCGGCCGCGGAACGCGATCCGGGCCAGCGCGTAACCGGTCAGGGTCGCGAGCACCAGGTTGGTGGTCATCCCCATCGCCGAGATGGCGACCGAGTTGAGCAGGTAGCGGACCAGCGGGATCTGCGTGAACGCGGTCGCGAAGTTCTCCAGCGTCGGGTGCTGCGGCAGCAGCGTGCCGGGGAAACCGACGGCCGACTCGCCCGCGCTCTTCAGCGCCGTACCGGCCTGCCAGAGCAGCGGGCCGAGCACGGTCGCGACGGCGAGCGCCATCAACGGCCAGCGGACGAGCTTCTCGCGGGTGCTGATCGGGGTGCTCATCGGGTCCTCCGGGAGACGAGCCAGCTGAGACCGGACACGACCAGCACGAAGACGAACAGCACCAGGCTGATCGCGGACGCGTAGCCGGCGTCGGTCCCGGGCGAGATGCCCTTCTGGAACAGGTAGACGACGATCGTCTGGGTGGAGTCGCCAGGCCCGCCGCCGGTGATCACGAACGGCTCGGTGAACACCCGCAGCGTCGCGATCGCGGCCAGGATCGCGATCATCACCGTGGTGCCCCGGATCTGCGGCAGCGTGACGCTGAGCGTCCGGCGCAACCAGCCCGCGCCGTCCAGCCGACCGGCCTCGTCGAGCTCGGGGGAGACGTTCTGCAACGCCGCCAGTGTGATCAGCGTGTAGAGCGCGCAGCCCTTCCAGATCGTCACCAGCGTCAGGCTGAACAGCGCCAGGTCGGGATCGGTCAGGAACGGGACCGGCTCGCTGACCAGTCGCAGCCCCTGCAGGACCGTGTTGACCAGGCCGTCGGAGTTCAGCAGGTACTGGAAGACGACCGCGATGACGGCCAGCGGGAGCACCATCGGCGAGAAGAGCAGCGGCCGGACCAGGGCGGCGCCGCGCAGTCTGGTGTTGACCAGTACCGCCAAGCAGGTCGACATGATCACCAGGGCGGGGACGCAGACCGCCATGTAGAGGAAGGTGCGACCGGCGGCGTTCCAGAAGGTGGTGTCGGCCAGCAGTTCGGAGAAGTTGGCCAGACCGGTGAACCGGCCACCGCCGAGCGTGCTGGCATCGGTGAAGGCCAGAACGAACGTGTTCGCCAGCGGCAGGAACAAGAACGTGATCTGCAGCGCGAGCGCCGGGCCGATGAACAACAGCGGTACGTACCAGCGGTGCCGGCGCGCGGCGGGGGCGGCGACGCGCCGGACCCGCACCCGGCGGCCGGTGGCGATGGTGGTCACTTCTGCCGCTCTTGGAGGATCTTGGTCAGCTTGGCCTCGGCGTCGCCGAGCGCCTGGGCCGGCGGGACGTCGCCGATGATCGCGGGCTGGACGGCCGACCACAGCGTCGCGCCGTACTCCGCGTCCGCGGCGGGCGGCTTGACCGTGGTCCGGCCGTCGCGCAGACCGGTGGCCGCGATCCGGCGGGCGGCCGCGGTCAGGTCACCGTCGCCGACGGCGAAGAACGGGTCGTTCAGCGACGCCGTCGTACTGGGGAAGACGCTGGAGACCTTCGCGAGCGCCAGCTGGTTCTCGGCCGAGGTGAGGAACTTCGCGAACGCCACGGCGGTCGGCAGGTTGCCGGACTTGGTGGGGACGGCCAGACCGTGCGCGACCACCCAGGTCCGCTTGGCCGCGTCGCCGAGCGGCTTGCCGACCGCGACGCTGCCGAACACGGCCGGCGAGTTCTCCTTGATGATCTTGAGCCGGGAGCCACCCGACTCCAGGTACGCCGTCTTGCCCTCGGAGAAGGTCTCGATCTCGCTGCGTTCCTTGGCGCTGACGCTGTCCTTCGGGATGCCGCCGGAGCGGTAGAGCTCGGCGAGCTTCGCGACGAAGGCGACGGCTTCGGGAGTGTTGACGACGGCCTTGGCGCCGGTCTCGTCGACGAGCGGGACCCCGACGGTGAGCAGCGAGTTCGCGAAACCGGTCTCGGTCGGCTGGAAGCCCGCGACGCCGGTCGCCTTCGCGATCTGCGCCGAGCGGGTGAGCAGTTCGTCGTACCCGGTGGGGTCGGGGCTGGAGCCGAGGCCGGCCTTGCCGAGGACCGCCTTGTTCGCGATCAGGACCGGGGTGTTCAGGTACCAGGGCAGGGCTGCCGCGCCGGTGCCGCCGAAGGCGAACGACTGCCAGGCGGTCGCGACGTAGCTGTCCTTGACGTCCCCGGCGGCCGTGGCCATGTCGACGGTGAGGCCCTTGCGGCCGAGCGGGGCCAGCGTCCCGGTGTCGAGGTCCATCACGTCCGGCAGCGTCCCGGCGATCGCGTCGGCGCTGACCTTACGGGCGGCGGCGTTGCTCGGGATGTCGGTCCACTTCACCGTCGTCCCGGGGTACTTGGCCTCGAACGCGTCGATGGTCGCCTTCAGGTAGTCGTCGAAGGTCGGCGACAGCTGCATCGTCTGGAAGGTGATCGTCCCCTCGACCTTGCCGCCGGTGTCGACCGGCGCGGTCGCCGGGGCGCCACCGAGACCGCAGCCGGTCAGCAGCAGCGCCGCGCCGGCGGCGACGGCGGTCATCCGAGGGTGTCGTGTCAGCGCTGGCATGAGAGTTCCTCCGGATCTGTGCAAACCTTTGACAAACGGTAGGGGAACCGTAGGCTGGTCCTGCCTTGTGGTCAACAGCTTCTGCTGTTCCACTCAGGATTGGTTCCCGAATCTGTGCAAACCTTTGACAAGGACGTGAGGCATGGCCGGAACGCTGAGCGATCGCGGTGAGCGGTGGATCGACGACCTGCTGGGCCGGTTGACCCCGGCGCAGAAGCTGGCCCAGCTGGTGCTGGTCGTGCCCGGGGTGGCCGACTGCCGCCCGGACGCCGCGACGCGGGCGGCGCTCGAGCTGGGGATCGGGGCGCTGCACAGTGTCCCGGCGATGCCGGTCTCCGCCGCCGCGCGGTATCACGACGAGGTCGGGCAGACCTGCGCCGCGGCCGGCCTGCCGTCGGCGCTGCTCGCGGGCAACCTGGAGAGCGGCCTGGCCTACGCGCTCGGCAGCGGCGGGACCGATTTCCCCTACCCGCGCGGGATCGGGCTCACCGGTGACGCGGAGCTGGCCTACCGGGTCGCCGCGGCCGGAGCGCTGGAGGCGCGGGCCGCCGGGTTCCACTGGACCTTCAGCCCCTGCGTCGACGTGATCACCGTGCCCGACGACCCGATCCTCGGCATCCGGGCGTACGGCGTACCAGCGGAGCAGACCGCGGCGCTCGGTGCCGCGCAGATCCGTGGCTACCAGGACCACGGGATGCTCGCGACGGCCAAGCACTTCCCGGGACACGGGGACAGCAGCGTCGACAGCCACCTGGATCTGCCGCGGGTCGCGCGGACCGCCGAGCAGCACGAGGAGATCCACCTGGCGCCGTTCCGGGCGGCCGTCGAGGCCGGCGTGGCGTCGATCATGGTCGCGCACCTGGAGCTCCCGGCGCTCGGCATCGACGTCCCGGCGACCTTCTCGCGCACGGTCAACCGGGTGTGGTTGCGGGAGGAGTTGGGCTTCGAGGGGGTGATCATCACCGACTCGCTCGGGATGGCCGCGGTCTCTCGCCAGTACGACGTCGCCGAGGGCGCGGTGCTGGCGTTGCGGGCCGGCGCCGATGTGGCGAACGCGAAGTGCGCGGCCGCTGAGGCGCCGCGGATCGTCGACCACCTGCTCGCGGCGCTGGCCGAGGGGCGGCTCGACGAGGAGCAGATTGACGCGAGCGTCCGGCGGTTGCTGCGGGCGCGGGTGGCGATCGGGCTCGACGACCCGCAGCCACTGGATTTCGAGCGGGCGGCGGCGCTCGACGAGGCGCTGACGTGGGAGGACCCGCGCCGGTCGGCGACGGTGTCGTTGTTCATGCGGGAGCCAGTGGTTGTCGGACCGAAGCAGGTTGTGGTGGGGGACTCCGCTCTGGCCCGCAGGTTCAGCGAGGTCGGTGTGCGGCGTCGGCTGCAGGTGACCTTGGAGCCCGAAGCGTTGGTGCCGGGTGCGCTGGCGAAGGTCGGCGCGCGGAACCCCGGGGCGTTGCTGATTCCGGTGGTCGACCCCGGTGCGGTGCCGCTCGCCCGGCAGCTCGAGGTGGTGCGTGACGCCGTGGGGGATGCGAACGCAGTCGTGGTGATCAACTCCGGGGAGCCCGCGGAGGCCTTCGCGGAGTGCGCCGGGCGGGTGCTGACGGCGCCGGCCGTGGACGCGTTCGGGATCGTGACCGACGCCGCGATCGACGCGGCGTTCGACGTACTGACCAACGAGGAGTGAGTTGATGACCGTCGGGATCGACCATCCGCCGCGGACGCGGACCTATCCGACCCGGGACGCGCTCGGGCTGGCGTCGGCCGGGGACGCTGCGACGGTGCTGCGGCAGGCGATCGCGGAACGCGGGCAGGCCCGGTTGATGCTGGCCGCGGCGCCGAGCCAGGCCGCGACCCTGACCGCGCTGGCGCGGCAGCCGGGGATCGACTGGGATCGCGTGGTCTGCTTCCACATGGACGAGTACGTCGGCCTGGCGCCGGACGCGCCGCAGGGCTTCGCGAACTGGCTGCGCGCCACCTTCCTCGATCAGGTGCCACAGGCAACTTTCTGGCCGATCGAGCCGGCTGCCGACCCGGAGACGGTGGCGAAACGGTACGAGGAGCTGATGGGGGACGAGCCGTTCGACCTGGTGCTGCTCGGCCTCGGCGTCAACGGGCACCTCGCCTTCAACGACCCGCCGGCCGACTTCGGTGATCCGCGGGCGGCGAAGGTGGTCGCGCTGGATGCGACGAGCCGCCGGCAACAGGTCGACGAGGCGCACTTCGCCACGCTGAACGACGTACCGACGCACGCGGTGACGGTGACGATCCCGCGACTGCTGAACGCGCGGGAGGTGATCGCCTCGGTCCCCGGCGCACCGAAGCGGCAGGCGGTGCACGACACGCTGACCCGGCCGATCGGGCCGGACTTCCCGGGGACCGCGTTGCGCACCCACCCGCGGGTCCGGCTCTTCCTCGACGTCGAGTCGGCGCCCGATGGCCGGGGTTGAGCCGCAGGTTCTGACCGGCGCGCGGCTGGTGCTGCCCGACGAGGTCGTCGACGGGTTCTCGGTGGTCGTCCGCGACGGTGTGATCGCGGCCGTCGTACCGGATGCGGAGGCGCCGGCGTCCACCGCCCGGTACGACGGCTGCACGATCGTGCCGGGGCTGGTGGACCTGCACGTGCACGGCGGCGGTGGGCGGTCGTTCGACGAGCCCGACCCGCAGGCGCATCGCGAGGTGGTGGCGTTCCACGCGCGGCACGGCGTCACCACGCTGCAGGCGTCACTGGTCTCGGCCGCGCCGAACGAGTTGGAGCAGCGCCTCGACGCGCTGGCCGGGTCAGTGGGTCGCGGCGGGCTGCACGGCGTGCACCTGGAGGGCCCGTACCTCGCCGCCGACCAGTGCGGCGCGCACGACCCGTCCGTCCTGCGGGCGCCGTCACCCGCCGACGCCGACCGGCTGCTCGCGCGCGATGGCCTGGTGACGATGGTGACCGTCGCCCCCGAGCTGAACGGTGCCGCCGAGTTCGTACGCCTTCTCGCCGGCGCGGGTGTCGTGGTGGCCGCCGGGCACAGCTCGGCCCGCGCCGCGGACTTCAATGCGGCGGTCGCCGGCGGGCTGAGTCACCTCACCCATCTCTGGAGCTGCCAGTCCACGACAGTGCGCGAGGGACCGTACCGGGTCCCCGGCCTGCTGGAGGAGTCGCTCGCCTCCGACGGTCTGACCGCGGAGATCATCGCCGACGGGCACCACCTGCCGCCGGTGCTGATCGAGATCGCCCGCCGCTGCCTGCCCGGGCGGCTGGTCGCGGTCTCCGACGCCACCCCGGGCGCCGGGATGCCGAACGGGTACCGCTACCGCCTCGGTGTCGTCGAGTGCGAGGTGGTCGACGGCGTCGGCAAGATCGTCGGCCAGGACGCCTTCGGCGGCAGCGTCACGCCGTTGAGTCAGATGCTCGTCCACCTGCACCGCGGGCTCGGCTGGCCGCTGCCCGAGGCCGTCGCCGCCACCAGTACGCGGCCCGCGCAGGTGCTCGGCCTCGACCGGAAGGGCCGGCTGGCGCCCGGTCACGACGCAGACCTGGCGGTGCTCGGCGGGGACCTGTCGGTCGTCGCGACGATGTCCGGCGGCCGGTGGATCCACCGCTCGCCGTCCGTGTCCAGTGAGGAGACCCGATGAAGACGCTCACCGACCTGTACGACGCCCTGTCCGCTCCGACCCCCGAGGTCGTGGACGGCCTGGCCCAGCTCGACGGCGACCTGATGCTGCTCGGCGTCGGCGGCAAGCTCGGCCCCGAGCTCGCGCTGATGGCCCGCCGGGCGCTGGACAAGGCCGGCAAGGACAACCGCGTGATCGGCGTGGCCCGCAACCTCGACGACGAGACCGCGACTCGGCTGCGGGACGGCGGCGTCGAGCTGGCCAAGGCCGACCTGATGGACGGCGACCAGCTCGCCGCCCTGCCGTCCGCGCCGAACGTGATCTACCTGGCCGGCCGCAAGTTCGGGACAAGTGGCGGCGAGCACCAGACCTGGGCGCTGAACTCGTACCTGCCCGGCCTGGTCGCGCAGCGCTTCCGCGACGCCCGGATCGTTGCCTTCAGCACCGGAAATGTCTACCCGCTGCTCCCGGTGACGTCCGGCGGCGCCGACGAGACCGTCGCTCCGGACCCGGTCGGCGAGTACGCCCAGTCCTGCCTGGGCCGCGAGCGGCTCTTCGAGCACTGGTCGCGCACCAACGGCACGCCGGTGGCGATCGCGCGGCTGAACTACGCGGTCGAGCTGCGGTACGGCGTACTGCTGGAGCTGGCGCGGACGGTCGCCCGCGGCGAGCCGGTGGACCTGCGGATGGGCAACGTCAACGTGATCTGGCAGGGCGACGTGAACGCGTGGACGCTGCGGATGCTGGAGCACTGCTCGGCGCCGCCGTTCGTGCTGAACCTGGCCGGACCCGAGACCGCGTCGGTGCGCTGGGTCGCGGAACGCTTCGGCGAGCTGCTCGGCGTACCGGTGCGGTTCTCCGGGACGGAGGAGCCGACGGCGCTGCTGTCGAACGCGGCGAAGGCGCACCGGCTGTTCGGATACCCGCAGGTCGCGCTCGGCACGCTGCTGGAGTGGACGGCCGACTGGGTGCGTTCCGATGGCGCGACGCACGACAAGGCGACGCACTTCCAGCAGCGCGACGGGCGGTTCTGAGATGTTGCCTGAAGCAACTGCTGCCGCGCTCCGCGAGGGCGTCCTGATCCCGGCCCACCCGCTGGCGCTGACACCCGACCTGCAGCTCGACGTACGCCGCCAGCGGGCGCTCAGCCGCTACTACCTCGACGCCGGCGCCGGTGGTCTCGCCGTCGGTGTGCACACCACCCAGTTCGGCATCCGCGACGCCGGCCTGCTCGAACCTGTGCTGCGGCTGGCTGTCGAGACGGTTCGCGAGACGCCGCGGGACCGGCCGATCGTGATGGTGGCCGGTGTCGCCGGTCCGGTCGAGCAGGCCGTCGCCGAGGCGAAGCTCGCGGCCGAGCTCGGGTACGACCTGGCGATGGTGATCTTGCGCGGGCTCGGCGACGCGTCCGAGGACGAGCTGATCGAGCACATCGCGGCCGTCGGTGAGGTGCTGCCGGTGTTCGGGTTCTACCTGCAGCAGGCCGTCGGCGGTCCGGCGCTGCCTCACAGCTTCTGGGCCCGGCTGGCCGAGCTGCCGAGCCTGGCGGCGATCAAGATCGCGCCGTTCGACCGGTACCGGACGATCGATGTGGTCCGCGCGGTCTGTACGTCGAGCCGCGCCGCCGAGGTCGCGCTCTACACCGGGAACGACGACAACATCGTCGCGGACCTGCTGACGACGTACCGGTTCATGGTCGACGGGAAGCAGGTGTCGCAGCGGATCGTCGGTGGGCTGCTCGGGCAGAACGCCGTCTGGACGCGGGCCGCGGTCGAGCTGTTCGAGCGGGTCCGCCGGGAGCCCGTCTCCGCCGAGCTGCTGACGCTGGGGGCGCAGCTCACCGACGCCAACGCTGCCGTCTTCGATGTGGCCGGGAACTTCGCGGGCTGCGTGGCCGGGATCCACGAGGTGCTGCGCCGGCAGGGGCTGCTGGACGGGATCCACCTGCTCGACCCCGAAGAGCGGCTGTCCCCGGGACAGGCCGAGGAGCTGGACCGGGTGATCGCGGCGTACCCGCACCTGACCGACGACGCGTTCGTGGCCGCCCACTTGAATCGATGGCTTGAGCACGGAGAGTGATCACTGCGTGACTGCAAGATTGCAGTCACAAATAGTTTGCACGGACTGCAAGTTCGAGTCACCATAGATCTCGTGATGCAGACCGAGGACGTCGTGGCCGGTGGCCGGCGCGAGCGCAAGAAGCGGGAGACGCGGCTCGCCCTGGCCGCCGCGGCCCTGCGGCTGGCGATCGAGAAGGGGCCGGACAACGTCACGGTCGAGGAGATCAGCGAGGCCGCCGACGTCTCAGTGCGGACCTTCTTCAACTACTTCCCGCACAAGGAGCACGCCATCCTCGGGCGCGATCCCGAGGACCTCGAGCGCTCGCTGACCCGGCTGCGCGAGGCGCCGGCCGAGCAGTCGCCGCTGACCATGCTGCGGGTGCTGGTCAGCCAGGCGCTGGCCGACTTCGAGGACAAGGCCGGCGACGCCAAGCAGCGCTTCGAGCTGATCGGGCGGTCGCCGGCGCTGCTGGCGCAGTTCGTGCTGCTCGGGGCCGAGGACGAGCGGGCGCTGTCCGCCGCGCTCGCCGAGCGGATGGGCGAGCCGGCGACGTCGCTGCGTCCCGCGCTGCTGGTCGGCGCCGTCACCACCGCCGTCCGGGTCGCGGCGGAGAAGCAGAAGCTCGCGGGCGGGCACGAGGTGCCCGGCCTGACCACGCTGGTCGACGAGGCGTTCGCGCTGCTCGCCGACGGCCTGGACCCCGCGTACGACAGAACAATTCTCACCAGAGATCAGGAAGGTCAGTCATGACAACGACCTCATCGCCCACGCCGTCCGACGCGGCGGGCGAGGTCACCCCGCCGGAGGCGGCCGCCGCCGAGGTGGCCGCCCTCACTCCGCGCCAGACCGTGCAGGCCATCTCCGGCCTGATGATGGGCATGTTCGTGGCGATCCTGGCCGGCACCGTGGTGTCGACCGCGCTGCCGCGGATCATCCACGACCTCGGCGCGAGCCAGTCGTCGTACACCTGGGTGGTCACCCTGGAGCTGCTGACGATGACGGCCACCGTGCCGCTGTGGGGCAAGCTCGCCGACCTCTACAACAACAAGCTGCTCGTCCAGCTATCCCTGGGCTTCTTCGTGATCGGCTCGCTGGTGGCCGGGTTCGCGCCGAACATCGAGGTCCTGCTCGGCAGCCGGGTCCTGCAGGGGCTGGGCGCCGGCGGCCTGACCGCGCTGGTCCAGATCGTGATGGCCGCGATCATCCCGCCGCGCGAGCTCGGCCGGTACTCCGGCATCTTCGGCGCGATCTTCGCCTCGGCGACCGTCGGCGGTCCGCTGCTCGGCGGCTTCCTGGTCGACTCGCCGCTGGGCTGGCGGGCCTGCTTCCTGGTCGGCGTGCCGTTCGTGCTGGCCGCGATCGTGCTGCTGCAGCGGACGCTGAAGCTCCCGACCGTGCGCCGGGACGTGAAGATCGACTGGTGGGGTGCGTTCCTGATCACCGCCGGGGTCAGCACGCTGCTGGTCTGGTCGTCGTTCGCGGGCAACAAGTTCGAGTGGGCCTCGGGCTGGAGCTTCCTGCTCGTCGGTGTCGCCCTGGCCGCGCTGGTCGCCGCGGTGATGGTCGAGCGCAAGCACCCCGAGCCGATCATCCCGATGGACCTGTTCCGCAACCGCACGGTGACGCTGTCGATCGTCGCCAGCGCGCTGGTCGGTGTCGCGATGTTCGGTGGCTCGGTGTTCCTGGCGCAGTACTTCCAGATCGCCCAGGGGTACTCGCCGACCAAGGCCGGGCTGATGAGCCTGCCGATGATCCTCGGCATGATGGTCGCCTCGACGATCGCCGGTGGCCTGATCACGAAGTACGGCAAGTGGAAGATCTACCTGGTCGTCGGCAGCGTGCTGCTGCCGATCGGGCTGGGACTGTTCGGCACGATCGACGCGCACACGTCGAAGTACCTGCTGTGGGCGTTCATGATCGTGCTCGGGGTCGGCATCGGCCTGGTGATGCAGAACCTGGTGCTCGCCGCGCAGAACGACGTCCCGGCACGTGAGCTCGGGGCGGCGACCTCGGCGGTCAGCTTCTTCCGCAGCATGGGCGGCACGATCGGGGTCAGCGTGCTCGGCGCGATCCTGGCCAACAAGGTCACCGAGACGCTGAACCCGGGCGGTGCCTCGTCCGGCGGTGGTGGCGCGGTGCCGAACATCCAGGAGCTGCCGGAGCAGGCGCGCGCTGTGGTGGAGAACGCGTACGGCGCGGCGACCGCGGACCTGTTCATGATGTCGGTCCCGTTCGCGGTGCTGGCGCTGGTCGCGGTGCTGTTCATCAAGGAGAAGCCGCTGATGACCACCAGCGGCGCCGAACGACGGGCCGAGGAAGAGGCCCGCGAGAAGCTGGTGCAGGACGAGGTCTGAGCCGCAGGCCCGGGCCCGCTCGGCCCGGGCCACCCCTCCCCGCCGCGCGGCCCGGGCCGCCTCCGCCGGGGCGGGGCTGGTTAGCTGGAGCCATGATCGTTGCCTTCAGTATCAGCCCGGCGGCCGGGGACGAGACCGGTGGCGTGAGCGAGGCGGTCGCCGAGGCGATCCGCGTGGTGCGCGCCTCCGGCCTGCCGAACGAGACCAACGCGATGTTCACCAACCTCGAGGGCGAGTGGGACGAGGTGATGGCGGTCGTGAAGCAGGCCGTCGACGCCGTCGCCGCGGTCTCGCCGCGGGTCAGCCTGGTCCTCAAGGCCGACATCCGGCCCGGGTACACCGGCCAGCTGACCGCGAAGGTCGAGCGGTTGGAGCAAGCCCTCGGCGACTAGTGGCGGTTGAGGGCCGCGAACGTCTCGGCGTACCGGTTCTCCAGCTCGGAGTTGCGCAGGAAGCCGACCCCGACCTGGATCTCGTGCGCGTCGGGCTGCTCGGCGAAGGCCTGCATGGTCCCGTCGACGTACTCCTCCAGCGGCATCCAGCTCGGGTCCGGCGCCTGGCCGTCGAACAGGTAGGTCTGGACCGCCGGCGGGACGAGCTCCATCACCTGGATGTTCGTCCCACGCAGCTGCGCGCGCAGCGCCTCGGAGTAGCTGTGCACCGCGGCCTTGGTCGCGTTGTACGTCGGCGTCACCACCAGCGGCGTGAACGCCAGCCCGGACGACACCGTGACGATCGTGGCGTCCGGCTTGTCCAGCAGGAACGGCAGGAATTTCGTGATCGACCGGATCGTGCCGAGCAGGTTGATCTCGATCGCCTCCTCGGCCGTCTCCAGATGCGCCGGGTCGAGCAGGTCCTCACTGCGCATCACCCCGGCCATCGTGATCAGCACGTTGGTCTCGGGGTAGCGCGTCGTCACACTCTCGTACGCCGCCGCGATCGACGCCGGGTCGGCGACGTCCAGCTCGACGGTGCCGAAACCCTCGTCGGCGGCCAGCTGGTCGAGCAGGTCCTTGCGCCGGCCGCTGATCACCACGGTGTTGCCCAGATCGCGGAACCGGCGGGCCAGCCCGAGCCCGATGCCCGAGGTCGCGCCGGTGAGGAAGATCGTGTTGCCAGTCGTTTTCATGACCCCAGCCTCGGCCGGTTCGGGCGCCCCAACCAGCCCCGGCTGAGCCTGTGCTCGGCAAGCAGTGGCTAGCGCTGGTCCGGCCTGAGAACCTGGAAGCATGGAGTACGGCGAACTGTCCGACTTCCTGCGCAAGCGCCGGGAAGCCCTGCAACCCGAGGACGTCGGGATGCCGCGCGGCCGGCGCCGCCGGACCCCGGGCCTGCGCCGCGAGGAGGTCGCCTCGCTGGCGTCGATGTCGACCGACTACTACAGCCGCCTCGAAGGGGGCCGTGGGCCCCAACCGTCGGTGGAGATGCTCGGCGCGATCGCCCGGGCACTGCGGCTGACGCTGGAGGAACGCGACCACGTGTTCGTGCTCGCCGGGCACGGTACGCCGCCGCGCACGACGCGGGCCTGCCACGTCGACCCGGGCATGCTGCGGATCATGGACCGGCTGCAGGACACGCCCGCGCTGCTGCTCAACCGCTGCGGCGAGACGCTCGCGCAGACCCCGGCGCACGTCGCGTTCGCCGGTGAGCAGACCAACCGGACGGGAATGGACCGCAGCGAGATCTACCGCTGGTTCGCCGATCCGGACAGCCGCACGCTGTACCGGGAACCGGACCGCTCGAACCACAGCCGGATGCTGGTCTCGATGCTGCGCGGGGTGGTCACCGCGGACGGCCCGTCGTCGTACGCCGCGACGATCGTCGCCGCGCTGCACAAGCTGAGCCCGGAGTTCACCGAGCTGTGGGAGCGGCACGAGGTCGGGGTGACGCACAGCCGGACGAAGTTCTTCGACCACCCGGTGGTCGGCGAGCTGGAGCTGTACTGCGAGGTGATCGACAACCGGGACCAGCAGCAGACGCTGGTGGTGTTCACCGCGAAGCCCGGCAGCGAGAGCGCGGAGCGGCTGCAGTTGCTGACCGTGCTGGGGAGTAATGAAGGAAACTTCTGGAAAGGGCTTGCAGGGTCTAAAACTGAAAGTTAGTTTAAGTCCTGAAATTTCACCGGAAAGGACCGCCCCCATGCCTTTCGTCCGACGCTCTGTCCTGCCCAGAATCCTGGCCGTGATGCTCGGCTTCTTGCTGCTCGCGGCAGTGCCCACCGCCCAGGCGAAGGTCCAGCAGGAGCAGAAGGTTCAAGCGACCTTCAACGTGCTGGCCTTCTACAACGGCAACTACGACGCCGCGCACATCGACTTCGTCAAGGAGGCGAACCAGCGGTTCCCGCAGTTCGCCGCCCAGAACGGGTTCACCTACACCTCGACCACCGACTGGAACCGGCTGAACAACATCACCGCGTCCCAGTACCAGGTGGTGATGTTCCTCGACGGTGCGCCGACCGGGGCCTCGCAGCGGGCCGGCTTCCAGCGCTACATGGAGAACGGCGGTGGCTGGTTCGGCTTCCACGTCACGGCGTACAACGACGCCCAGACGCCGCCCAGCTGGCCGTGGTTCTTCCAGACCTTCCTCGGCACCGGCCGGTTCCAGACCAACACCTGGGGCCCGACCGCGGTGAACCTGCGCACCGAGAACCGCTCGCACCCGGCCCTGGTGAACACGGGCGCGACGTTCCGGTCCTCGGTCAGTGAGTGGTACGGCTGGCAGAACGACCTGCGCACCAACCCGAACATCCAGATCCTGGCCGCGATCGACCCGGGCAGCTACCCGGTCGGCACCGACCCGAACCAGACCTGGTACTCCGGCTACCACCCGATCGTGTGGTCGAACAAGAACTTCAAGATGGTCTACGCCAACTTCGGCCACAACGCGATGAACTACGAGACCAACACCCGGCTGTCGTCGACCTTCGACAGCGCGGCCCAGAACACCTTCGTGATGGACTCGCTGAAGTGGATGGGCGGCGGCGGTACCCCGCCGGTCGACCCGCCGACCGGTCAGCCCGAGCCGAACACCTTCTACACCGCGACCAGCAAGGCGACCGGCAAGTGCGTCGACGCCCGCGCCGCCGGTACGACGAACGGCACGGTCGTCCAGCAGTACGCCTGCAACTCCACCACCGCGCAGCAGTGGCAGTTCCAGCCGACCTCGGGCGGTTTCGTCCGGGCCAACAACCGCAACGACGCCACCAAGGTCATCGACATCACCGGCGTCTCCGCGGCCGACAACGCCGGCCTGCAGCTGTGGACCTACAGCAACGGAAACAACCAGCAGTGGCAGGCCGTTGCCGAGGGCGACGGATACTTCCACTTCGTCAGCCGGCACAGCAGCAAGTGCCTGACCGTCCCCGGCGGCTCCACCGCCGACCAGGTCCAGCTGGTTCAGCTGACCTGCAACGGGTCCGCGACCCAGTCCTTCAAGCTCGCCTAGGCGGCGGCCCGGTCGGGGAACGACTCGTTCCCCGACCGGATCCCGCGCCGGCTGAGGTAGTAGGCGAAGAGCGCGGTGGGGAAGAACATAACGATGCCGTAGACGGCGACCGGGATCGACATCTCGCTGCTGCCGAGCAGGGACGGGCTGAGGGCGATCGTGAGGGCCAGCGTCGCGTTGTGGATGCCGATCTCCATCGAGCAGGCGATCGACTGGCGCTCGGCCAGGCCGGTCAGCTTCGGTACGGCGTACCCGATGGCCAGGCTGAGCACGTTCAGGGTGAGCGCGATCAGGCCGACCTCGACCAGGTAGTCGAGGATGTTGGCGCGTTCGGTGAAGATCGCCGCGAAGATGACCAGGGCCAGCACCAGGATCGAGCCGAGCTTGACCGGGCGGGCCATCCGGTCGGCGAAGGCCGCGCGTTTGGCGCGGACCAGCATGCCGAGCGCGACCGGGACCAGCACGATCGCGAACACCTGCAGCATCTTGGCCGGCTGCAGGCCGATCTGGCCGTCGCCGAGGAAGTGGTTCAGCGACAGGTTGACCACGATCGGCAGGGTGATCACCGCGAGTACCGAGTTCACCGCGGTCAGCGTCACGTTCAGGGCGACGTCGCCGCCGGCCAGGTGGCTGAACAGGTTGGCCGTCGTACCGCCGGGGGAGGCGACCAGCAGCATCATGCCGACCGCCAGCGCGGGGGCCAGGCCGAAGACCTTGACCAGGCCGAAGCAGATGACCGGCAGCAGCAGGATTTGGGTGCCGAGGGCAACCAGTACGGCGCGCGGCATCCGGAGCACCCGGGTGAAGTCGCGGACCGTCAGCGTCAGGCCGAGGCCGAACATGATCACGGCGAGCGCGATCGGCAGCAGCACCGAGGTGAGCACGGAGTCGTTCACGTCAGCCTCCTTCTGGCGGGTGCTCAGAGTGACAGTGCGCCCGGGTGTCGGCAAGGGGTCGTGCTCGCCGCGACGGTGTACTAGCTTTGCCGGTCATGAAGACCCTGCGCATCGCCGCCGCGCTCGCGGCCGGAGTCCTGCTCGCCGCCACGCAGCTGACCCCCGCGCACGCCACCGGGCGGCCGTCGTACCAGTGGGAACTGACGCCGACCGGCAGCGAGTCGCAGTTCCGCGGCCTGGCCGCGGTGAGCAAGGACGTCGCGTGGGTCGCGGGCAGCGCCGGGCAGGTGCTGCTGACCACCAACGGCGGGAAGAAGTGGCAGAACGTGAGCCCGCCGGGCGCGGAGGCGCTGCTGTTCCGCGACGTCGAGGCGTTCGACGCGCGGCGGGCCGTCGTCCTGGCGATCGGGCCGGGCGAGGACTCGCGGGTCTACCGGACCGCCGACGGCGGCAAGAGCTGGACCGAGACCTTCCGCAACACCGAGCCGGCCGCGTTCTACGACTGCTTCGACTTCAACGACTCCCGGCACGGGCTCGCGCTGAGCGACCCGGTCGACGGCAAGTTCCGGATCGCCGGTACGTCGGACGGCGGCAAGTCGTGGAAGGTCCAGTCGTCGGCCGGGATGCCGGCCGCGCTGCCCGGTGAGTTCGCCTTCGCCGCGTCCGGGACTTGCCTGGTTGCCGGGACCGGCCGGACCGCGTGGTTCGCGACCGGCGGCGGCGACCGGCCGCGGGTCTTCCGGACCGCCGACGGCGGCCGGCACTGGAAGGTGACCGACTCGCCGATGGCCAGCGGCGCCGCGGCCGGCATCTTCACGCTCGCCTTCCGCGGTCCCCTGTACGGCGTGGCGCTGGGCGGCGACTTCGAGAAGCCGACCGAGGCCGTTCGCGCGGCGTCGGTGACGTACGACGGCGGCCGCAGCTGGCGGCTGATCCCGGCCGCGCAGGCGCCGAAGGGCTACCGCAGCGGCTCGGCGTTCGTCCCGGGCACGCTCGCGACGGTGGTCGCGGTCGGCCCGTCGGGCAGTGACGTCTCGCTCGACGGCGGCCACCACTGGAAGCAGTTCTCCGACGCGAACCTCGACAGCGTCGAGTGCGGCGGCCACGGCCGGCAGGCCGGCTGCTGGGGGTCGGGCGCGAAGGGTGTCGTGGGGCGGCTGACGCTGAGCCGGTGAACCGGTGTTCAACTCGCCGACACTCGGACGTCGTACCCGGGTCGCACCGGCTCGGGAAGGATTGAGGCCATGCGAATCCTCCCCAAGAGTCTGCTCGCTGCCGTCGCGGGACTGCTGATGGTGCTGCCGACCGCCGCCGCGGCGAGCCCCCGGCACGACGACCGGACGCTGAAGGTGATCACCTACAACATCCACCACGCGGCCGGCGTGGACGGCGTGCTCGACCTCGAGCGGGTCGCCAAGGTGGTCGAGTCCTCGGGCGCGACCGTGGTCGGGCTGCAGGAGGTCGACAACCACTGGGACGTCCGCAGCAACTGGGTTGACCAGGCGGCCTGGCTGGCCAAGCGGCTGAAGATGCACTACCGCTTCGCGCCGAACCTCGACCTGCCGCCGGTCAACCCCGGTGAGCCGCGCCGGCAGTACGGGACCGCGGTGCTGTCCCGCTACCCGATCCAGGACTTCAAGAACACGCTGCTGCCGAAGTACCCGACCGGTGAGCAGCGCGGTCTCGCGGTCGCGACGCTGAAGGTGCGTGGGCAGGAGCTGCGGTTCGCCAACACGCACCTGACCAGCAACAACAACGACGAGCGGCTGGAGCAGGCCAAGAAGGTCGTCGAGCTGCTCGGGACGTCCAAGAAGCCGACCCTGCTGGTCGGTGACCTGAACGCCGTCGACACCTCGCCGGAGATCAAGACGCTGACCGCCGTACTCCGCGACACCTGGCCGCAGGTCGGAAAGGGACCGGGCTACACGATCGAGGCGAGCAACCCGACCAAGCGGATCGACTTCCTGCTGCACAACGCCGGTCTCCGGCCGACCGCCGCGAGCGTTCCGGTGACGCTTGCCTCCGACCACCTTCCGGTCGTTGCCTCGTTCACCCTTCGCTGATCTGCCCGGTTTTCAGGCGCCCTCCGCGGTTGCGGAGGGCGCCTTTATTTGTCCCGGAAGGAATTACAAGCTTGTAGTTTGTCAAGCCGACACGCAGGTGCAACAAAGTTCTTCGTGGGACAAGTGTTCCCAATGGGGCTGAAGGCAACTAGTGTCACTCCTGTGGCCCAGGAGGGCCAAGTGGATCGGGAGCTCTGGGGAAGGAGCTCGCGACCGGCGGAAGGAAGAACCCGATGCGGACGCCCCCGTCCGGCAGCCGGGTCGCAGGCACTGGGAAGACCGGAAGGGCGCTGCTCTCCGGGGTGCTCGCGATCTGTCTGACCGGAAGCATGGCCCTGACCGTTCAGCCGGCTGACGCCGCGCCGACACCGCCGGTCATCCCGTCGCAGTCGCAGGTCGACGCGGCGAAGCAGGCCGCCGCCGCGAAGGCCGCCCAGGTCGCCGCGATCGAGCAGCAGCTGGCCGGCGCGAACGCCCGGCTCGAGCAGCTCGGCCGGGAGACCGGTATCGCGGCCGAGAAGTACAACGGCGCCGTCTACCGGCTGACCAAGGCGAAGGCCGAGGCGGCCGCCGCCGCGGGCCGGGCCGCGAAGGCCGCTCAGACGCTCGCGGACCAGCGCCGCCAGATCGGCCGCTTCGCTGCGGCGTCGTACCAGGGTGGTGGCGATCTCGCGCAGCTCGGACCGCTGCTGAGCGCCGACGGGCCGCAGCAGCTGCTCGACTCGGCCGGTGCGGCGCGCTCGGTGTCGCAGGCGATGCAGGGCTCGTACCTGCGCTTCACCGCGACCCAGGTGGTCAGCAACGCGTTCAAGGTGCAGGCCGACCAGGCCGTCACCAAGGTGCAGGCCGCGACGGACGAGGCGGCGAAGGCGAAGAAGGCGGCCGAGGCCGCCGAGGCGAACCAGGCGTCGGCCGTCGCGGCGATCGGCGCTCAGCGCACGCAGCAGATCACGCAGCTCGCGGCGTTGCGCAGTACGTCGTACCAGGTGGCCGACCAGCGGCAGCGGGGACTCGAGGAGCTTGCGCGCCAGCGAGCCGCCGCACTCGCCGCGAAGAAGGCGGAGGAGCTGCGCAAGCGGATCGCCGCCAAGGAGGCTGCCGAGCGCGCTCAGGCCGCTGCCGAGCAGGCCCGTAAGGATCGCGAGGAGCGGGAGGAGGCGGCCAAGCACGGGACGAAGCCGCCGAAGAAGAAGCCGAAGCCGAAGACCGGCCGGCCCGGCGGCGACGGCGGCAGCAGTACTCCGAACCGCAAGGGCGCGGCGGCGGCGATCGCGTTCGCGCTGTCCCAGCTCGGCGAGCCCTACGTCTGGGCCGCCGCCGGTCCGGACTCGTGGGACTGCTCCGGCCTGACCATGAAGGCCTGGAAGAAGGCCGGCGTCTCACTGCCGCACTACAGCGTCGCGCAGTACGAGCAGGTCCGGCACATCTCCGAGGACGAGCTGCGGCCCGGCGACCTGATCTTCTGGGCCGAGAACGCGAACGACCCGGGCACGATCTTCCACGTGGCGATGTACCTGGGCGGAGGCCGGATGGTGCACGCCCCCCGGACCGGCCGCCCGGTCACCATCGACAGCGTCTACTACTGGGAGGACCCGGACTTCTTCGGGCGCCCGTAGCCCCTGATCCGCTGCGGCGGCGCTTGTCCCGGCCGCCGCAGCCCAACCGTCAGCCCGCCCCTGACACCACAGCAGAACGGTGGTAGCTGATGAGTCCGACCCGCAACCGCACCCGTCTCGCCGCAGTGCTGACCCGGCGCCGCCCGGCGGCCCCCAAGCAGGAGGCCGCCAACTGCCCCGGCGGCGAGACCCGACCGGCGCCTGCCGTCGCTGAGCCGGTCGAGGTCAGCCGTCCGTCCTACTCGCTCATCGGCTGGTAGCCCAGCGGCCTGTGCTCTGCGGTTCGGTCTGAGCGGTCCTGGCGAGTGCTGGGTTGTTCGCGGCGCAGCGGGTGCCGTCGGCCGGCAGCGTCCCGTCGAGCAGGTAGTTGTCGGCAGCAGCTCGCGTGCAGGCCGTCCGGCTGTAGACGACGTGCCCAGCGCCTTCGTACGTGACCAGTACGGCGCCCTTGCCCAGCTGACGCTTCACGTTGAGCGCCCAGGCGTAGCCGGTCGCCGGGTCGTGCACACCGTTCAGCATCAGGATCGTCGGAGCGCCCTTGACCTTCAGCCGGTGCTGCGGGTTGTTCACCTTGCCCGGTACGCCGAGGCAGGCCGTCATCGAGGACAGCGCGAGCGTCGACGCCCGCATCCGCGGCGCGACCTTCAAGCTCGCCTTGTACATCGCGTCCAGCTCACGGAACCCGCTGACCGGCACCGACCAGTCCTGGCAGAACTGCGGCCGCACATCCTCCACCAGCTCCTCGTCCGCCTGCCGCTGCGTGCCGCGGCTCTTGGCCAGCTCCGCCTCGGCGGAGCGGAACGTGGTGGCGGCCGGCTCGCCGCTGTGCAGCGACGCGAGCAGCTGGCCGAGCTGCACCCATCGTGGCCGGACGAAGTAGAACTGGGTCACATCGAGCAGACCCCAGTTCGACAGCTTCGAGCCGTCCGCCGGGTCGACCAGCTCGCCGGCGTCGGCTTTGGCGAGCAGTTCGGCGTACACCTTCGGCACGTCCTGGCCGTTGAGCGCGCAGTTGGTGCTCTGGCCGCACCAGTCCACGAACTGCTGGAACGAGTCCTCGGCGAAGGCGCTCTCGCTGAGCAGGAACGGCCACTTGCCGAGGCTGTGGTCCATGTTGCCGTCGTTGACCATGCTGCGGATCCGGTGCGGGAACAGCTCGGCGTACATCTGGCCCATCAGGCTGCCGTAGGAGGCGCCGTACCAGTTGAGCTTGTCGGCGCCCAGTGCGGCGCGGACGGCGTCCAGGTCACGCGCGACGGACAGGGAGTCGACGTGGTCGTACAGCGGGCCGGTCTGCTTGCGGCAGTCGGCAGCGAGCTGCTTGTTGTACGCCGTGAGCGCGGTGTACTCGGCAGGTGTCCGGGGGAGCACGGTGAACCCCGGCTGGTCGAGGGCTGTCGCCGAGCAGACCACAGGGTGGCTGCGGGCGACGCCGCGCGGGTCGACGCCGATGATGTCGAAGCTGCGCAGGATCGCCGGGCTGAACAGGGTGCCGGCGGAGAAGGAGTAGCTGACGCCGGAGCCGCCGGGGCCGCCGGGGTTGATGAACAGCGGGCCCTTGGAGGAGGCCGGGTCGTCGGCGGGGCGCTTGGCCAGGGCCAGCTCGAAGGTGGGGCCGGCGGGCTTGGACCAGTCGACGGGGAGGGTGATGGTGCCGCAGGACATGGTCGGCATCTCGGCGCACGGGGTCCAGGTGATGGAGCGTGGTGCCGCGGCAGCTGTCTGAGTGACGAGTCCGGCGGCCAGCAGGAGCAGGGCAGAGCCCGTGGCTGCCGGCCGGGTGAGGCGCTTCCAAGTCATGTGGGCGGTCCCTCCGTCGGAATGGTCCGTACGGAGGGCAACCTACCGAGGACGGCCGGTCACCCGGCAGTCCTTTGCAGCTAGCTGCAGGTCAGTGCTCTTCGGTCTTCAGGCGCTCGAAGGAGGCGGTGATCTCGGCCTCGGCGTCGGAGCGGCCGACCCAGGTGGCGCCCTCGACGGACTTGCCCGGCTCCAGGTCCTTGTAGACCTCGAAGAAGTGCTGGATCTCCAGCCGGTCGAACTCCGGCACGTGGTGGATGTCGCGCAGGTGCTCCTGGCGCGGGTCGCCGGCCGGGACGCAGAGGACCTTGTCGTCCGGCCCCTTCTCGTCGGTCATCCGGAACATGCCGATCGCCCGGGCGCGGATCAGGCAGCCCGGGAAGGTCGGCTCGGTCAGCAGCACGAGCGCGTCCAGCGGGTCGCCGTCCTGACCGAGGGTGTCCTCGATGAACCCGTAGTCGGAGGGGTACTGAGTGGCCGTGAACAGGGTGCGGTCGAGCCGCAGCCGGTTGGTCTTGTGGTCCAGCTCGTACTTGTTGCGGGTGCCCTTGGGGATCTCGATGAAGACGTCGAACTCCATACGGCAGATACTGTCACGGTTCGGACCGACCAAATGACAGGAGCAGGCTGGTGGCCCGTCCTCCCCGTGCGGTGTTCGTCACGCTGGCGGCCGGAGCCGCGCTCGCGGGACTGGTCGGCGCGGCCCAGGCGGTGCCCGCGTCGCCCCGGAATGTGACCAGTGGCACAGCTGGTACGGCGGCACCCGTCGTACTGGCGGCGGCGAAAGCAGAGGGCGTCGCGCCCACCGCAGCCGGCGTGCAGAAGGCGCTGGCGGCCGCGCTGGCCGACCCGTCGCTCGGCAAGCACTACGGCGCGACGGTGTTCGACGCCTCCCGCAACAAGACGCTCTACTCGGTCGGTACGACGCGTCCGTACGTCCCGGCCTCGACGCTGAAGCTGCTGACCACGGTGTCGGCGCTGGAGACGCTCGGGCCGGACCACGAGTTCACGACCTCGACCGTGCTGAGCGGGAGCTCGCTGGTCCTGGTCGGCGGCGGTGACCCGTTGCTGACGCTGAAGCGGTCGAAGGACCCGCTGGACTTCCCGGTCCGGGCCACGCTGCAGGACCTCGCGACCAGTACGGCGAAGGCGCTGCGCGCCCAGGGCGTCACCACCGTCACCCTCTCGTACGACGCGTCGCTGTTCTCCGGTCCGGCGGCCAACGCCAAGTGGGAGGCCAACTACATCCCCGAGGGCATCGCCGCCCCGACGTCGGCGCTCTGGGTGAACGAGGGCCGGCTGAGCCCGGGCATGGCGAAGCGGGCGTCCTCACCGGCCGCCGCGGCCGCCACCTCCTTCGCGGCGCTGCTGCGGACCGCCGGGATCAAGCTGAACGCCGGTGTGAAGCCGCTGCAGGCGCCGGTGGCCGCGAAGCCGATCGCCACGGTCAGGTCGGCGCCGGTCGGGGACATCGTCGAGTACGTGAACCTGCACAGCGACAACGACGGCGCCGAGGTCCTGCTGCGGCACGTCGGCCTGGCCACCGACAACGGCGGCTCCTACACCGGCGGGCTCAAGGGACTGCGGGCCACGCTGACCAAGCTCGGGCTGAACGTCAGCAAGGCGCGGATCGAGGACGGCAGCGGGTTGTCGCGCACCAACCAGGTTCCGCTCGACGTGCTGGCCGGTGCGGTCCGGGTGGCGGTCAGCAAGCCCGAGCTGCGACACCTGATCAGCGGGCTGCCCGTGGCCGGCTTCACCGGGTCGCTGGAGAAGCGGTTCGCCGGACCGGGTACGGCGGGCGGCACCGGGCTGGTGCGGGCCAAGACGGGGACGCTGACCGGCGTGCACTCGCTGGCCGGTCTGGTGCGAACGCGGACCGGGTCGCTGCTGGTCTTCGCGGTCGCCACGGACGCCGTACCGGCTGACAAGCCGCTGGAGGCCAGGGCCGCGCTGGACAGGGCAGTTGCTGCTTTGGCCGGTTGTGGCTGTGCTGTCTGACAGGCGCTTGTTGGAACATGGGATTAGGGTCGGTGTATGACGGCTGAAGCGGCGGAGATGGTCGACTGGCAGCTGGCGACCGGAGTGGCTCGGAAGCTGCTGCGACCAGGCCCTGTGGTCAGCCGCGCGGAGGCGGACCAGGTGGTCGCCGAGCTGCGCCAGTTCGCGGCGGAGTCCGAGCACCACGTGCGGGAGTTCACCGGGCTGCAGGCGACCTCGGCCACCGCGCCGGTGGTGGTCGTCGACCGGCCGGGCTGGGTGCAGGCCAACGCCGACGGCTTCCGGACCGTGCTGGCGCCACTGGCCGACAAGCTGCGGGAGAAGCAGGAGAACACCGGCGGCCTGTCGTCCGCGGTCGGCTCCCGGGTCACCGCCATCGAGGCCGGTGCGCTGCTCGCCTTCCTGTCGTCGCGGGTGCTGGGCCAGTTCGACCCGTTCTACCCGGCCGAGCCCGACCCGGCGCGGCCCGGGCTGACCGGCCGGCTGCTGCTGGTCGCGCCCAACGTGATGCACGTGGAGAAGGAGCTCGGCGTCGTACCGCGGGACTTCCGGCTCTGGGTCTGCCTGCACGAGGAGACCCACCGGGTGCAGTTCACCGCCGTACCGTGGCTGCGGGACCACCTGCGCTCGGAGATCGCGCTGTTCCTGGACCAGGCCGAGCTGGACGCGTCGGCGTACGCCGCGATGTTCCGCGAGGCCGTGCAGCGGCTGGGCCGGTCGGTGAAGGGCGAGGCCGAGCTGAGCCTGGTCGACCTGATGCAGTCGCCGGAGCAGCGGGCCGTGCTGGACCGGCTGACCGCGGTGATGTCGCTGCTGGAGGGCCACGCGGACTTCGTGATGGACGGCGTCGGCCCGTCGGTGATCCCGACCGTCGAGACGATCCGCTCGAAGTTCAGTTCGCGGCGCGCGGGCGGGAACCCGGTGGACCAGCTGCTGAAGAAGCTGCTCGGCCTGGACGCCAAGTTGCGCCAGTACCAGGACGGCGCCGCCTTCGTCCGCCGCGTCGTCGACCGGGTCGGCATGGAGGGTCTGAACAAGGTCTGGACCGGCCCGAACACACTTCCCACCAAGAACGAGATCGCCAATCCCGATGCCTGGGTCAGCCGACTCCACGGATGACCTGGTCGACAGCCGGCGCGGGAAACTGCACCCGGCTGTCGCCAGAGTCCGGGAAGCCGTCCGCATCGCGCTGGCGGACCTGCCTGCTGAGACAACTGTTCTCGTCGCCTGCTCTGGTGGCGCTGACTCTCTGGCTCTTGCTGCAGCTACTGCGTTCGAGGCGCCCAAGCTGGGCCTACGCGCCGGTGCGGTGATCGTCGACCACGGGCTGCAGGCCGACTCCGCTCACGTGGCAGCAGTGGCTGCCGACCAGTGCAGGGCTGTCGGCTTGGACCCGGTCGAGGTGCGAGCAGTGGAGGTCGGCACCGAAGGCGGCCCTGAGGGCGCGGCCCGCACCGCCCGGTACGACGCGCTGCGCGACGCCGCCGACGCGTTCGGCGCCGACGTCGTCCTGCTGGCCCACACCCGCGACGACCAGGCGGAGACCGTCCTGCTCGGGCTGGCGCGCGGCTCCGGCGCCCGCTCGCTCGCCGGGATGGCAGCGGTGGCCGGGCTGCTCCGGCGACCGTTGCTGGAGGTCCCACGCGCCTCGACGGCCGCAGCGTGCATCGCCTCCGGGCTGAAGCCGTGGCACGACCCGCACAACGACGACCCGCAGTACAGAAGAGTGCGGGTCCGCCACGAGGTGCTCCCGGTGATCGAGGAGGCCCTGGGCCCCGGCGTGACCGAGGCGCTGGCCCGGACCGCCGGGCTGCTCCGCGCGGACGCCGACGCGCTCGACGCGCTCGCCGCGGACCTGGCCGAGACCGCGGTACGGCGTACCGGGGAGGAGGTGGTCTGCGACATCGGCATGCTCGCCGCCGAGCCGCAGGCGATCCGCACCCGCGCCCTGCGCCAGGCCGCCCTCGAGGCCGGCTGCCACGCCACCGACCTGACCGCCGGCCACGTCGCGGCCGTCGACACCCTGATCACCGACTGGCGCGGCCAGCGCTGGATCGACCTCCCCCAGGCCGTCCGAGCGATCCGAAGAGGCGGATTCATCCATCTGGCGAGGGGTGTGTCAGGCTAATCCCGTGGACGCTTCGGACATCGAGAAGGACCTGACCGAGATCCTCCATACCGAGGAGGAGATCCTGGCCAAGCTCAAGGAGCTGGCGCTGCGGATCGAGGCGGACTACGAGGGCAAGGACCTGCTCGTGGTCGGTGTCCTCAAGGGTGCCGTGATGGTGATGGCCGACCTGGCCCGCTCGTTCAGCCGGCACGTCGAGATGGACTGGATGGCGGTCACGTCGTACGGCTCGGGCACCAAGTCCTCCGGGGTGGTCCGGATCCTCAAGGACCTGGACACCGACATCTCCAACCGGCACGTGCTGATCGTCGAGGACATCATCGACACCGGGCTGACGCTGACCTGGCTGGTCAGCAACCTGGAGTCCCGCAAGCCCGCCTCGGTCGAGATCTGCACCGCCTTCCGCAAACCGGACGCGGCCAAGATGGCGGTCCCGGTCAAGTACGTCGGTTTCGACATCCCCGACGAGTTCGTGGTCGGCTACGGCCTCGACTACGCGGAGAAGTACCGCAACCTGCGCTGCGTGGCCACGCTGGCGCCGCACGTCTACTCCTGAGTCCCCCTCCGCCGGTGCTCGGCGGGCCCCTCCAGGCGGGACTTGGTGACAGCCTGTACAACGGACCGTACCGTCGTCAGGTGACCCTCGTGGTGTGTTGTCTTGTGCGACACGAGACACTTGGACTGGTGTTACCGTCGAAGGCCCCCATACCCGGGCCTGCTGAGCTAGGAGGGACGGGGCTCGAGCCTCGATCATGGACGTGAAGCGCATCTTCCGCGGACCCCTGTTCTGGATCGTCGTCGCCTTCCTGGGCGTGCTGGTGATCGGGCAGCTCCTGACCGGCTCGACCGGGTACAAGACCGAGCCCACCGGCCAGGTCGTGCAGCTGATCCAGCAGGCCACCACCTCGTCGGACAAGACGATCAAGTCGGTCACGCTGATCGATCCCGACCAGGAGATCCGGGTCGAGAAGACCGACGGCACCAAGGTGCGGGCGCACTGGGTCGACGGCCAGGCCAACACTCTCGGCACCTCGCTGCAGACGCTGTTCCAGCAGGGCAAGATCGAGCGGTACGACGTGGAGAACCCGAAGCCGAGCTTCATCGGCCAGGTCTTCTCGACGCTGATCCCGTTCCTGCTGATCGCGGTCGTGTTCATCTTCCTGATGAACTCGATGCAGGGCGGTGGCTCCCGGGTGATGAGCTTCGCCAAGTCGAAGGCCAAGCTGGTCACCAAGGACACCCCGAAGACCACCTTCGCGGACGTGGCCGGGGCCGACGAGGCGATCGAGGAGCTCGGCGAGATCAAGGAGTTCCTCCAGGAGCCGGGCAAGTTCCAGGCCGTCGGCGCCAAGATCCCGAAGGGCGTCCTGCTCTACGGCCAGCCCGGTACCGGCAAGACCCTGCTGGCCCGCGCGGTCGCGGGTGAGGCCGGCGTCCCGTTCTACTCGATCTCCGGCTCGGACTTCGTCGAGATGTTCGTCGGTGTCGGTGCCTCGCGGGTCCGCGACCTGTTCGAGCAGGCCAAGACCAACGCCCCGGCGATCATCTTCATCGACGAGATCGACGCCGTCGGCCGGCACCGTGGCGCGGGCCTCGGCGGTGGCCACGACGAGCGCGAGCAGACCCTGAACCAGCTGCTGGTCGAGATGGACGGCTTCGACGTCCGCGGCGGTGTGATCCTGATCGCCGCGACCAACCGGCCGGACGTGCTCGACCCGGCGCTGCTGCGCCCGGGCCGCTTCGACCGCCAGATCCCGGTCGACGCGCCGGACCTGCCGGGCCGCGACAAGATCCTCAAGGTGCACGCCCGCGGCAAGCCGATGGCCGAGGACGCGGACCTGACCGCGGTCGCCCGGCGTACACCCGGCTTCACCGGTGCCGACCTGGCCAACGTGCTGAACGAGGCGGCGCTGCTGACCGCCCGGCTGAACAAGCAGCAGATCGACAAGAACGCGCTCGACGAGGCGATCGACCGCGTGATCGCCGGCCCGCAGCGACGGACCCGCCTGATGTCGGACAAGGAGAAGGTGCTCACGGCGTACCACGAGGGCGGGCACGCCCTGGTCGCCGCCGCGCTGCCGCACTCCGACCCGGTGCACAAGGTGACGATCCTGCCGCGCGGCCGCGCGCTGGGTTACACGATGGTCCTGCCGGACGAGGACAAGTACTCGACCACCCGGTCGGAGATGCTCGACAAGCTGGCCTACATGCTCGGTGGCCGCGCCGCCGAGGAGATGGTCTTCCACGACCCGACCACCGGCGCCAGCAACGACATCGAGAAGGCGACCGGCCTGGCCCGCGCGATGGTCACGCAGTACGGCATGACCGAGCGGCTCGGCGCGATCAAGTTCGGCCAGGACAGCAGCGAGCCGTTCCTGGGCCGCGACCTGGGCAGCCAGCGCAACTACTCCGAGGAGATCGCCGCGGCGGTCGACGAGGAGGTCGGCAAGCTGATCCTGAACGCGCACCAGGAAGCCTTCGACATCCTGGTCGAGAACCGCGCGGTGCTCGACCACCTGGTCGAGGAGCTGCTGGAGAAGGAGACCCTGGACAAGGGCGAGATCGCGAAGATCTTCGCTCCGGTGCACAAGCGTGAACTGCGGCCGGCCTGGACCGGGTCCTCGACCCGGGTGCCGTCCGAGCAGCCGCCGGTGATGCCGCTCCCGTCACGCGCCGAGCAGAACGGCTCGCTCCAGGACGTCATCCCGGGCGGGTCGGTCGGCCCCGACGAGGCCGCCCACGGCCCGAACTACGGCAGCGGTCCGACGCCTCCGGCTGAATGACCCACCTGCCCGCGGTGCTCCCGACGCCGGCGAGGTCCTCGTGACCTCGCCGGCGTTCGACCATGAGCGGGCCGAGCGCGCCGTCCGCGAACTGCTGATCGCGATCGGCGAGGACCCGGACCGCGAGGGCCTCAAGGAGACCCCGGCCCGCGTCGCCCGCTCGTACGCCGAGATCACCGCCGGCCTCGGCCTGACCGCCTCCGACGTCCTGACCACCACCTTCGACCTCGGCCACGACGAGATGATCCTGGTCAAGGACATCGAGGTCTGGTCGATGTGTGTTCCGAGTCGCCAGACGGTCAACGCAGTGGGTGGCCGCAAGAAGGCTGCTGATGTAGCTGTCGGCGACAAGTTGTGGACCTTGGTCAACGGGCGAGCCGAGCAGACCGAGGTGACCGCGGTGCAGGCCCGGCAGACTCGGGAGCTGGTCGAGGTCGTGACCGAGCAGGGAACTTTCAAAGTCACGCCTGACCATCCCTTCGCGACACCGGACGGGTGGATGGAGGCTCGCGACCTCGAAGGCCGCTTCGTGGAGTGGACTCAGGCGCGCAAGCTTTGCCGGGGCCGGCCCGAGCTGACGTTCGGGTACGAGTTCGGCTACTTCCTCGGAACGATCTGCTCGGACGGCACGGTCGGCAAGAACTACATCTCGCTGGTGGTCAACGAGGAGGAGTTCGCCAAGAAGTTCGCCCGCAGCGTCGAGGTGGCGACTGGCCTGGTCGCCAGAGTCGAGCCGGTGAGCCGTCCGTCCGGGTTCACCGGTCTGGACACCCCCGGGTACCGGGTCAGGGTGGTGTCGTCGTACCTGGCCGATCTCGTCCGCCAGTACGTCGGCGGTGACGCTCACCACCTACGCCAGCGCTTTCCACGGGTGGCGCTCCGCGATCTGCCGACTTTTGAGGGGTTCGTCGACGGGTACGTCGACGGCGACGGCTGCCGGATCAAACCGACCGCGAGGGTGATCGTCTCGCACAACACCCCGTTCCTCGAGGATCTAGCCTCAGTGATCGGTGCGCGTTTCACCCCGAAGACCGGTCGGCAGTCGGCGCTCTACGTCGCCGACAGCTGGTTCCGCAAGCACGGGTTCGCGGCGGAGGACCACCGGACGGACCTGATCGAGTCGTCGTGGGTGAAGGTTCTCGAGGTGCGGCCGGTCAACGCGGACGGCAAGAAGCCCTACACGGTCTACAGCTTCACCTGCTCCCCGCATCCGACGTTCCTCATCAACGGTCACCTGTCACACAACTGCGAACACCATTTGGTGCCCTTCACCGGGGTCGCGCACGTCGGGTACATCCCCGGGCCGGACGGCCGGATCACCGGGCTGTCCAAGCTGGCCCGGCTGGTCGACGTGTACGCCAAGCGGCCGCAGGTGCAGGAACGGCTGACCACGCAGGTCGCCGAGTCGCTGGTCGAGATCCTCAAGCCGCGCGGCGTGATCGTGGTGATCGAGTGCGAGCACCTGTGCATGACGATGCGCGGCGTCCGCAAACCGGGCGCCAAGACCATCACCTCCGCGGTCCGCGGCCAGCTCCGCAACCCCTCCACCCGCGCCGAGGCGATGAGCCTGATCGTCGGCTGACCTTCACCAGGCCGTAGCCCTGGCGAGTTCAGGTCGTTGAGAACTCAGAGGCTGCTGACCATGGACTTTCCGTGGTTGAGCGTTTACGTTCCGTAGTGGCGTCCGACTCGGGGCGGCCTTGTGAGGAGGAACGTATGGCTGGGCGTGGCCGGATCGGTGCCGCGGTGGCTGGGATCGTCGCGTTGACCGCGGCGGGACTGGTAGCGGCGAACGGTGCGCAGGCGGAATCCCGCGCTGGACAGGCGGGAGCGGGTGGCACGGTCGAGGCGCAGGACGCCGACGTGCTGCAGCAGCAGGGGATCCTGAAGGCCGCTGAGCTGGACACCAAGCTCGGCTCCCGGATCGTCGGCAGTTATCTGGACGACAGCGGGGAGCTGGTGGTAGCCGTCGCCGACGAGGCGACCGCGGAGCTGGTCCGCGCGGCCGGGGCGGTGCCGCGGCTGGTCCGCTTCACCGCGGCCCAGCTGCAGTCGGTGCAGCGCGACCTGGACCGGCTCGCCACCGGCTCCACGGCCGGCCAGGTGAAGTCCTGGTACGTCGACCCGATCAGCGGCACCGTCGTGGTCACCGTGCCCGACGGCGCCCACGACCTGCGGACCCAGCGCTTCCTGCGCCGGGCCGCCGCCAAGGGCGACCGGGTCACGATCCGCACCTCACCGGGCACCATCCGCCCGACGGCCGACGACTTCGGCCTGCGTGGCGGCGTACAGGTCGACAAGAACACCGGGTACACGTGCTCCCTGGGCTTCAACGCCCGCACCGACGACGGCAGCCGGATCTTCCTGACCGCCGGGCACTGCACGGCGGGTAAGCCGTCGTTCTCCCGCAACGGGTACGTGCTCGGCGAGACCCGCAGCTCCAGCTACCCCGGCAACGACTTCGGCACCGTCAAGGTGATCGACGGCTGGGACCTGCGCGGCGAGGTCGAGCGCTGGAACGACGGCGACATCCGCCTCCAGGGCACCGCCGGAGTCACCGTCGGCGCCTCGGTCTGCAAGTCCGGCAAGTCCACCCGCTGGTCCTGCGGCCGGGTGGTCGCCAAGAACGTGACCGTGAACTACGGCGAGAACCAGATCGTCAAGGGCCTGTACCAGCACACGGCCTGCGTCCAGACCGGCGACTCCGGCGGCCCCAACATCACCGGCAGCTACGCGCTCGGCATCACCAGCGGCGCGGCGCTGCTCAGCGGCGAGTGCCTGCAGAAGCGCGGCCGCACCAACGAGTCCTACTCACAACCGATCGGTGAGGCGTTGTCCGCTAGTAACGCCTCATTGGTACTGGGTTAGCGACCCCCGGCAGGCGCTCGGGGATCGATGGGGGCCTGGTACCTAGGTGGGGCAGTTCGGCCGGGACCACTACGGTGGTCCAGTGCGAACTGCCCCACCGAGTCATGTTCAGGGACTGCCCACACCGGACCGCGCGCTGGTGATGGGTGTCGTCAACGTGACCCCGGACTCGTTCTCCGACGGCGGGGAGTGGTTCGAGCCCGCCGCCGCGATCAAGCACGGGCGCGAGCTGATGGCCGAGGGCGCCGACCTGCTGGACGTCGGTGGTGAGTCGACCCGCCCGGGCGCGGTCCGGCCCGAGCCGGCCGAGGAGATCCGCCGGGTGCTGCCGGTGATCGAGGCGCTGGCCGCCGACGGCGCGCTGATCTCGATCGACACGATGCGCGCCGACGTCGCCGTACTGGCGCTCGACGCCGGCGCCGTGATGGTCAACGACGTCTCCGGCGGCCTGGCCGACCCCGACATGCTCCCGCTGGTCGCCGACCGCGGTACGCCGTACGTCTGCATGCACTGGCGCGGACACTCCGCCGACATGCAGGACCGCGCCCGGTACGACGACGTCGTCGCCGAGGTGATCGCCGAGCTGGCGGTCCGGCTGGACGCGATCGCGGCCGCCGGGATCGACCTGGCCAAGGTCGCGCTCGACCCCGGACTGGGGTTCGCGAAGAACGCGGACCACAACTGGGAGGTGCTGCGGCGGCTGCGCGAGTTCGGCGTACTGGAGCGGCCGCTGCTGATCGGTGCGTCCCGCAAGGCGTTCCTCGGTAGGCTGCTCGCCGACGAGCACACCGGCGAGCCCAGGCCCGCCGTACGACGAGACGACGCGAGCGCTGCTGTTTCCGCCCTGGCCGCCGCGAATGGGGCCTGGTGCGTCCGGGCACATTCGGTGGCACCGAGCGCGGACGCGGTCCGGGTGGCGAGCAGGTGGGGAGCTGTATGACCGAGGAACAGCCGAACCAGGAGCAGCAGCCGGCCGCGGCGTCCGGTACGCCGGAGCGCGGCGCCGGTTCGCGGGGTCCGTCGCCCGAGACCGGCGTACTGACCGCGAACACCGCGTTCTACAACGCGTTCGAGGCCGGCGACCTGGACCTGATGGCCGCGGTCTGGCTGCCCGAGCCCGACCCGGTCTGCATCCACCCCGGCAACGCGGCGATCTCCGGGTACTCCGAGATGATGCGGGCCTGGGCGATGATCTTCGCGAACACGCCGTACATCCAGTTCTTCCTGACCGACGTGCAGGCCCGCGTCGACGGCGACGTGGCGTACGTCACGTGCACCGAGAACGTGCTGTCGTCCGGCGAGGGCGCGCCCGAGGAAGGCTTCGCGGGCGGCAAGGCGCTGGCCACCAACGTGTTCCGCAGGACGTCGTCCGGCTGGCGGTTGTGGATCCACCACGCCTCCCCGGTACTGTCGTCTGGGGGTCCATCGGAGGAGGCGCAATGAGCGGTCCCGCGGTTCCCCCTGACGTGATCGAGATCCGCGGCATCCGGGGCTACGGCCGGCACGGCGTGTTCGACCACGAGCGCGCCGACGGGCAGGAGTTCGTCGTCGACGTCCGGCTCGAGCTGGACACCCGCAAGGCCGCCGCCACCGACGACCTGGCCGACACCGTGAACTACGGCGTGGTCGCCGAGCAGGTGCACGCGGCGATCGAGAACGACCCGGTCGACCTGATCGAGACCCTGGCGCAGCGGATCGCGACGATCTGCCTGGCCGACCCCCGGGTCACCGCGACGGCGGTGACCATCCACAAACCTTCGGCGCCGATCACCGTGCCGTTCGACGATGTTGTCCTGACCGTGCAGCGCACAAACGGAGAGACCCCGTGACCGAGACCCCTAGTCCCCACGTCATCGACGCGGACACCCTCAGCGGCGGCCTGAAGCCGATCCGCCAGGTGATCCTGTCGCTCGGCAGCAACCTCGGCGACCGGGAGGCGAACCTGCAGGGCGCCGTCGACGCGCTCCGCGACACCCCGGACGTCGTCGTCGTCGACGTCTCGCCGGTCTACGAGACCGAGCCGATCGGCGGCCCCGACGAGTCCGGCCCGTACCTGAACATCGTGCTGCTGGCCGACACCACGCTGGCCGTGGAGACGCTGCTGGACCGCGCCCACGCGGTCGAGCAGGCCTTCGGCCGGGAGCGCAGCGTGCCGGGCGCGCCGCGGACGCTGGACGTCGACCTGATCACGTACGGCAAGAAGACGATCGAGTCCGAGGAGCTCACGGTCCCGCACCCGCGGGCCCACGAGCGTGCGTTCGTGCTGGCGCCGTGGCTGGACATCGAGCCGGACGCCGAACTGCCGGGCCTCGGTCCGGTCGCCGACCTGCTGGCCAAGGTCGGGACGGCGGGCGTCACCAAGCTCGACGACCCGACCATCGAGTTGCAGTAGTGGTGTCTGGCAGTCCTGGGCCGGGCCGCGCGCCCGGCCAGCAGCCGCCGCGGCCGGGCTCGGTCCGGCCGACGTCGCGCCGCCTGCTGATCGCGATCGCCGTCCTCGGGGCGGCGATCGGGGTCACCATGGTCAAGGCGATCGAGTCCGGCGGCGGCGTCGCGCCGACCGTGTCCTGGCTGACGCTGGTCGCCTGGTCGTTCCTGGCCGCGCTGCTGTTCGTTGCCGCGCGCAACACCAACCAGCGGGTCCAGGTCCGCCGCGAACGGATCGAGCCGTCGCGCGCGGTGTTCCTGCTGATGATCGGAAAAGCCAGCGCTTTCGTCGGCGCGTTGTGCACCGGTGTTTACGCAGGGTTCGCGTTATCCTTCCTGAACGCGGTGGGCTCCAGCGGGCCGCGGAACCGGGTGATCACAGCGGGTGTCGCCGCCGTGATCTCAGCGCTGGTCGTCACGGCCGGATTGTTGCTCGAACGTGCGTGTCGTATTCCCGAAGACCCCGACGAGACCCCCTAACATGTCGGTCCATGGGGTCAAGGGGTAGCCGCCGTCGAACCAGGACCACAGTTCTCACCGCCGCCAACAGTCTGCTGATCGTCGTCTGCCTGGCCGTCAGCATCGCGCTGTTCGCCCAGAACGCGTGGATCCTGCGCGCCGCCGCGGTCGCCGCCGTCCTGGTCGCGATCGGTGCCTCGCTGCTGATCCGCCACCAGCTGCTGGTCGAGCGCCTCGCGCACAGCGACGAACGCGCCCAGGTCGCGCAGGAGTACTCCCGCATCACCAGCGCCCGCGTCGTCGAGAACGCCGAGTTCGTCGACCTGATGCAGCGCCGCCTGGACAAGATCGACCAGCGCCTCGACAAGATCGACGAGGAGGTCGCCACGGTCGTCGCCGCCGGCGACAAGCACTCCCAGGCCGACGCACCCACGGTCGTCGACCTCAAGCTCCGCGGCCTCGCTGCCTCCTGAACCGCCGTACCGGTTGGTTGGGGCGGACTGGTCCTCGGTTAGGTTGCTGGTACTGACCTAGCTGAGGAGATGCGTGTGAGCGACCTGCCCCGTTTGCTGGAGATTGCTGAAGGGGCGGTGGCGGTTGCTGCTGACCTGGTGGAGTCGCGGGAGCCGGGGGCGTTGCACTCCAAGGGGGACCGGGACATGGCCTCCGACACCGACATCGCGGTGGAGCAGGCGGTGCGAGAGCATCTGGCGAAGGTGACGCCGGAGATCGCGTTCCTCGGTGAGGAGGAGGGCGCGTTCCCGGGTGAGGGCGAGCTGTCCTGGGTGCTCGACCCGATCGACGGCACGGTCAACTACGTGCACGGCGTCCCGCTGTGGGGGATCTCCCTCGGGCTCGTCTCCGGCAAGCGGCAACTGGCCGGCGTACTGGACTTCCCGATGCTCGGCACCCGCTACCTGGCCGCCGACGGTTTGGGGGCCTCGCGCAACGGTGAGGCGATCACGGCCAGCCGTACGACGGTGCTGTCCGAGGCGCTCGTGATGGCCGGCGACTTCGCGGTCGACGAGCAGGCCGTCGAGAAGAACCGCCCGCGGTTCGCCCTGATCGACCTGCTCGTCCCGCGCGTCCAGCGGATCCGGATGCTCGGCACCGCGGCCCTGCACATGGCGCTGGTGGCCGACGGAAGCCTCGACGCGGCGATCATGTTCAGCAACAAGCCCTGGGACACCAGCGCCGGCGCCGTGATCGCCCGCGAGGCCGGCGCGGTCGTCGTCGACGTCGACGGCTCCCCGCACGACCTCAGCTCGGGCGCGACCATCGCCCTGTCGCCGGGGATCGCCGACGAGATCCTCCCGCTGATCCAGCAGGCCGTCCGGGCCTGACTACAGCAGCGTCCGCCAGTACGGCCAGAACTGCTCGGTGATCAACGTCAGTACGCCGACCGCCCACAGCGTCAGCACGACGCCGTGGAACCGGACGGCGACGCGCACCGGGAAGCTGCGCAGTACGACGTACCAGCAGATCGGGACGGTCACCGCCCAGACCACCAGGCAGTACGGGCAGAGCGCCCCGATCCGGTACAGGCTCTGGAACATCAGCCAGTGCACGAACACCACGCCGAGCATCGCGCCGGCTTGCAGCCCGAGCCAGTACCAGCGGTGCAGCGTCGCGCCGGCGAGCAGCGCCGCGCCGGTCGCCGCGACGACCGCGAACCCGGCGATCCCGAGCAGCGAGTTCGGGAACCCGAACACCTCGGCCTGGGGGGGGGGGGGGGGGGGGGGAGGGGGGGGGGGGGGGGGGGGGGGGGGGGGGGGGGGGGGGGGGTATGGCCCGG
>NZ_JBVJNV010000003.1:325029-418460 GCF_055583505.1 Kribbella sp. NPDC104740 | reverse complement strand
ACCCCCCCCCACACCCCCCCCCCCCCCCCCCCCCCCCCCCCCCCCCCACCACCCCCCCCCCCCCCCCCCCCCCCCCCCCCCCCCCCCCCCCCCAGGACAGCACCGGGTTGATGCTGCACGAGGGCACGTAGTCGGGGTCGCGCAGCATCGCGATCTTCTCCACGGTCAGCACCGAGGACGCGATCAGCCCGATCAGCCCGCCGACAAGCAGCAGCCAGGGCAGCAGCCGCGGGAAGCTAGCGGAGCGCGGCATCGATGCTCGCCTCGAGATCCGCGGCGGACTTCGGTTCCAGCTTCGTGCCGTTCAGGAAAAACGTCGGCGTTCCGACGACGCCGAGCGCTTCACCGTCGGCGACGTCCTTCTTGATCCGCTCGAGGGTCGCCTGATCGCCGTAGACCTGGTCGTACTTCACCAGATCGAGCCCGAGCTCCTGCGCGAACCCGCGGAACCGCGCGTCGGCGGGCACCCGCTGCTCGCCCCACTCGGCCTGGGTCTCGTACATCTTCTTGTACATCTCCTCGAACTTGCCCTGCTGCGCCGCCGCTTCGACGGCGCGCGCGGCCCGCTCGGCGTTGAAGTGCGAGGGGATCGGGAAGTAGCGCACGACGAAGGTCACCTTCCCGGCGTACTGCTTCCGCAGCTCCTCGACGACCGGGAAGGCGGCACGGCAGGATTCGCACTCGAAGTCGAGAAACTCGACGAAGGTGACTTTGTCGTCAGGCGCTGGTGCGCCGAGCTTGTGGCTGTCGGGGCGTACGACGCGTTCGTGGCGGTCGACGCTCGCTGTCGTTTCCTCACCGCGCGCGCTGATCGCCAGGACGATGCCGACGATCACCGCGAATGCTGCCGCAATGCCAAGGGAAATTCTCGTGTTGATACTCATGCTGGTGTTCCTCTGCTGATTCGATGAATGAGTCCGTGGCAAGAACCACGGATCACACTCGAAGCACGCAGAGCTGCGGCAGCGAAGGCGAGTCCCACCAGACCTGTACGGCGGGCGCCGTTGCCCGGACTGCAGCTTCCGAACGCCGAGCGACGGTCACCAGCCGCAGGACGGCGATCCCCAGCAACAACCCGAGGCCGACGAGCAGCGCGTCACAGCCGACCGTCAGATGCTCGTCGTGCGAGGGCGCCGGCGTGACCGCCTGCTCGCCCACGGCGTGAACCATCACCACAGGCTCAGCGGCGATCTCGGACGCCCGGAACGCGTCGTGATCGGCCAGCCCGTGCAGCACGAAGAACCCGAGCAGCACGCCGAGCAGCATCAGCACGCGCGTCCACCGCGCGGCCGGGTTCACGCCTGACGTGTCCATCGCGGACACCCTAACCGTGCGGTGGTTGCCGAGCGCCGCTTCTGCTCCGGCGGTCGACGCCCACCACCGTCCAACCTGCTTACTTGTCGATGTCCCCGACCACGAAGAACATGCTGCCCAGGATCGCGATCATGTCGGCGACGATGGTGTTGGGGAGCATTTCGGGCAGGACCGAGATGTTGTTGAAGCTCGCCGAGCGGAGTTTCAGGCGCCAGGGGGTTTTGTCGCCGCGGGAGACCAGGTAGTAGCCGTTGATGCCGAGGGGGTTTTCGGTCCAGGTGTAGGTCTGGCCCTCGGGGACCTTCAGGATCTTGGGGAGGCGGACGTTGACCGGGCCGGCGGGCATGGAGGCGAGCCGGTCGAGGCAGGCGTCGACGAGGTCGAGGGAGACCTTGACCTGGTCCAGCAGCAAGGCGAAGCGGGCGTAGCAGTCGCCTTCGGAGCGGGTGACGACGCGGAGGACGCCGTCGCGGAGCAGTTCGTCGTACGCGAGGTAGGGCTCGTCGCGGCGGAGGTCGGCGTCGACGCCGGAGGCGCGGGCGATCGGGCCGGTCACGCCGTACGACGCGATCAGCTCGGGGGAGAGGCGGCCGACGCCGACCGTCCGGGCCCGGAAGATCTCGTTGCCGAGGACAAGGTTCTCGATGTCGGGAAGCCGCTCGCGGACAGCCTTCGAGGCGGCGGCGGTGCGGCCGAGCCAGCCGTACGGGAGGTCTTCCTTGAGGCCGCCGACGCGGTTGAACATGTAGTGCATCCGCCCGCCGGACAGTTCCTCGAGCACCGACTGGATGGTTTCGCGCTCGCGGAAGGCGTAGAAGACCGGCGTGATGGCGCCGAGCTCGAGCGGGTACGAGCCGAGGAACATCAGGTGGTTGAGGACCCGGTTCAGCTCGGCGAGCAGGGTGCGCATCCAGACCGCGCGGACGGGGACCTCGAGGCCCATCATCCGCTCGACGCCCATCACGACGCCGAGCTCGTTGGAGAACGCCGAGAGCCAGTCGTGCCGGTTGGCCAGGACGATGATCTGGCGGTAGTCGCGGACCTCGAAGAGTTTCTCGGCGCCGCGGTGCATGTAGCCGATGATGGGTTCGCAACCGACGATGCGTTCGCCGTCGAGGGTCAGCCGCAGCCGCAGGACGCCGTGCGTGGCGGGGTGCTGCGGGCCGATGTTGAGCACCATGTCGGTGGTCGGCAGGTCGGACCCGCTCCCGGTCCCGCCCCGCTCGTACGCCGGGTCAAAACCAGCCGCTCCGGCGCCGATTCCCACGACAGATTCCGCACTCATACCCCCTATCGTGACAGGCTTGGTGCGTGGACGACCTCTTCGCACCTTCGGATGTCAGTTGGACGCCGGTCTCGCCGAAGCTCGCCGCGGTGCGGCGGGTGACCGCCGCGATCCTGGGCGGGGTGGTCGCGGTCGCCGGGCTGGTGCCGCTCGGGTTGATGCTGAGCTGGCTGTACGGCGGGCTGTGGGTGCTCCTGGTCGCCGCGGTCTTCGCCTGGACGTGGGTGCTGATCGGGCGCAACCAGCGGTCCTGGAAGTACGCCGAGCGCGAGGACGAGCTGCTGGTCAGCCACGGGATCATGTTCCGCCAGCTGGTCGTCGTACCGTACGGGCGGATGCAGTTCGTGGACGTCGCGGCGGGGCCGCTGGAGCGGTCGTACGGAATCGCGACGGTGGAGCTGCACACGGCGACGCCGGCGACGGACGCGAAGATCCCCGGCCTGCACCCGGACGAGGCGAGCCGTCTGCGGGACCGCCTCTCCGCCCTCGGCCAGGCGCAGGCGTGGGGCCTGTGACCGAACCAGAGGCTTCAGAACAGGCTCCGACGCCGCCGATCGAGCGTGGCGACGCGACGCCCCTCACCGAACGTGAGGGCGATCGCCTCCACCCGCTCACCCCGTTCGTCAAAGGCTGGGGGTACTTCGTCGTCGCCGCCTTCGCGATGGCCAACAACGAAGGCCTGCGCAGCAACCTCACCATCGCCGGGATCGCGCTCGGTGCGGTCCTGGTCGGTGGGATGCTGCTCGGCGCGCTGTCCTGGTGGTTCACCAAGTGGCAGCTCACCGACGAGGCGATCCGCGTCGACAGCGGCTTCCTCTTCCGCCGGACCCGCATCATCCGCTTCGACCGGATCCAGGCGATCGACGTCGCCCAGCCGTTCGTCGCGCGGCTGTTCAACATGGCCGAGCTGCGGATGGACGTCGCGGGCGGGAGCCGCAGCGACGGGAAGCTGAGCTACTTCACCTCCGAGGAGGCCGCGAAGCTGCGCGGCATCCTGCTGGTCCGTGCCAAGGGCGAGCACGCGGCCGAGGAGACGCTGGAGGCGCAGGAGCACGAGCCGCCGCCGATCCTGGTGGTTCCGACCGGCCGCCTGCTCGGTGCGACGATCCTGTCGTCGACGGTGCTCGGTAGCCTCGCCGGTCTGGTCTGGCTGATCGTGGCGACGACGGTGCTGGAGTTCCACGTCGGTCTGTTCGCCGGTCTGCCGCTGCTGCTCGGTGTGGTGCAGCCGATCTGGAAGCAGGTCGTCGGCAACCACAAGTTCACGCTGGTCGAGAGCCGCGACGGTCTGCGCACCAAGCGCGGCCTGTTCGACCTGCAGCGCCAGACCGTCCCACCGGGCCGGGTGCAGGGCCTGCTGATCACCGAGCCGATCATCTGGCGCCGGCTGGGCTGGTCCCGGGTGGACCTGGACATCGCGGGCGTGGCCGGCGGCGTCTCCGCCGACGAGGAGGACCAGAACGGCATCCAGCTGCTGCCGGTCGGCGAGCGCAACGAAGTGGCCGGCGTACTGAATCGCGTCCTGCCCGGCTTCGACCTGTCGGCCATCGAGATGCATCACGCACCGAGCCGTGTGAAATGGCTACGCCCGGTCGGCTGGCGTTACCTCGCGTACGGCGCTGACGACCAGGTCCTGGTCACCCAGCGCGGCTGGATCAGCCGCAAGACCTCAGTGGTCCTCCACCACAAGACCCAGTCGGTCCGCGTCCAGCAGGGCCCGCTCCAGCGCCGCCTGCGGATCGCCAACGTCCACGTCGACACCCCGCTCGGCCCGACCGACGCCGTCGCGCTCCACCGGGATGTGGCCGACGCAGCTCACCTGCTGGAGGCTCAGACCACCAGAGCCCGCGAAGCACGCCGTACGACGTCCGGCCCGCTCCCTGTCCACACCCAGCCGAACGCGCCGAGTCCGGCGGGGTCCAGCAGTTCTGCGGCCTCTCCGGCGGATGAGAGCTCGGCTACGTAGCGCTGGGGGTCGCTGCTGGCCAGGGCGTGGTCGGGGCGGGCTGCTGAGACTCCCAGCGCCAGCAGCGCCTCTCGCTGGGTGGTGATCGTGCCGCCGAGGGAGTCGAGGGCTACGTGGGCGGTGATGTCGCAGGAGCCGTCCAGGACCGGCTCGCACTCGTGGCCGCGGCGGAAGCCGGTCAGAGTCCCGTACGGCGGCCTGCTGCTCCGCAGGTGCCCGTAGTCGATCGCTACCGCCAGGCCGTCCTCCAGCCGCTCCAGTACGCCGGACCAGGCGATGTCGCGGGTGGTGCCGATCTCCGCCCGGTCACCGGGCTCGGCCAGCGGCCACCAGGTGTCCAGCCAGGCGCGCTCGTTGCCCTCGACAACCGGGCCGAGGGACAGGTCCTCCAGCACGTACCGGGGGTCGCCGGAGTCGTCCAGCTCGGCTACGGGGCACGGGACGTTGTCGAGCCACTCATTGGCGATCACCAGGCCGCTCAGCGTGGAGGGGAGCTCGTCGTCGAGCTCGATGCCGGTGACGGCCAGGTCAGGGGCTAGCTGACGCACAGCGGCGCCCAGCTCGCCGGAGCCGGAGCCGATGTCGGTGAGGTGGTCGGCGCCGATCTCCCGGGCCAGGCGGACCAGTGCGCCGGCGAAGAGGGGAGAGGCGTGCACTGAGGTGCGGAAGTGCGCAGCAGGGCGCTCGCGGCGGTAGAAGCCGTTAGGACCGTAGAGAGCGTCCTCCCAGGCTCGGTGGTAGCTACGCACGAGCACCGAGCGGCACCGAGCCGATCAGCTGCCACACGCTGTCGTCGCCCTCCCGCCAGATCGTCAGGTCATCCAGCCGCACCGACGGTGGCGGAGCAGCCGCCAGCGCCTCCTCCGCCTCAGCAACCACCGCCGACCCGCCCTGCGCCGACGACGAGATCGTCAGATGCGGATGCGGATCCATGTACGCACCCCCGTACGGCGGATACTCCGGGAACGCGAACAGCACCGCGTTGACCAGGGCAAGCACCTCGTCGTACGGCTCCGGCATCAGCCACGCCGTCCCGTTCTCGAACTGCCCGGCGGCCGAGAACGACAGCTCGAACGGCGCCACGTCCGCGACGGCCTCCGTCAGCCGCTGGACGTCCTCCGGCGACGGGTCCTGCACCCACGGCACCAGCACGCTCACGTGCGGCGGCACCAGCGCGCTCAGCGGCAGCTGCGGCCGGGCGGACGAGTACGACACCGAGCGCCACCGCTCGGTGAACCCGGCGAGCTCCGGTACGGCGATCAGGATCGCGGTCAGCCCGGTCGGCTCCGCCCAAGGAGTTCTGCTCACCCGCTCATGCTCCCACCTGTGACGCACGACTCGGCCACATCCCACCAAAGCGCCGTACCCTGGTCCGCAACCGCACCAATCGTCCGGTACCCGGCAACGGGACTGGAACGTAGAGAGTGGACATGGAACGCATCGGCATCATCGGAGCCGGGCGGGCCGGCAGCGCCTTGGGAGCAGCCTTGGCGGCGGCCGGACACCCCGTGACCGGCGTCAGCGCGCGCTCGCGAGCATCGCTCGACCGGGCCGCCCTCCTGCTCCCGCACGTCCCCGTGCTCCCACCTGACCAGGTCACCGCGGCAGCGGACGTCGTGCTGCTCGCCGTACCGGACGACGTGATCGGAGCGGTCGCGGCCACGTTGCCGCTGACCCCCGACCAGTACGTCGTACACCTGTCGGGTGCACACGGCCTCAAGCCGCTGCAAGGCACCGCAGCGACTCCGGTCGCTCTGCATCCGCCGATGACGTTCCCAGGCGGCCCTGTCGACCTCACCGGAGTGGTGTTCACCGCCACCGCTCCTGCCGACGCGGTGGCGTTCGTGGAGCGCCTGGTCAAGCAGCTCGGCGCAGCCGTCCAGTGGGTCGCCGAAGAGCAGCGGGCGCTCTACCACGCGGGGCTGGTGCACGGCGCGAACCACCTGATGACTCTGGTCGTGCAGGCGTCCGACGCGCTCCGCGCGGCCGGTGTCGCGGATCCGGCGGCGGCACTTCGGCCGCTGCTGACCGCAACCCTCGACAACGCGCTGCGGTCCGGTCATGATGCGCTCACCGGGCCGATCTCGCGCGGTGACGTGGACACGGTGGCAGCCCACCTCGCCGTACTGGACGGCCGGACGGCGAGCACGTACGCCGACCTGGCCGGGGCGACGGTGGAACGGGTGACGGAGGACGGGCGGATCGACGGCGTGACGGCCGCACGGTTCGCCGAGCTGTTGAAGCGGCACCGGACAGGGGAGGCACCGCGATGAGACTCACCCAGACGAAGGCCGAGCTGCGCGCCGCGACGGCGGTCCGGCCGCGCGCGGTCGTGATGACGATGGGCGCGCTGCACGACGGCCACGCCGCGCTGCTCGCCGAGGCCCGGGAACGGGTCGGGCCCGAGGGCAGCGTGCTGCTGACGATCTTCGTGAACCCGTTGCAGTTCGGGCCGACCGAGGACTTCGACCGGTACCCGCGGACACTGGCCAGCGACCTGGCGATCGCCAAGGCCGAAGGCGTCGACCTGGTCTTCAACCCGTCCCGCGACGAGCTCTACCCGAACGAGCCGTCGATCACCGTGCACCCGGGGCCGCTGGCCGACGAGCTGGAGGGACAGGTCCGCCCGGGGCACTTCGGCGGCGTCCTGACCGTGGTCGCGAAGATGCTGCACCTGACCTCGCCGGACCTCGCGCTGTTCGGCGAGAAGGACTACCAGCAGCTCACGCTGATCCGCGAGATGGTCTGCGACCTCGACTGGGACGTCGACATCGTCCCGGTCCCGACGGTCCGCGAGCCCGACGGGCTGGCGCTGTCGTCGCGCAACCGCTACCTCGACGAGACCGAGCGGGACGAGGCGCTGGTCCTCTACCGGGCCCTCACCGCGGGCGCGAAGGCCGGGATGAACGGACCGGACGCCGTACTGGCGGCCGCGCACGCGGAGCTGGAGGCGGTCCCGTCGGTGAAGATCGACTACCTGGCGCTCAGAGCGCCGGATCTCGGCCCGGTGATCGGCCCCGGCGAGGCCCGGATGCTGATCGCCGCGCGCGTCGGTGCGACCCGTCTCATCGACAACATTTCCATCACCCTCCGATGAGATCCGTTGATACGGTCGTTGGATGACTGCACCCGCCGTGCCACAACGGCTTGCTGCGCCCGCGCCCGGCTGGACCGACACCGTGGACGTGGTGGTGGTCGGGTCGGGGATCGCGGGACTGACCGCCGCGCTCCGGCTGCGCGAGTTCGGGTCCGTGCTGGTGGTGACCAAGGACGTCGTCGCGTCCGGCTCGACGCAGTGGGCGCAGGGCGGGATCGCCGCCGCGCTCGACCCGGAGGACTCGCCCGAGGAGCACCTGCAGGACACGCTGGTCGCGGGCGCCGGTCTGAGCGACCCGGCCGCCGTCCGGGCGCTGGTGACCGAGGGGCCGGACGCCGTACGCGACCTGATCGAGCTCGGAGCCGTGTTCGACAAGCTCGCCGACGGCGACCTCTCGCTGACCCGCGAAGGCGGCCACCACCGCAACCGGATCGCCCACGCCGGCGGTGACGCGACCGGCGCCGAGATCGAGCGCGCACTGGTCGCGGCCGTGAAGCGGGCCGACGACATCCGGATCATCGAGCACGCGCTCGTCCTCGACCTGCTGCAGGACGCGGCCGGCGCGGTCGCCGGCGTCACGCTGCACGTGATGGGCGAGGGGCAGCTCGACGGAGTCGGCGCGATCCGCAGCCGCGCCGTCGTACTGGCTTCCGGCGGTCTCGGTCAGCTGTACGCCGCCACGACCAACCCGAGCGTCTCGACCGGCGACGGGATGGCGCTCGCGCTGCGCGCCGGGGCGAAGGTGCGGGACCTGGAGTTCATCCAGTTCCACCCGACCGTGCTCTGGCTCGGCAAGGGCGCCAAAGGCCAGCAGCCGCTGGTCTCCGAGGCCGTTCGCGGCGAGGGCGCGTTCCTGGTCGACCACGAGGGCAACCGGTTCATGCAGGGGCAGCACGAGCTCGCCGACCTGGCCCCGCGCGACATCGTGGCCAAGGCGATCATGCGCCAGATGCTTGCTACCGGCAAGGATCACATGCTGCTCGACGCGCGGCACTTCGGCGACGAGAAGTGGCGCGTCCGGTTCCCGACCATCCTGGCCTCCTGCCGCTCGCACGGCATCGACCCGGTCCGGGAGCTGATCCCGGTCGCGCCCGCCTGCCACTACTCCTCCGGCGGCGTCTGGACCGACCTGGACGGCCAGACCTCCGTACCGGGTCTGTACGCCTGTGGCGAGGTCGCCTGCACCGGCGTGCACGGCGCCAACCGGCTCGCCTCCAACTCGCTGCTCGAAGGCCTGGTCTTCGCTCGCCGGATCGCCGCCGCGCTGGCCGAGAACCTGCCCGACCTGCGCGAACCGGCCGCGGACGGTAGGGTTCCCGGCTTGGTGGACGCAGACGTCGTACCGGAGCTGCAACGGGTGATGACGGTCGGTGCCGGAGTGATCCGGAGCGCGACCGGACTCGCCGACGCCGGCGACCGGCTCGGCGCGCTGATCGATCAGCCCGCGGGCGAGCCCGGTACGCCGGGCTGGGAAGCCACCAACCTGGTCACCGTCGCGTCCGCCCTGGTCGCGGCGGCCACGGCCCGCGAGGAGAGCCGTGGCTCGCACTGGCGTGAGGACCACCCGGATCGCGACGACGCACAGTGGTCGGGCAATCTGGACCTCACGCTGCCGGGCGAGGGAACCACCGCCCGGCCGGCCACGGCCTTCGTGGCGCTGAAGGAAGCATCGGAGGGGAAGTAGCGACATGGATGACACGCTCGACAAGCGGTGGGTCGAGGACCTCGTCCGGGCCACCATCGAGGAGGACCTGGCCGGCGGTGTCGATGTCACCACCACGGCCACCGTCGACGAGGCGCAGGTCTCGGTCGCCGAGCTGGTGGCGCGGGCCGACGGCGTCGTCGCCGGGCTGGAGATCGCCGAAATGGTGATCCGGATCGTCGCCGGCGGCGACGAGGTCGAGGTGGAGCACTCGGTCACCGACGGGACGCAGGTCAAGGCCGGCGCCGTCCTGATGACCGTGCGCGGCAAGACCCGCAAGCTGCTCACCGCCGAACGCACGATGCTCAACCTGGTCTGCCACCTGTCCGGGGTCGCTTCGCTGACCCGGCGCTGGGTGGACGAGGTCGAGGGCACCGGCGCGGTGATCCGCGACACCCGCAAGACGATGCCGTTGCTGCGCTCGCTGGAGAAGTACGCCGTCCGGTGCGGTGGCGGCAAGAACCACCGGATGGGCCTGTCCGACGCGGCGCTGATCAAGGACAACCACGTGATCGCGGCCGGCGGCGTCGCCGAGGCGTTCCGGCTGGTCCGCAAGGCGTACCCGGAGATCGCCGTCGAGGTCGAGGTGGACTCGGTCGAGGACGCGCTGATCGCGCTCGAGTCCGGCGCGGACCTGATCCTGCTCGACAACATGGAGATCGACCAGCTCCGCGACGCGGTCGAGAAGATCGCCGGGCGGGCGCGGCTGGAGGCGTCCGGTGGGTTGACGCTGGACGTCGCCCGCAAGGTCGCCGAGACCGGCGTCGACTTCCTGGCCGTCGGCGCGCTGACCCACTCGGCGCCCGTTCTGGACATCGCGCTGGATCTCCAGGAAGCCTGACCCATGTTGCTGGCCGTCGCCGTCGAGAACAGCCGGACCCTGGTCGGGCTGGTCTTCGAGGGCACCGTCAAGCGGTACTGGTGGGTGGGCACCGACTCCCGCCGTACCGCTGACGAATGGGCGGTCCTGCTCGAAGGGTTGCTGGCGGGGGAGACGCCGGTGTCGGGCGTCGCGGTCTGCTCCGCTGTACCGCATGTGCTGCACGAGCTGCGGGATGTCGTTTCGCGGTACTACCGCGACGTGCCGAGCGTCGTGGTCGAGCCCGGCGTGAAGACCGGGCTGCCGGTGCTGGTCGACAACCCACGCGAGGTCGGCACCGACCGGATCGCCAACGCGCTCGCGGCGGTCAACCGGTACGGCGCGCCCTGTGTTGTCGTCGACATCGGTACGGCGACCACCGTCGATCTGGTCAACCCGGCGGGTGCGTTCGTGGGCGGATCGATTGCCCCGGGCATCGAGACGGCTACTGACGCACTGGGTGAGCATGCGGCTCAGCTGCGGCGCGTCGAGCTGACTCGTCCGCGGGCTGCGGTCGCGAAGAACACCGTGGAGGCTTTGCAGTCGGGCGCGATCTTCGGCTTCACCGCCTTGGTCGACGGGCTGGTGACTCGGATCCTGACCGAGCAGGGCCTGGTCCCCGGCGAGGTTCCGGTCGTCGCGACCGGTGCGCTGGCGCCTTTGATCGTGCCGGAGTCCGCGCTGATCACCCAGCACGAGCCGTTCCTGCCACTGCTCGGCCTCGATCAGGCGTTCACCCGGAACCACTGACGTACGACCGCTCCAGCGCGAGCGCCAGTCGTCGCAGCCAGTGCTCGGCGTCGCCTTCCACGGTGGGGTACTCGTCCGCGAAGTTGCGCCAGTCGACGTTCAGGGCGAGCACGGTCAGCGGGCTGAACTCCTCGCCGTCGAGCAGGGCGCTGACGAGCGCCGGTGAGATGTCGGTGCGTTCGGCGAGCAGTACGGCGTCGTACAGGTCCTTGCCCTGCGGGTAGAGGTCGCTGGTGAGCCAGAGGAGCTTCCAGCCGAGCGACAGTTCGGGGGTGGCTGTCAGCAGGTGGCCGCTGCCGATCGGAAGCCGCTCCGGTGGGATCGGGAGCTCCTCGTTGAACACGAAGTCGAGCTGGATCGTGCCGCCTGCGTACGGGAAGACGAGCCGGCGGCCGGGGACGCGGTCGTAGGTCCAGATCTCGTCGCGCGCGACCTCGGCCGCTTTCAGCCCGGGGCCCGGGTCGGCGGCGACCAGGGCGATCACGTCGTCGAGCAGGCGCGGGTCGTCGGCGGAGATCGACTGCGGGACGACGACGAAGTCGAGGTCGCCCGGCTCGCGGGCTTCGTCGCCGAACCACGCGCGGAGGGTGACGCTGCCGCGGAGTACGAGGTGGTCGGCCCACTGCGACGTCGCGAGCAGGCCGAGGAGGTGGTCGATCACTTCCTGGCGGGTGGTCCGCCAGCGGGCTTGCTCGTTCGGGTCGGTGAAGCGCGGTCGGCCGGCGCGGTAGGCGTTGCTGTAGTGCTGCAGCGAGGGGTCGAAGGCGGCGCGGTGCTGATATTCGAGGGCCTGGGGCAACGGTTTGTACGTCGCGGGGTAGTCCTCGGAGCCTTCTGGGGCTTGGCGGTGGCCGTCCTCATAGTGTTGGTCGTACCGGTCGGTCGTCGTCAACCAGCCCTCGTCGAGCGCGAGGGCGCTGTCGTGGACGACATACTCCTCCTCGGTCTCGAGGATCCGGTGACGAGCGGCCCGCAGGTCGGCGACCAGCGCCTCGAGCCGGGCGTGGGCGGTGGCCTTCCCGACTCCGAAGCAGCGCTGCGTGACGAACCGCTCGTGGCGCCCCTCGGCCAGGTGGCGGCGGGCGTTGCGGGACAGCCGCGCGCCATGACGCTCGGCCAGTTCGGTGAGGGCGATCGTCTGCGCCACCGTGAGCTCGTCGAGCAGCAGCTTCACGTGGTGCTCGAAGTACAGCGCGGGATCCGCATCGGTGTCGGCGGCCGGTACGCCGGCGTTCCACGGCGCCGCCTCGATCTTCACCCGGACGGCGTACAAGCTGAGCCGCGCGACCTGCTCGTCCCACCGCTCGGCCTCGGCCCGGACCTCGGCGAGCGTGCCGCGAGCCGGGATGGTCAGCATCGGCTGCTGCCGGTGCCGGCCACGGTCGAGCTCGATGTCGCTGAACTTCACACCGCGCCGCTCCGCCAGCAGCTGCAGTTGGTCGGCCTGCGTCGAGTAGCAGGTCAGGTGGATCTCGAAGTCGCCGGAGTAGTCGGGCACCGGGGAACGATCTCACGGCGCGTCACCGCAGGTCACCGGGTTTCGGGCCTTGTGTGCGGGCGGCAACAGTCGCATATTGAGAAATGCGCGGCTCCCGGGCGGGGTCCGGGCCGGAGGGTGGGGACTTTTCCGGCGGACGGCTGCGCGGATCCGGGGGAGGATCAGATGAAATCGGTCTACCGGTGGCTCGCGCTGCTGATCGGGGTCGGCGTTCTGGTGCAGGCGATGGCGATCGCGCTCGGGTGGTTCACCGCGATCAAGGACATGGACGGCGGGCTGGTGATCGACAAGAACTACGAGGGCAACTTCGGTCACACCCTGCACGGCATGGTCGGCTCGATGGTGATCCCGCTGCTCGCGCTGGCGCTGCTGATCGTGTCGTTCTTCGCGCACGTCGCCGGCGGCGTGAAGTGGGCGCTGTACGTCGTCGGGCTGGTGGTGCTGCAGATCGCGCTCGCGTTCGTGTCGTTCGGCGTACCGGCGGTGGGCGCGCTGCACGGGGCGAACGCGCTGGCGCTACTGGCGGTCGCGGGGATCGCGGGCCGCCGCGCGGCAACCCGTACGGAGGCAACAGCCGTCGCCGACGCCCACATCTAGATGCCCGAAGCAACGAGCTCGCCGCCGGAACGATCCCGGCGGCGGCTCGTGCTCGCTCTTGCCGCAACCGTCGCGATCCTCGCGCCGATCATCTTCTTCTGGCAGCAGAGCCTGATCCCGAACGACCTCTCCCCGATGGACATGGGGTACGCCGACTTCGGTGGCGGCCCGGCGACCACCGCGCACTCGGGCCACGGCCGCGACCTCGCGTCCTTCTCCGTCCCGGCCGACCGCAAGCCCGACGTCCTCGTCGACCTCACCGCCCGCAAGGAGCAGATCCCGATCGAGGGCCGCGCCCCGATCGACGGCTACACCCTCAACCACACTTCACCCGGCCCGCAGATCACCGCGAAACAAGGCCAACTCATCCAGGTCACCCTGCACAACGAGTCCGTCCCCGACGGCGTGACCCTGCACTGGCACGGCGTCGACGTCCCGCCGGCCGAGGACGGCGTCGCGGGCGTCACCCAGGACGCGGTGCTCCCGGGCCAGACCTTCGTCTACAAGTTCGTCGCCGTCGACGCCGGCACCTACTGGTACCACTCGCACCAGGTCTCCCACGAGCAGGTCGCCAAAGGCCTGTACGGCGTGCTGGTCATCTCGCCGACACCACAAGACGTGATCGCCGCCGTCCACACCTACGACAAGCTCCGCACCGTCAACGGCCAGTACGGCGAACGCCGCGTCGACGCGCGGCCCGGCGCGACGGTCCGCGTCCGCCTGATCAACACCGACAACGGCCCGATGGCCGCGTGGGTCGACGGTACGGCGTACAAGGTGGTCGCCGTCGACGGCACCGACGTGAACCAGCCGCCGCCCGTCGAGAACAAGTCGGTCCTCGTCACCGCCGGCGGCCGGATCGACCTGGAACTCACCGTCCCGCAGGGATCCTCTGTCCGGATCGGCCTCGGCGGTGGCCCGACCACGCTCGTGATCGGCGCCGGCACGGCACCCCAGGCCGGCGAACCGCGCGACCGCGTCGACCTGCTCAGCTACGGCGCCCCGAAGCCGCTCGCCTTCGACCCCGCCAAGGCGACCAGGCACTTCGAGTACCGGATCGGCCGCCGCCCCGGCTTCTTCGACGGCCGCCCCGGCCTGTGGTGGACGATCAACGGCCACCAGCTGCCGAACGTCCCGATGTTCATGGTCTCCGACGGCGACGTCGTCCGGATGACCGTCCGCAACACCTCCGGTCAGGTGCACCCGATGCACCTGCACGGCCACCACGTCGTCGTCCTGAGCCGCGACGGCGTCGCCGCGACCGGCAGCCCCTGGTGGGTCGACTCCCTGAACGTCGAGGACGACGAGACCTTCGAGATCGCCTTCGTCGCCGACAACCCCGGCCTCTGGATGGACCACTGCCACAACCTCCAGCACGCGGCCCAGGGCCTGGTCACCCACCTGATGTACGCCGGCGTCACCAGCACCTTCCACACCGGCGGTGCCCACGGCAACAAACCGGAGTGACCCCGATCGCTTTGCAACAACCTGCAACTTTGTTGCCAATCCCGCCACCGGTCGTGAAGAATGCGCTGGCTGGGCCGTGGGGGAACATGGCCCTCTTCACCCTGGGGAAACCTCTTGAAGCGCCTCGCCACCGCCCTGCTCTGCGGCGCCCTGCTCGCCACCGCCGTCACGACGCCCGCGCATGCCGCCGACCTGGGCGTCACGAACGTCCGGATCGCCTGGAAGGACGACACCTTCCAGAAGGTGACCGTCAGCTGGGACGAGGACTCCGTCGACGCCCGGCTCGTCGTCGTCCGCAACCGCGGCGAGGCCACCGGCCCGAAGATGGACTTCACCGCCCCCGCCGCCGGCCAGCCCAATCAGCTCGACCTCGACGCGAAGCTGCTGAACGCCTTCGAGTCGTCGTACTTCAAGCCGATGGAGATCGCGGTCCTGGCCGGCGCCGGGGCCACCGCGACCTCGGCGGTCTCCGTCCCGTTCGACGCCTTCGCCCCCGAGCCGGTGCAACTGGTCTCCTCGACGCTGTCGGCTGCGGGCGTCAGCACGGTCCGCTGGAAGCCGGGCGTGCGGACGGACGCGACCCCGAACGATCCGCTGGACCGGACGGCCGCGCCGACGTACCAGGTGTCGTACACGCCGGCGTCCACGAAGAAGCCGGTCACGATCGGCGCCCGGACCACGGCCGCCCAGACGACGTACACGCTGCGGTCGGAGTACACGCTGCACGTGCTCGCGTACAACGAGTGGGGCGGCCAGTTCGCAGCTGACCTGGTCGGAGCCCACGCGACGCGGCTGACCGCGAACGTCCCGGCCTGGGCCGTCTACCGCGGCACGAACCCGATGCTGACCGGCACGTTCACCCCCGCGACCAGCCAGCGACAGATCGTGCTGCAGGCCCGGAACAGCTCGACCAGCCCGTGGTACACGGTGGCCACCGAGCTGGCGAACGACGGCCGGTTCGCGTTCCAGATGGGCACCGGCGGCAGCCGGCAGTACCGCGTGTACGCGCCGGCCGCCGCGCTCTACAACGGATCGTCGATCAACTACGCGGCCGCGACCGCTCCCGCGGCGTCGACCACCCAGGTGAACGCCTTCGGCCAGTTCTGGTGGACGCAGATCACCTACGGCCGCACCAACGAAGCGCGCCTGACCGTCTCCCCGGCAGTCAACACCACCGCGACCCTCCAGCGCTGGAACGGGAAGACCTGGACCACGGTCGGCCCGGTCGCGGTCCGCAACGGCTACGGCGTCGGCCGGATCGTCACCGCCAAGCCGAGCCGGGTCACCTACCGGTACTACGTCCCCGCCACCACGTACGGCGGCCTGAAGTTCGCCGCGGCCTACACCCCGAACTTCGTCAACGTCGTCGTCCCCGCCTGAAAGAAGCAAGCCATGAAGAAGACCCTGCCGGTGCTCGCGCTGGCGACCGGGCTGGCCGGATCGCTGCTCAGCGTCCCGGCGTACGCCGCCGGCAGCTCGACGTCCGGCGTCACGATCGCCTGGAAGGACGACACGTTCCAGCAGGTCGTCGTGAGCTGGCAGGAGTCCGAGCCGCTCGCGAACAAGGTCGTGCTGCGCAAACGCGGTTCGGACCTGGTGTACCTGAGCCGGACGACGACGGCCGAGCAGCCGAACTCGGTCGAGATCCCGGCGTCCTCGATCCGCGCATACAACTGGAGCGACGGGCCGGACGTCCCGTTCGACTTCACGGTGTCCGGCGGGACCGGCGCCGAGGCACTGTCCCCGGGGTTCGACGCGAACACGCCGAACCCGCCGGAGCCGGTGTCCAGGTCGCTGGCGGCCTCGGGCGCGATGACGGTGAAGTGGAAGGGCAGGACGCTCACCGACAGCACGCCGAACGACCCGCTCGACCGGAACGTGCCGCCGACGTACCAGGTGAGCTACACGCCGGCCGGGTCCGGGGCCTCGTACCCGATCGGCGGTCGCGGCACCGCGACGCAGGTGACCTACACGCTGCGGTCGGCGTACACGCTGAACGTTGCTGCCTACAACGAGTGGGGCAACCAGTTCAGCGCGAAGATGGTGAGCGCGGAGACGACCCGGCTGACCGCGAAGATCCCGGCCTGGGCGGTCTACGGGCTGAACTCGCAGGTCACCGGCACGTACACCCCGGCCGGTGAACGGCGCCAGATCGTGCTGCAGGCGCGGAACAGCTCGACCAGCCCGTGGTACACGGTCAGCTCGAGCACCTTCACCGGCGGCAAGTTCTCGTTCCCGTTCGGCACCGGCGGCAGCCGGCAGTACCGGGTGGTCGCGCCGGCGGCCTCGTACTACGACAGCGCGCTGATCGCGCACGGCGCGACCACGGCCACGGTCGCCTCGACCACGCAGCTGAACGTGTCCGGGTTCTTCGACTGGCTCGTCATCGGCCCCGGCCGGCCCAGCCCGACCGGTGTCTACGTCTACCCGCAGGTCAACACGACCGCGACGCTGCAGCGCTGGACCGGCAAGACCTGGGCCACGGTCGGCTCGGTGCCGGTCAAGGGCGGCACCGGCCGGGGTTCGGTCGTCGACAAGCCCGGGCGGACGGCGTACCGGTACTACGTCCCGGCCGTGATGTCCGGCGGCACCCGGTTCGCCGCGGCGTACACGAACACTTTCGTCAACGAGGTCCGGTAGGGCATGGCCCTCCCACTGAAAGGTCTTGCTGTGAAGAAGAACTGGACTGCCCTGGCCGTCACCGCCGGACTGTCGGCGAGTGCGCTGGCCGTCACCCCCGCGTACGCCGCCGACCCGGCGCCGACCGGCGTCACGATCGCCTGGAAGGACTCGACCCACCAGGTCGTCCGGGTCACCTGGACCGAGGACGGCGACCTGCCGAACAAGGTGGTCGCGCAGCGGCCCGGTGGTGCGACGGCCTTCCTGCCGAAGTACGTCGCCGCGGGCGCTCCGAACGTCGTCGAGTACGCCGCCGCCGAGCTCGCGCCGTACGACGGAACGCTGGAGATCGGCGTCGCGGCCGGGACCGAGGCCGGGGTGACCGGGCCGGTCGAGGCCTCCGCACCGTTCGACACGATCGACGCCGGACCCTCGTCACGGGACTCGGCGACGATGTCCGGGAGCAGCACGGTGGCGGTGCGGTGGAAGCCGTACGCGTACCCCGAGCGCGACGTGACGCCGAACGACCCGCTCGACCTGACCGACTCGACGACCTACACGCCGTACCTGGTGGTCGCAGGCAAGAGCACGCCGCTCACGGCGCCGTCGAAGGCGACGTCGGTGACGGTCGCCGGCCGGGCGCTGCCCTACCAGGTCGACGTGGTGACGACGAACGAGTGGGGGAGCAACACCCAGCGTGTCATCTCTGCCGCGGCCAGCGGTCTGACCGCCGTCATCCCGACCTGGGTGAAGTCCGGTACGCCGACCTGGCAGGCGCTCGTCACGGGCCGGTTCGCCGGCCGCGCCTCCACGGTCTACCTCCAGGCCCGCAAGACCGCGACCTCCGCGTGGTCCACCGTCTGGGCCCAGGAGGCGACCAACGGGACCATCAGGTTCCCGCTCAGTACCTACGGCTCGCGGCAGTACCGGGTTCAGGTGCCCAACCACTTCGACCACGGTGGCGTCTCCGCCTACTTCGGCAGCTTCAGCCAGGCCGTCTCGACCACAGTCCAGGTGAACACCTGGGGAGCGCGCTTCAGCCCCGCCACCGTCCGCCGCGGCCAGACCGCGACCGCCATGCTGCAGCACTCGCCGTACTGCAGCTACGCAGTCGTCCTGCAGCGCTGGACCGGCAAGGCCTGGAGCACGGTCGGAAATGTCCGAACCGACGGCGGCGACGTCCGCGGCTACGTGAAGGGCGCCGCGGTCGGCAAGGTGACCTACCGCTACTACATGCCGTCGGTCTCCCTGAACGGCTACACCTACGCCGCGGCGTACTCCGCGAACTTCGTCCTCACCACCGTGGCCTGAGGCCGGACATGAAGAAGCAGATCGGAATCGCGCTCGCTGCCGGGCTGGCCGGATCGTTGCTGGTTGCCGCGCCGGCGGCTGCCGAGGTGGTGCCGACCAACGTCAGGGTCGCGTGGAAGGACACGACGTTCCAGACGGTCGTCGTGAGCTGGGACGAGGCCGAGCCGGTCGGCAACTCGATCCAGTTGTACAAGCGCGGCTTCAGCACGGCGTACTACGCCGACTCCGTCCTGGCCGACCATCCGAACTCGGTGGAGGTCCCGGCGGCCAGAATCCGGGACGCCAGTTGGCGGCAAGGGCGGGACACGCCGCTCGAGTTCGCGGTCTCGGGGGCGGGGTGGTCGGCGGTCCGGTCGGTGGGCTTCGACGCGAACACGCCGGATGCGCCGGAGGTCGTGTCCAGGACGCTGTCGGCCGCTGGCGTCAGCACTGTGCGCTGGAAGGACGCCTCGCGCGACACCACGCCCAACGATCCGCTCGACCGGACCGAGCCGCTCACGTACCAGGTGAACTACGTGCCGACGGGGTCCGCCAAGTCCTACCCGATCGCGGCCCGGAGCACCGCGACCCAGGCGACCTACACGCTGCGTTCGCCGTACTCGCTCTATGTTGCCGGGTACAACGAATGGGGCAACCAGTTCTACCGCAGGCTGCTGACGGCCGAGGCGACCCGGCTGACCGTGAAGGTCCCGTCCTGGGTCGTCTACCAGGACTCCGCGCGGGTGACCGGCACGTACACGCCGTCGACCGAGAGCCGGCCGGTGGCACTGCAGGCCCGCAACAGCTCGACCAGTCCCTGGTACGTCGTCGCGTCGGCGGTGTTCAGAGGCGGCAAGTTCGGCTTCCAGCTCGGCACCGGAGGCAGTCGCCAGTACCGCGTGGTCACGCCGACAGCGACGTACTCCGCAGGTGCCCTCATCACGTACGGCGCGTCGACCGCGCCGGTGGCGTCGACCACCCAGCTGCGGACCTCCGGATTCTTCACCGGGGACCCGATCATCCCCAACATGCGGAACACCGCCGGCGTCTACGTCTACCCCGGGGTCAACACCACCGCGCAGTTGCAGCGGTGGACCGGCAAGGCGTGGTCGGCGGTCGGCCCGGTCACGGTGAAGGCCGGCACCGGCTACGGCTCGGTCCTCGCCACGAAGCCCGGACGTACGGCGTACCGCTTCTACGTCCCCGCCAGCAGCTCCGGCGGCGCCTGGTTCGCCGCGGCGTACACCAACACGTTCGTCAACAACGTCGGCCCGGGAGAATGACCATGAAGAAGCACGTTGGAATCGCCCTCTCCGCCGGCCTGGTGCTCGGCGGACTGTCGGCCGCGCCCGCGCACGCCGCCGATCCCGCGCCGACCGATGTGAAGATCAGCTGGAAGGACGAGACCTTCGAGTTCATCCGGGTGACCTGGACCGACACCGGCGCGCAGCCCAACCGGGTGTTCGTGCGGAAGGTCGGATCGGCGGTCGAGAAGTTCGCGGTGCACGTCGCCGCGGACGGGGAGAACGCTGTTGACCTGCGCAAGGACGTCATCAGCGACTACGGGAACACCAACGGCACCCTCGAGGTCGGGGTCGCCGTGGGGACCGCGGACGGGCTGACCAGTCCGGTGGCGGTGTCGGCCGCGTTCGACACGTTCGAGGCCGGGACGCCGCGGCTGGTGTCGTGGGCCGGGTCGGGGACGAGCACCCTGCACGTGAAGTGGGCGGCGGCTCCGGCGGGCAACGACTCGACGCCGGGGGATCCGCTGGACCGGAGCGACCCGGTGCGGTTCGACCCGCGGTTCAAGGTCGCCGGTGGGGAGTCGAAGCCGGCCGGGCCGACCGGGCCGGCGACCGAGCTGACCTTCACCGGGCCGGACACGGCGTACGACTTCTACGTGCTGTCCGAGAACGAGTGGTTCACCGGGAACCCGAGTCAGCTGGTGCACGCCGGGCGCACGAAGTTCACCGCGAGCATCCCGACCTGGGCGGTGGCCGGGACGGACACCGTGATCCGCGGGACGTACAGCGGCCCGGAGTACGTCGGCGCGACGCTGCAGGCGCGGAACTCCGCGACCAGCCCCTGGTACGCCGTGACGTCGTACAACAACCTGACCGACGGGACCTTCGAGTACCGCGTCGCCAGCCGCGGCACCCGTGAGTACCGGGTCGCGTTCGCGAACATCGCGTCGACCGCGGGGCCGGTCGTCTGGTTCGGTGGCTACACCGCGGCGGTCACGACCACGACGCAGCAGAAGGCGATCGCGAGCCTGGCGGCGCCGAGTGCGGTCGCGGGTTCGCGCGTCCCGGCGTACTTGTCGGTGCTGCCGGAGGTGAGTGGCACGGCTCAGTTGCAGCGCTGGAGCGGTTCCGCGTGGACGGTTGTCGGCAATGTGGCGCTGACCAGCGGTAACGCGACCGGGATCATCCACCAGACGGCGGTGGGCTCGACGGCGTACCGGTACTACGTGCCGGCGCACACGTTCAACGGGCTCGGCGTCGCGGCGGCGTACAGCAATCAGTTCGTCCTGACGACGACGCGGTGAGGACAGAGATGAAGAAGTCAGCAGTTGCCGCGGTCTGCGCGGGTTTGGCATTCGGTGGGCTGACCGCTTCTCCTGCGGTCGCTGCCGATCCCGCGCCGACCAACGTGAAGATCAGCTGGAAGGACGAGACCTTCGAGTACGTCCGCGTGACCTGGGAGGAGACCGGCGACCAGCCGAACCGGGTGTTCCTGCGGGTTCAGGGCGGTACCGCCGAGCAGGCGCTCGGTCAGGTCGCGGCGGACCAGCCGAACGTGATCGACGTGCCGGTGGGCTCCTTCTCGCTGCGGCACAACGCTGTGGAGGTCGGGGTGACGGCCGGTGAGGGCCCGGCGGGGTTCTCGGTCGGGTTCGACACCCTGCTGCCCACCAAGGTGCAACTGTCGGCCTTCGGGCCGTCGGGAACGAACTCGCTGGTGGCGGCGTGGAGCTCGGCGCGGCCGGCCGACCCGAACCCGAACGACCCGCTCGACCGGGACGTGCCGTTGGTCTACGAGCCGATGTACCTGCCGGCGACCGGGACGGAGAAGGCCGCGGCTCCCGCCGGAACCGCCACCCAGCGGACCATCACCGGCCCGGCGACGCCGTACTCGTTCTTCGTCTACGCGCGCAACGAGTGGGGCCGGGGCTTCCCGAGCGACTCGCGGAAGGTCGACAGCACCCGGTTCACGAGCAAGATCCCGACCTGGGCCGTCGCCGGCAGCGACACGGTGATCAGCGGCACGTACGCCGGCCCGGAGTACGTCCGCGGCACCCTGCAGGCCAGGAACTCGGCCACCAGCCCGTGGTACGCCGTGGTGTCGTACGACCTGTTCGACCACACCTACCGGTTCGCGGTGCCGAGCAGGGGGACCAGACAGTACCGGGTCGCCTTCGCCAACACCTCGTCGGGAGGAGCGGCCTTCTTCGGTGGCTACACCGCGGCGGTCACGACCACGACGCAGCAGAAGGCGATCGCGAGTCTGGCGGCGCCGAGTGCGGTCGCGGGTTCGCGGGTCCCGGCGTACTTGTCGGTGCTGCCGGAGGTGAGTGGCACGGCTCAGCTGCAGCGCTGGAGCGGTTCGGCGTGGACGGTTGTCGGCAATGTGGCGCTGACCAGCGGTAACGCGACCGGGATCATCCACCAGACGACGGTGGGCTCGACGGTGTATCGGTACTACGTGCCGGCGCACACGTTCAACGGGCTCGGCGTCGCGGCGGCGTACAGCAACCAGTTCACGCTCACCACGTACCGCTAGCTAGCTAGCTGACCAGCCGGTCCACTTCGTCACCTGGGCGACGATGAAGGGGCCGGCTGGCGTCGTTTCGGCGTACTGCGGGTACCTCGCGGCCAGCGCCTCCGTCGGGTGCTCGGCGACGACCGACGCCGTGCAGTCGGCGCGGATCCACCACAGCTGGGTCCAGTCTGGTGCGTAGTGGTCGATCAGCAGGGTCGCGCGCGGGTTCTCCGCCAGGTTGCGCAGGCGCCGCAGGTTTCGGGTCGTCTTGGGTTTGTGGTCGACGGCGATCACGATCACGTCGTCGGCGAGGGTGAACGTGACGGGCACCACATGTGGCCTCAGGTCCAGACCGGTGGTGGCCAGGAAAGCGCGGTCGGCCGCTGCGAAGCGGGTGCGGCAGAGGTCGGTGGGGAGTATCACGATTCGGCCCTCCGGCTAGGCAGCGTGGGGTGCCAACTATGTATGGTCAACGCGTTCCAGCTTCCGGTGAGGTGAGGTGCGATGGGCGGGGTGCGGTTACTGCCTGCCGTCGTTGCCGCGACAGTGCTCGGTGGGGTCCTGACCGCCTGTACGTCGGACCCGGTGCCGACCGGGGTCTCGGTCGCGTGGGACGCGACGAAGACGGCCGTCCAGGTCAGCTGGAAGGACGACAACGCGCCGAACCGGATCTCGATCGAGGGTGTGGTGTCGAGCAGCCCGTCGTACGTGAAGTACGTCGCGGCCGGGGACCCGAACACCTGGGCGATCCCGACGTCGGCGTTCCCCGCCGACGGGAACTACCGGGTCGCGGTGTCGATCGGTACGTCGCGCGGCGGCGTGACGAGCAAGCCGGCCCGGTCGCCGATGTTCGACACCGACGGGCCGCTGCGGCCGGCCGACGCGGTCGCGCGGGTGTCCGGCAAGGACGTGCAGGTGAGCTGGAAGGTGCCGGCGGCGGGGCAGGACTTCACGCCGAACGACCCGCTCGACGTGCCGGCCGGGACGCAGCAGTACACGCCGGTGATCGGCGTCAACGGGCAGCCGTTCAAACCGGTCGCGGCGCCGACGACGAAGTCGAGCCTGGTGCTGAAGAACGTGCGGCCGCCGTACTACTTCCAGCTCCGCGCCAAGAACGAGTGGGCCTCGCTGACCGGCGCCGAGATCGCCGGGCGGACGACCGCGACGACGGCCGCCGTACCGACGCTGTGGACGTTCGGCAAGCAGATGCTGATCCGCGGCCGGACCATCCAGCAGGAGATCAGCTGCGGCGGATCTCGTTGCTCGGTGCAACAGTCGACGGCGGCCGGGCTGCCGGTCGTGGTGCTGGCACAGAACCGGGCCGGCGGGCCGTGGGTGCAGGCCGGTCGCGGGAGCACGCAGCCGGGCGGGCACTTCGAGATCCGGGTCAACACCGGCGGCACGCGCACGTACCGGGCGTACGTGCCGGTGAACAGCCGCGTCGGCGCGCTGACCGCGGCGTCGAGCAGCAAGAACTACCTGACCCGGAGCCGGCTGCTGATCCAGGGCGCCGGGTACGCCGGGGGCAACCTGCACAACCGCAACGAGGTCATCAACGCGGCCGTCGTCGTACGGCCGGCGCAGAACACCACGGCGATGCTGCAGTTCTGGAACGGGCGGGCCTGGGGCAACGTGAAGCCGACGCCGATGCGCGGCGGCCGGGCGGCGATCAGCTTCAAGGCGGTCAAGCCGGGGCTGTTCGCGTACCGCTTCCTGGTCCCCGGTACGACGTACCAGGGCACGCCGGTCTACGGGACGGCGACGCCGAGCCTGGTGCTCCGGATCCGCTGACCGCGTTACTGCGCGTCGACGGTCTCGCCGAGCTCGATCGGCTCGGACTCGCTGCGCCGCCGGTGCCGCAGCTTGTAGATCGCGTACGCCGCGACGGCGGCGACGCCGATCAGCGCCAGCGCCCAGACCGACAGCTCGCCGAAGATCCGGTCCGCGTTGTCACCGATGTTGAAGGCAACGATCCCGATCGTGGTCGACCAGGCGATCCCGCCGGCCGCGTTGGCGGCCAGGAACTGCGGGTAGGGCATCCGGAGCATGCCGGCCATCGGCCCGGCGAAGATCCGCAGCAGCGCGACGAACCGGCCGAAGAAGACGGTCCAGACGCCGTACTTGTGGAAGTACCGCTCGGCCCGCTCGATCCGGTCGCCGGAGAAGTGCTTGGAGCGCCGGCCGAGCCGCTCGAACAGGCCGCGGCCGGCCTTGCGGCCGATGAAGTAGCCGATCGAGTCGCCGACGATCGCGCCGGTCGCGGCGGCGGCGATCACCAGCCACAGCCGCAGGTCGCCCTGCGACGCGATCAGCGCCGCGGCGATCAGCGTGGTCTCACCGGGCAGCGGGATGCCCATCGACTCGACGCCGATGACCAGCCCGACGACCAGGTAGGCGACCACCGCGAGCCCCCCGGTCGGGACCGCGATCGCCAGTGCGTGAAGTTCCCCCATACTCCAATCGTGGCACTGTCAGGCAACCGTTTTACTGATCTGTGAAGTATCCGGCGGCAGGAATTTATCTGGCCGATCCGGTGTTGGTCGGAGGATCGCCGGTCGGTACGACGGCGAGCAGCGTGCTGATCTGGCGGGCGCCGGCCGGGTGCGAGGTCTGGCTCCGGCCCTTGCGGTAGCGCTCGACCAGCTCCTCCAGCTCCTGGTTGAACTGCTCGGTCTCGTCGTGGGTGAGCCACAACCGGGACCGGCTCATCGAGCTGACGTCGTCCCAGGGATCGCTGGCCGGCAGCTCCTGGAACTGCTCGAGGATCCGCTCGACCGAGCTCCGCATCAGCGCCTGCCCGGCCAGCCGCCCGGCGCCCGACGACTGCGTCGAGATCTTCACCCGCTCGGCGGGAGCCCGCCAGGGCCGCTCGCGGCCGTCCGCCGACTCGTCGGCGCGCTCGACGATTCCCCACCGCTCGAGGGCCCGCAGGTGGTAGCTCATCGCCGACGGGGTCAGCCCGGCGAGCTTCGCGCACTCGGTCGCGGTCAGCACCTTGCCGTTGTAGAGCTCGTCGATCACCCGCAGCCGGGCCGGGTGCGCCAGCGCGCGGATCGCGCGCGGATCGGTGAGCTCACGCATCTTCTCGGCCACGGCGCTCAGCGTAGCCAGAAGCCTTGACCGGCGAAACTCTGAAGCAGTAACTTCACATATGTGAAGCAAACACTTCAGGTTTCGATCTGGTCCTTCCGCGACATCCGGCTGGTGCTGCCGGCCCGGGCGCTCTCGTACGCCGGGGACTCGGTGGCCCTGGTCGCCCTGATGCTGCGGGTCTCCGAGACCGGAGGGCCGGGTGCGGTCACCGCCCTGCTGCTGGCGTTCGCCGTACCGACGGTCGCGATGATCCCGTTCGCCGGCCGGATCGTCGACGGGTACGACTCCCGGGCCGTCCTGGTCTGCGCGTCCCTGCTGCAGGTGGTGGCCGGTCTGGGGCTCGCGTTCAGCCATGGCCTCGCCGAGACGCTCGCGCTGGTCTGCCTCCTGCAGGTGGGCCAGGCGGTCGCCGGTCCGGCCTGGGCTGCGCTGATCCCACGGATCGTCGGTGAGCAACTCGTCGGCCGGGCCACCGGTACGAGCCAGGCTCTGGTCGGTGTCGCCACCCTGGCGGGGTCGGCCGCCGGCGGCGTACTGGTGAGCTGGTCAGGTGAGCGTGGGGCTCTGCTCGTCGACACCGCTACCTTCGGTGTCGTCGCGCTGGTCGCTCTGGCGGTCCGGACGAGACGGCGGCCAGTAGCAGACGCCGTACGGGAGCAGGGGGCGCTGACAGCCGGACTGCGCAGTCTGCTGGGGGACCCGCTGCTGCGGATCCTGGTGGTCTGCCTGTGGGTGTTCGTGGTGGTCGGCGAGGCCGTCAACGTGGTTGAGGTGTTCCTGGTCACCGACGAGCTCGGGCTCGATGCGGCCGGCTACGGCTGGGTGATGGCGGCTCAGGGCGGTGGGGCGATCTTGGGAGCCTGGGGCACCGGCCGGCTGACGTCAGCCACGGGCAGGTCGCGAGCCATGCTGGCCGGGATGGCAGCGATCGGTGCTGCGTGTGTGCTGATGGGCGTGGCCGGTGGAGCCTTCGCACTGTTCGTCGGAGCTGTGGTGGTCGGCGCCGGGGGCGGTCTGCTCAACGCTGCGTCCAGCACCCTGATCGTGACCCGTACGGCGGAGGCGGTTCGCGGCCGGGCGATCGCTGCGCTCGGCGGGACCGTGCGGGCCTGCAGCCTGGTCGCACTGCCACTCGGTGGACTGCTGGCCGCCGTACTGGGGACGCGGACGACGTTCGTGGTCTGCGGGATCGCTTGCGGTGTGGCTGCGGCGCTGGCCGCCGTACTGGTGGTCAGGACAAACGATTCGGTCCCGGAGGTGGTCAGTCACTAGCCTTTGCCCTATGACTGAGCCACGTGAGACCCCGGTGACCCCCGACAGCGGGCAGGACGACCTGCCCGAGCAGATGCGGGTCCGCCGGGAGAAGCGTGACCGGCTGCTCGCCGAGGGGGTGCAACCGTACCCGATCACCGTGCAGCGGACGCATCTGCTCAAGGACCTCCGGGCCCGGTACGACGTACAGGAGCTCGCGCCTGACACCCGGACCGGTGAGCAGGTCGCCGTCGCCGGGCGGGTGATCTTCCTGCGTAACACCGGCAAGCTCTGCTTCGTCCGGCTCCGTGAGGGCGACGGGACCGAGCTGCAGGTGATGCTGTCGCTGGCCGACGTCGGCGAGGAGGAGCTGGCCCGGTTCAAGGCGCTGGTCGACATCGGCGACCTGCTGTCGGTGCAGGGCGAGGTGATCACGTCGCGGCGCGGCGAGCTGTCGGTGCAGGCGACCGCCTGGCAGATGGCCGCCAAGACGCTGCGGCCGCTCCCGAACGAGCACCACCCGCTCAGCGAGGAGGCGCGGGTCCGGATGCGGTACGTCGACCTGATCGTGCGGCCCGAGGCCCGCGACATGGTCCGGACCAAGGCCGCCGTGCTGAAGTCGCTGCGCAAGACCTTCGACGACCAGGGGTTCGTCGAGGTGGAGACCCCGGTGCTGCAGCTCACCAACGGCGGCGCCGCGGCCCGGCCGTTCCGGACCCACCTGAACGCCTTCGACCAGGACATGCTGCTCCGGATCGCGCTCGAGCTCGACCTCAAGCGGGCCATGATCGGCGGCGTCGACCGGGTCTACGAGATCGGCCGGACGTTCCGCAACGAGGGACTGGACTCCACCCATGCCGCGGAATTCTCGATGATCGAGGCCTACCAGGCCTACGGTGATTACGACTCCATGAAGACTTTGACCCGCGACCTGGTCCTCAATGCCGGCGAGGCGGTCGGTCGTACCACCGTCACAGGGCGCGACGGTTCGGAGATCGACCTGACCCTGCCGTGGCGGTCGGCGAGCGTTTTCGACCTGATCTCGGAAGCGGTCGGTGAAGCCGTCGACGTGACCACCGACGCGACCCGGCTGATCAAGCTCGCCGAGGCCCACCAGGTCGAGTTGCAGCCCGGCTGGAATGCCGGCGAGATCGCTCTGGAGCTGTACGAGAAGCTGGTCGAGCACACCTTGATCCAGCCCACTTTCGTCCAGGACTACCCGGCCTCGGTACGGCCGCTGGCCAAGCCGCACCGGACCACCGAGGGACTGGTCGAGGCCTTCGACCTGATCATCAACGGGGTCGAGCTGGCACCGGCGTACACCGAGTTGAACGATCCAGTCATTCAGCGTGAACGCCTGGTGGCACAGTCGATGCTGGCCGCCGCCGGTGATCCCGAGGCGATGGAGCTGGACGAGGACTTCCTGCGTGCGATGGAGTTCGGGATGCCGCCGGCCGGCGGGCTCGGGATGGGCCTGGACCGGCTGATCATGCTGTTCACCGAGGCCGGGATCCGGGAGACGATTCTGTTCCCGTTGCTGCGTCCGGAGTGACCGGGAATCGGCCCGTTCGGAGCTGTTGCTTACCACAACCAACGGGCCGATTCATTTCCGGGTCCATTCCGTTGCCGTTGCATACGGTGCGTGACGGGGTTTTAAGTCACATCTTTCCCCACATTCCGCCTGTTGAATGACAACGCCCGGGTTTGTGCTGTACAAATCAGGGGGAAGCCAAAAAAGTAGGGGGATTGTGCCCGGTGGCGGGCGCGGAAAGGACTGTCATCGATGGCGCAAAGGGTCCAGGTGGTTCTCGAGGACGATCTCGACGGTGGTAAGGCCGACGAGACCGTGACCTTTGGATTGGACGGCACGACGTACGAGATCGACCTGTCCAAGAAGAACGCCGCCAAACTGCGTGACGCGCTGAACGGGTACGTCGGGGTGGCCCGCAAGGTGGCCGGGCGCCGTGGACCGGCCGGACGTGGCGGGCGCGGCCGGGGCCGGTCGGCCACCGACTCCGCGGACATCCGCGCGTGGGCCAAGGACAACGGCTACGAGGTCAGCGAGCGCGGCCGGATCTCGGCCGAGGTGCGCGCGGCGTACAACGAGGCGAAGTAGCACCCCGCGGATCCGATCCCGGGCTCGACTGGTCCCGGTGCCTGCGAAGGCGCCGGGACCGTCCGCATTCCGGTTGTTTCACAGTGTGGACACGGTGACCGGAGGAGTTCGGCGGTGATGCCTTCCGAGGCAGGTAACCGCGCGAATTCGCTGGTGGCGAACACCGGGCGCGCCGGGAACACTGCCGGGACCCCAGGGGTTGTTCCCTTGTGATCCCCAGTAGGCGGCCGGGCGAGAGGTCGTGTCTTGTTCGCTGAGAGCGAGCCTGTCGATGCCGGGGACTAGCATGCATGTACGGGGGTCGGCCCACACGGCACGTCCGACTCCTCTGAGGCAAGGAGCGCTTTGGCGATGTTTGAACGATTTACGGACCGCGCCCGTCGGGTAGTCGTCCTGGCCCAGGAAGAGGCCAGGATGCTCAGCCACAACTACATCGGGACCGAGCACATCCTGCTCGGCCTGATCCACGAGGGTGAGGGTGTCGCCGCCAAGGCTCTGGAAAGCCTTGGCATCTCGCTGGAGGCTGTCCGTTCCCAGGTCGAGGAGATCATCGGCCAGGGACAGCAGGCTCCGAGCGGGCACATCCCGTTCACCCCTCGCGCCAAGAAGGTGTTGGAGCTCTCCCTGCGTGAGGCCCTGCAACTGGGCCACAACTACATCGGCACCGAGCACATCCTGCTCGGCCTCATCCGCGAGGGTGAGGGTGTCGCCGCGCAGGTCCTGGTCAAGCTCGGCGCGGACCTGAACAAGGTCCGGCAGCAGGTCATCCAGCTGCTCAGCGGGTACCAGGGCAAGGAGACGGCCACGGCCGGCGCCGGGGCCACCGAAGGTGCTCCCAGCAGCTCCCTGGTGCTCGACCAGTTCGGCCGGAACTACACCCAGTCGGCCCGCGAATCGAAGCTCGACCCGGTGATCGGGCGCGAGACCGAGATCGAGCGGGTCATGCAGGTGCTGTCCCGGCGGACCAAGAACAACCCTGTCCTGATCGGTGAGCCGGGCGTCGGCAAGACCGCGATCGTGGAGGGTCTGGCCCAGCAGATCGTCCGCGGTGACGTGCCGGAGACGCTCAAGGACAAGCAGATCTACTCCCTCGACCTGGGGGCCCTGGTCGCCGGATCGCGGTACCGGGGTGACTTCGAGGAGCGCCTCAAGAAGGTGCTCAAGGAGATCCGCACCCGCGGCGACATCGTGCTGTTCATCGACGAGATCCACACCCTCGTCGGGGCCGGTGCGGCCGAGGGCGCGATCGACGCGGCGAGCATCCTGAAGCCGATGCTGGCCCGCGGCGAGCTGCAGACCATCGGCGCGACCACCCTCGACGAGTACCGCAAGTACGTCGAGAAGGACGCCGCGCTGGAGCGCCGGTTCCAGCCGATCCAGGTCGCCGAGCCCTCGATCGCGCACACGATCGAGATCCTCAAGGGCCTGCGCGACCGGTACGAGGCGCACCACCGGGTGACCATCACCGACGCCGCGCTGGTCAACGCCGCGCAGCTGGCCGACCGGTACATCTCCGACCGGTTCCTGCCCGACAAGGCGATCGACCTGATCGACGAGGCCGGGGCCCGGTTGCGGATCCGCCGGATGACCGCTCCGCCGGACCTGCGCGAGTTCGACGAGAAGATTGCGAACGTGCGCCGGGAGAAGGAGTCGGCGATCGACGCCCAGGACTTCGAGCGGGCAGCGTCTCTTCGCGACGACGAGAAGAAGCTGATCAACGCGAAGGCCGAGCGCGAGAAGCAGTGGAAGGCCGGCGACATGGACGTCGTCGCCGAGGTCGACGAGGAGCTGATCGCCGAGGTGCTCAGCACCGCGACCGGCATCCCCGTCTTCAAGCTGACCGAGGAGGAGTCCTCGCGGCTGCTGGACATGGAGAAGGAGCTGGCCAAGCGGTACATCGGCCAGGAGGACGCGGTCAAGGCGCTGTCGCGCTCGATCCGCCGTACTCGCGCCGGTCTGAAGGACCCGCGCCGCCCGTCCGGCTCGTTCATCTTCGCCGGCCCGTCCGGTGTCGGTAAGACCGAGCTGTCCAAGGCGCTGACTGAGTTCCTGTTCGGCGACGAGAGCGCGCTGATCAGCCTCGACATGTCGGAGTACTCCGAGAAGCACACGGCCTCGCGGCTGTTCGGTTCGCCTCCCGGGTACGTCGGCTACGAAGAGGGCGGCCAGCTCACCGAGAAGGTGCGCCGCAAGCCGTTCAGCGTGGTTCTGTTCGACGAGGTCGAGAAGGCCCACCCGGACATCTTCAACTCGCTGCTGCAGATCCTGGACGAAGGTCGCCTGACCGACGCCCAGGGCCGGGTGGTGGACTTCAAGAACACCGTCATCATCATGACCACGAACCTGGGCACCCGGGACATCGCCAAGGCCGTCAGCCTCGGCTTCTCCCAGGTCGGCGACGTCTCCGGCTCGTACGAGAAGATGAAGGCCAAGGTCACCGAGGAGCTCAAGCAGCACTTCCGGCCCGAGTTCCTGAACCGCGTCGACGAGATCGTCGTCTTCCACCAGCACGGCAAGGACGAGATCGTCAAGATCGTCGACCTGATGGTCGCCCAGGTGGAGGAGCGCCTCAAGGACAAGGACATGGGCATCGAGCTCACGCCCGCTGCCAAGGCCCTCGTCGCCGAACGCGGCTTCGACCCGGTCCTCGGCGCCCGCCCACTACGCCGCGCCCTCCAGCGCGACGTCGAGGACGTCCTCGCCGAGAAGATCCTCTTCGGGGAGCTTCGCCCGGGACAGATCGTCCTGGTCGATGTCGCGCCGGAAGGCACGGTCAGCGAGGACGGGGTCCCGGAGTACTTCACGTTCACCGGGACGCAGAAGAGCACGCCCGACCTGGAACTCACCGAGATCGCCGGCGGCGGTACCGGACTCCAGGACAGCTGATCGGTTAGCTGAACATCAGACCCCCGCGGACCAGTTGGTTCGCGGGGGTCTTTTGGTTTTGTGGATGCTGCTGACCCACGCGGGTGAGTGCGCGTGCTGACGCGCGTCGTACGTGACACGCAACTCTCGTCAGCTGCGGAGGGCGGTGACGCTTTCCAGCAGCCCCAGGTGTTCGAGGGCGTCCAGGACGTGCTCGATGGTGCTGAGCGGCACGTCAGTACAGGCCCATGTCCTGGTTGAGCTCGGTGAGCTCGTCGGCGGCCTCGCGGCGGGTCTGGTCGTCCCGGCGGCGGTACTCCAGCAGCGAGTCGGCGCGGACGCGGTGGCGCGACTTCGGCGACATCTGGACGCTGTCCCGCCGGCACGGGTACGCCGTACTCGCCCAGGGGCGGTGGGCGGCCTGGCGCCGGCGAGGCCGGATGGAACAGTTACCGGACACGTTCGCCGAGGTCCTCGACAGGGTGCTTCGGTTCGGCGAGGCGCCGCTGCTTGGCGAGGTCAGCGGCCGGACGTGGAAGCCGGATCGCGGCGCTTGGGTGTAGCAGGCACGGTGGTGCGGCGGACGCGCGAGCGGACGCGTCGACGTCCCGGTTTCGGGCGATGATTGTCGAGATGCGGACTGTCGACAGGCCTGGGGCCGCCGCGACGGGGAAGCGTCGGTCACAATGAGTGGGGATCCGCAGCGAATTGTTGCTGACAGCTACTGAGCTTGGCGAGGAGGGTCGGATGGCTCGTCGGAAGCATCGGGCTCGGGCTTTGGTGGCTGGGTGGTGGCGGGTGGTGGCTGTGGTTTGTGGGGTGGTGGCTGTGGGTGGGGTCGTGGCGGCTGTGGTGGGGTGGCGGGATCGGGACGAGGCGGCTCGGGGTGAGCCGGTGGTGGAGCGGGTGGTGGGGATCGGGGTGCCGGCGGCGGGGGCTGTGGTGGGGCCGGTTGAGCGGGTGACGGGGACTGTGAAGGGGTTGCGGCCGGGGGAAGGCGTGTGGGTTCTGATTCGGAAGGCGGGGGTGGGGGCGCCGTACTACCCGGCGGCTGGGCCTTGTGTGGGGGAGGGGGAGGCGCTGACTTGTCCTGATGTGACGATCGGGGGTGAGGCGTCTTCGGGGAGTTTCGAGTTGGTGCCCGTGGTGGTGGACGGGCAGGGGCAGCGGGTGTTGATCGACTACCTGCGGGCTGCCGGGAAGTGGTCGAGCGGGACGGGGATGGCGCGGCTGCCGCAGGGGGTGGTGGCTCAGGGGGCGACGGTTACCGTGTCGCGGCGGCCTGGGTGACGGCGTACGGGCAGGGTGGGCGGCGGCGGTAGTAGTAGGCCGCGGTGGCGATGGCGAGGGTGGTTCCCCAGAGGGGGAAGGGGAAGAGGGCCAGGTGGCCCAGGTTGGTGAGCAGGGACTCCTCGGGGAGCCAGAGCATCTGGACCAGGGACAGGCTGCTGACCAGCAGGAAGGCTGCGGCGGTGGCGCCGGGGATGACGGCGGCTTTGATCGGGACGGGGCGGCCGGCGAGGAACGGGATCCAGCGGGGCCAGGTTTCGCCCCAGGGACGGATCAGGCCGAGGGTGACGATGCCGGAGGTCAGGGCGATCAGGCCGAGGCCGAGACCGAAGAGTTTCAGGCCGGGGTCGGCGTCGAGGGCTGCGGAGTCGATGCCCAGGCCGACGGGAGTGGGGAGCAGCCAGGTCATGCGGAGTAGCGCGTAGGGCATCGGGCAGAGGGCGGCGATGATCGTGGCCCAGAAGCCCCAGCGGCGGGCCGATTCAGGGTCGGTCCAGTGAGAAGAGTTGTGCCCGGGGACGTCGTGGGAGCGGCCGCAGTGGGGGCAGCGGGATTGGGCCGTGCGGAGAGTTCGGATACCGAGGGCGGTCCAGCCGGCGCCCAGGAGGAACGCGGTGAAGACGAACAGCGGCGTGGTGCCGACGCGCTCTGGGACGTGAGCGAGGGCTGAGCCGAGGTTGCGGAAGGCCTGCCAGTCGAAGAGGCCGGTGGTGAGTTGGAGGGCAGCAACCAGGGCCAGTACGCCGAGGAGGAAGGCGCGGGTGACTGGCTGGCGCCAGGCGCCGGCGATCAGGAAGGCGAAGGCGACGGGCAGGCCGACGAGGACGAGCAGGTAGCCGGCGAGGACGATGACGGTCATGCTCGGCGCGAGCAGGCCGAAGACGAGCGCTTGCAGGGCGGTGAACGCGAGCAGAGGTCTGTACGCCGATGGTGTCCAAGTCGACTGGGTGTGGGCGAGGGCGGCCGGTACGCCGAGGAAGCCGAGGACTGCGATCAGACCGGCGCCGACGTCCGTCGGGATGAAGGCGAGCAGCGAGAGGCGGTCGGCGTCGGGGCCGGTCGGGCCGAAGGGGTAGTCGATCGGGCCGCTGAGGAGCCAGGTCACGCCGAGTACGCCGTACAGGAGCGAGAGGACGGCGACGGCGATCGGCAGGCGGCGGGTGCGTGGGTTGGTACGGGCTCGGGGGCGAATGGTGGTGGTCATGGAAGTCCTCCAGATGCATGTGTGGTTCCACGGTGCAGCTGAAGGAGAGGTGAGCACTTCCGTCCTGCGAGGGGTTCGGGTCCCTCGCTCGGGGGAACTTTCAGCGGTTCTGGCGCAGCCGGCGTACGGCGTTGGCAAGCGACTCGGGGTCGGGCTCGACAGGGTGCGGGCGGTCGGCGATGAGCTGCGCGCTGGCGCACAGCAGCCAGATCAGCCCGGACACGAGCGCTACGACAGGACCAGGCCCGGGCCACGTGTCGCTGAGGACGCTGGCGTTGTTGGCCTGCCAGCCGCCAGCGGCGTACACCAGCGCAACGACGCCAGAGACCCCAGCCGCTAGCTGCGCCAGCTGCCCAGGCCCAAGCACCAGAGCCAGTACGGCGGCCAGCAGCCCAGCCAGCCATGTCAGCGCGAGCGCAGGCTGAGTCTCCACACCCAGCTGCCACACCGACTGGCCTAGCCGTCGGCTGAACGCCCACGGCAGCAGCAACGCGACTCCAGCAGGCAGTGTGGCGAGCAGCGTCGCCAGCGCGAACCAGCGGTGCTGTACGACGGCCTGGCGCTTCTCCTCCTGCTCCAGCTTGTCCGGCAGCTCCTCGTCGGGCAGCATCACTGCACCTCCAGGCGGATCACGTCGTGGCCCAGCTCGAAGTACAGCGCCTGGCCGATGACCGTCAGGTCGTCAGCCGCCTGCGGTACGCCGTCAGCAGGACCGGCGACGACCCTGACGCGACCAGGCCCGTCGACTCGCGTCAGGTGGACGCCGTCGTAGACCCACGGCCGCCCGTCCGGCCCGGCGAACCAGGTTCCGTCCGTCGTCCTCTCGGCGGCCGGAACGCCAGCTGCTGACACCGGCCAACCAGTAGAGGCGCCGCCGAGCAGCACGGTCTCCCGGCCGTCGCGCTCGACCTGGATCAACCGCTCGCCCAGCACCGCAGCCACCGCGCCGGACGGCAGCTGCACGAGAGCGCGGAGCTTCCCGTTCAACTGAAGGCGTTTCGCGCCCGGTCCGTACAGGTTGTACTGGCCGCCACCGATCGAGGTGACCAGCAACTCGCCAGCAGCAGCCGCTGACTCACCGCGCTGTTCAGGGGCCGACGGCAACGAGTCCTGGACCGCAGTCGCGTGCCCGCCAACCAAGTGAACGCCCAGCTCGGTTGACGGTTTGCTGCGACTGGCGACGGTCCACCAGAGCCCGCCGAGCCCGTCAGGAGCCCACGCGTGCGCCGCGTTCGGCAGCCGCATCCGGACCAGCCGCCCGGCAGCATCCAGCGCCAGCTGCGAGTTCGCACCCGAGGCCGCCTTGCCTGGTTGGCCTTCCACGGTGACCGGCGGCTCCACCAGAGGCACCTGCGGCACAACGGCCGCCCGGTACGACGTACTGCCGCCAGCAGGTTTCCGTCGATCGCACCGAGCGGACGGCTCATCAGCAGCCGGGTACGCAGCGGCAGACGCAGCCGCATCCGGTACGACGAGCACCTGGTCGCCGCCACCCGGCGACACCCCCAGCACGACAGAGCCGTCGGGCCGCGCCTCGATGCTGTCCACTCCAGCGACCCGCGAAGGCAGCGGCCGCAGTACGCCGTCCGGAGTGACCACCGCGGTCTGCGCACTCCCGCCCAGCCACAGGTTGCCGCGCACGTCGACGGCGAACGCCTCGACGGTCAGCGATGAGCTGGCCGCGTCGCGGCTCAACGGACACCCGGCCGGCGCCACACCGGTCACCTGCACGGCACCAGAGCCCGGGCGGCGCAGCGCGAGACCGGTCTGGCTCGTCCGCCAGGCGACTGTGCCGTCCGGCCCGGTGGAGACCGAGTTGCCAGGAGCACCCGGCCCTGGGTTCACCAGGTAGTCGGCCAGCTTCATCCCGGGCCGCATCGCTGCAGCCGGGATCTGCCAGGTGCTGGTGCCTCCCCAGATGACGATCGAGCGGTCCGCGTTCCGATGCGTCAGAGCCGGCCCGGTGCCGCTGGCGAGGATCTCTACGCCCGGCGTCACGTAGTACCGGCCGTCCGGGTCCTGGTGGCTCAGGCTGATGTCCGCTGAGACCAGGCTGAGCGGGACAGACAGCAGAGCCCAGGGGCGGTCGCTGGCGCCACCTGCGAGCAGCAGCATCCGGTGGTCGGCCACACCGAGCAGAGCCGGCGGTGTGGTCCCGTGGCTGAGCGCTACCTGCGGGAGCGCGATGCCGTCGGCGTACGCGAAGACGGTCGAGCCCTCGGAGCCGGTGCGGCCCAGCAGCCACTCGCCAGGGGAACCGTCGAGGTTGCCAGCGATGGAGTCGAGCGGGTCAGAGGTGCCGATCGCTACCCGCATGCCGAGCGGGTCCTCGAGCTGACCGCCGTTGAGGTTCAGCAGCCGGTGCGGTGAGCCGGCCAGGACCTCCGGCTTGTACGACGTACCAGCAGCGCCCGGCACAAGCAGCCCGCCGACCAGACCGAGCACAGCCGCCGCACAGACCACCAACACCTGTCGGAGCGGCAGCAGCGCCAGGACAAGGAGCAGCACACCCAGACCTAGGCCGACCCACGCGCCGACGCCCGGCTGGTAGCCGACGCCGTCCGGGAGGCGCGGCGGGAGCTGCACGAGCGAGTCGAGCGTCCCGGTGACAGTCAGCGCTCCGGTCAGAGCAGCAGCAGTACGCCGTACCAGCGGAGGGCCGGTGATGGAGGTGGCGAGCGTGCAGACTGCCAACACAGCGACAAGCACCGCCCAGGTCAGCGCGTACGGCAGCTCCCACAGCTGCGAGCGGAGCAGCCCGGCCTCAGCACCTGCCGGACCGAGCGCCACCGGGTCCACCAGCTCGCGCCAAGGCAGCAGGGTCGACAGCAGCAACAGTGCCGCGGCGACGACCGAGAGCAGCGCCGCAGTGGGCCGCCGAGCAGTCCCCGGACCGACGAAATCGCAGAGCTGGACAAAGGTTGCCCGCAATTCGGACTGGTTCAGCGGCTGCTCGGAAGATTTTTCGGGACGTTCCGGCAACAGGTCGGCGACCGCGTCGTGACGGGTCGCCCAGTGCGCGCAGATCGCCGTCGCCAGGACGCCGGTCGCCACGACACCGATCACAGCCGGTGAGGTGGCACAACCCGATCGGCCCTGAACCACCAGACCAGTCCAGACCACAGTGGTCAGCACCCCGAGCCCCACCGCGGCCCAGCCACGCACTTGCCGGCGGGCCGCCACTTTGTCCGCCCACAAGCGATCCGCGAGCACCACGAGGACCAGAGCGAGCGGCAGGACCAGCGCCGGACCACGCCCGTTCACTGGTTGGGTGGTGGCTCGCCAGAGGTAACAGCCTGTACTTGCCGAGCCCGGCAGCAGCAGTGAAACCGCTGCAACCACAGCGAGTCCGGCGAGTGCTGGACCGGGCCACCCGGTCCGTCGTACGGTCACGCGGTGCCGCAGCCGCTGCACCTGTAACAGGCCCGCTGCGGCCTTCGATTCAGTGGGAAGATCACGCAACGGCATAAAAAAGAAGCTACCCGTAGCCGGTTGTGGCTCGTTGTAAGAGCATGACTGCGCCAAGTGGACCCGGACTGTTGGAGAGGGGGCCGGAGATGGAATCATCTCGTCGCATGGACGCACCGCGTCTGCCCTTGACCCAGGAACCGGTCGTCGACGCCGGTTCCTTTGGCGTGCGGCAAGCGGGTGGCGTGCTGGAGCGCGCACAGCGGATCGCCGACACCCTGCGCGAGCAGGCCGAGCTCGAGAACGACTCCGCCCTGCGCGAGGCCGAGCAGGTCCGCGGGCAGGCCGAGCAGCTCCGCGCCGAGGCCGACGCCGCGGCCCGCAAGCTGCGCGCCGACGCGACCGCCTCCGCCGAGCGCCTGCTCGCCGACGCCGAGCGCGCGGCCGACCAGCTGCGCACCGAGGCCGAGGCCGAGTCCGAGCGGGTCCGCACCGAGGCGGCGGACGAGACCGAGCAGCTGCGCGCGACCGCGACCACCGAGGTCGCCAAGCTCCGCGCCGACACCGCGGCCGAGGTGAAGCGGCTGCGTGACGAGGCCGACGCCGAGGTCGCGAAGGTCCGGTCCGACGCGACCAGTACGGCGGACCGCCTGAAGACCGAGTCCGAGTCGGCGGCCGAGCAGCTGCGCGTCGACGTGGACAACGAGGTGACGCGCCGCCGAAGCGAGTCCGAGGCCGCGGCCGACAAGCTGCGCACCGAGACCCAGACCGCGGCCGACGAGCTGCGGGCCGAGTCGCAGGCCGCGGCGGCCCGGCGGATCGCCGACGCCGAGATGGAAGCGGCGCGCGTCCGCAAGGCGGCCGACGACCACCGCGCCGAGGCCGAGGCCGCGGCCGAGCAGGTCCGGACCGAGTCGGAGGCGACGGCCGCCAAGCTGAAGGAGGACTCGGAGGCCGCGGCGGCGAAGCTGCAGGCCGACTCCGAAGCGGCGGCGGCGAAGGTGCGAGCCGACTCCGAGGCCGCCGCGGCCAAGCTCAAGGCCGACTCCGAGGCCGAGGCCGAGCGGCTCCGGACCGAGACCGAAACAGCCGTCGCGAAGCTCAAGGCCGACACCCAGGCCGCCGTCGACAAGCTCCAGGAAGACTCCGAAACCGCGGCCGCGCGGCGGATCGCCCAGGCCGAGACCGCCGCCGCGCAGATCAAGGCCGACGCCGACGAGCTGCTGGTCGAAGCCCGCGAAGCCCGCGAGGCCGCCGCCCAGAACGTCGAGCGGGCCGGGCGCGAAGCGCAGCAGCTGGTCGCCGACGCCGGTGAGCAGGCCGCGCTGGTGTCGCAGGCCGCCGTCCGGGCCGAGGCCGACCTGATCTCGCGGGCCGAGTCCGAGGCGAAGGACCTGCGGGTCGCCGTCGAGCGCGAGGTCGAGGCCGCCCGGGAGAAGGCGCGCGCCGAGATCGCCGAGGCGCACGCCGAGATCGAGCGGCTGCGCGGCGAGAACCGGGCCGAGCTGGAACGGCGTACGGCCGAACTGGAGGAGACCGAGCGGGCCAAGCTCGCCGCCATCTCGCTCGAGATCGACAAGCTCCGTGGCGAGGCCGTCGAGGACATCGGGCGCCAGAAGTCCGAGGCCGAGGCGGCCAACGAACGGCTGATGGCCGACGCCCGCGCCCAGGCCAAGCTCGTCGTCGACAGCATCGAGGCGGACCGGCGTACGGCGTCCGCCGAAGCGCAGCGGATCGTCGAGGACGCCAACAAGGCCGCCGAGGTCGCGCTCGCCGAGGCCGAGAAGCAGACCGCCTGGACCAAGCAGACCGTCGGCGAGCTGGTCTCGGCCGCCGAGTCCGAGGCGCAGGCGATCCGGGACAAGGCCGCCGCCGACGCCGCCGAGCTGATGCGCGAGAAGCGCGCCCACCTGCGCCGCGTCGTCGGCCGCTCCACCAGCCGGCTCAAGGCGACCCAGGAAGAGATCACCCGGCAGAACGCCGAGCAGACCACCCAGGCCAACGCCGCGCTCAAGGAAGCGACCGCGCAGGCCGAGGCCGCGATGGAGAACGCCGGTCAGCAGGCCGAGCGGGTCACCGTCCAGGCGCAGGCCAAGGCCGAGCGGCTCAAGGCGACCGCCGAGGCCGAGGCCAAGGAGATCGTCGACCGCGCCAACCGCCGCGTCGCCGAGGCCGAGGCCAGTACGCAGGTCCTGCGCGAGCGGGCCGCGAACGACCTCGCCGACGCGCAGCGCCAGTCGCACGACCTGATCCGCAAGTCCCGCGCCGACGCCCAGCAGCTCGAGGCGCAGGCCCGCGCGCACGCCGACGAGCTGCGCTCGCAGGCCCGAAAACTTCTCGCCGACGCCGAGGCGAGGGTCGCCGCGCTCAACCAGCGCCGCGACGAGATCACCAAGGAGCTCACCCAGCTTTCGGGTGTGATCGAGGCACTCGCTGTACCCGGCTTCCGCGTTGATGGTGGAATGTCCTCCAGCGAGGGTTCCACGGGGGAATCAGGATGAGGACGTGACAGTCAGATCCTTGTCAGTGACAATGTGTGATCCACCCACCAGTCGAAGTGAGCATCTGAAGACATGAGCAGTGAAGCACCAACCCCGTTCCGCACCGTTCTGCGTGGCTACGAGCCGGCCCAGGTGGATCAGCACGTCCGGGAGCTGACCACCTCGCTGACCGCGCTCCAGCAGCAGTCCGAGCAGCTGCAGCGGCACGTCCAGGAGCTGCAGACCCGGACCGACGCCGCCGAGTCGGCCGTCATCTCGGCGCAGGAGGACAACAAGGACCGGGCGCCGACGTTCACCGAGTTCGGTGAGCGGGTCGCCAAGATCCTGTCCCTGGCCGACGACGAGGCCCGTGACCTGGTCACCCGCGCCCGCACCGACGCCGAGGCGATCGTCGCCGACGCCGAGGCGCACGCGAAGAAGGTCCGCAAGGAGGCCGAGCAGTACTCCCTGGACTGGAAGAGCGAGGTCGACGCCGAGGCCGCCCGGATCCTCGAGGAGGCCCGGACCCAGGCCGACGACATGCGTGACGAGGCCGAGCGCGACGCGAACGCGCGGCGCAGCGAGGCGCAGGCCCTGTACGAGCAGGAGCGGGCCAAGTCCGCCCAGGCCGCGGCCGCCTTCGAGACCACCCTGGCCGAGCGCCGCGGCAAGGTCGAGCAGGAGTTCGCCGCCCGGACGGCGCTGGCCGAGCAGCAGCTGGCCGCGGTCACCGACCGCGCCGCCCAGGTGCAGCGCGAGGCCGACCGGTCCCGGTCCGAGGCGGAGCGTCTGGCCCAGCAGCAGCTGGCCGACGCGAACCGTCAGGCGCAGGAGATCGTCGCCGCCGCGAAGGACAAGTCCGAGCGGATCCGCGCCGAGTCCGAGCGCGAGCTCGCCGCCGCGACGCAGCGCCGGGACAGCATCAACGCGCAGCTGACCAACGTCCGCCAGATGCTGGCGACGCTGTCCGGCAGCCCCGCGATGCCGCTCGACCTGCTCGCCGACGACGAGGACGAAACCGCTACGTCGAGCAAGAAGAACTGAGCAGCCTCCACCACTGCTCCGTCGCCTTTGAGGCCGGCCCTCCCCACCGGGGAGGCGCCGGCCTCGAGCATGCGTTCTTACTGCGGCAGTCGGTAGCGGTTGCGGGGGAGGGGCTCGACCAGGCCGTCGGCTACCAGGCCGTCGAGGGCTCGTTCGCGCTGAGGTGCGTCAGGCCAGCAGGCGTCCAGCTGTTGCTTGGAGACCGAGCTGGTTGCCGCTCTGAGGACGGCGAGCAGGCGGCCTCGGGCTTGGCGGTCGGTGCCTTCGTAGGTTTGGCCCTTGCGGGGTGGGCCGTCGTACGGCGGGGAGCCGGCCAGGACCCAGGCGCATTGGGCGCTGATGGGGCATTGGTTGCAGCGGGGGATTCTGGCCGTGCAGACCAGGGCGCCCAGCTCCATGGTCGCGACGCCCCAGCGGGCAGCCACGGCTTCGTCCACGGGGAGGGCGGCGGCTGCGAGGCGTTGGTCGGCGGCTGTGGGGGAGATCGTCGGCTGGGCGACACCGGTGAGCGCCCGGGCGAAGACTCGGCGCACATTCGTGTCGACGACCGCGTGGCGCTGGCCGAAGGCGAAGGACGCGATGGCCGCGGCTGTGTACGTGCCGACGCCGGGGAGAGCCAGCAGCGCGGCGTGGTCGGAGGGGACTTCGCCTCCGTGGCGCTCGACGATGGCCTGGGCGGCGGCGTGGAGGCGTAGGGCTCGCCGGGGGTAGCCGAGACGGTCCCACGCGCGGACGGCTTCGCCAGGGGGCTCAGCGGCCAGGTCGCCTGGTTTGGGCCAGCGACGGATCCACGTCTCGTACGCCGGGAGCACGCGCGCGACCGGCGTCTGCTGCAGCATGAACTCGCTGATCATCACCGCCCACGCACCAGCGTCCGGCTCGCGCCAGGGGAGGGTTCGGGCGTTGTCGGCGTACCACTGGAGCACGGGGGCGTGCAAGGTGGATGCGAGGGGGAGCGGCGAGTCTGACATGTCGGGGTCAATCCTGACATTAAGGTGCGGACATGAGCAGCCTGCTCCGTCCGGTCGGGCACCTGCCTGCCAGCGTGTACTGGTTCCGCAGGGGCCTGCTGCTGGTCGCCCTGGTGGTGGTGCTGGTGCTGTTCGGGCGTCTGCTCGGTGGAGGCGGCGACAAGCCGGAGAACACGGCAGCGGGCGGTCCCCAGAACGAGAACCCCACTGCTCCTGTCGACCCGACCAGTACGCCGACAACCGGTGTGAACGAGCAGACCCCGGTCCAGACCCCGCCGCCCAGCGGCAAGCCGACCGGGAAGCCCACTGGCAAGCCGAGCACGCCGGAGACCCCGAAGACGCCTGAGCCGCCGCAAGAATGCGCCGGGCGCGATGTGCGGGTGGCGGTGCTGCCGGCGGTCCGGACGATCAAGGCCGGGGGTGCGTTGAACTTCGCCGTGCAGCTGAGCGCCGTCCGTGCGGAGTGCAAGGCGGCGATCGACCCGACGTTGCTGTCGCTGACGATCACCTCGGGCGTGGACCAGATCTGGTCCACCACGCAGTGCGAGCAGACCGTGCCGCGGGCAACATTCCTTGTTGCCAAGGGCAAGCAGTCGACGAGCACCGTGGCCTGGGACGGACGGCGTTCCGGCCCGGGCTGCCTGCCGGGGCAGCCGCTGGCCAAGCCCGGAACCTATGTGGCGAAGGCCGTGTACGACGGACAAGCGTCCGCCGCACAGGCCTTCTACGTAGTCGCTTCCTAGTCCGCCTTCACTGATCCCGAGTACGCCTTCGCCTGCAGGTGCGCCGGCCGCGTGAAGAACAGCGCCGCCACCAACCCGATGATCAGCACCGACGCCGGCAACATCAGCGACTGCGCCATCGAATCGCTGAACCCCTGGTGGATCGCCTCCGGCAGCTTCCCGGCGAAGCTCGGCTCCGCCGACCCACCCGGCGCAGCCGGCAGGTTCGCGGCCAGCCGCGACTCCATCAGTACGGCGATGCCCGCGCTCCCGAGGACCGCGCCGACCTGGCGCGTCGTGTTGTAGACGCCCGCACCCGCGCCTGCCTGGTGGTACGGCAGGTTGCGCGTGGCTGTGGTACCGAGCGGGGCCCACATGAACCCGTTCGCCACGCCCAGCAGCGCGATCGGCAGCAGCAGCTGCCAGATCGGGACGGTCGGCTCCATCACCTGGCTCAGCCAGAACAGCGACACCGAGCAGCACAGCAGCCCGAACCCGGCGATGAACCGCGGCGGCGCCTTGTCGGTCAGCCGGCCGACGAACGGCGCCAGCGCGCCGGAGATGACGGCCATCGGGACCAGGAGCAGCGCGGACCGGGTCGGGCTGAGACCGCGCACGCTCTGGGCGTACAGCATCAGCGGGAACGTCATCGCGGTGATCGCGAACCCGACCGTCGTGATCGCCGTGTTGGCCAGCGAGAAGTTGCGGTCCTTGAACAGCGACAGCGGCAGCAGCGGCTCGCCCTTGTTCTTCGCCTGCCAGAACAGGAACACCCCGATCACGACCAGACCGGCGATGATCAGCGACCAGACCGAGATCACGCCGGTGATCTGGCCCCAGTCGTACTTCTGCCCCTCTTGGATGCCGAACACGAGGCAGAACAGCCCGATCGAGCTCAGCGCGACCCCGAGCAGGTCGAACCGGTGCTCGTTGGTCGGCAGGTCCGGCACCAGCCGCAGCGCCAGCACGAAGCCGACGACGCCGACCGGCGCGTTGATGAAGAAGATCCACTGCCAGCCGAGCCCGTCGACGAGGACGCCGCCGAGGATCGGGCCGACCAGTGTCGCCACGCCCGCGGTCGCGCCCCACAGGCTCATCGCCCGGCCGCGCTGGTCGGCCGGGAAGATCCGGGTGATCACGGCCATCGTCTGCGGCGTCATCAGCGAGGCGCCGAGCCCCTGGAAGATTCGGGCCACGATCAGCATCTCGATCGTCCCGGTCAGCCCGCACCACACCGACGCCAGCGTGAACAGCGTCAGGCCGGTCAGGTAGAGCTTCTTCGGGCCGAACCGGTCGCCGAGCCGCCCGGTGATCAGCAGCGGTACGGCGTACGCCAGCAGGTAGGCGCTGGTCACCCAGACCACGCTGCTGACGTCGGCGTCCAGGTCGGTCAGGATCGCGGGTGTCGCCACCGACACGATCGTGGAGTCGACCAGGATCATGAAGAAGCCGAGCACCAGCGCCCACAGCGCCGGCCACGGCCGCACGTCGGGCCTCACTTGCGGTGTTGCCATGAAAGATCCTTGCTCTCGATGCGGTGCAGGAGGGTGGTCAGCCAAGTGCGCTCGGCGGCCAGCACTGCCCGGTTGTAGTCCGCGGCGATCCAGAACTGCTCCGGTACCCCGCGGTCGGTGACGTCCGCGATCACGGCGTCGAGCTCGGCGATCTGCCCGGCGAGCTCGACCAGCCGGCGCCGGAACCGCTCGGCGGCGTCGGCGGGTTCGAGGTTGTGCGCCTCGCTCAGGACGACGGGGAACAGCGGGTACTCGTAGACGTAGGTCTCGATCCCGGCCTGGACCCGCTGCTGCAGCGCCTGCTTGCCGGCCGGGGTCTGCTCGTACGTCGTCCGCTCGGGCCGGTTGCCGGCCCGTTCGGTGCCGGTCGCGCGGACCAGTTCCTGACCGGCCAGCCGCTCGACCGTGTGGTAGAGCGAACCGGGCTTCACCTTCAGCAGCCGGCTGTTCTGCCGCTGCAGCAGCAGTTGGTACATCTCGTAGGCGTGCATCGGCCGCTCGTCGAGCAGCGCCAGCACCGCGATCCCCAGAGGCGTCAGTTCCGCCACATCCATCTCCGACTATTCCGTGCGAATTATTCCACGTGGAGTATTACTCGGATGCTGCCTTGGAAGCAAGTTTCCGGCGCGAACGTGCCGCGGCCCCGGTGGGATCCACCGGGGCCGCGGGAGGGAGAGGGGGAGAGAGGAGGGGAGGGGGAGGGCGGGAGGGTGGGAGGGATGGGGGCGGGGCGGACGGGCGGGAAGGGCGAGGACGGGAGCGACTAGATCGTCGCCTTGCGGGTCTGCGATCGCGTGAAGCACAGCGCCGCGATCAGGCCGATCACCAGGACCGACGCCGGGAGCAGCAGCGACTGCGCCATCGCGTCGCTGAACCCCTGCTGCAGCGGCTCCGGCACGATCCGCCCGAAGCTCGCCTCGGCTGACGGGCCTCCGCCGGGCGCGGCCGGCAGGTTGTGCGCGAGCCGCGACTCCATCAGTACGGCGATGCCTGCGCTGCCCAGCACCGCGCCGATCTGCCGGGTGGTGTTGTAGACCCCCGCGCCGGCTCCGGCCTGGGCGTACGGCAGGTTGCGCGTCGCGGTGGCGCCGATCGGTGCCCACATGAATCCGTTGGCGACGCCGAGCAGCCCGATCGGCAGTAGCAGCTGCCAGATCGGCACGGTCGGAGTGATCACAGCGCTGAGCCAGAACAGCGACGCCGAGCAGCACAGCACGCCGAAGCCGGCCAGCAGCCGCGGCGAGGCGGTGTCGGTGAGCTTGCCGACGAACGGCGCCAGCAGTCCGGAGATGACGGCCATCGGGACCATCAGCAGCGCCGCCGGCGTCGGGTCGAGGCCGCGCACGCTCTGCGCGTACAGCATCAGCGGGAAGGTGAGCGCGGTGATCGCGAAGCCGATCGTGCTGATCGCGAGGTTGGCGAGGGAGAAGTTGCGGTCCTTGAACAGCGACAGCGGCAGCAGCGGTTCGCCCTTGTTCTTCGCCTGCCAGAACAGGAAGACGCCGATCACGACGAGCCCGGCGACGATCAGCGACCAGACCGAGATCGGTCCGGTGATCTGGCCCCAGTCGTACTTCTGGCCTTCCTGGATGCCGAAGACCAGGCAGAACAGGCCGACCGAGCTGAGGGCCACACCGAGCAGGTCGAACCGGCGGTCCTGGGTCGGCAGGCTCGGGACCAGGCGTAGCGCCAGGACGAAGCCGACCAGGCCGACGGGTGCGTTGACGAAGAAGATCCACTGCCAGCCGAGGCCGTCGACCAGTACGCCGCCGAGCACCGGGCCGACCAGCAGCGCGGCGCCGGCGGTCGCGCCCCACAGACTCATCGCGCGGCCGCGCTGGTCGGCGGGGAAGATCCGGGTGATGACCGCCATCGTCTGCGGGGTCATCAGCGCTGCACCGAAGCCCTGGAAGACGCGGGCCACGATCAGCAGCTCGATCGTGCCGGTCAGGCCGCACGCCACCGACGCGAGCGAGAACAGCACCAGGCCGGTGAGGTAGAGCTTCTTCGGGCCGAAGCGGTCACCGAGCCGGCCGGTGACGAGCAGCGGTACGACGTACGCGAGCAGGTAGGCGCTGGTGACCCAGACGACGCTGCCGATGTCGGCGTGCAGGTCGGTCAGGATCGCGGGCGTCGCGACCGAAACGATGGTCGAGTCGACCAGGATCATGAAGAAGCCCAGCATCAGCGCCCAGAGCGCGGGCCAGGGCCGGACGGTGGTCGCCGGGTCGTGCTGGCGTAGAGCGGCCATGCGAGTTCCTCATCTCAGCCGGAGCGGTCCTCGGTGAGTGTGACTCACTGACAAGTCAGTAAGCAAGAGGGGCGACACAAAGACGCCGGGCCGCCGTGCGGACACGGCGACCCGGCGGAGACGTCAGCGACTGGTGGAGTTCAGCCCGGTCAGGAGCCTGTACGCCGGCGCGGCCGCGGTGGGTCGACCGGCGTACGGCGGTCAGACGTAGCGTTCGAGGATGCTCGACTCGGCGAGCCGGGACAGGCCCTCGCGGACCGTGCGGGCGCGGTTCTCGCCGACGCCGTCGACGGTCTGCAGGTCGTCGATGCTCGCGGCGAGCAGCTTCTGCAGGTGGCCGAAGTGCTCGATCAGGCGGTCGATGACGGCGCCGGGCAGGCGCGGGACCTTGGCGAGCAGCCGGTACCCGCGCGGGGTGACGGCAGCGTCGAGCTGCTCGGCGCCGCCGAGCTGCAGGGCCCGCGCGACCTGGCCGATGTCCAGCAGGTCGGTCGGGCTGACGGCGTCCAGCTCCAGCAGTACGTCGTCCGCCGTCTTGGCCTTGCGGCCGGTCGCGGGCGGCAGGTAGTCGCGGACGACCAGCTCGCGCTCGCCGGCGACACCGGCGACCAGCTCGTTCAGCTGGAGGGTGAGCAGGCGGCCGTCGGTGCCGAGCTCGACGACGTACCCGTCGATCTCGGTGGCGATCCGGCGGACCATCTCGAGGCGCTGGGCGACCGCGGCGACGTCCCGGACGGTGACCAGGTCCTCGATCTCCAGCGCCGACAGCGTGCCGGAGACCTCGTCGAGGCGCAGCTTGTACCGCTCCAGCGTGGCCAGGGCCTGGTTGGCCCGGGACAGGATCGCCCCGGAGTCCTCCAGCACGTAGCGCTGGTCGTCGACGTACAGCGCGATGATGTGCATCGACTGCGACACCGAGATCACCGGGAAGCCGGTCTGGCGGGCGACCCGGTCGGCGGTGCGGTGCCGGGTGCCGGTCTCCTCGGTGTGGATCGAGGGGTCCGGCATCAGGTGCACGGCGGCGCGCAGCATCCGGCTGACGTCGCGGTCGAGGATGATCGCGCCGTCCATCTTGCTCAGCTCACGCAGGCCGGTGGCGGTGAACTCGACATCGATCTCGAAACCGCCGGTGGAGATGCCGTCGACGGTCTTGTCATGACCGAGGACCAGGAGGGCGCCGGTCCGGCCCCGCAGGATCCGTTCCAGGCCTTCGCGCAGTTCGGTACCGGGTGCCACGGCCGCGAGGGTCGCGCGCATCCGGGTCTCGGTGCTGTTCTTGTCGGAATTCGGGGCCACGGTCCCTGAGTCTATGCGGGTCCGCGGCGTGGTGTGAGCCAATACCGGCCGGAGCGGGTACTCCTTGCCCGGGCGTTTGCAAACGCCCGTGCATCTGGATGTGCACCCGACGCGTGCAACTAATTTTCCGGCGTGAAGCGACGCGATCGCGGGACCGCACCGGGCCGGAAACCCTCACCGGTCAACCAACGCCCCGGTCGCCGGGACGCAGAAAATTGTCTGCGTCCTTACGGCGAGTCTCGCTCAGGGGCAGCGGATGATCTGACCGGCGTACGACAGGCCGCCGCCGAAGCCGAACAGCAGCACCGGGGCGCCGACCGGGATCTCGCGCCGCTCGACCAGCTTGGACAGCGCGATCGGGATACTGGCGGCCGAGGTGTTGCCGGACTCGACGACGTCGCGGGCGACGACCGCGTTCACCGCGCCGAGCTTCTTGGCCAGCGGCTCGATGATGCGCAGGTTGGCCTGGTGCAGGACGACGCCGCCGAGGTCCTCGGGAGCGATCCCGCCCTTCTCGCAGACCTGCTTGGCGATCGCCGGAAGCTGGGTGGTGGTCCAGCGGAAGACGCTCTGCCCGTTCTGCGCGAACTTGCCGTCGCCCTCGATCCGGACCGCGTCGGACATCTCCGGAACCGAACCCCAGACGACCGGGCCGACCTCGGGCTCGTCGCTGGCGACCAGGACCAGCGCGCCGGCGCCGTCACCGACCAGGACACAGGTGGTCCGGTCGGTCCAGTCGGTGAAGTCGGTCAGCTTCTCGACACCGATCACCAGCGCCTTCGAGGCCGCGCCCGCGCGGATCGCGTGGTCGGCGGTGGACAGCGCGTGGCTGAACCCGGAGCAGGCCGTGTTGATGTCGATCGCGGCCGGGTGGCCGAGCCCGAGCCGGGCGGCGACGCGGGCGGCGATGTTCGGCGAGCGGTCGATCGCCGTACAGGTGGCGACGACGACGTAGTCGATCTCGGCCTTGTCCAGGCCGGAGTTCGCGATCGCCTTCTCGGCGGCCCGCCAGGCCATCTCGTCGACCTGCTCGTCAGGGGCCGCGATCCGGCGCTCCTTGATGCCGACCCGGCTCTGGATCCACTCGTCGTTGGTGTCCACCATCGTGGCGAGCTCGGCGTTGGTGAGCACCCGCTCGGGCTGGTAGTGGCCGAGCGCGACAACTCTGGATCCGGTCATGGGGGCTCCTTCGTGGGCGGCCGCAGGGAGGGGTGGGCCGCCATCCAGAGTACGTAATGAGTTACCAGGGTGCGGACACCCGTCTCATCCTTGTGAGAGGGATTACATGCCAACCGGCCGCTTCCCTCCACCGGCCCGCCCTAGGCCCGACTTTGTGCACCCACCAGCCGTTCCCAGCCGACTTTGGGCACCGGCCAGCCATTTTTCCGCCCTGGGAAGTGGCTGGCCGGTGCCCAAAGTGCGTACGCGACGCGGCTGCGTTCTCGCGACCCACCCCCGGCCGCTTCTCCTCCACTGGCCCGGCCCAGGCCCGACTTTGTGCATCCACGAGCCGTTCCCAGCCGTCTTTGTGCACCCCGGCCAGCCATTTTCCGCCCTGGGAAGTGGCTGGCCGGTGCTCAAAGTGCGCACGCGGCGAGGCTGCCGGGGCTTCCGTTGGGTGCGGCGAGTGCGGACGCGGCGGTGCGGGGGCGGGAGGCTGGTGCGGCGCCGGTACGGCGGGCGAGCGCTGCGGTGCTCGGGGTGTGGGCGCTGGCGTGGCGGCTGCGGGTGCGGTGACGCGCGGGTGTGGCGATGGGACGGCGGGGTGCGGGGGTGGCAGCACTGGGTGTCGGCGCTGTGCGGCGGGTGCACGCGCGGCGTGCGGGCGCTGGTACGGCGGGTGCGGGTGCGGGTGCGGCGGCGCGGCGAGTGCGGATCCGGCGAGTGCGGGTGGGGCCGAGTGCGGGTGGGGCGGTGCGGCGGTTCGGGCGGCGGCGCGCGATGCGGCCGCGGGAAGGGCATCGCGTCGTACTACTACGTGAGGTTTCTGGTGGGGCAGGGGCTTCCGGCTGTGCTGGGTCGCGAGCGAGCCCATCGGTGCGGGTGCGGGGCGGTTGGGCACGGTGCCGTGGAGCGCGGTGCGGATGGAAGCGGCGGCGCGCGGGTGTGGGCGCTGACCTGGCGGGTTCGGGTGCGGCGGCAGGGGGTGTGGGCGCTGTACGGCGGGTGCGGTTGGGGTGGCACGGGGGTGTGGGCGTTGCACGGCGAATGCAGGCGCGGTGTGCGCGGCTGGGACGGAGGGGCGCGGTGCAGTGGGGGACGGAAGCGCCCGGGAGGCGGTGGCAAGGACAGGCGCAGCGAACGGGCGGGGCGCGGTGCGGTGGGGGACGGAAGCGCCGGGGAGGCGGTGGCAAGGACAGGCGCAGCGTGCGGGCGCTGGTACGGCGGGGGCGCGGTGCGGTGGAGACGGAAGCGCCGGGGAAGCGGTGGTAAGGGCAGGCGCGGCGTGCGGGCGCTGGTACGGCGGGGGCGCGGTGCGGTGGGGACGGAAGCGCCGGGCAGGCGGTGGAAACGACAGGTGCTGCCCGGCTGGCCGGATCGGTTAGAGGATGCCCGCCGCGTGCATCGCGGCGCGGATGTCGCCTGCGGCGAAGACTCTCAGGCCGTACTTCGCCTGCATGTCCAACGGCTTCAGGTCCTTGCCGCGGTTTGGGACGTCGGCGGGGACGATGGCCTTGGTGAAGCCGAGGCGGGCTGCTTCGGCCAGGCGTTTCTCGAGGCCGCCGACGCGGCGGACCTCGCCGGCCAGGCCGACTTCGCCGATTGCGATCAGGCCGGGGTGGATCGGCTTGTCGGTGACCGAGGACGCGACCGCGATCGCGACGGCCAGGTCCGCGACCGGTTCGGTGATCTTCACGCCGCCGACGGTTGCGACGTACACCTCGTGGTCGTGCAGCTTGACGCCGGCCCGGTTGCCGAGCACGGCCAGCACCATGGCGACCCGCGACGACTCCAGGCCGGACGTCGTACGCCGGGGTTGCGGTGCCGAGGACGGGCCGACCAGTGCCTGTACCTCGGCGAGCAGCGGGCGGCGGCCCTCCATCATCACTGTCACGCACGTCCCGGCGACCGGCTCGGAGTGCTCGGAGACGAACAGGCCGGTCGGGTCGCTGACCTCGACGATGCCGGTGTCGACCATGTCGAAGCAGCCGACCTCGTCGGACGGGCCGAACCGGTTCTTGGTCGCGCGGACCATCCGGAAGCCGGAGTGCCGGTCGCCGTCGAAGGCGAGCACGACGTCGACCAGGTGCTCGAGCATCCGCGGGCCGGCGATCGCGCCGTCCTTCGTGACGTGCCCGACCAGGACGACGGCGATGTTGCGTTCCTTCGCGAGCCGGACGAGCGCACCGGTCACCTCGCGGACCTGGGTGACGCCGCCGGGGGCGCCGTCGACCTCGGGGTGCGCCATCGTCTGCACGGAGTCGATCACCAGGAACGACGGCTCGACCGCGTCGACCTGGCCGACGACCGCGCCGAGGTCGGTCTCGGCGGCGAGGAACAGTTCGTCGACAAGCGCGTCGGTCCGGCCGGCGCGCAGGCGGACCTGGGCGGCGGACTCCTCGCCGGAGACGTAGAGCGTGCGGTGCCCGTTGCGCGCGGACTGGGCCGCGACCTCGAGCAGCAGCGTGGACTTGCCGACGCCGGGCTCACCGGCGAGCAGGATCACCGCGCCCGGGACGACGCCGCCGCCGAGCACGCGGTCGAGCTCGCCGATCCCGGTCGCTCGCGACTCGGCCTCGACGGCGGAGACCTGCGCGATCGGCATCGCGGGGGAGGAGACCGGTCCGGCGGTGATCCGGGCGGCCTTGGGTGCGCCGACCTCGACGACGGTGCCCCAGGCCTGGCACTCGCCGCAGCGCCCGATCCAGCGCGCCGCGCTCCAGCCGCACTCCGAGCACTGGAACGGCGACTTCCCCGCCGCCTTCGACTTGGTCTGCCCCGCCGCCTTCACCATGCCCCCAACTTAGGCGACCCCACCGACAATGCACGACCAGCGCCGCCGAACCCTGTGGACAGAGGAGGTGCATAGGCTTCAGCGGAGACGCCATTGGTTGATCTTGTGGCGAAGCCAGCTGATGGGTCGTGGGGAAGGAGAGGGCTCGACCGGAGCCGGTGTCGTTTGAGTTGCGGCGTCCAGGTACTTCTTCAGAAGAGGGCTTTCGGACGTCCGCAGTACGGCGCTCTGCTGCAGCAGGCTCTTGCCACCAGCCCGATCGCCGGCGACCACAGCAGCAGACCCCAGGTGCTGCAGGCAACGAGCTTGCCCCTCCCGCTCGTCGATCTCCGAGTACAGGTGCTCAGCACGCCCCCACCACTTCTCCGCCTGATCCGGCCGCTTCAGCATCCACGCGGCGACGCCGATCAGCTCCGACACGTGCGCCTGCGCGCTGCGATCAGCAGCTGCGGCTGCCCGGGCCAGCGCAGGCGTCAGCAGCTCCAGCGCGCCCTCGCCGTCCTCCCGGTAGAGCTGCACGATCGCCAGGTTGATGGAGATCGCCACATCGGCCGCCAGGTCCGGTCCCGGCCGGCTCAGCCGCGCATCGTCCAGCCGACTCCTGGCATGCGCCACAGCCTCGTTCCGCTCATTCCCGACCGGCGCGGAGTCGGCCCGCGCCAGGTTGATCAGCGCCGACTCGACCTGCCGTCTGGTTTCCACCGCGGCGCCTGTCCGGCTGTGTGGTGATCGTCCCGGCAGGGTCCGGCCGGCTCGCTCGCGCTGGGCCGGTGCGACGTTGGCCGAGACCGCGATCTTCGTGATCGCGGTGCCCAGGTCGTTCAGCAACCGGTACGCCGTGGCCTGGCGCGCCGTCGCCAGCTCTTCCAGGTCGTGCCGTCCGGTCCCCTCCGCCACGGTGAGCAGGAAGATGCTGATCTGCAGCAGGTCGTCCGCGTGCCCTTGCCGCACGTACCAGGCGTCCAGCGCGTCGCAGATCCGCGCCAGGTCGTCAGCAGTCGCCGCTACCGGCTTCTCCTCGACCAGCAGCTCCCGCAACCGCGGCTCGTTCTGCTGGAACCACTCCGCCGCAGCCAGCCCGCCCGACTCGGAGCCGAGCGCCACCAGCCACTGCTCGGCCTCTTCGGCCGCCTGCTGCAGCTCCGGCGGGGTACTGGGCGCAACAGCTCCCGCACGCCACCGCCTGTACTTCCGCAGCAGCACCGGCGCGTTGTAGATCCCCCAGATCACCACGAACAACGCGGTCAGGCTGAACCCGACAGTCCTGATCCACCCCGTGCTGTCCAGGCTCTGCGACAGCTTCTCGCTGGCCAGCCCGGACAGCAGACCCGCCGCGATCGCGCTGATCCCGAGGAAATCACCGCGCCGCCGCTCGTCCTTCGGCTTCTCCTCCTCGGAACTCACGGCCGGCTCCCGATCGTCAGTCCCCGCACAACCGTCCGCCAGAAGGTCAGCATCAGCACCGCCGGTACGACGGAGGCAACCACAGCCGCAGCGGCGACAGTCCCGCTCGACGCCGAGAACTGCCGCGCCTCACCCCACAGCACCAGCGACAGCGGCGTCGTACCGGCGCCGCTGATCAGGAACCCGACGATGAAGTCGTTCCACACCAGCACGAACTCCAGCACCGCAACGGCAATCACCGCAGGCCGGTAGGTCCGCTGCACAGTAGCCAGTACGGCGCTCTGCCGCGCAGGCCCTTGCAGCGCCTCAGCAACGAGTGTCGGTGGAGCAGAGGCGAACGCAGACCGCAGCAGCAGTACGGCGAACGGCAGCCCAGCCGCCGCATGCACCAGCCCCAAGGCGATCCGCGACCCGGTCAACCCGGCCGCGTCGATCGCATCCCGCAGTGGCGCGGCGTACATCTGCACCGGCGTCACAGCCAGCACCACGAACACCGACGTCACCACACGGCCCAGCCAGGTCGGCAGCCCACCCCACGCGACCAGGTACGCCGTCGGCACAGCAACAACCAGCAGCACAACCGTGGCGACAGAGGAGATCAGCACAGTCGACAGCAACGCCCGCAGCAGCCCAGTACTCGCCGCCGCGTCGAACGACGACAGCCCGAGCCCGCGCAGCGACCACCAGCCGTGCAGCCCGGCCTCACGCGGTGAGTGCAGCGCAGTAGCAACCAGTACGACGGCCGGCAGGATCCAGAACAGGCTGACAGCGAACCCAGCTGTCCACCCGATCCGCCGTACTCGCTTGCTGGGCTTGGATCTCTGCAGCGATGCGTCAGCCGGTACGACGCTCACCGGCATCGCCCAGCGCCGCCGACGCAGCCCACGTACACCGATTACCGCCACAGCAGCGACGATGGCGAACAGGACCACGCCGAGCGCCGCCGTACGACCGGTGTCGCCACCTGCTGTCGTTGCTCGCCACCAGTTGAGGCCCAGTACGTCGGCGTCGTGCTGCATCGGTCCTGGTACGACGATCAGCACCAGGTCGAACACGCGAACAGCAGCAACCACCAGCGTCAGCGTGATGACACCGGTGATCGGCCGCAGCAGCGGAAGCTCCAGCACCCGCCAGCGCCGCAGCCCGGTCAGCCCCTCGGCAGCGACCGTTCGGCTCACGTCGTCGGGGATGGCGTCGAGCCCGGCGCGGAACAGCGAGACGACGTACCCGAGCCAGGTCCAGCCGAACGCGGAGACCAGCACCAGCCAGAACAGACCAGGGCCGAGCCACACCGGACTGGTACCGAACAGCGAGCTCCACACCGCTGTCACCGTGCCGCGCTCAGGTGCCGGGTCGAAGATCAGCCGGAACGTCGCACCGGACACCAGCACTGACACAGCGAACGGAATCACCAACGCTGGTTGGAGAAACGACGACACGCCAGGCAGCCGGTAGCTCACCACCGCCAGCAGGAAGCCCACGACGACCAGTGCGACCGCCACCGCGATCCAGGCCACGCTGTTCCGTACGGCGTGCAGTGCGGCCGGGTCGCCCATCACCGCGAAGTTGCTGAACCCGAACGACCCGTCCGGCAACCGGAAGGCCGCCACGACGGTGATCACGATCGGTACCAGCAGCAGACTGGTCAGCAGCAGCGCCGGAATCCCCAGCAGGTAAGGCCCTGCAGGTCGCTGCGGCCTACCGGTCACCGGGCGGCCCGACACCGACCGCCCGGCGATCTCCAGCGACAAGCCGTTGCTGCTGAGGCCCATCAGCTCTCCACCTTGCCCAGCTCGTCCAGCGCGGACCGCACTGCTTCCGGTACGACGTCCTGCCCGCGGTTGCCGACCTTGACCAGCAGGTCGGTCAGCACACGCCAGAGCCCGTCGATGCCGCCCAGTTCACCGAGCCGGTCCGACAGGTCGAACTGCAGCGACGTACCGGGCGCCACCAGTTGGTCGGCCAACCTGGTCAGCTCAGGGGAGTAGCCGGTGGTGCGTCCGTCGACCAGGAAGCCACCCAACGAGATCCACGGCGCAGGAGCGGCCGGTGTGGCGAGCCGGCGCAGCAGGTCCCAGGCGTCGTCGGTCGCCGGCCGCTGCAGCACCATCACGTCTCCGCCGACCACCACCGGCGCGGCCGCTCCCGCACCGAAGGCCGGGAAGGTGAACAGGCTGACGTCGGCCGGGTCGGCGGCGAACGAGCGGATCACCGGCTCGGCGAAGTCCGACGCGACCACCATCGCGGCCCGGCGGTGGCCGAAGACCTCCAGCACCGCGTCGGGGAACTGCTGGGTCAGCGATCGTTCCACACCGCCCGCCAGCGCACCGGGAGCAGCCCACATCGTCGCAAGCTGCTGCAACGCGCTAGCGAACTCAGGTACTCGCGACGGCCGCGGGTGCTCCGCCACGGCCAGTGCGCGGTACGCGTCGGGCGCCGTACCGAGCAGGACGTTCTCCAGGAAGTCGGTGAGGGCCCAGCCGTCGCCTGCGCCCAGCGCGAGCGGTCGGATGCCACTGGTCGACAGAGCCTTGTTCAGCTCGAGCCACTCGTCCCACTGTGTCGGCGGCTGCACCTGCGCCTTGCGGAACACCGACGGCCGGTACCAGACCGCTGACTTGTGCGCGGTCTTGAACGGTACGCCGTACGTCCGGCCGTCCTGCGTCAACAACTCGTCCCACAGTCGGGCCCGGCCGCGCTCGGCCAGGTCGGCCGGCATCTCCTCCAGGTCGGCGCGGTGCGGCGGGACCAGACCGGGCTGCGGCAGCATCACCAGGTCCGGCCGCCGCCCTGAGCGCGCTCCGAACGCTGTGGAGATGGCGTCGCCGAGCGGGATCACCTCTACCGGGTAGTCGAGCTTGCCGAGCCCGTCCAGCACCCGGTGGAACGCCCGCAGCTCCGGACCACCCCAGCTCACCGCTACTCGCACGCTGCGGCTCAGCCCGAGCACGTCCGAGCTGCAGCCGGACAGCGTCGCAGCGGCCGCACCTGCGAGCAGCACGCGGCGGCGGATCATGTCTCACCGCCGCGGTCGAAGTCCTTCGTCCGCGCAGCGTCGGTGGTGATCAGCACGAGAGCGATCGACCAGAGCTCGGTGATGTTGTCAGGCCGCAACAGCGACCCCCAGGTCGGCAGCCCCGGCGCATCCTCCAGCACGATCACCGACGGCTCAGCACGGACCGCACGGGCCAGTCCGGCCAGTCGGCGTCGTCCTGGGGTGATCTCGTGCGGGTGGCGCTTCAGTACGTCGCCCAGGTCGCAGTTGGTCGCGGTGAGCCGGCACTGCTTGTCCGCTGCCTCAGCAGTGACCCGGTGCGTGGAGACGTGTCCGTGCACGATGTTGCCGAGCACTGTCAGGTGCGGCAGCAGCCCGCCCTCGGCAGGGACCAGCCGCACCGACCCGTTGGTCTCGACCGTGGCGTCCGGTGGAGGCTCGTCGAGTCCCGCGATCAGGTCGGCGCACCGCCGCGCCTCGGCCTTCGTCGGGAGCACCAGCGAGCGCTGCTCTCCTGCGCCGACCCTCACCTCGTCGGGGAGTCCCGGCAGCAGTCTCTCGAGCAGCAGTCCGTCCATGCCGGCGAGGCGCCTCCCAGGTCGAATGCTCACCCTAGGGCGCCCAACGGGCCACTGCAGCGCAGCGCGTGTCTAGTAGGTCCGGCTCCACAGGTTGATCGCGTAGTCGACCTCGTGACCGGCGTACGACGCGATGATGCGCTCGGCGATCTGTGGCTGGAACTCGATCCGGACCACGGCCTCGAAGTCGGCCCGGGTCTCGAACCGCCAGCCCATGTCGAGCGGCGTGCGGTGCCAGCCGCGCGAGGTCCAGAACCGTTCCACCTCGGGCGCCTTGATCATCGGGTACGCCGCGCTGAACCAGCGGCCGAAGGTCGAGCGGCTCCCGTCGTTGTCGATCACGAACGCGGTGCCGCCGTGCCGCATCACCCGGTCCAGCTCGGCCAGGCCCGGCTCGCTGCCCGGGCCGAAGAAGTACGCCCAGCGCGCGTGCATGACGTCGATCGACGCGTCCGCCACCGGCAGCTGCTGCGCCGTACCCTGCTTGACCTCGACGTTGCCGAGCTGCCGGGTCCGGCGCCTGGCCGACGCGGCGAGCGTGCCGTGCGGTTCGACGCCGATCACCGTGGCCGCGGTCCGCGCGAACAGCGGCAGGTGGAACCCGGTCCCGCAGCCGAGGTCGAGCACGGTCGCGCCGGCCCAGTCCCGGATCGCCCGCATGGCCGACTCGATCACCCCGTTCGGGTCGACGGCCCGGTTCTCGATCTCGTAGGTCTGCGGGTGGTGCCAGATGTTCGGGCTGGGGATCCCGCCCTCGGCGATGCTCACGACGGCCCAGCCTAATGCGGTTGAGTCGGCCCCTCCGCTCTGCGACCCTCGCCAGGTGCAGATGACCGAGTACGCCGGCCGCGACGGCCTCCGGGAGATGCAGGAACTCACCCAGCGGGTCTGGAGCCCGGCCTCCCGGTTCCACCTCGGCGACCTGGCCTGGGAGCGCAGCATCAGCAGCGGCCGGGCCGACAGCTGGACGACGGCGATCTGGCGCGACGGCGGACAGGTGGTGGCGTGGGGCTGGCTCGCGCAGCCGGGCGGTCTGCTGCTGGTGGTCGACCCGGCCCGGCCCGAGCTGGCCGACACGGTGGTGGAGTGGTTTCAGGGCAGAGCCGAGGGATCCAAGCTGTTCTCCGGAGTGCTGGAGACGGAGACCCACCTGCTGGCGGCGCTGGAGTCGGCCGGGTTCCGGCAGGACGAGGAGGCGCACTTCTACACCCACCACTGGATCTCGCTGGACGACCTGCCCGAGCCAGTTGTGCCGGCTGGGCTCACTGTCAGGCACGCGCGGCCTGATGAGGTGGCCAAGCGCGCAGCAGGGCACCGGGCCGCCTGGTCGGACTGGGTACCGTCCGAGATCACCGACGAGAGCATCGCCGCGGTGATGTCGGCCTGGCCCTACCGCTCGGACCTGGACTGGGTGGTGGAGAACGAGGCCGGCGAGTTCGTCGCATCGGCGCTGATCTGGCTGGACGAGCAGCACCAGGTCGGGCTGGTCGAGCCAGTGGGCGTTGCCACGGCGTACCGGCGTCAGGGCCTCGGGCAGGCGGTCAACCTGGCGGCGCTGCACGCGCTGCGCGCAGCAGGTGGGACCAGAGCGGTCGTCTGCCCACGTGGCGACGACGGGTACCCGAAGGCGCGGGCGCTGTACCAGAGCATCGGTTTCAAGCCGGGCTCACGCACTCTGCACCTGCTGCTTGGTTAACGCAGCAGTCAGCGCGACCGGGATCAGCAACAGCCCGCACAGCACAGCCAGCCAGTGGAAGCCCAGCTGCGCCAGCACCGGCCCGGCCGCCGTACCGGCGACTGACGCGAAGGCGCCCATGGTCAGATCCGACAGGCCTTGCGCCGATGTACGGATGTCGGTGGGGACCGAGTTGGAGAGCAGTGTGGAACCAGCGACGAGGCAGGCCGACCAGCCGACGCCCAGCAGGACCAGCGCGAGTGCGGTGAGGCCGTGCGCCTCGTCGGGAGCCAGCGCGGCGACAGTCATCGCAACCGCCAGTACGGCGAGGCCGATGCCGATGGTGGGGATCCGGCCGAGCCGGTCGGCCAGCCAGCCCATCACCGGGGACAGGGCGTACATGCCGGCCACGTGACCGCTGATGACGAAGCCGACGATGGTCAGCGAGGCGCCGTGGTGGCGCAGGTGGACCGAGGTCATCGACATCACCCCGACCATCACCGAGTGCGCGGTGGCGATCGACAACAGCCCGAGGCGGGCGTGCGGGATCGCCATCACCCGGCGGAAGGTCGTGGCCAGCGGCTGGCGCTCCACCTTCTTGCGCGGCGTCGACTGCTGCAGCCGGCGCAGGCCGAACCAGACCGTCACCAGGCTGAGGGCGAACGCGACGACCGAGAACAGGTACGGCCCGGCGAGTGCCAGCACGCCGAGCGACGTACCGACCGAGCCGCCGACGCCGGTCAGGTTCGGGCCGACCACCACGCCGATCGTCGTCGCCCAGACCACCAGCGACAGCGAGCGGGCGACGTACTTCGGGTCGGCCGCGTCGGTGGCGGCGTACCGGGACTGGAGGTTGGCGGCCGAGCCGCTGCCGAACAGGCAACCGGCCAGCAGCAGGAGGATCAGTGAGTCGATCTGGGCGGCGACGATGCTCAGCGCCGCTCCGACCGTGGCGATCAGGTAGCCGGTCGCCAGCGAGACCCGGCGGCCGTGGCTGCGGGCCAGACCGGCCAGTGGTACGGCGAGCACGGCGGCGCCGAGCGTGGTCGACGTGGCGACGAGTCCGGCCATCGAGGTCGAGCCGGAGATGTTCTCGGCGAGCAGGCCGGCGACAGCGAAGCCGCTGGCCACCGCCACCCCACCGACCACGTTGCTGACCACCAGGACCCGCAGGGTGGATCGCTGGAGGGTTCCGGGGGTCACGTCCTGCGGCACGGGGTCGGCGGTCACGGGCTCACCCTCTCACCTGGATCGTTGTCGCGGCAGAGGAATTAGTCTGGCGCGTAACTGCTCACCACGTGGACTTGTGGGCAGTTCGGAGCGTGGACCGTCCCTGTTCGGGTCCGGGGTCGCGCTTGTAAGGTCTATTCCGCAATGTTCTTGCCATAAACAACCTCCTGGAGCCCGGATGCCCGACATCGCGATCGTCCCCGCACCGCGTGAGCTCGTCGTCGACGACGGCGCCTGGATCAGCGCCGACCCGGCCGCCGAAGCGGTCCGGACCGTCGTCGAGAACCTCGGCGCGACCGAGTACCGGATCGACGTCACCACCGACGGCGCCCGGCTGTCGGCCGGCTCCGAGGACGCGCTGCGCTGGGCGGAGACGACGTACCGGCAGCTGCTCGACGCCGCCGAGCCGGCCGCCGACGGTCAGGTCTCGGTGCCGGCCGTCCGGATCGCCGACGCGCCGCGGTTCGGCTGGCGCGGGATGATGCTCGACGTCTCCCGGCACTTCATGCCGAAGGACTTCGTGCTCAAGGTCGTCGACGTGGTCGCTCTGCATCGGATGAACGTGCTGCACCTGCACCTCACCGACGACCAGGGCTGGCGGGTCGAGATCGAGGCCTACCCCAAGCTCACCGAGGTCGGCGGCTGGCGGCCGGAGTCGATGGTCGGCAAGATGTCGCACGGCCAGACCGAGTTCACGTACGACGGCCGGCGGCACGGCGGTTTCTACACCAAGGACGATCTGCGCGAGATCGTCGCGTACGCCGCCGAGCGCGGAATCACGATCGTCCCCGAGATCGATCTGCCCGGTCACATGCAGGCCGCGATCGCGGCGTACCCGGAGCTCGGCAACCACCCCGACACCCAGCTCGGGGTCCGGCAGGTCTGGGGCATCAGCGACGACGTGCTGAACGTCAACGACGCGACCGTCGAGTTCGTGAAGACCGTGCTGCGCGAGGTGCTCGACATCTTCCCCGGCCCGTACATCCACCTCGGTGGCGACGAGTGCCCGGACGTGCAGTGGCGCGAGTCCGACGACGCGCAGAAGCGGCAGGCCGAGCTCGGGCTGACCGACGCGAGCCAGCTCCAGGGCTGGTTCACCGCGCAGGTCGCCGAAGTGCTCACCGAGCAGGGCCGGCGGCTGGTCGGCTGGGACGAGATGGTCGAGACCGACTGCCCGAAGGACGCCGTGATCATGGCGTGGCGCAGCGCGCAGCGCGGCGAGGTCGCGGCCAAGGCCGGGCACGATGTGGTGATGTCGCCGTGCGAGTCGGTGTACTTCGACTACTACCAGGGCGACCCGGACACCGAGCCGCTGGCGATCGGCGGGTTCATCCCGCTGGAGAAGGTCTACGACTTCGAGGTGGTGCCTGAGGGGCTGACCGAGGAGGAGCAGGCGCGGATCATCGGCACCCAGTGCAACGTGTGGACCGAGTACATGGAGGGCCCGGAGCAGGTCGGCTACATGCTGCTGCCGCGGCTGTCGGCCGTCGCCGAGCGGGCCTGGGGTTCGCCGAAGTCGTCGTACGACGAGTTCTTGACGCGACTGCGCCCGCACCTGGCGCGGATCGAGGCGCTGGGTGTGAACTACCGACCGCTGGACTGAGGTACCTGAAGAGATAACAAAATCCGCCCCCGCTGCGTTAGCAGGTGTAGACGCGCCCCGCTCCGGCCGACGACGATGGTCGTCGGTTGGAGCCGGGTCGGGAGCGGAGGATCTATGACCGCGGTGGGACCGCTCGACGCCATGTTCCTGCTCGGCGAGACGCGCGAGCAGGCCATGCACGTCGGTGGGCTGATGCTGTTCGAGCTGCCCGAGGGTGCTGGGCGGGACCATGTGTTCCCCGACGGCGGACGGGACTTCCTGGCGGGGCTCTACCAGGAGATGGTCGGCGGGGAGACGGTCAGTCCGCTGTTCGCGCGGCGGGTGCGGAACCGGGCGGTCGATCTCGGGTACTGGTCGTGGGAGACGGATCAGCAGATCGATCTCGAGTACCACGTACGGCTGTCCGGGCTGGCGAGGCCGGGGCGGTTTCGGGAGCTGTTCGAGCTGACGTCGCGGCTGCACGGGACGTTGCTGGATCGGCATCGGCCGTTGTGGGAGCTGCACCTGATCGAAGGTGTCGAGGGCCGGCGGTTCGCGGTGTACTGCAAGGTGCATCACGCGCTGCTGGACGGGGTGAGCGCGCTGCGGTTGATGCAGGCGTCGCTGACCACGGATCCGGCGAGGACCGGGATGCCGGCGCCGTTCGCGCTGCCGGAGGCCGACGAACTTGAAGACTCTCCCGGTGTGTTGGCTCGGGCGGGGAGTGCGGTCGGCGGGGTCGGTCGCTTCGTCGCGGACCTGGCCGGGCTGTCGCCGGTCGGGCTCAAGACCGCGGTCCACTCGCTCGCCGTCGAGCACTCACCGGTCGCCTTCCAGGCGCCGCGGACGATCTTCAACCAGCCGATCACCGGCGCCCGCCGGTTCGCCGCGCAGTCGTGGCCGATGGAACGGCTGGAGAAGGTCCGCGCGATCACCGGCGCGACGCTGAACGACGTGATGCTCGCGATGTGCGGCGGCGCGCTCCGGGCGTACCTGGAGGAGCAGAACGCCCTTCCCGGCAAGGGACTGACCGCGATGGTCCCGGTCTCGCTGCGCTCCACCAAGGGCCAGGGTCCCGGCGGCGGCAACTCGCTCGCCACGATGATCGCCGACCTCGCCACCGACGAGCGCGACCCCGAACGCCGGATCCGCCGCGTCATCGACTCGACCAGTTACGGCAAGAGCGTCCTGTCCGAGCTGAGCCCGCTGCAGAACCTGATGATCGGCGCCCTCGGCCTCGGCTCGGCCGGTCCCGCCGCCGTCCTGCCCGGGCTGGCCGGGCGCACGCCGCCGCCGTACAACGTGGTGATCAGCAACATCCCCGGCCCGGCCGAGAGCCCGCTGTACTGGAACCAGTCGAGGCTGCTCGGGACCTATCCCGCGTCGATCGTCCTCAACGGCCAGGCCCTCAACATCAGCGTCACCAGCTACGACCACCAGCTCCACTTCGGCCTCACCGGCTGCCGCCGCACGGTGCCGCACCTGCAGCGCTTGCTGGGGCATCTGGAGAGTGCGCTGCAGGAGCTGGAACGCCTTTAGAGCAAGCGGGGGACGAGCTCGCGCTCGCCGTCGCCGGTGACGTGCCAGGCGCGGGCCTCCGGGAGCACCGAGACGACCTCGTGCAGCTCGCCGTCCACGTAGTGCAGCCCGACACCGTCCTCCGTCGCGTAGCCCGGCGACAAGGTGCCATCGGCAACAAACCGACGGTACGCCGGACGCCGTGGCTGGTCGCCGAGGTCGTCGTGCACGCCGTTGCTCCACGGCAGCCAGCCCAGGCAGTTGCCGTAGGCATCCAGATCACCGGAGAACGAGTCGGTCACACCGCCGCGGTGCCAGCACAAACTGCCGGCGCTCTGGCCGGCGAGCACGACACCGTGCTCGTAGCACTCGCGCAGGATCTCGTCGACGCCGTGTGCGCGCCAGAGCGCCATCAGGTTGACCACGCTGCCGCCGCCGACCCAGATCACGTCCTGGGCCAGCAGTTCGTCGCGGGACATGCTCGGGCGGGGGAAGAGCGTGAAGACCGAGGTTTCCACCGAAGGGTCACCGCCGTAGGTGTCGGTGAACCACTGCACGGCCGCGGGGTGGTCGCCCTCGGCGGTCGGGAAGAAGCAGAACCTGGGCCTGGTGACACCCGTGAGCGAGATCGCGTGCTCGATCAGGCGCAGCGTCCGCGAACGGTCGCCGACGAGGACCCCGGAGACGGCGAGGATCTGCCGCACCGGACGGCCCGCCGCGGGCGGCGGGCCCGGGGCCGTCACAACCGGACGATGCCGTTCGGGGTCTGGAAGACCGCGGCGTTCAAGCCCGGCTGACCGTTCGGTCCCACCCACGCCACGTCCAGGTCATCCAGCAGGTGATCCGCCGGGTGGCCGATCCAGTCCGTCACGCGGGTCGGGTCGCCGGCGATCTCCAGCGCGGTCAGCTTGATGCCCTTGCCGCCGACCGACGGGTGCTGGCCGAGGTCGTCCCAGTGGATGAAGAACGGGAGCTGGGGGTCCGCGATCAGGCCCTTGACGCCGATCTGGCGCCAGGTGATGTTCTGGCCGTCGGGGCGGTGGCGGTTGCCGGGGACGGCGTCGCGGCCGAGGCGCTTCTCCATCCTTTCCATGTCGCGGACGGCGACCACCCAGCCGAGCCAGCCGCCGCCGAGCTCCTTGCGGGCGCGGACGGCCTGGCCGAAGGGCGCCTTGTCTGACGCCGGGTGGTCGAGCACATCGACCACCTCGATGTAGCGGTCGTTCTCCAGCGGGAGAATGTGGTTGACGGTCCCGAACCGCGGGTGCACGCCACCGTCGACGAAGTCCGCCCCCAGCAGCGCGGACAACCGCTCGACCGTGGCGCGGTACCCGTCGGGTCCGGCCGCGTACGACAGATGATCCAAGCGCATGTCAGTCATTCTGGGCCCCACCGCCGACATCCGCCGATCCGGGGTGTCGCAGCAAAGGGCACCCTTACCTGAAATCGCCCGTACCGACGAGGCAGGCTCGGGGCATGCGAACAGTCGTCATCGGAGGCACCGGACACATCGGCACCTACCTCGTCCCGGGCCTCGTCCAGGCCGGTCACGAGGTCGTCGTCATCACCCGCGGCACCCGTACGCCGTACAGCTCCAGCGGGGAGTGGAGCCAGGTCGAGCTGGTCCACGCCGACCGCGACACCGAAGATGCCGCGGGCACCTTCGCCCAGCGCGTCGTCGACCTGCGACCGGACGTCGTGGTGGACCTGATCTCCTTCACCGAGGACAGCGCCCGCCAGCTCGCCGAGGCGCTGAACGGCAAGATCCAGCACCTGCTGCACTGCGGCACGATCTGGGTGCACGGCCCGAGCGCGCAGGTCCCCACCCGCGAGGACACCCCGCGCCGGCCGTTCGGCGAGTACGGCGTACGGAAGGCCGCGATCGAGACCTACCTGCTCGACCAGGCCCGCCGCCACGGCCTGCCCGCGACCGTGATCCACCCCGGCCACATCAGCGGACCGGGCTGGGCCCCGATCAACCCGGCCGGCCACCTCGACCTGGACGTCTTCAGCAAACTTGCCCAGGGCGCCGAACTGACGCTGCCGAACTTCGGCCTGGAGACCATCCAGCACGTGCACGCCGCCGACGTCGCCGGGATCTTCCTGGCCGCGATCGCGAACCGCTCGGTCGCGGTCGGCGAGAGCTTCCACGCCGTCGCCGAGGGCGCGATGACACTGCGCGGGTACGCCGAGGGCGTCGCCGCGCACTTCGGCCAGGAGGCGAACCTCGCCTTCCTCCCGTTCGAGCAGTGGAAGGCGACGGTCGACGAGCGCAGCGCCCAGGCGACGTCCGACCACATCGCGCACAGCCCGCACTGCTCGATGGACAAGGCCGCGCGGCTGCTCGGCTTCCGGCCGCGCTACTCCGCGCTGGAGACCACGCTCGAAGCGGTCGACTGGCTCGTCGCCAACGGCAAGCTCAGCTGAGGTTGGAGGCGGGGTGCGGCAGCAACGGCCGCGCCGCCTCCAGGTGCCGCCGGCAGTACTCCGCCAGCACGTCGTACGCCTTGAGCCCCATCAGCGTCTGCAGCTCGACCTTGCTCGACTCGAAGACCGCCTCGACGCCGATGTGGGCCTCGGTGTTGCCGGTGCAGTACCAGTCGAGGTCGTGCCCGCCCGGGCCCCAGCCGCGGCGGTCGTACTCACCGATGCCGACCTCCGTGTACGACGTACCGTCGGGCCGCTCCACGTCGCGGAACGTGCGCCGGATCGGCAGCTGCCAGCACACGTCCGGCTTGGTCTCGACGAAGTGCACGCCCTGCTTGAGCGCGAGCCCGTGCAGCGCGCAACCGGCGCCGCCCTCGAAGCCCGGCCGGTTCAGGAAGATGCAGGCGCCGTCCCAGACCCGGGTCTTGCGGTCGCCGTCGTCGTCGGTCTCGACCCAGCCGTTCGCCTTGCCCTCCTTGCGGAACTGCCAGTCCTCCTTGCCGAGCTGCTTGACGTAGCCCTTCACCCGCTTCTCGTCGTCCTCGTCGGAGAAGTGCGCGCCGAGCGTGCAGCAGCCGTCGTTCGGGCGGCCCTTGTAGATGCCGCGGCAGCCACCGCCGAAGATGCAGGTCCAGTTGGACGTCAGCCAGGTCAGGTCGCAACGGAACACCTGGTCGGCGTCGTCGGGGTCGACGAACTCGACGTAGGCACGGGGGAAATCGAGAGAAACCTCAGGCACCCGAAAAGCGTACGCGCACGACCACCGATTCCCGGCATCAGCAGAGCCGGGAGGTGCGCTGGACACCTGTCCAGTAGCGTGGGGGGATGCGGCTCGGCGTATTAGACGTGGGATCGAACACCGTCCACCTGCTCGTGGTGGACGCGCACCGTGGTGCCGCGCCGCTGCCGGCGTACTCGCACAAGACCGAGCTGCGGCTGGCCGAGCACCTCGACAAGTCCGGCAACATCGACCAGTCCGGAGCCGACGACCTGGCCGCCTTCGTCCAGGAAGCGGCCGAGCTGGCCGAGGACAAGGGCTGCGAGTCGGTGCTCGCCTTCGCGACCTCCGCGCTGCGTGAGGCGCCGAACGGGCTGACCGTGATCGAGCGGGTCCGCACCGAGACCAGCGTCGACCTGCAGGTGCTCAGCGGCCACGACGAGGCGCGGCTGACGTTCCTCGCCGTCCGCCGGTGGTTCGGCTGGTCGTCGGGACGGCTGGCCGTGTTCGACATCGGTGGTGGCTCGCTGGAGATCGCGGCCGGGTCCGACGAGGAGCCGACGATCGCAGTGTCGGTGCCGCTCGGTGCCGGCCGGCTGACCCGTGAGGGGCTGACCACCGACCCGCCGGACAAGGACGAGGTCCGGGCCCTGCGCAAGCGGATCCGGGTCGAGATGGCCGCGGTCGCCGGCGACGTGCTGCGCGCCGGCCGCCCGCAGCGCGCGGTCGCGACCAGCAAGACGTTCCGCTCGCTGGCCCGGATCTGCGGGGCGGCGCCGTCCGACGACGGCCCGTACGTCGCCCGCTCGCTGCAGCGCGACGACCTGACCGAGTGGGTGCCGAAGCTGATCGCGATGACCGCCGCCGAGCGGGCCGACCTGCCCGGGGTCTCGGTCGGGCGGTCCACCCAGCTGGTCGCGGGGGCGCTGGTGGCCGACGCGGTGATGGACCTGTTCGACGTGCAGTCGCTCGAGGTCTGCCCGTGGGCGCTGCGCGAAGGCGTCATCCTGAACCGGCTGGACCAGCTGCAACCCCGATGAACTCCCACGAAGGCACTCACCGATGAGCACCCGTACGGCCGCGAAGATCGGCCTGTCCACCGCGTCCGTCTACCCCGAGTCGACCGCGAGCGCGTTCGAGCTGTCCGCCCGGCTCGGGTACGACGGGGTGGAGGTGATGGTCGGGATCGACCCGCTGAGCACGCAGATCGACGCGATCAAGCGGCTCGTCGACTATCACCAGCTGCCGGTGCTCGCGATCCACGCGCCCTGCCTGCTGATCACGCAGCGGGTCTGGGGGACCGACCCGTGGGGCAAGCTGGAGCGGTCGGCCGAGGCGGCCAAGGACCTCGGCGCGGACGTGGTCGTCGTCCACCCTCCGTTCCGCTGGCAGCGCGACTACGCGCGCGGGTTCGTCGAGGGGATCGCGCGGCTGGAGCAGGACAGCGGGATCGTCTTCGCGGTCGAGAACATGTACCCGTGGCGCGCGCCGGGCAAGGGCCTGCAGGCGTACGCGCCGAGCTGGGACCCGACCGAGCAGACCTACGCGCACACCACGCTCGACCTGTCGCACTCGTCGACCGCCGAGCAGGACTGCGTCGAGCTGGCCGCGACGATGGGCCGCACGCTCAAGCACGTCCACCTCACCGACGGCACCGGCTCGGCCAAGGACGAGCACCTGGTCCCCGGCCGCGGCACGCAGCGCGCCGCGGATCTCCTGCAGGGCCTGGCCAACCAGGACTTCCGCGGGCACATCATCATCGAGATCAACACCCGCCGCGCCGCCACCCGCTCCGAGCGCGAGGTCGACCTGATCGAGTCGCTGGAGTTCACCCGCAAGCACTTCGTCCGCACCCCCGCCGCACCCCGTCACACCGGCTTCGCCGTCACCCCGGACGGCGAGGTCTCGGAGCTGACTCCGTGAGTCCGAAGAAGTCCGCGCCTTCTCACCTCTCCGCTCTTCCCTCCGACGGGGATCAGGGCGCGGGCGGCCGGGGACGCCGCCCGGGTGGCCCGGACACCCGGGGCGAGATTCTCGCGGCAGCCCGAGAATCCTTTGCCGGCAACGGCTTTGCGGCGACCTCGATGCGCGGCGTCGCTCGTGCGGCCGGTGTCGATGCCGCGCTCGTCCACCACTACTTCGACAGCAAGGACGAACTCTTCGTCGAAGCCATGGCCCTCCCGATCGACCCCCGCCAGGTCGCCGCCGCCGTCCTCGACGGCCCGCGCGAAGAGCTCGGCGTACGGATCGTCACCGTCTTCCTCGGCGTCTGGGAATCACCCGACGGCCAGCAGCGCATGAAGGCGTTCCTGCGCAGCGTCGTCTCCAGCGACCAGGTCGCCCAGCTGATGCGCGACGGCATCAGCCGCCTGATCCTCGTCCCCGTCTCGGAAGCGATCGGTGGCGACGACGCCCGCCTGCGCGTCTCCCTGGTCGCGTCCCAGCTGATCGGCATGGCCCTGACCCGCTACCTGCTCGAGCTCGAACCGCTCGCCTCCGCGTCCGTGCCGACCCTCGTCGACCGCATCGCGCCCGTGCTGCAGCAATACCTCACCGACTGACCCGCCACGCCCTCTTGCCAACCCCGCCGTACCGTCCTAAATTCATCACATGATGAAAAACGCGGTGCAGTGCCGCGACGTGGTCGTCGTCCGGGGGAATCGCGAGGTCCTGCACGGGATCAGCACCGACCTTGCGACCGGCTCGGTGACCGGCCTGCTCGGCCCGTCCGGCTGCGGCAAGACCACGCTGATCCGCGCCATCGTCGGCCTGCAGGCCAACGTCACCGGCGATGTCCAGGTCCTCGGCCTGCCCGCCGGCGCCGCCAAGCTGCGCGGCCGGATCGGCTACGTCACCCAGGAACCCAGCGTGTACGGCGACCTGACGGTGACCGAGAACCTCCGCTTCTTCGCCGCCGTCCTCGGCGTCGACGCGTCCGACGTCGACCGCGTCATCGACGCCGTCGACCTCTCGACCCACGCCGGAGCCCGCGTCGACCAGCTGTCCGGCGGCCAGCGCTCGCGCGCCTCACTCGCCGCCGCGCTGCTCGGCAATCCGGAGCTGCTCGTCCTCGACGAGCCGACCGTCGGCCTCGACCCGGTCCTGCGGCGCGACCTCTGGGACCTCTTCCACCGCCTCGCCGACGGCGGCGCGACGCTGCTGGTGTCGAGCCACGTGATGGACGAGGCGAGCCGCTGCGACCGCCTGCTGCTGATGCGCGACGGCGAACTGCTCGCCGACGACACCCCCGACGCGCTGCTCGCGGCCGCCGGCACGGACGACATCGAGCAGGCCTTCCTGACCCTCATCGACCGGAAAGCAGGTACCCGATGACCACCGCGATCGCCCGGTCCGGGGGTGCCCGATGACTCCCCGTGTCACCTTCGCCGTCGCCGCGCGGGTCCTCGCGCAAATGCGTCGCGACCACCGGACCGTCGCCATGCTCGTCGTACTGCCGGCCCTGCTGGTCAGCCTGATGTGGTGGATGTTCACCGACTCGCCGGCCACCTTCGACCGGGTCGGCGGCCCGCTGCTCGCGGTGTTCCCGGCGATCATCATGTTCATCGTGACCTCGGTCGCGACGCTGCGGGAGCGCTCGACCGGCACCCTCGCGCGGCTGTTCACGATGCCGATGGGCAAGCTCGACTTCCTGCTCGGCTACGCGCTGGCGTTCGCGCTGATCGCGGTCGTCCAGGCCGCCGTGGTGGTCTCGATCTCCTTGTCCGCCTTGGATCTGGACATCCGCGGCGCCGCCTGGCAGCTCGGCGTGGTCGCCGTACTGGACGGTGTCCTCGGTACGGCGCTGGGCCTGTTCGCGAGCGCGTTCGCGGCGACGGAGTTCCAGGCGGTGCAGATGATGCCGGCGGTGATGATCCCGCAGATCCTGCTCTGCGGCCTGCTGGTCCCGCGCGAGCAGCTGCCCGGCGTACTGCGGGCGGTGAGCGACGTGCTGCCACTCTCGTACGCCGTCGACGCGGTCGCCGGAGTTGCCGCGGGCAACGGATTCGGCGACGGCGCGGGTGTGGACGCGCTGGTGGTGGCGGCCTTCATCGTCGCCGCCCTCGGGCTCGGCGCGGCGACCCTGAAGCGCCGGACCGCCTGACCTTGGCCCCCGGCGAGGGATCATGGGGGCATGCGCATCTTCAAACGGCGGCGGTCGGTCGACCCGATCGAGAGCTTCTGGGGCTGGTGGACCACCTCCGGTGCCGAGGAGATCGCCGCTGCCATCGCGCGGAAGGACCCCGCCTCCACCTCCGCCGTACTGGCCCAGCACGTCAACGCCATTCACGGCGGCCTCGACTGGGAGCTCGGGCCCGGTCTGCACGCCAAGCACACGCTCGTCGTCACCGCCGCCGGTGACCCCGCGACCCGCGCGGTCGCCCGCCGCTGGCTGCGCGCCGCCCCGCCGTCGGACGAGTTCTGGGAGTACGCCGACCTGCGCCGGCCCTCGCCGGAGGTGACGATCCAGTTCGACGGGATGCCGCCGGTCGCGTCCGAGCAGGCCGTGGTCGCGATCGACCCGGACGAGCGCGCCGCGGCCGTCCATGTCGGCGTACACCATCCTGTTTTCGCGCAGCTGTCGGAGGACGCTCAGCGCCGGGTGACGTTCCTGCTGCTCGACCTGTCGCTGGGCGAGGAGATGACCGAGACCTGGATCGGTGCCGTCGAGACGCTGCTCGACGCGCCGCCCGACGGGCACCCGATCGCCGAGCTGCTGCCGGCGGTCGCGAAGTTCGCCGCCGGGTTCACCACCGAGGACGGTGACCCGACCTGGCGCCTGCTGGAGGGCGTCGTCGACGGTCACCGCCTGATCGCGACCACCGAGGTGCCGCTGCGCTCGATCCGGCTGCCGCACCTGGACACCCACGTCGGCGTCACGATCGCGTACCCGGCCGGACGCGAGGACGGCCTGCCCGACGCCGAGATGCTCGACCAGCTCCGCGACCTCGAGGACCACCTCACCAACCGCCTCGGCGACTCCGGCCGGTTGCTGGCCCACGAGACCGTCGCCGGAGCCCGCACGCTGCACTACTACGTGGACGGGAGCACGCCGGCGCCGGCTCAGCTCCAGGCTGCGACGACCGGTTGGCCGCACGGCGAGGTCTCGCTGCGGACCTCGGCCGACCCCGGCTGGCACAACCTGAACCATCTGGGCAGCTGAGTGCGGGGGAAGGAGCGCAGGCCCGGAGCGCCCGCGCACGCCGGAGCGCCCGCGCACGCCGGAGCGCGCCCGCAGCGCCCGCGCGCCGCTTGCTGGGCGGCGGCCCGATCGGCGAAGCTGGGAAGCCGGACCACTCGGCGTACTGGTGTGGTCCGGGCCACACGATTAGGGGCCGTCCGGTTCAGGCGCGTAGCCTGCTGACACCCCTGGCATACGGGGCCAGGGGGCGATGAGGAGGAACACGAGTGCTTCGGCGAGTCCTGCTGGGCGTGTCCCGCAGTCCCCAGATCAAGAAGGCTGTCTCGTCGTTGCCGGTCTCCAGCGGCATCGTCGCCCGGTTCGTCGCCGGTGAGACCGCTCCGGAGGCCGTGCTGGCCACCGAGAAGCTGGTCAGCAACGGCCTGAACGTGACGCTCGACCATCTCGGTGAGGACACCACCGACCTGGCCGCCGCGACCGCCACCGCGGACGCGTACCTGGAGCTGCTCAAGCAGCTGGGCGAGGCCGGTCTGACCCAGAACGCCGAGGTCTCGGTGAAGCTGTCCGCGGTCGGCCAGGCGCTGCCCGGCGACGGCGAGAAGATCGCGCTGGAGAACGCCCGGACGATCTGCCTGGCCGCGCGCAACGCCGGGACGACGGTGACGCTCGACATGGAGGACCACACCACCACGGACTCGACGCTGGGCATCCTGCGCGAGCTGCGGCAGGACTTCCCCGAGACCGGCGCCGTGCTGCAGGCCTACCTGCGCCGGACCGAGGGTGACTGCGTCGACCTGGCCCACGCCGGTTCCCGGGTGCGGCTGTGCAAGGGCGCCTACAAGGAGCCCGAGTCGGTCGCGTTCCAGCACAAGCAGGCCGTCGACAAGGCCTACGTGCGGGCGCTGAAGATCCTGATGAACGGCGACGGCTACCCGATGGTCGCCTCCCACGACCCGCGGCTGATCGCGATCGCCGGCTCGCTAGCCGACCGGGCCAACCGCGCCCCGGACAGCTACGAGTATCAGATGCTCTACGGCATCCGCCCCGAGGAGCAGCTGCGGCTGTCCCGCGAGGGCAACACGGTCCGCGTCTACATCCCGTACGGCGAGGACTGGTACGGCTACCTGGTCCGCCGGCTGGCCGAGCGCCCGGCGAACCTGCAGTTCTTCGCCCGGTCGCTGATCAGCAAGAAGTGAGCAGTTCCCCACATTCCACCGGCCGGCCCGCGTTCCGCCTTTAGGGTGGGTCCCTTCCGATCTGGGGAGGGCCTGGTCGTGACGGTCGCTGGAACCGGGGAACCGCCGTCGCCCGCGGGGGCGCGGACGATCGACGAGCTGAGCGTGCGGCTGCGCCGGCTGCAGAGCTGGTCCGGAGTGTCGTTCCGGGAGCTGCACCGCCGCGTACTGCGCTCGCGGCAGGAGCGGGGGATCGCCGAGCTCCCGGCGTACAACACGGTCTACCGGTGCTTGTTGCCCGGCCGGAGTCGGCTGGACGTCGAGCTGGTGGTCGACATCGCCCGTGCGCTGCTCACCGACCAGGCGCGGGTTGCCGAGTGGCGGCAGGTCCACCAGGTCGTCTCCGGGCTGGCGGCGGAGGCTGCTGTGGTCAGGGTCGCCGACGTGGTCGGCGGTGGAACTGGGACGTTCGTCGGCCGGACCGACACGGTCTCTGAGACGCTCGCGGCAGTCAGCAAGGCCGAGACCCGGCTGGTGCTGGTCGACGGCATGCCGGGGGTCGGCAAGACCACGCTGGCCGAGCACCTCGCCGGCCAGCTGATCGGCGACGCCGAGGTGCAGCTGTCGGTCAACCTGCGCGGCTACGACCCGGACCGGCCACCTGCTGACCCAGCCGCGGTGCTGGACGGCTTCCTCCGGCACCTGGGTGTCGCGGGCAGCCGGATCCACGGGCTCGGGCTGGCGGCGAGAGCCGCGCTGTTCCGGGAGCTGCTGGGGGACCGACGGGCCGTCGTACTGCTGGACAACGCTGCGTCCGAGGACCAGCTGCAGCCACTGCTCGTGGAGAGCCCGAGCTGCGTGACGCTGGTGACGAGCCGCCGCCGGATGGCAGGCCCCGAGTACGCCGTACGAGTGCACCTGGACGTGTTCGAGCCGGAGGAGTCCGCGCTGCTGCTCGGTGCCACGGCGCCGGACGTGAAGGCGCAGCTCGCTGACGCCGTCGGGCACCTGCCGCTCGCGCTGGCCCTGCTGGCGGCGCGGATGAAGGCGCAGCCGTCCTGGTCGGCGGAGGATCACCTGGAACGGCTGCTGGAGCACCAGTCCCGGCTGCGACTGGACGACGGCGTCGCGGCCGCGTTGTCGATGTCGTACCAAGCACTCGAGCCCGCAAGCCAGCGGATGCTCCGGCTGCTCACCCTGCACCCCGGGCGCGACCTGGACGTGCAGGCAGCGGCTGCGCTGACCGGTGTCTCCGCTGAGACCGCGCTGGAGGACCTGGTTGCAGCGAGCTTGTTGCGGAAGAGCGGCGCTCGCTACGAGCTGCACGACCTGGTCCGCGTGTTCGCACTCGACCGCGTCAGCGACGAGGAGCCCGCCCCCGTACGCCGGGCCGCCGTCGCTCAGCTGCTCGCCCACTACCGATCGCTGGTCGCAGCCGCCGCTTCGGCGTACGCACCGGTCGACCGGAACCAGCTGGACATGCTGCGCGACCACCCGGCGGACGCCTTCACCGGTCTGGCCGACGCACAGGACTGGCTCGACACCGAGCGGCAGAACCTGATCGCCACCGCCCTGGCCGCGCGCGAGCTCGGCCACCCGTCGTACGCGACCGATCTGTCGATGATCCTGCAGCGCTACCTGGACACCGCCGCGTTCTACGACGACGCGGTCGCGCTGCACCGGGAGGCGGTGCGCTGCGCGGAGACCGACCGCCTGCGCGGCCGCTCGTACAACAACCTCGGCTGCACCTACTGGCGCCTCGGCCGGTACGTCGACGCCCGCGACGCCTACCAGCAGGCGCTCGAGGTGGCCCGCCGGATCGGTCACCCCGGCGGCGAGGCCTGCAGCGTGGTGAACATCGGCATGTGCAACCGGCGGCTCGGCGGGTACGCCGACGCGATCGCCCTGGCCGAGCAGGCGCTCGCACTGTTCGATGCCAGCGGCAACAAATCGGGAACCGCCACCGCGCTGGCCGAGCTGGGCTGGTCGAAGCTGCGGCTCGGGCTGACCGGACCGGCGCTGGAGCACTTCCGGCAGGGGCTCGCGGTCAGCCGGGAGCTGGGGGAGCGGAGCCGGGACCAGGCGGAGGCGCTGACCAACGTGGCAGAGGCCAGCGCGGCGCTAGGGCTCCGAGCGGAGGCGTTGCTGGGCTTCCGGGCCGCTGTCGACCACGCGCGGCGGCTGGCGGCGCCGCTGCCGGAGGCGGAGGCGCTGAACGGTCTCGGCCGGTTGCACCGGGCCGCCGGTCAGATCGACGAGGCGCTGGCGCGGCACGACGAGGCGCTGCGGCTCGCCGTACAGGTGGGGAGTCTGCCGGTGACGCTGGAGGTCGCCAACGACTACGGCTTCGCGCTGACCAGAGCCGGCCGGTACGCCGACGGCATGCACCGGCACCAGTACGTGCTGTCCGAGGCGCACCGGATCGACGACCGGTACGAGGTCGGCCGCGCCTGCGCCGGGATCGGCGAGATCCTCGCGGCCCAGGGGCTGACGGCCGCGGCGACGGACTTCTGGTGGCGCGCCTACACGGCGTTCCTCGACCTCGGCTGCCCGGAGGCCGCCGTGGTCGGGAGCCGGCTGGCGGCGGCCGGGCACCGGACCGTCCGGCGGCGCCAACTCCCGTCCGCCTGACCCGCGAAGCGCCAAGCGGACGGGAGATCAGGTCAGCAGCGGGCGCCGTTGGAGGTGCTGTACCACGGCGAGTACGCGCTCACCCGGTTCAACGTCCCGTTGGACTTCTTCTCGTACAGGAAGAAGCGCACGCAGGTGCCCTCGCGGTGGTCGTACTTGCACTCCTTCCACCCGTCGGCCGCGGCCGGAGCCGCGCAGTCGCGCTCCTTGCCGTAGTTGGTGTCGACACCGGCGACCGCGGTCCAGCCGTTCGCGTCCAGGTCGACCACCCACTGGTCGTCGCCGTCCCACTGGAAGCAGGTGGCGGCCCAGCTGGTGTGGATCCCGATGCACCCAGCCGGCGGCGCCGCCGCGGCGACCATCCGATCGGCCCCGACAACCTTGACGGCCTCACCGGACTGGGCAGCGTCGCGCACGTCAACCGGCGCCGGAGCAGCGCTGGCCGTGCTGGCAGCGCCGGCCCCGATCAGCATGACGCCGGCAGCGACGGCGAGAACGCGCTTCGTGGTTCCGAGCAGCTTGATCATTCAGAACGACCTTTCGGGCGGAGGTTGTGCTGTCCCTTTCACTCTGCGTGAACGCCCGGTCGCTCGTCCGGCTTTTCGATCGAACTCGATCAGCCCTCAGAATCAGGCCAGAAGACTTCCGACCCAGGAGAGCTCCCCAGATGATCGAGTCAGTCACCAGCGATGCCGCGGGCTGGGCGGCGCTGCGGACGGTTGAGATGCCGGTGCTGCGGAATTTCGCGGTGCGCAGTGAGCCGGCCGGGCAGAACGTGGTTGTGGCCGCCGAGTCGGTGGATGGTCGGTTGCGGCTGGAAGCGACTTTTCTGGGGGTTGTCGGGCTGGCGGTGGCGTGGCCCGAGTATCCGGATCCGGTGAGCCTTGACGTGGTCGACGTCAGGGACGTCAGCGCGGACGGGCTGGAAGGGCTAAGGTTCCGCGTCGCCGAGGGAGCGGGGTTCTTCTCGTTCTCGTGCGGTGACTTCTTCGCTGTCCGTGTGGGCTGACCGGTGGGTTCACCAGCTGACGGAGGCGGGGGTGCCGTCGGTGCGGGGCATGGGGGTCTCCTTTCGGCAGGGCGGTTGCCGTAGCAGCTTCCGTCCCACGCAGTGGGCACGACCCGGATTTCGATCAAAGTCGAACGGTTAGCCTGAGCGCATGAGTGCGAACGGGCAGGTGGCGATTCTCGGGGCCGGGGTGATGGGGGAGACCCTGTTGTCGGGGCTGTTGCGGGCCGGGCGGCGACCGGCGGAGTTGCTGATCACCGAGCGGCGCGAGGAGCGGGCGGCCGAGCTGCGGGAGCGGTACGGCGTGGACGTGGTGACGAACGTCGAGGCGGCCGCGAAGGCGGACACGCTCGTGCTGGTCGTCAAGCCGCAGGACATGCCGGAGTTGCTCAAGGAGATCGCGCCGGCGGTGCGGGCGGAGCAGACCGTCGTCTCGCTGGCGGCGGGGATCACCACCGGGTTCGTCGAGTCGCGGCTGCCCGAGGGCGTCGCGGTTGTGCGGGTGATGCCGAATACGCCGGCGCTGGTCGACGAGGGGATGGCGGCGATCTCCCGTGGCGCGCACTGCGACGAGAGCCACCTGGTGCTGGCCGAGGGGCTGCTCGCCGCGACCGGGAAGGTCGTGCGCGTTCCGGAGAAGCAGCAGGACGCGGTGACCGCGATCAGCGGCTCCGGGCCGGCGTACATCTTCTTCGTCGTGGAGGCGATGATCGAGGCCGGTGTGCACATGGGCCTGCCGCGCGGGACGGCGACCGAGCTGGTCGTGCAGACCGTCGCGGGGTCGGCGAAGCTGCTCCGCGAGACCGGTGAGCACCCGACCGTGCTGCGCGAGCGCGTCACCTCACCGGGCGGTACGACGGCCGCCGCGGTCCGCGAGCTGGAGGACCACAAGGTCCGGGCCGCGTTCCTGTCCGCGATCGAGGCGGCCCGCAACCGGTCGCGCGACCTCGCCGCCGAGTAACGCCGGACGGCGCGTCACCGTTAGTGTTGTCGTCGCGGTTTCCTGCCACTTCAAGGATGAGACGACTATGGTCCCGGCCATGAACAACCATTCGGTGGACCCGGCCGCCACGGCTCCGGCCGCCGGGCGGCTGCCCGCGCTGCCGTGGCGGGTCCCGCTCGACCGTGCGCCGTGGTGGGCGTGGGCGCTGTTCGTCCTGCCGTTCGTCGCGGTCCCGGTGCTGAACTCCTGGCTCTGGATGGGCGCCCGCGACTTCCTCGCGGTCGGCCTGTTCACGCTGATCGGCGCGTCCGTGGTCCGGGTCGCGGGCGGCGTCGTGCTGTACAAGGTCGAGATCACCGAGGCCACGCTGAAGGCCCGGACCAGCCTGCTCGTGCGCAGCCTGGCCTGGCAGGACGTCGACCGGGTCGAGGTCGTCGACGGGTCGGTGGTGCTCGGCTCGGGCCGCGACGAGAACGAGATCAACGGCATCACCAAGGGCCGTACCGACGAGGTAGCGAGCGTGATCGAGGCCGCCCGGGAAGCAGTTGCCGACCGCCCGGTCCGCCGGTCGCGCCCCCGTCCTGGCCTCGGGGTGGTATTGGTACTGACATACCTGGTGCTGTCGGTGGGTGCGTTCCTGGTTCGCTGGCACATGATCTGAAAGGTGCAGCGATGCTGGGACTGCCCGCGGGGGTCACGGTCTGCCTGTTCGACCTCGACGGCGTACTGACCGACACCGCGGCGGTGCACGCCGCGGCCTGGAAAGAGATGTTCGACGCGTTCCTGAAGGATCGCGGTGGTGCCCCTTTCACGGACGAGGACTACGAGCAGTACGTCGACGGCAAGCCGCGCACCGACGGTGTCCGCGACTTCCTCGCCTCCCGCGACATCACGCTGCCCGAGGGCGACCCGGACGACCCGATGTCGGCCAGCACCGTGAACGGTCTCGGCAACCGGAAGAACGACGCGGTCCAGCGCAAGATCCGCACCGACGGCGTCCGCGTCTTCGAGGGCTCCCGCCGCTACCTGCAGGCCGCGCAGCAGGCCGGCCTCCGCCGAGCGGTCGTCTCGTCGAGCGCGAACACCCAGGAGGTCCTGGAGGTCACCGGCCTCGCCCAGTACGTCGAGCTGCGCGTCGACGGGGTCACCATCCGGGAGCAGCACCTGCACGGCAAACCGGCGCCCGACACCTTCCTCGCCGCCGCGAAACAGCTCGGTGTCGCGCCGTCCCAGGCGGTCGTCTTCGAGGACGCGCTGGCCGGTGTCGAGGCCGGGAAGGCCGGCGGTTTCGGGTACGTCGTCGGCGTCGACCGGGTCGGCCAGGCCGACGCCCTGAGCAAGCACGGCGCGAGCGTCGTCGTACAGGACCTGGCCGAGCTGCTGGACGGGGACGGGAAATGACCGAGCGCGCCGCCGAGCACCCGATCGAGCCCTGGTCGCTGCGCGAGACCGGGCTCGACCTCGACCGGATGGCCCAGTCGGAGTCGCTGTTCGCGCTGTCCAACGGCCACATCGGCCTGCGCGGCAACTTCGACGAGGGTGAGCCGTACGCGATCCCCGGCACCTATCTGAACTCCTTCTACGAGCGCCGCCCGCTCCCGTACGCCGAAGCCGGCTACGGCTACCCCGAGTCCGGCCAGACCCTGGTCGACGTCACCAACGGCAAGCTGATCCGGCTGCTCGTCGACGACTCGCCGTTCGACGTCCGGTACGGCGAACTGCACAGCCACGAGCGGGTCCTCGACTTCCGCGCCGGCCTGCTGCAGCGCGACGCGGACTGGACGTCCCCGGCCGGGAAGCGGGTCAAGATCCGCTCCCGCCGGATGGTCTCGCTGACCCAGCGCGCGATCGCCGCGATCGAGTACGTCGTGGAGGCGGTCGACCAGCCGACCCGGATCGTGATCCAGTCCGAGCTGGTCGCCAACGAGTCCCAGCCGCGGCTGTCCGACGACCCGCGGGTCTCGGCGGTGCTGGAGAACCCGCTGCAGCCGGTCTCGCAGCACGGCGACGACGAGGACGTCGTCCTGGTGCACCGGACCTGTCAGAGCAACCAGCTGATGGCGGCCGGGATGGCCCACGAGGTCGACACCACCGTCCGTACAAAGGTCGACCTGGACGTCCGGGAGAACTGGGCCCGCAACACGGTGATCTGCGAGCTGCAGCCGGGCGAGAAGCTGCGGGTCGTCAAGTACGTCGCGTACGGCTGGTCGAGCCTGCGGTCGGAGACGGCGATCGCGGACCAGGTCGCGGCCGCGCTGGCCAGTGCGCAGTTCTCCGGCTGGGACGGGCTGGTCAGGCAGCAGAAGGAGTTCCTGGACGATTTCTGGGACGCCGCCGACGTCGAGGTGCACGGGCACGCCGAGCTCCAGCAGGCGGTCCGGTTCGCGCTCTTCCACGTGCTGCAGGCCGGTGCGCGGGCCGAGCGGCGGGCGATCCCGTCGAAGGGGCTGACCGGCGCCGGGTACGACGGCCACACGTTCTGGGACACCGAGGGCTTCGTGCTCCCGGTGCTCACCTACACGATCCCGGACGCCGCCGCCGATGCGCTGCGCTGGCGGCACTCGATCCTCGAGCAGGCCAAGGAGCGGGCCGGCGTACTCGGGTTGAAGGGCGCGGCGTTCCCGTGGCGGACGATCCGCGGGCAGGAGTGCTCCGGCTACTGGCCGGCCGGGACAGCGGCGTTCCACCTGAACGCCGACATCGCCGAGGCGGTCACCCGCTACTACTGCGCGACGCTCGACGAGCAGTTCATGACCGACGTCGGCGTCGAGCTGCTGGTCGAGACCGCGCGGCTGTGGATCTCGCTCGGGCACCACGACCGCGACGGCCGCTGGCACCTGCCCGGCGTGACCGGCCCGGACGAGTACAGCGCCGTTGCCGACGACAACGTGTTCACCAACCTGATGGCGGCCCGGAACCTGCGCGCCGCGGCGTCGTACGCGGCCAAGTATCCGGCCAAGGCGCGCGAGCTGGGAGTCGACTCCGAGGAGGAGGCGGCCTGGCGGGACGCGGCCGGCGCCGTCTACGTCCCGTACGACGAGAAGCTCGGCGTGCACCCGCAGTCCGAGGGCTTCACCGGGTACGCCGAGTGGGACTTCGAGGGGTACAAGGACCGGTACCCGCTGCTCCTGCACGCGCCGTACTTCGAGCTGTACCGCCGGCAGGTGGTGAAGCAGGCCGACCTGATGCTGGCGACGTACTGGTGCGGTGATGCCTTCACGCCCGAGCAGAAGGCGCGCGACTTCGACTACTACGAGCGGCTGACCGTCCGGGACTCGTCGCTGTCCGCGTGCGTCCAGGCGGTCGCGGCGGCCGAGGTCGGGCACCTCGACCTGGCCTACGACTACGCCTACGAGGCGGCGCTGATCGACCTGCTCGACCTGCACCACAACAGCGGCGACGGGCTGCACATGGCGTCGCTGGCCGGTGCCTGGATGGCGCTGGTCGCGGGCTTCGGCGGTCTGCGCGAGAAGGACGGCTGGATGAGCTTCGACCCGGCACTGCCGGACGGGCTCGACGGCCTGGTCTTCCGGGTCCGCTGGCGCGGGGTCCGGCTGCGGGTCGAGGTCCAGCACCACCAGGTCACGTACGCCGTCCACGACGGACCCGACGCGCGGATCAGCTTCCTGCACGCCGGCGAGGAGGTCGTGGTGACCGCGGACCAGCCGGTCAGCAAGCCGCTGAAGAAGCGCAAGCCGCTGCTGCCCCGCCCGCCCCAGCCGGTCGGCCGCGAGCCGATGTCGGCCGTCACGAAACACCCCAGGGAGAACCGCGAGAAGCACCTCGCCGGGGAGGCATAAGGTCGGTCCCATGGACTATTCCCTGTGGCCGGCCGCCTCGCGGACCTGGCAGGAGATTCTCGAGGGTGCGGAGTACGCCGAACGGACCGGGTGGCACGGCGTCTGGATCGCCGACCACTTCATGCAGAACAACGACGACCTGTCGGTGCCGGTGAACGAGGCGATGGCGTTGCTCGGCGCACTCGCGGCGCGGACCGAGCGGGTGCGGGTCGGGTCGATGGTGTTCGGCAACACCTACCGGCACCCGGCCGTCGTCGCGAACTGGGCGGCCACGATGGACCAGCTCAGCGGCGGCCGGTTCGTGCTCGGCGTCGGCGCGGGCTGGCAGGTGAACGAGCACGAGGTGTACGGGATCGCGCTGCCGCCGGTGAAGGAGCTGCTGGCGCGCTTCGAGGAGGCCTGCCAGGTGATCCGCGGGCTGCTCACCGAGGACCGCTTCAGCTTCGACGGCACCCACTACCAGCTCAGCGGCGCGCCGCTGGAGCCGAAGCCCGCGCACCTGCCGCTGCTGATCGGCGCGTCGGGCGAGAAGGTCGCGCTCCGGATCGTCGCCCGGTACGCCGACGAGTGGAACCACTGGGGGCTCCCGGAGCTGGCCCGGCACAAGGGCGAGGTGTTCCGCGCGCACTGCGAGAAGCTCGACCGCGATCCCTCGACCGTACGGCGTTCGACACAGGCGATGATCAAGGTGATCGACGCCGGTGACACCGAGGCCGAGGCGTACCGCGACAACCTGATCGCCGCCGGCCGCCCGGTCGTGATCGGCAGCGCCGAGCACGTGCTGGACACGCTCTCGCAGTACCCGGACGCGGGCATCGACGAGCTGCTGATCCCGGACTCGTTCTACGGCTCGGGGAACCAGCGCTTCGACGCGCTGGAGCGGCTGCGCGAAGAGGTCCTGGTCAAGATCTGAGCGTCGCGACGACCGGCCAGTGGTCGCTCGGCAGGCGACCGTCTGGCCGGTCCTGGGCGACCTCTGCCGTCAGCACCTGCAGTTCCTTCACCAGGATGTGGTCGATCCGCTCGTCGGCCACCCCGGTGAAGTCGTGGAACGTCCCGCCGGTGTCCGCGGGCAGCGCGTCGGTCCAGCCCGCGTCGGTGAGCACCTTCAGCGGCGGCGAGCCCGGCTCGGCGTTCAGGTCACCCATCAGGATCCACGGCCGATCGGCCGTCGCCCACTGATCGATCAACCGGGACGACTCGACCCGGGCGGTCTCCCCCATGTGGTCGTAGTGGGTGTTGACCACCCCGACCCGCTGACCTGCGGACTCGAGCTGGACCAGCGTCGCGATCCGGGTCAGGTCCGCGTCCCACCCGACCGACCCCGGTACGCCGGGCGTCGCCGACAGCCAGCGCGTCTCGGACGCCGTGATCGCCCAGGCGCCCGGCCGGACCATCACCACCGAGTGCTCACCCGCCGCCACGCCGTCGTCCCGCCCGGCGCCGACGATCTTCCAGTCGTCGAAGCGTTCGCGCAGGTAGTCGAGCTGATCGGGCAGCACCTCCTGCAACCCGACCACGTCCGCCTCCAGCGCGGCGATCGCCGCCACCGTCGCCTCCCGGCGGAGCGGCCAGGAGTCGTCGCCGTCCGGCGCCGAGGAGTTCCGGATGTTGAACGTCGCCACCCGCAGCTGCACACTCACCCCTCGATCCAACCAAACCTGCGACGGCTCCCGGCCGTCACCCCTTCAAACCAGGGCGCGTTCCGTGGCCAGACCCATCGCAGTGCTTGCCTTCAGCAACAAAGGCGCGGCGGCCTCGATCGCCCGGTCCCGCCCGGCGGCCAGCAGCGCGTCGACCGTCGCCGGGTCCGACGCCAGAGCGGCGTACTGGCGCTGCAGCGGCTCGATCACACTCAGCACCGCATCGGCGACGTCGGTCTTCAGCTCGCCGTAGCTGTGGTAGCCCTTGGCGAGCTCACCAGGATCACCGTCGGTGCACGCGGCCAGGATCTCCAGCAGGTTCGTCACCCCCGGCTTGTGCTCCGGGTCGTGCCGGACCACGTTCTCCGAGTCCGTGACCGCCTTCATCACCTGCCGGCGGATCACGTCCGGCGGGTCGAGCAGCCGGATCGTCCCGATCGCGTCGTCGACGTCGGACTTGCTCATCTTCGCGGTCGGCGTCTGCAGGTCCTTGATCCGGGTCGCGAACGCCGCCTTGGCCAGCTCCGGCACGACGAACGTCTCGCCGTACTCGCGGTTGAACCGGATCGCCACGTCCCGGGCCAGCTCGACGTGCTGGTCCTGGTCGTCACCGACCGGCACCCGGTCGGTCCCGTAGAGCAGGATGTCGGCGGCCATCAGGCACGGGTAGGTGAACAGCGACACCCGGGTCATCGGTCTGTCCCGGCCCTTGTCCTTGTACTGGATCATCCGGGACAGCTCCCCGACGTACGACGTGCACTCGAGCAGGTACCCGAGCTGGACGTGCGCCGGGACCTCCGACTGCACGAACACCGTGCCCTCGGGGGAGCCGGCCGCGAGCATCAGCGTCGCGGTCTCCCGGGTCAGCTCGGCCAGCCGCCGGGGCACGTGCCGCATGGTCATCGCGTGCAGGTTGGCGACGAAGTAGAACCCGTCCGGGTCGGTGAAGCGGCGCAGCGCGCCGAGGTGGTTGCCGAGGGTCAGCCGGCCGGTCGGCATGATGCCGGACACCGAAGTCATCTTGTTCGTCCTCTTCTGTGGGTGGAGTCGCCACCCCGTCCGAGGCCAACAAAAGAGGCCGCCTCGGCGAGGCGGCCTCTGGATGCGTGTGAACGCTGGGGGTCCGCCGTCAGGCGGCCCACCACTGCTGCAAGGTCAGTCGGTTCACACTGAGCAGCATAGATCAGGCGAACATCTCGGCCAAGAGCTCCGGTCCGATGACGATCGGCTCGGGCCGGTGGCCGGGCGGTTCGGTGCCTGCCAGCTCGCGGACCAGGAAGTCCCAGCAACGCCCGCGGACGTAGGCGAGACAGTCGAGAAACGCGTGCTCCGCACCCCGTACGACGAGCAGCTCGAACGCCTTGTTCGCGGCGATCAGCCGGTCGGCGAGCCGGAGCGTGTGGTCGGGGTGGACCTGGTCGTCCATCTCCCCGTGCACCAGCAGCAGCTTGCCCTCGAGCCGGTCGGCGGCCTGCCCGTTCGACGAGCGGGCCCAGATCTCGGGGGCGTCCGCGCCGTCGTACGCCTCCGCGAAGCCGGCGTTGAAGAACTGCGGATCGTGCGAGCCGGACATCGCCACACCGACCTTGTACGTCGCCGGGAAGTCGAGCATCGCCCGCGCCGCGGCGTACCCGCCGCCGGAGTGGCCGAACGCGCCGACCCGGTCCAGGTCCATCCACGGCCGGGTGGCCGCCAGCTGGTGCAGCGCGGCGACGTGGTCCTCCAGCGAGCCCGCGTCGGCCAGGTGCCCGTACGACGCGTCGTGGAACGCCTTGCTGCGGCCCGGCGTACCGCGGCCGTCCAGCGCGATCACCACGAAGCCCAGCGCGGCCAGGGGTTCCGCGTCGAGGCCCATGCCGCCCGGGTCGAAGCAGGGCGCGACGCGGGTGACCTGCGGGCCCGGGTAGAGGGTGTCGACGATCGGGTAGCGCTGGTCGGACTCGAAGCCGTGCGGTCGGTAGAGCACGCCGTACAGGTCGGTGACGCCGTCGGCCGCCTTCACGCGGAAGCGCTCCGGCGCCGTCCAGCCGGTCGCGACGAGCTTGCTGATGTCGGCGCGTTCGAGCTCGACCAGGACCTTGCCGTCCCAGTCGCGGGCGCTGGTCACCGGCGGCGTCTCGACCGTCGAGGCGGAGTCGACGAAGTACTGGTGATTCGCGGAGACCGTGACGACGTGGTCCTGGTCGTCGTCGGTGACCTTGGCCAAGCCGGTGCCGTCCAGCCCGACCCGGCAGACCGTACGCCGGTAGGGGTCCTCGGCGACCAGGCCGGAGGCGGTGAAGTAGACGACCTGCTCCTGCTCGTCGACGTGGAGGATCTGGCGGACTGCCCAGTCGCCGGAGGTGACCTGGTTGAGGAGTTCGCCGGTGCGGACGTCGTACCGGTAGAGGTGGCCCCAGCCGTCGCGCTGCGAGTACCAGAGGATGTGGTCGGTGGTGGTGTGGACGATCGGCGCCTCGGTCATGAACTGGTTGGGCTCGACACGGGTCTCGCCGGACTCGGTGATCACCGTGGTGACCTCGCCGGTCGCCGGGTCGAGGCGGTGCAGCGTGAGCGTGCGCAGGTCGCGCGGACGGCTGAGGTAGTAGACCGCCGAGCTGTCCGGGGCCCACCACGCCCACTGGGCTGTGACCGGGGACATCACCGGCGTCTGCAGCGGCTCGGCCTGGGCGCGGATCACGTTGCCGGTGGCAACATCCAGGACGACCAGCTCGGCCAGCGGCAGGTGCTCGTCACCGGCGTACGGGAAGCGTTGGGTGTGGACGGCCGGGGCGCTGCCGTCAGCCGGGCGGGCCTCCAGGAGGTGGGTCTGGCGGACGTCGCGCTCGTCGGTGCGGTGCGTGAGCACCTTGGTCGAGTCGGGCGACCAGGCGACCGCGGGCGGCAGGTACGGGATGCCGAGTTTGCGGAGCAGGGTCGGGTTGGCGGTGGAGGACGGGCCGGCGCCGTACGCGTGGTCGGCCTCGCCGTCGGTGGTCAGGGCCCACTCGCTGTCGGGAGAAACCGCCCAGAGGTCGTGGCCCCGGCGGGAGACCGCGAACTTGCCGTTGGGGGATGCGACGTCGAGGGGATTGGCGGACGGGCTGCCGGTGGGCGCCTCGGCGTCGGTGTCGGCGGAGCCCGGCGCGGTGGGGTCCTCGGCGTTGCCCCGCGCGGTGGGCGCGGGCGGCTCGGCGACGATCTCACGGGTGCCCGCGGCCGGGTCGACCAGGACGATCCGGTGCTCGGTGCCGGTGTTGACGGCGTACCAGAACCGGGCGCCCCCGTCGATCCACTGCGGCCGGACCTTGTCCCCGACGACGAGCTCGCCGGGGCGGGCGGGGCGGCGGAGCAGCTGCTCCGCCGCCTGGTAGTCCTGCGTGCTGGTCATACGGTGGTTGTCCTCTGCTCAGAGTCCGCGGGCGGTGATGTCGCCCTTGGTGGTGGTGGCCTTGATGGTCACGGCGGTCTCGCCGTCGTTCTTGAGCGAGTTCTGCACCCGGCCGAGCGTGGTGCCCGCGTCCAGGGCGGCCGAGGCCGCGGAGCCGACCGAGATGTTCCCGGCCTGCGTGGTCAGGACGACGGTGCCGCTGACGGCGTCGTCGATGGTGAGGTCGCCCTGCAGTGTGGTGATCTCGGCGTTGCCGGTGAGCCGGCCGACCGTGACGTTGCCGGCCTTGGTGTCGACCCGGACGGTCGCGGCCTCGTCGATCTTGAGGTCGCCCTGGGCGCCCTCGAAGGCGAAGTCACCGAACCGGCCGACCGCGCGCAGCTCGGCCCCGGCCGCCGTGGCCTCGACCCGCGAGCCGGTCGGGAGCTGGACGGTGACCTCGATCGAGCCGGAGCTGCCGAGGATCTGGTGCTTGGTCGGGGTGACGATCCGCAGCACGCCGTCGGCGTACTCGACGGTGGTCTGCTCGGCGGCCTTGACGTCGCGGTTCTTGTCCGCGTCGGCGGGCCGGACCTCGACGGTGGTGTCGGTGCGGTCGGCGGCGATGAGCTGGATCCGGCCGGCCGGGATGTCGATGACGGTGCTGATCGGGGCGGTGCTGGCGAAGGTCTGCATGATGGTCTCCGGGATGTTGTCGTTGGTGTTTCTGATGAGGGAAACGCTACGTTGCGTTCATGGATCCGGCAACAACAATGATCGACGCGTGAGGCATTTGTGCAGTTCAGAGCGGCTATTTCATTGCACTGGATGAGAATCTAACGCAACGTCGGCGCAGAGTGTCGTTGCGTTGGTTTGCCGGTGAACGCTCCGGCGGGCGTGTTGGTGCGGCCGGGGCTAAGGTCTTGGGCATGAGTGGTGAGGCGATGCTGGTCTTCGACGAGGGCCTGACGGCGTACGACTTCGGCCACGGCCACCCGATGAGCCCGGTCCGGGTCGAGCTCACGGTGAAGCTGGCCCGGGCCCTCGGGGTCCTGGACCAGCTGCGGGTGGTCCCGGCCCCGACCGCGTCCGACGAGCTCCTGGGCACCGTGCACACCGCGGAGTACATCGCCGCGGTGAAACGGGCCGGCCAGGATCCGGACGTCCCCGACCTGCGGCACGGGCTCGGGACCGACGACACCTACTGCTTCCCCGGCATGCACGACGCCTCCGCGCACGTGGCCGGTGCCTCCGTCGAGGCCGCCCGCGCGGTCTGGGAGGGCGAGGTCCTGCACGCCGCGAACATCGCCGGCGGCCTGCACCACGCGATGCGCGCCCAGGCCAGCGGCTTCTGCGTCTACAACGACCCCGCGATCGCGATCCAGTGGCTGCTCGACCACGGCGCCCGCAAGGTCGCGTACGTCGACGTCGACGTCCACCACGGCGACGGCGTCCAGGCGGTCTTCTACGACGACCCGCGCGTCCTCACCGTCAGCCTGCACGAGTCGCCGACCACGCTCTTCCCCGGCACGGGTGCGGCGGGGGAGACCGGCGGCCCGGGCGCCGAGGGCACCGCGGTGAACATCCCGCTCCCGCCCGGTACCGGCGACGCCGGCTGGCTGCGCGCGTTCCACGCGATCGTCCCGGACGTGGTGAAGGCGTTCGGGCCCGACGTCCTGGTCACGCAGCACGGCTGCGACTCCCACGTCGAGGACCCGCTCGCGCACCTGACCAAGACCGTCGACGGCCAGCGCGCGGCGTACGCGGCGCTGCACGACCTCGCGCACGAGGTCTGCGGCGGCAAGTGGGTGGCGACCGGAGGCGGCGGCTACGCGATCATCGAGGTCGTCCCGCGGGCCTGGACGCACCTGCTGGCGATCGTCGCCGGGAAGCCGATCGAGCCGACGACCGCCGTACCGGAGTCCTGGCGTGAGGAGGTCAAGCTGCGCTACGCCCGGATCGCGCCCGGCCGGATGACCGACGGCAACGACGGCTCGTACGAGTCCTGGGCGTCCGGCTACAACCCCGACACCTGGCTGGACCGCTCGATCAAGGCCACCCGGGACATCTCGTTCCCGCTGCTCGGCCTCGACCCGACGTACTGAATCGAGCGTTCGGCCGAGTCACACCAGACACCCTCTTTCCCATTCGTACCATCAGCCACTACGCTCGGTTCATGCACGGGCGGAGGTGCCGGAGGGGAAGCCGGCGCACGATCCGTGCTGGAAGTGCGGTGCGTTATGGCATCAAAGAAGTCCGGCGGTGAGCAGCCGCTCGCCGAGGTGAAGTTCCTGACCGTGGCTGAAGTCGCCACGGCCATGCGCGTGTCCAAGATGACGGTGTACCGCTTGGTGCACTCCGGCGAGCTGCCCGCGGTCCGCGTGGGCCGGTCGTTCCGGGTGTCGGAGGACGCGGTGCACGACTACCTCAAGGGCGCCTTCTTCCAGGCCGGATAACTACGAGAAGCACAGCGGCCGGAATCCCCCAGGGACCGGCCGCTGCGCCTTGCCCTGCGTCAGCGCTTCAGCAGCTGGCGGATGAGGTCGGTGACCTCGTGCGGGGACTCCTCGGCCATGAAGTGGCCGCTGGTGGTGGTGTGGTGGACGAGGTCGGCGGCCCAGGCGCGCCAGCGGGCGGCGGCGTCGAAGCCGAGGGCCGTGCCCCAGTCCTGCTGCATCACGGCGACAGGCATGGAGAGCTTCCGCCCGGCGTCCAGATCCGCCTGGTCGTGGCGTACGTCGATGCCGGCGCTCGCTCGGTAGTCGGCGACGATCGACGGGACCGCACCGCGGCAGGCGTCGAGGTACGCCGTACGGATGTCGGCGGGGATCGCCTGCGGGTTCTTCACCCACAGGTCGAGGAAGTAGCCGAAGAACGCGTCGGCGCTGGCGGTGATCATCGTCTCGGCGAGGCCGGGTGGCTGAGCCATCAGGTAGAGGTGGAAGCCGACTGCGGCCGAGGTGCCCTGCATCACCGACCACATGTCGAGGGTCGGCAGCACGTCGAGGCTCGCCAGGTGTGTCACCGCCTCCGGGTGGTCCATCGCCGCCCGGAACGCGACCAGCGCGCCGCGGTCGTGGCCCACCAGCGCGAAGCGTTCGTGGCCGAGCTCCCTCGCGAGGGCGACGATGTCGGCGGCCATCGTGCGCTTGGAGTAGGTGTCCTCGGTCGCCTCGACCGGCTTGTCGCTGGCGCCGTACCCGCGCAGGTCGGGGCAGATCACCGTGTGGTGCTCGGCCAGCTCGGCGGCGACGTGCCGCCACATGAGGTGGGTCTGCGGGAAGCCGTGCAGCAGCACCACGGGGCTCCCGACCCCACCCACCGCCACGTTCAACGCGACTCCGTCAGCCACAACCACCCGCTGATCCTCGAACCCAGTCATCCCGCTCATCAAGCTCCCATCACCAATGGCCAGTTGTGGCCAAGCCTGCTGCGCCCGAATGAGCATTTGATGAGCGCCGCCCGCGCCGCGGCGGCTCGGGGGTGCTCGGGTGGGCGCTAGTTTTGGGGAGTGACTGAGCGGCCGGGGTTCGGGGTGCTGGGGCCTGTTGTTGCCTGGGGCAAGGACGGGGAGGCGCTCGCGCTGAAGGGGCCGCGGCACCGGGCGGTGCTCGGGCGGCTGATCGTGGCGCGCGGGCGGGTGGTGCCGGTCGACGTACTGGTCGACGATCTGTGGGTCGCGCCGCCGGCAGGCGCGGTGAGTGCGGTGCGGACGTTCGTGGCCGCGCTGCGGCGGGCGGTGGAGCCGGAGCGGCCCGCGCGGGGGAAGCCGCAGGTGCTGGTGACCGAGGGGCCGGGGTACGCGCTGCGGTTGCCGGAGGACGGGGTCGACGCCTGGCGGTTCGAGCGGGCGGTGCGGGACGGCGTCGGGGTCGAGGAGGCGCTGCGGTTGTGGCGCGGGCCGGCGTACGCCGAGTTCGCTGACGAGCCGTGGGCGCGAGCGGAGCGGGCGCGGCTGACGGAGCTGCGGCTGCAGGCGGTGGAGCTGGTCGCGGCGGGGCGGGTGGGGTCGGGGCGGGCTGCGGAGGCCGTGGCTGAGCTGGATGCACACGTGACTGAGCACCCGTGGCGGGAGGAGGGCTGGCGGCTGCTGGCGCTGGCGCTCTACCGGTCGGGGCGGCAGGGGGATGCGCTGGCGGTGCTACGGCGGGCTCGGGGGCTGTTGGTGGAGCAGTTGGGAGTCGATCCCGGGCCGGGGCTGCGACAGCTGGAGGGCGACATCCTGCGGCAGGCTGAGCACTTGCAGGAGAGCTCCAGTGCTGTGTGGGAGCGGGCTGTCGCGTCGTACGACGCGGTGGGGGCTCGGGCGCGGCTGGAGTCGACGGTGGGGTTGCTGCGGAGTCTGGCGATCACTGGTGGCGGTGGGCTGGTGGCGGCGCGGGAGCAGCGGGTGGCGGCGATCGCGGCGGCCGAGGAGCTGAGCGATCCGGAGCTGACGGCGCGGGTGATCGGCGCGTACGACGTACCGGCGATCTGGACGCGCTCGGACGACGAGGAGCAAGCCGCGACAGTGGTCGCGGCAGCTGAGCGGACACTCGAGCAGTTGTCGTCCGTGCAGTTGAGAGCACGGTTGCTGGCGACGATCGCCATCGAGTCCCGGGGGAGTGATTCGCCGCGCGCACGGGCCGCCGCGCTGGAGGCAGTGGCGATTGCTCGTGAGCTGGAAGATCCAGCGCTGCTCGCCTTCGCGCTGAACGGCGAGTTCATGCAGACCTTCCACAGCACCGGACTCGCGCTGGAACGCGATTTCATCGGTGTCGAGCTGATCGCGCTCGCCCGCAAGCACGCACTCCCGACGTACGAGGTGCTCGGTCATCTGATCCGCATCCAGACCCGCGCGGCCCTCGGTGACTTCGTCGTGGCCGGCCTTCACGCCGCCGCGGCCGACGAGCTGGCGGCGCGGTACGAGACGCCGCTGGTCGCCGTCTTCACCCGCTGGTACGCCGTACTGCGTGACCCGAGCGAAGCCGCCTACCGTGATGCCGCCAAGCTCCTCGACGGCGCCGGAATGCCTGGCCTGCAAGGGGGTTTGCTCGCCCTCGCCATCCTCACCGTGCGGCTCGGCAACGCACCGCTGGACGCCGACGCGGACTACGGACCGTACGAACCGTGGGTGCGGCCTCTCCTCACCGGCGCCGGCCTGGACGACGTACCGGACCCGCCGCACGACCTCCTCCAGGAACTGCTCTGGACCTTGGTCGGCGAGGCAGCCCTTGCTCAAGGCAACAAAGCGGTGATGGCCCGGGCGGTCGCCGCGCTCGCGCCGGCGCTGGCCGAGGAGAGCGCCGGAAGCGGCCTCGTCTCGCTCGGCCCGGTGCGCGAAATCTGGTATCGCCTGCGGCGCGATCCTGCTGCAGACTGACCCGCATGGCGATCAGGTACGGCGGTCCGGGGCTGCGGATCGCAGCGGAGGGGCTGGTGCTGCGCGAGTGGGAGCGCGGTGACCTGGCCGCGATGTCGGCGCTGTTCGACGACCCGGAGATCGCGTACTGGACGCCGTTGCGAACGCCGTTCGACCTGGCGGCGGCCGAGGAGTACTACGACGCCGCGCACACCGACAACGGGCGGATCCACCTGGCGATCACCACCGACGGCGAGCAGCCGCTCGGCGAGGTGATGATCAACCAGCGGACCAGCGCGCTCGGGTACGTCGTCGGCTCGGCGTACCGCGGGCGGGGGCTGGCCGGGCGGGCGCTCGACGTACTGACCGGGTATGCGCACGAGGTGCTCGGTCTGCACCGCGTGATTCTTGAGATCGAGCCGGGCAACGAGGCCAGCGAGGCCGTCGCCACCCGCACCGGCTACACCCCGACCGACCTTCCGCCGATCAAACTGATGCAGAAGAGCCGCGACCTGCAGCTCCGCATCTGGTCGCACCTGGCCGACTAGCGGCGCTTACCCGATCCGCCTCCCTCGGACTGCCAGCCCCGCCGGCACCGGCCCACCGGCGGGCTCGACCACGTGATCGAGCAGCAGCCCGGCGGCGAGGAACGCGTTCAGGAACTCGGCCAGCGGTGTGTGCCGCATCCCGACCGTCCGCCTGATCCCGTCGTCCCCTGTCCAGGGCGCCGGCTCGTGCCAGCCCGACTGCCGGTACGTCGGGTGCGCCAGCCGCCCGCCGTCCTCCTGGTACTCGATGTGCGGCCCGTTGAAGCACGGGTGCGCGCCGTAGAAGTAGAACAACCCGTCCGGCCGCAACACCCGTGCGACCTCGCGCAACGTCCCCGGGAAGTCGTCGAGATCGGTCGAGATCCACAACGCGACGACGTCGTCGAAACTCCCGTCCGCGAACGGCAGCCGGGCCGCGTCACCCTCGGCCAGCGGCACGCCGCCCCTCGCCTTCGCGTACCGCAACTGGTCCGCCGAACGGTCCAGGCCGACGATCCTGCGCCCGGTCTCAGCGATCATCTCGAAGTAGTTTCCGGTGCCGCAGCCAAGGTCCAGACAGAGCCTTCCCGGGCCGGGTCCGAGCAGCTCCAGCAGGTCGTCGCGGTTGTCCTCGGCCCAGTGCGTACTGCGAGCGGCGTACCAGTCGGCGACGCCGTTGTATCGAGCTCTCATCCCCCTTACCTACCCCTCACTTAGGTGCCTACGCACACTTACGGGTAGGCTTTGCCGACGCTCTCTTTAAGTTTGGAAGGTCCAACTGTGGGTTCGGTTATCAAGAAGCGCCGTAAGCGGATGGCGAAGAAGAAGCACCGCAAGCTGCTGAAGAAGACGCGGGTGCAGCGCCGCAAGCTCGGCAAGTAAGCAGTTCCAGCCGCTCTGGTCACCAGAGCGGCGTTGTGCGGGGTTGCTGTCTGGCTGGGGGTCACTCGTGGCACAGGTGGTGATGGTCACCGGCGTCTCCAGGGACGCCGGCGCTCGGTGTGCGCGGCGACTGGCCGCGGACCCCTCCATTGGGACCGTGATCGGGATCGACGTGGTCCCGCCGCGGGCCGAGCTCGGCCGGGTCCGGTTCGTCCGGGCCGACATTCGCAACCCCGTGATCGCCAAGGTCATCGCCGGTGAGGACGTCGACACTGTCGTCCACACGGGCGTGGTGGCGACCCCTGGCAGCGCCGGCGGCCGGTCGTCGATGAAGGAGATCAACGTCATCGGCACCATGCAGCTGCTCGCCGCGTGCCAGAAGGCGCCCGGCCTGCGCAAGCTGGTGGTCAAGTCGTCGACCACGGTGTACGGCGCGGGTCCTCGCGACCCCGCGATGTTCACCGAGGAGATGGCGCCGCGCGCGATCCACCACACCGGGCTGAGCAAGGACGCCGTCGAGGTCGAGGGCTACGTGCGCGGGTTCGCCCGGCGCCGTCCCGACGTGACGGTCAGCACCCTGCGGATGGCGAACTGGATCGGCCCGCAGACCGACTCCCCGATCACCCGCTACTTCGCGATGCCGGTCGTCCCGACCGTCTTCGGGTACGACGCCCGCCTGCAGTTCCTGCACGAGAGCGACGGCGTCGAGGCGATCCACCACGCCACCGTCGAGGACCTCCCGGGCACGTTCAACCTGGCCGGCGACGGTGTCCTCGTGCTGTCCCAGGCGATCCGGCGGCTCGGCCGCCCGGTGGTCCGGCTGCCCTCGTTCACGGCCTCGAGCACGGCGGCCGTCGTCCGGCGGGCGCGGCTGGCCGACTTCTCGCCGGACCAGATCACCTTCCTCACCTACGGCCGCGCGGTCGACACGACCCGGATGCGGACCGAGTTCGCCTTCGAGCCGCGGTACACGACCGCGGAGGCGTTCGACGACTTCCGCGCCTCGATCAGCACCGGCGCGATGACCACGGCGTCGAAGCTGCTCACCGCCGGGCTGGGAGCGCTCCGTGGCTGACGCGGAGATCATCCCGATCGGCTCCGGCGGGCGACCCGGGCGGGGGAGTGGGGGGGGGGGGGGGGGGGGGGGGGGCGGGGGGGGGGGGGGGGGGGGGGGAGAGAAGAGGGTCGGGTCTGGGGT
>NZ_JBVJNV010000003.1:0-325019 GCF_055583505.1 Kribbella sp. NPDC104740 | reverse complement strand
TCTCCCCCCAGCGGTTTGGGTCGCCTTCTTTCCCGACAACGAACCCCCCCCCCCTCCCCCCCGCCCCCCCCCCCCCCCCGCCCACCCCCCCCCCCCCCCCCCCCCCCCCCCCCCCGCGCTCGCTGGCGGGGAAGAAGAACAAGAAGATCGAGTCTGAGGTTCAGGCCGAAGAAGATCCTCAGATCTCTGTGGACAACTCTGTACCTGATCAGTCTGTGGATGCCTCAGCTCCTGACTTCGTCGCGTTCGAGCGGATGGTGCGGGACCTCTTCGGCGCGGCCGGGGAGCAGAAGGTCGCGGAGTGGCTGGCGTTCCTGCGCCGGCGGCTGACCGGCCAGTACGAGGTCGACGAGTTCGGCTACGACGCCGAGCTGACCGACCAGGTGCTGCTCGCCGGGCTACGCCCGCTGGCCGAGAAGTGGTTCCGGGTCGAGGTGCGCGGGATCGAGAACATCCCCGACACCGGCAGCGCGCTGATCGTCGCGAACCACTCCGGCACGATGCCGCTGGACGGCCTGATCACCCAGCTGATCGTCGCCGACCACACCAACCGCCCGCTGCGCACGCTCGCCGCGGATCTGGTCTTCCGGACGCCGTTCGTCGGCGAGCTGGCCCGCAAGGGTGGCGCGACGCTGGCGAGCAACGACGACGCCGAGCGGCTGCTCCGAGAGGGGAACCTGGTCGGCGTCTGGCCGGAAGGTTTCAAGGGTCTCGGCAAACCGTTCAGCGAGCGCTACAAGCTGCAGCGGTTCGGCCGCGGCGGCTTCGTCAGCGCGGCGATGCGGACCGGCGTACCGATCGTGCCGTGCTCGATCGTCGGCGCGGAGGAGATCTACCCGCTGGTCGGCAACATCGCGTCGCTGGCCCGGCTGCTCGGCGTCCCGTACATCCCGGTGACCCCGTTCTTCCCGCTGCTCGGCCCGCTCGGCATGGTCCCGCTGCCGTCGAAGTGGCTGATCGAGTTCGGCGAGCCGATCCGCACCGACGACTTCCCGGACGGCGCCGCCGACGACCCGATGCTGGTCTTCAACGTCACCGACCAGGTCCGCGAGACCATCCAGCAGACCCTGTACGCCCTGCTGATGCAGCGCCGCAGCGTCTTCTTCTGAGCGTTGAGCGAGGTCGAGGAGCCGCTGCACGGCGGCAACGTCGCCGACGCGGTCGTTCGCGTCGGTACGACGGTCCGCAAACCGGTCACCGCCTCCACGCCGGCCGTCGAGGCCGTCCTCGACCACCTGCACCAGGCGGGGTTCCCGGCCGCGCCGCGCACGCTGGGGCGCGACGAGAAGGGCCGGCACGTTCTGGAGTACGTGCCCGGCAGCACCGCCATGGAGCTCCCGGCGCTCACGCTCGACGAGTTGGGCCGGCTCGGTCGGCTGATCCGCGACCTGCACGACACGATGGCGACGTTCACCCCACCCGCTGACGCGCACTGGTACCAGCCGATCCCGGACCCTGCGGGCGGCCGGCTGATCTGTCACAACGATCTCGCGCCGTGGAACCTGGTGATCGACGGCGATCGCTGGGTCTTCATCGACTGGGACGGCGTGGGCCCGGCCTCGCGCTCCTGGGATCTCGCCTACACGGCGCAGAGCTTCGTACCGCTGCACGCCGGCGGCGTCCCGGCCGAGAACGCGCCGCGTCTGCGGGCGCTGGTCGACGGCTACGGACTGGCGGATGCCGAGCGGCGCGAGTTCCCGCGGGCGATCGCCGCGCACACCCGCGGGATGTTCGAGCTGCTGGTCCGCGGTGCCGAGACCGGCGAGCAGCCGTGGTCTCGCCTGCACGCGGAAGGCCACGCCGACTACTGGGGACCGGCCGCGGAGTACATCGAGCAGCACCACGACGCCTGGCTCAAAGCAGTGCAATAAAGAGAAGAGCCCCCGGCGACACTGTCGCCGGGGGCTCTTTCACTTCAGGTGCTACTTCCAGGGAGGCAGCAGAGTCTGGATCACGCCGGGGAGGTTGATCGTCGGCAGTGGCAGGCTCAGGGTCGGGAACGGCCAGGGCCAGCTCGGCGTTCCGGGGGTGGGCAGGCTCGGGAGCGGGGTGCCGGACGGTGTCGACGTCGGCGTCCCGGACGGCTGGTTGCCGGGCGGGGTGAGCAGCTTGGTCGGCGGCTTCGTGTTCCGCTCCTCCACCTTGGTGGTGTCGGGCACCTCGGTCGGGGCCGTGCTCGGCTTCGCGCTCGGCTTGGCCGACGGCACCGTCGGGCCGGACTTGACCGGGTCCTCGGGGTCGTTCGGCTGCGCGTTCGGCTGTTCCGTGCTCGGCTCGGTGACGTTCTTGGCCGGCTTCGGCTGGTCGCACTTGGGGCAGGCCAGCTTGGTGTGCCGGGTCAGCTCGTCGATCGTGGTGACCGCCTCGACGGCGGCCTTCAGCGAGTCGGGCGGCAACTTCGGAGCGAGCTCACCCATGGCCTGGCGGGCGCTGGTGATGAACGTCGTGATCGCCGTGATCGAGCCGGGGTCGTCGTCTTGCTGGTACGACGCCACGAGCCGGGACACGCCCTTGCGGGCCTGGTCGTTGAACAGGCCGAGCGTGCTGTTGATGACGGCCACGTCGCCGCCGTTCGACACCAGCGCGTCCACCTCGGACAGCCTGGTCATCGCGTGCTCGAGGTCCCGCCGGCCGCGGGAGTCGTCCCCGACGCTGACGTTGGTCGAGACGTTCTCGATGCTGCGCTTCATCCCGTACAGCGTGTCGCCGGGCATCGCCTGCTGGGCGGCGGCAGCGGAACCGATGCCACCTCCGAGCAGTACGAGCGCGGCGGTGCTCGCCACCAGCCGGATCCTCCGGCCGGGGCGATGACGGATCGGTGTCACGGACGCCTCGTCGTCCTCGCGGGGCGGCAAGTCCTCCTCGCTGTCCGGTGAGCTGTGCACAACGGTCGGAGTCGTCGCCGCCCTGGCGGCCGCCTGCTCCAGCAGACGGTGCCTCAGCTCGGCACTGAACTCCGGTCGCGGTGCCACTGCCCCGGCGGTCCTCAGCCGCCCGGCCAGTTCCACAGCTTCCAGCAACTCAGGGTCATCGCTCAGTCGCGAAGAGTGACGGGGCCCGTGATCGACGGCGTGCGCGAAGGCATCCGCGCGCGCTCGAGCCCTGGTTAGGTCACTCATGAGTTCTCGTTCTCCTCAATGGTCCAGTCGGGGTCACCGACAGGTCCTCACCAGGCAAACGAAGAAACTCCCTGACTGGTTACGGAAGACCTTGGTTGTCATCCGCCTCACCTCAAGTCCTTCGGGATTACCTTCGCCAAGTGCCTGACGGCCCTCAACTGCAGTTGCTTGACCGCGCCTTCGGACTTCTCCAGCGCCTTGGCCGTCTCGGCGATCGACAGACCGGCGAAGAATCGCATGGTCAGGCAGTCGCGCTGCTCGTCCGGCAAGGCCGCGACGGCGTCCCGGAGCACCTCGGCGGTCGCGGCGGCCAGGACGTCGACCTCCGGCCCCTCGGTCTGCCGGTCGTGCGTCTCGATCTCGTCGGTGACCACCTCGAGCCGGACCCGGCCCGACTTGTAGTGGTCGGTGATCAGGTTGCGGGCGATCGTCACCAGCCAGGCACCGAAGTCCCGGCCCTGCCAGCGGAACGAGTCCAGCGCGCGCAGCGCCCGGACGAACGTCTCGCTGGTCAGGTCCTCGGCCAGGGCCGAGGACGACACCCGCGCGTAGATGTAGCGATAGACGGTGAGCGAGTACTCGTCGTACAGCTCACCGAATGCACCGACGTCTCCAGCCTGGGCGCGATCGACGAGCTCCGCACGTCTCATCCCGTCCGGGCTCGGCTCCGGCGTCGTCAAGATCTCTCCCCGTTTCAACTGACACGTCTACGACTGGCACATCCGCGACTGAGACATCGTTGGATGGCCACAGCGGCTGAGACAGCACCGAGCGTTACGCCTGAAGCACCCGCTGTCAACAGGGCGAGGCGCGTCGCCTTGCGTCCGGTCCGGTAGTCCCGGACCTGCCAGCCGGCCGTCCGGGCATGCCGCCGCAGCCTGCTGTCAGGGTTGATCGCCCACGGATTCCCCACCATTTCCAGCATCGGCAAGTCGTTCACCGAGTCCGAGTACGCCGAGCACGCGGTCAGGTCCAGCTCCTCGTGCTCGGCCAGTGCCCGGACGGCTTCCGCCTTGGCCGGGCCGTGCAGAATATCGCCCACAAGTACACCTGTATAGACCCCGTCACTCTGGGCTGCAACAGTTCCCAGCGCGCCGGTCAGGCCGAGCCGCCGGGCCAGCACCCGAGCCACCTCGACGGGGGCGGCGGTGACCAGCCAGACCCGCTCGCCGGCGTCCAGGTGCTGCTGCGCGAGCGCCTTCGTCCCTGGCCAGATCTTGTCGGCCATCAGCTCGTCGAAGATCTCCTCGACCAGGATCTCGACCTCGGTGACCCGGTGCCCGGCGATGAACGACAGCGCCGAGGAGCGGGCCTTGGCGACCGAGTCGGGCGTCTCGCCGCGCAGCCGGAAGGCGAGCTGCTGCCCGGCCTTGGCGGCGATCTCGGCGAACGTGAAGAACCGGCGCCGGTACAGACCACGCGCCAGGTGGTACACCGAGGCGCCCTGCAGCAGCGTGTTGTCGACGTCGAAGAAGGCGGCCGCGTGGCTCACCGAGGGGGTCGCCAGCGCGGCTTCCAGCTCGGCCGCCGCCGCGCTCGCCTCACCGGCCAGCACGGACCTGGCGCGTAGGTCCCTGGTCACTCTGAGCACCTTAACCGGAACATGACAGACTCGCGCTGTGAACTTCAACTTCGCGGATGTTCTTCGTGACACAGCGCGACGTCATGGGGAGCGTCTCGCGCTGGTCGACGGTGACCGGCGACTGACCTGGAGCGAGCTCGACGAGGCCGTCGAGCGGACCGCTCAGGGGTACGCCGGTGCCGGTCTGGTGCCCGGGTACCGGGTGGTCCTGCTGATGGCCAACAGCATCGAGTTCGTCACGGCGTACTTGGGATGTCTGCGCGCCGGACTGGTCGCCGTACCGCTGAACACCGGGCTCACCAAGCCCGAGATCGGCAACGTCGTCCGGCACTCCGGGGCGCGCCTGGCGGTCGCCGACGGCGACCTCGCGGACAAGCTCGAGGGCGTCAAGGTGGTCCGGGCCGGCGACCTCGGCGGTCACGCTCCGTTGTCGCCGCAGACCGACCCGGAGAGCCTGGCGGTCCTGCTCTACACCTCCGGCACCAGCGGCGACCCGCGCGCCGCGATGCTGACCCACCGCGCGCTGGCCGCCAACGTGGAGAACCTGGCCGGGCTCGGCGAGGACCGGATGGGCCCCGAGGACGTCGTGCTCGGCGTGCTCCCGATGTTCCACGCGTTCGGCCTGAACGCCGTCCTCGGCTGGGCGATCGCCACCGGCGCGGCGCTCGTGATCGACCAGCGGTTCGACTCGACCGGCACGGTCGACCTGATCAGCTCGTACGCCGTGACGCGGCTCCCGCTCGCGCCGCCGGCCCTGCACGCGCTGCTGGCCCGCGACGACCTCCGCGAGCGGCTGGCCTCGGTCAAGGTCGTGCTGACCGGTGCGTCGAGCCTGGACCGCGCGCTGGCCGACCGGTTCGAGCAGGTCACCGGCCTGTTCGTGCACCAGGGGTACGGGCTGACCGAAGCGTCCCCGGGCGTCACCACGACGCTCGGCGAGGAGGAGCCGAAGCCGGGTTCCGTCGGCCGCCCGCTGCCCGGTGTGGACCTGCGGATCGCCGACGAGCAGGGCGAGGACGTCGAGGGCGACGACCCGGGCGAGATCCTGGTCCGCGGCAAGAACCTTTTCTCCGGCTACTGGCCCGACGGCGCGGACGGCCCGGACGTCGACGGCTGGTACCGGACCGGCGACGTCGGGTTCCTGGACGCCGACGGCGACCTGTACCTGGTCGACCGGCTCCGCGAGCTGGTCATCGTGAGCGGCTTCAACGTGTTCCCGAGCGAGGTCGAAGAGGTCCTGGTCGGTGCTCCCGGGGTCCGCGAGGCCGCGGTGATCGGGGTCCCGTCGGAGGAGACCGGCGAGGCGGTCAAGGCGTTCGTCGTACCGGCGACCGGTGCTGCCGTCGACGTGGCCGAGGTGCTCGCGTACGCCGGGCAGCGGCTGGCTCGGTTCAAGTGCCCGGTCGAGGTCGAGGTGGTCGACCACCTGCCGCACTCGGTCACCGGCAAGGTCGCCAAGGGCCGGCTCCGGGAGGCGGACCGGTGAGCGCGCGCGTCACGCTGTACGGCAAACCCGGCTGCCACCTGTGCGAGGACGCCCAGGCGATCGTGGCCGCGGTCTGCGCCGAGCTGGGCGTGGAGTGGACCGAGATCGACATCACGCAGGACCCCGAACTGTTCCGCGAGTACGGCGAGCAGATCCCGGTCACCTTCGTCGACGGCCGCCAGCACGACTTCTGGCGGGTCGACCCCGCCCGGCTGAAGAGGGCCTTGACAACAGCGTGAGTTTCGACGTGACGTCCGTCATGGGTGTCACCGCCGATTTTGTTCTCACGTTCACAAGCTCCTAGAGTGGGGGTGTCGCCCGCCGTGAGGCGAGTGACTCGCGAACCACCTTTCCAGGAGAACTGTGACGCCTGCCCGCAGCCGTCGCCCCGGCGCGCCGACGCGAACCGAACGCGGCATTCCCGAGGCCACTGTCGCGCGCTTGCCGGTGTACCTGCGGGCCCTGACCGCGCTGTCGGACAGTGGCATCGCCACCGCGTCGAGCGAGGATCTCGCGACCGCGGCCGGCGTCAACTCGGCCAAGCTCCGCAAGGACCTGTCCTACCTCGGCTCCTACGGCACCCGCGGGGTCGGGTACGACGTGGAGTACCTGCGCTACCAGATCGCCCGCGAGATCGGCGTCACCCAGGACTGGGCCGTCGTCATCGTCGGGATCGGAAACCTGGGCCACGCGCTGGCCAACTACTCCGGTTTCGGCACCCGCGGCTTCCGGATCGTCGCGCTGCTGGACGCGGCGCCCGAGCTGGTCGGCGAGCGGATCGGCGACATGGTCGTCCGCGACTTCGCCGAGCTGGAGGAGATCGTCGCCGCCGACCGGGTCTCGATCGGTGTCATCACCACTCCCGCTGGTCCGGCCCAGGAGGTCTGCGACCGGCTGGTCGCGGCCGGGGTGACCAGCATCCTGAACTTCGCGCCGGTGGTGCTGTCCGTGCCCGACGGCGTCGACATCCGCAAGGTGGACCTCTCGATCGAGTTGCAGATCCTGGCGTACCACGAACAACGAAAGTCCGGAGAGGCGGCGCTCCCCGAGGTGCCCGAACTACCTGCGATCAACGGTCTGCCCGATCTGCCTTCCGTGGGTGGAGGTGTCGGCGCGTGAGCTACCTGGTCGTCGGCATCTCTCATCGCAGTGGTGACATCTCCGTGCTGGAGCGGGTCGCGCTGGACGCGGACGCGGCGACCAAGCTGGCGATCACCGTCCAGCACAGTCCCGCCGTCAGCGAGTCGGCCGTGCTGGCCACCTGCAACCGCACCGAGGTCTACGCATGCGTCGACCGCTTCCACGCCGGGATGGACGAGGTCACCGCGATCCTGTCCGACATCACCGGCGTCCCGCTGCTCGACCTGGCCGAGCACCTCTACGTGCACTTCGAGGAAGGCGCCGTCGCGCACCTGTTCCAGGTGTCGGTCGGGCTGGACTCCATGGTCGTCGGCGAGAGCCAGATCCTCGGCCAGGTGAAGGAGTCGCTGCGTGTCGGCCAGGACCTGGAGACGATCGGCAGCGGCCTGAACGCCCTGTTCCAGCACGCGCTGCGGACCGGTAAGCGGGCCCGCACCGAGACCGGGATCGACTCGGCCGGCCGCTCGGTGGTCACCGCCGGGCTGGACGCCGTCGGCGGCTTCGAGGGCCGCCGCGCGCTGATCGTCGGCGCCGGTTCGATGGCCTCGCTGGCCGCGCAGACCCTGATCAACGGCGGCGCCGCGAGCGTCACCATCGCGAACCGCAACCACGAGCGCGCGATCGCGCTGACCGAGCGGATCGGCGGTACGGCGATCCCGCTGGCCGGCGTACCGGACGCTCTGGCCGAGGCCGACCTGGTGGTCAGCTGCACCGGGGCCCGCGGCACCGTGCTGACCGAGGAGATGATCCGCAACGCCTCCGACGGGCGCCCGATCGGCGTCCTGGACGTGGCGCTGCCGCGTGACGTCGAGCCCGGCGTCGCCCGGATCCCCGGCGTCACCCTGGTCACCCTGGCCGACCTCGCCGGTACGGCGGGCGGCAGCGAGCACGACATCGACGAGGTCCGCCGGATCGTCGGCGAGGAGACCGGCGCCTTCGAGGCGACCCGGCGCGCCGCCTCGGTCGCGCCGACCGTCGTCGCGCTGCGCGCGATGGCCAGCGAGCTGGTCGACTCCGAGCTGGCCCGCCTGGACCGCCGGCTGCCCGGCCTCGACGAGAACCAGCGCCACGAGGTCGCCCGGACCATCCGGCGCGTCGTCGACAAGGTGCTGCACACCCCGACCGTCCGCGTGAAGGAACTGGCCGCCGATCCGGGCGGCCCGACGTACGCCGACGCGCTGCGCGAGCTGTTCGCGCTCGACCCGGCGACCGTCGACGCGGTCACCGCCCCCAAGACCACCACCGGAGGTGAGTCCGCATGATCAAGCTCGGAACCCGCCGGTCGGCGCTCGCGACCGCTCAGGCCACCCACGTCGCCGAGGCGCTGCGGGCCCTCGGGCACGAGGTCGAGCTGGTCCCGATCGTCACCACCGGCGACGTGAACCGCGCGCCGCTGGAGCAGATCGGTGGCACCGGCGTCTTCGTCAGCGCGCTGCGCGACGCCCTGGTGGCCCGCGAGATCGACATCGCCGTGCACTCGCTGAAGGACCTGCCGACCGCGCCGGTCGAGGGGCTGACCCTCGGCGCGATCCCGGTCCGCGAGGACCCGCGCGACGTGCTGGTCGCCCGCGACGGCCTGACCCTCGGCGAGCTGCAGACCGGCGCCCTGATCGGGACCGGCTCACCCCGCCGGCAGGCGCAAATCGAGGCCCTCGGGCTCGGCGTCGAGCTGACCGGAATCCGCGGCAACGTGGACACCCGGATCGGGATGGTTGCCGAAGGCAAGCTCGACGCGGTGGTGCTGGCCCGGGCCGGGCTGGCCCGGCTGGGCCGGCTGGACGAGATCACCGAGACGCTGGACCCGATCCAGGTGCTGCCGGCGCCGGGACAAGGTGCCCTGGGCATCGAGTGCCGCAGCGACGACACCGCCGTACTGGCCGCGCTGGCGCCGCTGGAGGACCCGGCCACCCGGGCCGCGGTGACCGCCGAGCGGCAGCTGCTGGCCACCCTCGAGGCCGGGTGCACCGCGCCGGTCGGGGCGCTGGCCGAGGTGGTCGAAGGTGAGGACGGGCCCGAGCTGTGGCTGCGCGGAGCGCTCGGTCAGGACGACGGGGTCCGCAGGCTGTCCGCGAACGGGTCGGTCGACGATCCACAGGCGGTCGGCCGGGCGCTGGCGTACGAGTTGCTGGAGCAGACATGACACCGGCACGGGGCACGACGACGGAAAAGACGAGCAAGACAAGGGCGAAGGCGACGGCAGACGTGAGCAGCGCGAAGACAGCAGCGGCCACCCAGACTCCGCAGAAGGTGCCGGCGAAGGCCGCGGCGACAAGCAGCACGGCCAAGCAGACCAGACCGCTCGGGCACGTCACGTTCGTCGGGGTCGGTCCGGGTGATCCAGCGCTGCTGACGATCGCCGGGCGCGACGTCCTGGCCAACGCCGACGCCGTGGTGGTCGAGGGCCCCGAGCACGACGCCTTCCTGGCCTACTGCCGGCCCGGCGTCGAGGTGATCGACGGCTCCGGCGCCGAAGGCAGCCGGGCGCTGAAGGTCGCCGCCCGGGCCCGGCTGGTGGTGAAGACCGCCAAGACCGCGGCGAACGTCGTACGACTGCTGACCGGTGACCCGTTCACCTTCTCCAGCGGCGCCGAAGAGGCCGCCGCCTGCCGCAAGGCGGGGATCAGCTTCAACGTCGTACCGGGCGTCAGCGAGGTCAGCGCCGTACCGGCGTACGCGGGAATCCCGCTGACCGTGAAGAGCGAGCGCGAGGTCACGGTCCTCGACCTGGCCGAGGCCAAGCTCGACTTCGGACGGCTGCACCCGAAGCAGACGCTGGTGCTGCTGAACGCCGTGGACGTCCTCAAGGACGTCACCGCCGCGCTGGTCGAGTCCGGCTTCGACGCCGGTACGCCGGTCTGCGCGACCGTCGGCGGCACCACCACCGCCCAGACCAGCGTGGTCGGCACCCTCGGCACGATCGTCACCGACCTGCGCGCCGCGAAGGTCACCGGCGAGGCCGTGATCGTGGTCGGCTCGGTCGTCGAGCAGCGCGAGGCGCTCAGCTGGTTCGAGACCAAGCCGCTGTTCGGCTGGCGGATCCTGGTGCCGCGCACCAAGGACCAGGCCGGCCCGCTGATGGACCGGCTGCGCCGCTACGGCGCGATGCCCGAAGAGGTCCCGACCATCTCCGTCGAGCCGCCGCGCAACCCGCAGCAGATGGACAAGGCCATCCGTGGCCTGGTCGAAGGCCGCTACGAGTGGGTCGCGTTCACCTCGGTCAACGCCGTCAAGGCGGTCCGGGAGAAGTTCGACGAGTACGGGCTGGACGCGCGCGCGTTCTCCGGGCTGAAGATCGCCGCGGTCGGCGAGAAGACCGCCGAGGCGATCGCCGCCTGGGGCATCCGCCCCGACCTGCTGCCCTCGGGCGAGCAGTCGGCCGCCGGGCTGGTCGAGGACTGGCCGCCGTTCGACGAGGTGCTCGACCCGATCAACCGGGTCTTCCTGCCCCGCGCCGACATCGCGACCGAGACGCTGGTCGCCGGTCTGACCGACCTGGGCTGGGAGGTCGACGACGTCACGGCGTACCGGACCGTCCGGGCCGCCCCGCCGCCCGCGCCGACCCGCGAGGCGATCAAGTCCGGCAAGTTCGACGCGGTGGTCTTCACCTCGTCGTCGACGGTCCGGAACCTGGTCGGCATCGCCGGCAAGCCGCACGCCTCCACGGTGATCGCGGTGATCGGCCCGGCCACCCTGAAGACCGCCGAGGAGCACGGCCTGCGCGTCGACGCGATGGCCGAGTCGCCGTCCGCCGAGGAGCTGGCCGACGCACTGGCCCGCTTCGGCGCGGACCGGCGTGACACCATGGTCGAGGCGGGGGAACCCGTCACCCGCCCGTCCGAGCGGCGCGCGGGATCGCGGAGGAAGAGCTAGCCCATGCCTGGATTCCCGGATGTCCGCCCCCGCCGCCTGCGCTCGTCGGCGGCGGTACGGCGGTTGGTGTCGGAGACGACGATCGAGCCGCGGCAGCTGATCCTGCCGATGTTCGTCCGCGAGGACATCCGGGAGCCGGTGGCGATCAGCTCGATGCCGGGCGTCTACCAGCACACGCGCGACACCGCGCGGAAGGCTGTCGCCGAGGCCGTGCAGCTGGGGCTGGGCGGGGTGATGCTGTTCGGCGTACCGGCTGAGAAGGATGCTGTCGGGTCCGGGGCGCTGGATCCTGCCGGGATTCTGAACGTCGCGATCGCCGACGCGGTCTCCGAGGCCGGCGACGATCTGCTCGTGATGTCGGACCTCTGTCTCGACGAGTTCACGTCGCACGGTCACTGCGGGGTGCTTGATTCCGCCGGCCGCGTGGACAACGACGCGACGCTGAAGATCTACGCCGAGATGGGCGTCGCGCAGGCCTCCGCCGGGGCGCATGTGGTCGGGCCGTCCGGGATGATGGACGGCCAGGTCGGCGTCGTCCGGCACGCGCTCGACGCCGCTGGGTTCACCGACACCGTGATCATGGCGTACGCCGTGAAGTACGCGTCGGCGTTCTTCGGCCCGTTCCGCGAGGCCGTCGGGTCGTCGCTGCAGGGCGATCGCAAGACGTACCAGCAGGACCCGGGCAACGGCCGCGACGCGATCCGCGAGGTCGACCTCGATGTCGCCGAGGGCGCCGACCTGGTGATGGTGAAGCCTGCGCTGGCGTACCTGGACATCATCCGTCAGGTGCGGGATCACGTGAACGTGCCGGTCGCGGCGTACAACATCTCCGGCGAGTACGCGATGGTCGAGGCGGCCGCCGCGAACGGCTGGATCGACCGCGAGCGGGCGATCATGGAGACCCTGACCAGCATCAAGCGCGCGGGTGCCGACACGATCCTCACGTACTGGGCTTCCGAGGCGGCTGAGCTCCTCCACCGGTAGTTCTATCCACCCTGGGCGCGGGCGGACGCCCTGAAGCGACTGCCGGTCGTCTCGCGGTCGCGTGCGCTCGACTCCCACCCGGCTAGACCCAAGCGTCGCCGTACTGTCGCACCATGTCTCCCGCCCTCCAGCGAGCACTGACCGCCGTAGGCCGCTTCAACGACGCCCACCCGTGGTCCCACAACGACGCCTACGCCACGCTCGTCCTCCACCACGCGCGCCGCGTCCGCGCCGCCGGCGGAACGGACGCCCTCGACGTCGGCTGCGGCACCGGCAACCTCGTCCGCCGTCTCGCCGGCGTCCTCCCCACGGTCACCGGCATCGAGCCCGACGCCCCCACCGCAGCCCAGGCTCACCGTACGACCGCAGACCTCCCCAACGTCCGCATCCTCAACGAGCCGTTCGACGACTCCCACCGGACCCGCTACGACCTCATCACCTTCGTCGCGGTCCTGCACCATCTCCCACTCCAACCCACCCTCGAACAGGCCCGCGACCTCCTCCGCCCCAACGGCCGCCTCGTCGTGATCGGCCTCAGCGGCGAATCCCGCGCAGACCTCCCGTGGTCGATCGCCTCACTCATCCTGAACCCGATCATCGGCGCCGTCGTCCACCCCCGCCGCGCAACCGAACCCCCGCCCCACATGACCGCCCCCACCGCCACGGCCACCGAACCCTTCGAGGAAATCGCCCAGGCTGCCGCACGCATCCTCCCCGGCGTCCGCATCCGACGCAGCCTGTTCTGGCGCTACACGCTGAGCTGGACCGCCCCCGCTAGCTGACCCATCTAGCGCTTGATGCGCCCTCTGCCGCCGTCTGTGTGCCGTCTCTGCCGCTAGGGTCGTGCCTTCTCTGCCGCTACCTGTGTGCGCTCTCTGCCGTTAACTCGGACCTCCGCCGGGCCGGCGTACGGCGTACAGCCCGCGCTCGGTCGCTAGGCTGCTGGTGTGCGGGAAAGCTGAAGGCGCAGGCGGCGAACGGCCGGCCGAGCGAGTGCTGGAGTGGGCAGCTGTTGGTGGTGGTGCCAGGACGCTTGAGGTCGAGGCGTTGCATGGTGATCAAGGGCCTTGGTTGCTGGGGATCGAGTGCGGTGGGCGGCTGACGAGAGTGGTGCTGCGGGCGCCGACGCCGCGGATTGATATGGCGATGGTGCGTACCGGCGCTGCGGGGCTTCAGGTTGCCGAGAGGTATGGCTTGCCGGCGCCTCGGTTGCTGGGGTTTGAAGTTTTGGACGGGGTGCCGACGACGCTCGAGAGCCTTGTCGAGGGTGCGAGCAGTTGGGCAGTGGCTTCGTTGAGGCGGTTGCGGGGGCTGTGCTTGCGCGGGTGCATGCTGTCTCGATCGAGGCATCGGTGGACTTGCCGTTTCGGCCTCGACCGATCGCGGTGGATGACTTCGCGGCGGATCGGCGTACGGGGGAGATACCCACGACCGGGCTGCGGCAGGCGGCTGATGAGGTGGTCCGAGCGCACGGGCTTCCATTGGGCGATCATGTGTTTCTTCACGGGGACGTATGGCCGGGCAATCTCGTCTGGAGCGGGGATGAGGTCACGGCGTTGATCGACTGGAAGACGGCTGGTGTCGGAGCCGGTGGGGTTGACCTCGGGGAGTTGCGGAAGCAGGTCGCGATCTCGTTCGGGGCGGCGGCGCCGGCGGCGGTGCTCGACGGGTACGAAGCCGCGACCGGATGCAAGGCCTCGGACGTCGCGTACTGGGACGCCGTGGCCGCGCTCAACACTCCGACGGAGCTGTACGACGCGACGGCGACGGCTCGGCGCGACGACTTCCTTCGCGGGGCCTGCGGTCGGCTGTAGGTGTCCGGGCCCGACGTGCACCACTGATCAAGCAGCTGTCGCAACCGAGCGCCACGCCTGGGAATCGGTGGTCAGGGGCCGCACTGGAGGGTTGATCAGTGGTGCACGTCGACCCCGGCCGCACGGTCGGCTACAAGGTGCCGAGGAAGCCTGGCGACGGGATGCCCAGCTGGCTGGTGAAGTCGGTGGCGGCGCCTAGTAGCTCGCTCATCGGTACCGGGCGGCGGCTGGTGGTGGCGATGTTGGACTGGGCTTCCTTTGACCACAGGAAGGGGTAGACGGAGAGGCCTTGGGTTGGTGTCAGGGGCTGGGCTTCGGCCTGCCAGCCGGGCCAGCGGAAGGACTCGTAGAACTTGGTGGTGGCGCCTGAGAGGAGCCAGGTCACCCACTGGCTGTGGGGGATTTCGAGGGATTCCCACGTGAGGGTGTCGGGGGCGAAGTAGCCGACGTGGCCGAGCTCGCCGGGGCGACCGGCTGCCGTGGAGTCGGGGGTGGTGAGGGCGAAGACGCCGCCCAGTACGTCGTACCCGATGATCAGGCCGTCTGCTGGTCGCCAGGTGGGGGCGGCGAGCGGCGGGAACTCGTTGACCCGGGCGATGCCGAGGCCGGGGGTGGTCGAGCCGCCGAGGACACGGATCCAGCCGTGGTCGACGAGAAGGCCGCCGGTGTTGCCGATCAGGGCGCCGAGGGCTGAGCGGTCGGTGACCTGGAGTTGGGCGAGCGCTGCTGACGCTGCGGGCTCGTCGGGGACCAGGACTTCCACCGGGACGGGGCTTTCGGCGAGGAGTTCTTGCAGCCAGGGCCAGGCAGAGTCGGTCGGGGGCACGGGGAACAGTCTGACGGAGTATCGGTGGTTGTCCGAGGTGCGGGGAGTTGTCGGACCTGACGCGGGAGACGCTGCGGCGGTTGGAGGCGGGGGAGGCTGCGCGGTGGGTTGTCGAGGACTGGCAGTGGGTTGTTGCTGGGGGCGTGGATGGCGGGTGCGGGGTGGTCTACGGCTTGTACTGGCGGAACGTTCGGGACGACAGCGTCAGGATGCCTGCGCCGATGAGGCAGGTCAGGCCGCCGAGGGCCAGGGCGGGGGCTGGGCCGAGGAGGCCGCCTAGGGTGCCGGCGCGGACGTTGCCGAGGTTGGGGCCGCCGATGCCGACCATGAGGTCGAGGGAGCTGACGCGGCCGAGGAGTTCGTCGGGGGTGTTGGCTTGGAGGATCGTGGCGCGGAAGACCGTGGTGACGATGTCGGCGGCGCCGGCTGTGGCCAGGCAGATGAGGGCCAGCCAGAGGTGGCTGGTGAGGCCGGCTGCGCCGATCGCGGTGCCCCAGAGGGCGACCGAGGCGAGCATCGCGCGGCCTTGGTGGCGGAGGTGGCCGAGTGGGCCGGAGAGGGTGGCGGCGACGATGCCGCCGACGCCGATGGCGGCGAACAGGTAGCTGACGGTTTGTGGGCCGCCGCCGAAGTGGGTGTCGGCGAGGGCGGGGAAGAGGGCCGTCGGCATCGCCAGCGCGGTGGCGTTGAGGTCGAGCAGGAAGATCATCCCGATCAGCGGGTGCCTGGTCGCGTACCGGATGCCTTCGGCAACGGAACGGAGGCTGACCGTCGAGCCGCCGCCGGCCGGGGGCATCGGCGGGAGGCGGCGTACGCCGGCCAGGGCGGCGAGGAACGTGACGGCGTCGGCGGCGTACGCGGCTCCGATGCCGATCGTCGCGATCAGTACGCCGGCCAGCAGCGGGGCGGCGATGATCGCGACCTGGAACGAGAGCTGGTTGAGGGCCGCGGCGGCGGGGAGCAGGCGCTGGGGGAGGAAGCGGGGCGGGAACGTACGGCGGGCCGAGCCGTCGACGGCGGCGAGGGCGGCGGAGGTTGCTGTGAGCAAGTAGAGGAGCCAGAGCCGGTCCCAGTGCAGGAACGCCTGTACGGCGAGGAGGATGCCGACGGCCATCAGTCCGGTGCTGGTGACGAGGACGAGGCGGCGACGGTCGACGGCGTCGGCGATCGAGCCGCCGAAGAGGCCGAGCAGGAGGGTCGGGATCAGGTTGGCGAGGCCGAGGCCGCTGACGGCGATCGAGGAGCCGGTGACGTCGTACGCCTGGATGGAGACGGCGACCATGGTCATCGTGCTGCCGATGGCGGACAGCGACTGGCCGGCCCAGAGCCAGCGGAAGTCGGTCGACTCGCGGAGCGGGGTGAGGTCGGCGAGCAGGCGGCGGCGGGGCACGAGTGTTCATCCTGGTCGGGACGAGGAGCTGGGGCAACGGGTTTGCGCCGCGGCTCGTCTACGGTGGGTGGGCCGTGGCCGACGACAGGGAGATGCTGAGCGATGAGTGAGCTGGCGGATCTGGCGCAGGGTGTCGCGAAGGCGGTGCGGGAGGCGGTGCCGCTGATGGAGAGGGTCCAGCGGGACGCTGAGGGGCTGGCGAAGCAGCTCGGCGGTGGGTCGGCAGCGCCGTTGGAGGAGGTCGATCGGCAGGTTGCCGGGCTTCGGAGCACGCTGGAGCGGGCCGGGCACGATCTGACGACGGGGTTGAAGGCGCGCGACGGGGTGGTCGCGGAGGTCGGGACGGAGACGCCGGAGCTCAAGCGGCTGGGTAATCAGCTGACGGATCTGCGGGGTGCTGTGGACAGGGCGCGGGGATCGCTCGTCGAGGGCGGGCGGCGGATCGATGAAGCGATGCGGGCCGGTGCGAGGGGGCGGGCCGCTCAGGAGGGAGCTGACGGAGTACGGGAGGTCCTTCGGAAGGCTGTCGAGACGCTCGGGCAGTCCGAGGAGAACCGGAAGCAGGCGACCGACGGGAGCCAGGCGCTCGCGCAGGGCGCGGAGGACGGGTCGCTGGTGAAGGCCGCGGACCTGGCGAAGGCGGCGAGTGCGGCGCAGAACCCGACGCCGAAGTCGCAGCAGGTCGCGCCGGGGTCGGCGTCGCGGGGGCACTCCCAGACCAATCGCTCCGAGGGACAGCTTCGAGAGCGCACCCGCTGACGTCAGCTTTCCAGAGCCTCTTCCACCGTCTCCGTGATCGTGAAGACCTTGTGGAGCTTGGTGATCCGCAAGATCTTCGCGACCCGTGGATGCGGGTTGGCCAGGATCAGCGCACCGCCCTGGACGGCGGCCTGCTGGTGGGCGCCGACCAGGACGCCCAGCCCGCTGGAGTCCATGAACTGGACCTCGGTCAGGTCGAGGACCAGCGGTTTGGTGCCGATCGTCGTCAGCACCGCGCGGAGGGTCTCGGTCAGTGCGGGGGCCGACTCGACGTCGACGTCGCCGGACAGCCGCACCAGCGGGTGCGGGCCGAGATGGTCGACCTGGACGGTCAGATCCGCGCTGTCGGCAGCCACGATCTGGATACTCCTCGGGTTGTCGGCGGCCGGTGGGGTCGCACCGGGTCCGCCGGCGGCGGGGGGCCGCGCCGGCGATGGCTCGGGGCTGAACCATCAGTCTGCGAGCAGTATCACCCGTCAGACCGACAGTTCAACCATCCACACCCTGCCGATACGCCGTTGTGCGCGGAGCGTAGCCGCCGTCTCGACGAACAGTCAGGAAGTCCGCAGCTGCAGCACCAACCGCCCGGGCGACCGCCCAGTGAGGTAGACCCGCTGCCCGTCCGGCACCAGCGAGCCGTTCAGCTGCGTGTACCGCTCACCCGGATCCATCGAAACCCGCGTGGCCCCGTTCCCCGGGCCGAACGTGATCCGGTCCGACCCCACGACGTACGAGCCAAACCCTTCCACCAACTGATAGTTGCCTGGGGCATCTAATGCCTGCACCCCGCTCAACGAGCCACCGGCCCGGAAACACAGCTCGATCGCGAACGGCACCTCCGACTCCGCCAGCTCGACCGCCAGATCGAAGCCACCCGAAACCTCGGACACCGTCACCGACGTCCGCAGCGTCCGGTACTGCTTCGGCCGGTGCGGGAAGTCCATCGACGCGTAGAACCGCCCGTCCAGCGTCAACGGGTAGTCCCCGTCGTCGCGCCGATAGCGACGCGGCAGCGGCAGGTGGTACGGCACCTTCACCTCGTCGGCCAGCCGGAACGTCCGCGACCCCGTACGCCGTAACCCGTCGCTCCGGAAATGCCCGGTGCTGAAGAACTGTGGCGACAACCGCACCGAGTCGAGGATCGCCGCACCCTTGCGCAGCTTGAAGAACGTCGGGTTGGTCGACAGCCCCGACGCGATCACCGGGATGTCGTGGAAGTCGGTCCCCCCGAACACGGTCGCGGTCCGATCCCCACGACGGATCCGCGCCAAAGCGTGCGCCGGATACTCGGCCACGAAGTCAGCAGGCGCAGCGACAAGAGGAGGCAGAACAGCAGCCAGCTCCGGCCGCTCCAGCACCTCGGCCAGGAAGTCGCCCAACTCACCCGTCCCACGCCGTTCGATGTCCTTGGCAACCGTCGCGAACCGCCCGTCCCGGTCGTGCAGCGCCAGCTCCCGGAACTGCGTCAGGTACCACCACACCTCCCGCACCCGCGTCTGGTCCTGCCGCCGCGACGCGATCGTGTCGACCTCGCCGTTCGGCTCCAGCAGATGCAGCGTCGCCTCCAGGCTCCGCCGTACGAAGCCGATCAGCTCCGGCTTGTGGCGCAGCCAAGCGATCGTCAGCAGGCTCGGGTTCGTCACCTCCGACGCGTACGTCGCCGACCGCTCGCTGTAGATCCCGTCCGGGGTCGCGTCGATGCCCTCGTTGAGCCAGTCGTCGATGCGAGCGGCGTACCGGCGGTCCGGGAACAGGTGATGGGTTCGCGCGAGCGCGGCCGAGACCTCCCAGCGGTGGTTCGGCGTGTGGACACCGCCGGAGGCCAGCGCCGGCCCGGCCTTGCGGATCACGCGTTCGAGCACCGCGCGGTGCGCGACCGTCCCGGCGCTGCCGTCCGCGTCGAGCAGTGCGTAGACCGTGCAGAAATCCTGTACGGCGAACGCGCTGTCCGGCGGCGAGTGCAGGTTGCCGACGTCGTACGTGCCGTCCTCGTGCTGGGTGCTCTCGAGTTTGTCGACCAGGAAACGTAGCGGTGCGAGCAGCGTCGCGTCGTGGTGGAAACGCGACCGGTTCCAGATGTAGCCGGAAACGAGTCGGCGTGCTTTCCGGGCGACGGTCCGGACGCTGTCGCCGGTGCTCTGGTAATTGCCGAGCACGAGCGGGATCTGGGTTTCGTTGAAGCGGGTCAGCGCGGTCAGCAGCTCCTCGTCCGCGGCGGCCGGGGCCGCGGACGCGAGCGAGGGGAGGACGGTGCCGGCGGACAGCCCGGCCAGGGATCCGGCGAGGAACGTGCGGCGGTGCATACGAGCCTCCGAAAAGCGGCGGGAAAACGATTGCCAAATGCCCAGTACTGTTCTCGGCCGCTGCCGCACTGTCAAGACTCCGCAGGTGTCCGGAACCGGTCATGCAATCGAGCCGTGAAGCCTTGTCTGAACCGGTTCGCTCCACTAGTTTGACCGGCCTGGGCAAACGCTTTCCAAATGATCGGAGGAAAGAAATTGAGTGGGCAGAAAAAGGACAACGTCGCTGCCTACCTCTTCCTGTCCCCGTGGCTGGCCGGCCTGTTCGTGATCACGGTCGGCCCGATGATCGCCTCGCTCTACCTGTCCTTCACCGACTACAACCTGATCCAGGCCCCGCAGTGGACCGGCCTGGAGAACTTCACCCGGATGCTGTCCGACCAGCGCCTGCACAACTCGCTGAAGGTCACCTTCACCTACGTGCTGGTCTCGGTCCCGCTGCAGCTCCTGGTCGCGCTGCTGCTGGCCGTCGTACTGGATCGTGGCGTCCGCGGGATGGCCTTCTACCGCTCGGTCTTCTACCTGCCGTCGCTGCTCGGTTCGAGCGTCGCGATCGCGATCCTGTGGAAGCAGGTCTTCGGCACCGACGGCCTGCTCAACCAGGTGATCGCCCCGCTCGGCTTCGACGGCAAGGGCTGGATCTCCGACCCCAGTACGGCGCTCGGCACGCTCGTCGTCCTGAACGTCTGGACCTTCGGCGCCCCGATGGTGATCTTCCTGGCCGGCCTGCGGCAGATCCCGTCGATGTACTACGAGGCCGCCGCGGTCGACGGCGCCGGCCCGCTGCGCCGCTTCGCGAGCGTCACGCTGCCGCTGCTGACGCCGATCATCTTCTTCAACCTGGTGCTGCAGATCATCCACGCGTTCCAGTCGTTCACGCAGGCCTTCGTCGTCTCCGGCGGCACCGGCGGCCCGTCCGACTCGACGATGTTCTACACGCTCTACCTGTACGACCGCGGCTTCGGCAACTTCGACATGGGCTACGCCTCGGCGATGGCGTGGTTCCTGCTCGTCATCATCGCCGTCCTCACCGCGGCGAACTTCGTCGCCTCGAAGTACTGGGTGTTCTATGACGACTGAGACCCTGACCCGCCCGGTCCCGGCCACCTCCGGTACGACGCTCGCCTGGCGGCGAGTGCGCCCCGCGCTGACGCACATCGCGCTGGCCGCGACCGCGCTGGTGATGCTCTACCCGGTGATCTGGATGGTCGTCAGCTCGCTGCGTCCCGGCAACGAGATCTTCCGCGACCCCGGCATCCTGATCCGCGACCTGCGGATCGACAACTACCGGGTCGGCTGGAACGCGCTCACCGAACCCTTCACCCGCTACCTGCTGAACTCGGCGGCCGTCGTCCTGGGCTCCATCGTCGGCAACCTGGTGTCCTGCTCGATGGCCGCGTACGCGTTCGCGCGGCTGAACTTCACCGGCAAGAAGTTCTGGTTCGCGATCATGCTGGTCACGATCATGCTGCCGATCCACGTCGTGATCGTGCCGCAGTACATCCTGTTCAGCACGGCCGGCTGGATCAACACCTTCCTGCCGCTCGTCGTACCGAAGCTGCTGGCCACCGACGCGTTCTTCGTCTTCCTGATGGTCCAGTTCATCCGCGGCATCCCGCGCGAGCTCGACGAGGCCGCCCGGATCGACGGCTGCGGCAAGGGCGGCATCTTCCTGCGGGTGATCCTGCCGCTGATGGTGCCGGCGCTGGCCACCACCACGATCTTCACCTTCATCTGGACCTGGAACGACTTCTTCAGCCAGCTGATCTACCTGACCGACCCGAAGATGTACACCGTCCCGGTCGCGCTCCGGGCCTTCGTCGACGCCACCGCCAGTACGTCGTGGGGTTCGCTGTTCGCGATGTCGGTGGTCTCCCTCGTCCCGGTCTTCCTCGCCTTCCTGCTCGGCCAGCGGTTCCTGATCAAGGGCATCGCCACCACCGGCATCAAGTAGTCCCGATCGTCAGAAAGGTTCACCCCATGAGGCCGCTACCCCGACTGACCGCACCGCCCCGCCGGCGGGTGCGGGCCCTGGCCGCCGTCGCGGCCGCCGTTGCGCTGCTGGCCACCAGCGCCTGCGGTGGCGACTCCGGCGGCGGCGGTGACTCCGCGAACGGAGAGGTCACCCTCCGGTTCAACTGGTGGGGCTCCGACACCCGGCACAAGATCACCCAGCAGGTGATCGACTCCTTCCAGAAGGAGAACCCGAACATCAAGATCAAGGGCGAGTTCGGCGAGTGGGCCGGCTACTGGGACAAGCTCGCCACCACCGTCGCCGCCAACGACGCGCCCGACGTGATCCAGATGGACGAGAAGTACCTGCGCGAGTACGCCGACCGCGGCGCGCTGCTCGACCTGAAGAAGGCCGACGGGCTGGACACCGGCAAGTTCGAGCCGGACACGCTCGGCGCCGGTGAGTTCGACGGCGGCCTGTACGGGCTGAACGCCGGGATCAACGCGTTCACGATCGTCGCGAACCCGGCCGTGTTCAAGGCCGCCGGGGTGGCGATCCCGGACGACACGAAGTGGACGTGGGACGACTACGCCAAGACGGCGGCCGAGATCAGCCAGAAGCTCAACGGCAAGGGCTGGGGTACGGCGGCGTACGGCACCAACGACGCCAGCCTGAACATGTGGGCCCGGCAGCAGGGCGAGTCGCTGTTCACCGAGGACGGCAAGCTCGGCGTCAGCAAGGACAAGCTCACGCAGTACTGGACGAACCTGCTCGCGCTGCAGGCGTCGAAGGCGACGCCGTCGGCGGAGTTCACCTCGCAGGACATGACCGCGCCGCTGGACCAGTCCGGGATGGCGACCGGCAAGCTCGCCATGAGCTACGCCTGGAGCAACCAGCTCAACGCGCTCAGCAAGGCGTCCGGCCAGCAGCTCAAGCTGCTCCGGCTGCCGAGTGCGACCGGCAAGGCGACCGAGAACGGCTCGTACTACAAGGGCTCGATGTTCTGGTCGATCTCGTCGCGCTCCAAGCACCCGAAGGAGGCCGCGAAGTTCGTCAGCTACCTGGCCAACAACGCCGCCGCCGGCAACCTGCTGCTGGCCGAGCGGGGCGTCCCGCCGAACACCGAGATCCGCGCCGCGGTGACCTCGAAGCTGCAGCCCGCCGACGCCGCCTCGGCCGCCTTCATCCAGGCGATCGCCAAGGAGCTCGGCGAGCCGTCGCCCCCGCCGCCGGTCGGTGGTGGTCAGGTCGAGAAGATCATCCAGCGCTACACCACCGAGGTGCTCTTCGGGCGTCTGCAACCGGCGGACGCGGCGCAGAAGTTCCTCGACGAGATGAACGGCGAGCTGGCCAAGTAGATGGTGCAGGAGGCAACTGCCAGATGAACCCGAGAATCGCGGTGGTGGGCGTGCACGGCCACGGCACCACGCACGTCCGCCACTGCGTCGACCTGCACACCACAGGAAGAGCTCGCTTCGTGGCAGTAGCCGACCCGCAGCTCGCCCCCAGCACAGCTGGGGGCGGGCGGGTCACCCGGGCCGAGGATCTGCCTGCGGAGACCCGGGTCTTCGCCGACCTGGCGAGCTTGCTCGCGGAGTCGGAGGTGGACATCGTCGTGATCAGCACGCCGATCCACACGCACGTTCCGCTTGCCGAGTTGGCTCTGCGGGCCGGGGCGGACGTGCTGCTGGAGAAGCCGCCGGCTGCTTCGCTCGCGGAGTTCGAGCGGTTGGTGCAGGTGGTGGAGGAGACCGGGCGGGTCTGCCAGGTCGGGTTCCAGGTGCACGGGTCGCGGGCCGCCCGGGCGATGCGCGAGTGGGTGGCCGACGGGCGGCTCGGGGAGATCCGGGGGATCGGGACGGTCGGGGCCTGGATCCGGAAGCAGGAGTACTGGCAGCGCGCGCGGTGGGCCGGGCGGCGGGAGCTGGACGGCGTCGCGGTCGTCGACGGAGCGGTGACGAACGCGTTCGCGCACGCGTCGGCGACGGCGCTGCTGGTCGACGGATCCGGTACGGCGGAGCAAGTACAAAGTGTCGAGACCGACCTCTACCGCGCGAACCCGATCGAGTCCGACGACACCTCCAGCATCCGGATCCGCACCACCCGCGGTACGACGATCGCTGCGGCGCTCACCCTTGCGGCGGAGCCGCCGGGGGCCGAGCCGCGGATCATCGTGCACGGGTCGCGCGGCCGCGCGGTGCTGACCTATCCGACCGATCACCTTGCGCTGACGGTCGACGGCATCACGACCGGTACGTCGTACGAGCGCGACGATCTGCTGGTCAACCTGATCGAGCACCGGGCGGATCCGGCGGTCGAGCTGCTGGCGCCGTTGGAGCAGCTCGGCGGGTTCACGAAGGTGCTGGAGGCGGTGCGGCTGGCCGAGGCGCCGCGGGCGATCGATCCGGCGTACGTGACTTGGTACGGCGAAGGGACACAGCGGCACCCGGGCGTTGCTGAGGTGGGGAAGTGGGCTGAGTTGGCGGCCGAGAACCTCGCCCTCTTCAGCGAGCTCGACACTCCCTGGGCCTCACAGTAGGCGCCCGGCGGCCAGGCGAAGCTCGGCCAGTTCGCCGCCCGCCCAACCCTCGCCACGCGACTCGGTGCCGTACCAGGTGGGCTTGCGGACGAGGTGGAAGTGCAGGTTCGCGATTCGCCCGGCCACGCCGAGCCGGTCGATCGCGGCGAGGTCGGCGGCGGGGATCGGGCGGTGCCGCTCGTAGCCGCTGCGGAAGGCCTGCCAGTGCGGGGTGGCGGCGACGCCGGTGAAGTCGGCGGCGAGGAAGCCCTCACCGGCGAGGTCGAAGTCGTGCAGGTTGAGCCCGTCCGGAGTGATCAGGATGTTGTCGAGTGAGACATCACCGTGTCTGACCCCACGACTCAGACCGTCGGCAACCTTTCCTTCAGCCAGAGCCTGGATCAGCTCCGCGTCGGCGCGCGCGACGAGTGGCACGATCTCGCCGACCATCCGATCCAGATCCTCGTCCGTACGCCGTACCGGCGTGAACGTCTCCGTCGCCAGATGGAACTTCGCGATCAGCTCACCGAACTCCTCGTACAACCCGTCGGTGAACGGCGGCTGCGGCTTGGACCCCTCGACGAGCGAGGTCAGCAGGTACGGCCGATCGCCTTCCGGCAGCGCCAGCGCGCCGACCGCTGACCCATCAGCCAGTGGCCGGACGGTCGGCGTCGCCACCTTCCCGAGCAGGTGCTCGCAAAGACCTGCCTCCCAACGGATGTCGGCGAGCGGGCGCCCGGCGTACAGCTTGAGGACGAACGCCTCCGTCGGCGTCGTCAGCTCGTACACGTCGTTGACCAGTGAACGCCGCAGCACGCACCCGGTGAACGGCAGCTGGTAGACCTCCGCGAGGTGGTCGCGGAGGCCGTCGGGGTGGGGCAACGATCTCAGGGTGCGGACCATGTGATGTCCTTTGCGTGACGTCGCGGGGGTGGCAGGCGTTGGAGAGTACTGAAGCAGACGATTCCGTACTCGGGCGCCGCGCAGGAAGCGGGTTTTCCTGCGGGACAGCTGGGGTCCACGGGGTAGGACGGAATCGTTGTACGGATTCACCTCCCCTGAACGCCCCAGGAACCGGTAGCCTCGTGCAGCCGCTGCAGTACTTGCCTGGGGAGGCCCAGACGGTCGCGGTACGACGACCACCACCGACGAACTGCCGGAGAGCCCAAACCGGTCAGGAGATCACGTCTTGCAGGAGAACACCAGCACCAGTTCCGGCGAACTCGCGAACGTACCCCTCACAGGTGCGGACAAGGTCGCCTACGCCTTCTACGCCACCGCGGCCACCGCCGCACTCGTCGGCCAGGTCTGGGCCGGCGTCACCCACATCCCCTGGCCCGACGAGGGCTTCTCGACGTTCCTGAAGATCGCCCTCGTCACCCCCGCCGTCGCCGTCATCGAGCTCGGCGGTGTGGCGACCGCGGCGCTCGCCGACCTGCGCCGGCGCAAGGGCGAGCAGGCCTACGCCTACCGCGCGATGTCGCTGTTCGCGGCGATCGTCGCGCTCGTCTTCAACGTGGTCGGCCACTGGCGGCCCGAGGAGCGGTTCCTGGCCTTCGGCTTCGGCGGCCTGTCCGCGTTCGCGTACGTGCTCTGGCTGATCCACAGCTCGGCCCGGCGCCGCGACGCGCTCCGGGTGTCGGGCCAGATGGCCAACACCGGTCCGGTGTACGGCGTCGTGCAGTGGCTGCGCGAGCCGCGGCTGACCTGGCAGGCCCGGTCGCTCGCGATCGAGCACGGGTACGGGATGTTCGAGAGCATCCGCGCCGCCCGCGACCACGTCCGCAACGCCGCCCGCCGGAACGCGATCGCCGGGACCGTTGCCGAGTACATCCGCTCCGAGCACCAGGACGAGCGGCTGGCCAAGATCGCCGAGACGACGTACGACGCCGACCGGCTGGCCGGGATGCTCGAGGAGCGGATCAACTACGAGGTGGTCACCAACAAGCTGACCCGGGCCATCTCGCCGCCGCCGGAGGAGCCGCCGGCCGAGGAGCGCAACGACCTGCGCGCCGCCGTCTGGGTGGTCGAGGGCAAGGCGCTGAAGGCGCAGCAGGTGCGGACCGACGGTGGCGTGAACCTGCGCGACGAGGACGCCTGGGGCGAGGCGATGACCGGTGAGCTGATGGCCATCGTCGACCCGCCGGTGAACGCCGAGGGCGTCGCCGAGGCCGAGGTGGTCGAGGACGAGTCCGAGCACGTGGTGAACGGGGTCCGCAAGCCGGTGAAGGCGTCGCCGGTGGTGCAGAAGCCGTCGGAGCCGTCGCCGTTCGCGCCGGCCGACCAGGTGTCGCGTCCCGGCGTACCGGAGCCGGTCGTCGAGACCGTGCTGCCGCCGGTCCTGCCGGAGCCGGTGCTGCCCGAGCCGGTCGTCGTCGAGCCGGTCGTCGTGACCGAGCCGGCGCCCGCGCCGAAGCCGGCGGCCAAGACGAAGGCGTCCCGTCCGGCGCCGAAGGTCGTCGCGGCCGAGGGCGAGCCGGAGCCGACCGACCTGGAGAAGCGCCGGATGCGCGCCTGGAACATGCTGTCGGACTGGCCCGAGGGTCACGAGCGCAGCGCGAAGAAGCTCGCCGAGGCGATCGGCTGCAGCGAGCCGATGGCCAGCCGCTTCATCGAGCAGTACGAGGCCGAGCTGGTCTCGTCGAAGAACTAGTAGTTGTTCTGGAGGACCCGCACCCCTTGGGTGCGGGTCCTTTCAGTTTCCGAGGTTGACCGGGAGCTCCGCGAGGCCGCTGACCAGCACCCTTCGCCACTCCAGCTCTTCGGCCGGCTTCGCCAGCGACATCTTCGGGAACCGGCGCAGCAGCGCGAGCAGCGACTCCTGCAGCTCGATCCGCGCGAGCTGAGCGCCCAGGCAGAAGTGCGGGCCGAAGCCGAACGACAGCTGCTTGTTCTCCTTCCGGTCCAGCCGCAGCTCGTCCGGGTCCTCGAACGCCCGCGGGTCCCGGTTGGCCGAGTTGAGCGCCGCCATCACGCCCTCCCCCGCCTTGATCTGTACGCCGTGCAGCTCGAGGTCCTCGACCGCGACGCGCAGCTGCCCGACCTCCGAGAACCGGTTGAACCGCAGCAGCTCCTCCACCGCCGACGGCACCAGCTCGGGCTCGGCGACGAGCCGCGCCCAGTTCTCCGGCCAGCGCAGCAGTGTCGCGACGCAGCTGGAGATCTGGTTCGCCGACGTCTCGTGCCCGGCGACCAGAAGGTTGACGCCGAAGGCAATCAACTCCTCCTGGCTCAGCCGGTCGCCTTCCTCGCGCGCCCGGACCAACTCGTCGAGCAGGTCCTCGGCGGGCTGGTCGGCGTTCGCCAGTTTCCGGTCGACGAGTTCCTCGATGTACGCCGTCAGCGACGTCATCGCGTTCTCGACCAGGTCCTTCTCGGCCATCTTCATGCTGTAGCCGAGCTCGGTCCACTCCCGGAACTGCTCGCGGTCCTCGTACGGTACGCCGAGCAGCTGGCAGATCACCTGGATCGGCAACGGCAGCGCCACCAACTCCCGGATGTCCGCGCCGTCCCCGGCCGCGGCGACGTCGTCGGCGAGCTGCGCCGACAGCTCCGCGACCCACGGCCGGGTCCGCTCGATCCGCCGGTGCGCGAATGTCGACGAAACGAGCTTGCGCAGCCGGCTGTGCTCCGGCGGGTCGGTCGTGGTCAGGCTGTTCGGCATCGGCTTGGCCAGCGCGACCCGCGGCGCGCCCTGCTTGACCACCGCCGCGCGCGAGAACCGCGGGTCGGCCAGCACGAGCTTCACGTCGTCGTACCGGGTGACCAGCCAGACCTCGGCGCCCGCGAGCGTCCGCACCCGCGCGACCGGCCGGTTCTCGCGCAGCTCCGCGAAGGTCGGCGAGGGGTCGAACCGGAACGCGTCGTCGAACGGGATGTTGAGCACGGTCTCCGTCATGGCTCGACCCTATGTACTTAGGTGACCCTTCGCTCGGCTGAGCAGTGTGTCGGTGATCCGGCTGAAGTCGTCACCTCCGTGGCCGTCGGCGATCGCTCGTCGGGCGATCGCGTGGGCGGCATCGACAGGTCCGGCGTCGACACCGTGCTGCTCGGAGACGTGGACGATGTGCTCGAGGGTGGCGGCCGCCGAGGTGATGTTCGAGAAGGTGCCTGGGTGGTTGCCGCTGTCGACGTTCGCGGCCAACTCGTCGAGGCTGGGGGAGAGCAGATCGGTGATCCCGCGCGCGAAGCCCGCGAGGTCGGCGGCCGCGATGTTCTCGGCCTTGGCGAGCGCGAAGGCGTGCATGATGCCGGTCATCGCGGTCCAGAAGATCCCGAGCAGCGCGACGTCGTACGCCGCCGCCCGGCCGGGGTCCTTGCCGAGATGGCTCGCCGTGCCGCCGAGGGCGGCGAGCGTCGGCGCGTGTTCGTCGTACAGGTGTTGCGGGCCGGAGTAGAGGAAGACGGCGCCGGGGCCGCCGATGGTGACGGTCGGGGTCATGATCGCGCCATCGAGGTAGTCGACGCCGCGCGCGGCGGCCCAGTCCGCCGTACGGCGGGCGCGGTCGGGGGAGTCGGCGGTCAGGTTGACGACGGTCCGTCCCTCCAGCTGGTCGGCCGCGGAGTAGAGGATCGCGTCGACGGCGTCGTAGTCGAGCACACAGATGACGACGAGCGGGCTCGCGGCAACGGCCTCGGCGGCGGTGGATGCTTCGGTGACATCGAGCCCGTCGGCCTTGCCCGGCGTACGGTTCCAGACGGTCGTTCGATGTCCTGCGGCAGCGAAGGCGGAAGCGAGCGCGCGACCCATCGGCCCGAGCCCGAGAACGGTGACTGCGGAATTGTCGGTCATGCCCGGCACGCTAGACATTCACATCACTGTAAGAGTCAAGCTCAGGAGACCAGATGCGCATCGGCGAACTGTCCCACCGCACCGGCGTCAGCGGCCGCCTCCTCCGCTACTACGAGGAACAAGGCCTGCTCGCCCCCACCCGCACGTCGACGGGCTACCGCATCTACGCCGAAGCCGACGTCCAGCGCGTCCGCCACATCCGCATCCTCCTCGGCGCCGGCCTCGGCACCCTCGCGATCGCCGAGCTCCTCCCCTGCATGACCGAGTCCAACGGCACCCTGGCCGCCCTCTGCCCCGAGCTCGTCCCGCAATTCGAAAAGGAACGCGACCGCATCACCGCCACCATCACCGCCCTCGAAACCGCCCGCACGGCGCTGACCACGATCATCAGCAACCCACTGCCGGAGGGCGTCTACCAGGCCTCATGACTCCCAGACCGGGACCGAGGGCAACCCGTGGCGGGCTCGGGCGGTGTCGGTGAGTTCCTGGATCAGGTCGGTCTTGGCTTTCGTGTAGTCGAAGCCGGTGAGGCCTTCGGCGGCCAGGGTGCGTTTGAGGGTGGAGTAGCGGCGGACGGCTTCGGGGGTGGCGCGGAGGTGGTCGCGGAGGAGGCGCTGGTTGAGGTGGGGCCAGGCGGGGGTGGGGAAGACGTGCAGGTTGTGGGTGAGGACGCCGTCGACCGTACGCGTGTAGGTGCGGCGGTCGGGTGGGCCGTCGGGGTTGTGCTGGAAGCCGAGGGTGGCGAGGGCCTGGTCGTCGACCGGGCGCGCGGGTGCGGCGGCGATGTCGATGACGGGTTTGGCGGCGAGGCCCGGTACGGCGGTGCTGCCGATGTGCTCGATCGGGTCGCCGAGGATCGGGTGCAGGTGGGCGGCCATCTCGGCGTACTGGGTCGGCCAGGTGGGGTCGTAGTCGGCGATCGTCGTCATGCGCGGGACTCGATCAGGACGGCGAGGCCGTCGAGGATTCGGGTGATGCCGTACTGGAGGGCGTTGCTCTGCTCGGTTGCGGCGGATTCTTCGGCGAAGGCGGCGGTGACGGCGGGGTAGGCGTGGCCGGCGGTGGTGAGGACCTCGGCCAGCTGGACGGTGTAGTCGTCGTGGGATGCGCCGGGTGGGGCCAGTTGCTCGACGAGGCTGCGGACGTGGCCGTTGAGCAGGACGATCGTGTCCAGGCGCTCGGAGCCGGTGAGGCCGGTGCCGGCCAGGCAGGTGAGGGCGGTTTCCATCCAGCCGAGTTCGTTGGGGCCGATCGGGCGTTGGCCGGTGGTGAGGTCGATCGCCCAGGGGTGGGCGCTGTAGCGGGCGTGAATCGTGTCGGCCCAGGCCTGTAGGCCCGCGCGCCAATCGGAGGAAGGCGTGGGCGGCTCACCGATCGCGGCGTCGAGCATCAGGGCGGTCAGTTCGGCCTTGCCGGGGACGTAGCGGTACAGCGACATCTTGGTGAAGCCGAGGCGTTCGGCCAGGCGCTGCATCGAGAGGTTCGTCAGGCCTTCCGCGTCGGCCAGGGCCATCGCCTCGGCGACGATCCGCTCCAGCGAGAGCGCGGGCTTCGGGCCGCGCCGGGCGCGCTGCTGGGTGCCCCAGAGCAGTTCGGTGGCGGTCGGGACCGGCATCGCGGACCTCCTCGGAAGACTGTTGACGTCGAACTGTGTCTACCATACTCTAATTCGCGTCCACCAGAAACAGATTCCATGAGACACAGTTCCCAGAAGGAGCCCGCCATGAAGGTCCTGATCTCCGGCGCGAGCATCGCCGGCCCCGCTCTCGCGTACTGGCTGCACCGGTACGGCTTCGAGGTGACCGTCGTCGAGCGGGCGCCGCACCTGCGCCCGGGCGGCCAGGCCGTCGACTTCAAGGGCGCCACCCACTTCACCGTGCTGGAGCGGATGGGCATCCTCGACGAGGTCCGCCGCCGCCGGACCGGCACCACCGACACCGTCTTCGTCGACGAGAACGACCAGGAACTGGCCGTCGCTCGCGGCGAGTTCACCGGCGGCGACCTGGAGATCCTCCGCGGCGACCTCTCCGAGATCCTGTACGAGCGCACCGCCGCGACCTGCGAGTACCTCTTCGGCGACTCGATCAGCGCGCTGCACGAGACCGCGGACGGCGTCGAGGTCTCCTTCGAGAATTCCCCCAGCCGCACCTTCGGCCTCGTGGTCGGTGCCGACGGCATCCACTCCCGGGTCCGGAAGCTTGCCTTCGGCCCCGAGCAGGACTACGTGAAGCACCTCGGCCACTACTACTGCGTGGCCGGCGCGAGCCCGTGGAGCGGCGAAGGATCACGCGAGCGACAGGTTGCCCACGGCCACAACACTCCCGGCCGCCTCGCGGTCAGCGGCGGCTCGAAGGCGCAGCAGCTCTACATGTTCGCCTCACCCGAGCTCGGCTACGGTCGCGACGACACCGAGGCCCAGCGCGAGATCGTCCGGCGCGTGTACGCCGGAGTCCGCTGGCAGGTGCCGCGGATGCTGCAGGAGATGGAGGAGTTCGACGACTTCTACCTCGACTCGATCAGCCAGGTCCGGATGGACGGCCGCTACACCAAGGGCCGCGCCGCGCTGGTCGGCGACTCGGCGTACGGGAACACCCTCGGCGGGTTCGGCACCGGGCTGGCCGTGGTCGGCGCCTACGTCCTGGCCGGCGAGCTGAAACGTGCTCAAGGCAACTACGAGCCCGCGTACGCGCAGTACGACGAGATCATGAAGCGCTACGCGAAGATCGCCGGCAACAGCAATGCCGGCCGCTTCCTCGCTCCGAGGACCGCGACCGGCATCAAGCTGCGCAACTGGTTTCTCAACTCACGGATGTTCGCGCTGATGACCAAGTACGCCGACAAGGCCGCCAACGACATCGACCTGCGCGACTACGAGGCTCACTGAGGTGCGGCGGCCGCCGCGCAGTGGTAGTCGTGCTCCGGACGCTCACCCGTGGTCAGGAACGTCGTCACCGCGTGGTTGGCACAGCGGTTCTTGCCGCCCGGGTAGACGCCGTGCCCGCCCTGGTCGGCGGTGACCATGACGGCTCGATCGCCCAGGGCCTTGCGCAGCTGCCGAGCGCCGGCCAGCGGCGTGGCGGGGTCGCGCAGGTTCTGGACCAGGAGCACGTTGGACGGTCCGTGGTCGGTGATCCGCACCGCCGGCTCGGCCGGGTCGGGCCAGTACGCGCACGGGGTGATGTTGGCTCCGGCGGCTCCGAACAGCGGGTACTTGATCCGGTCAGCGGCCACGGCGCGCTGGTACGTGCTGACCGACTTCGGCCAGTAGCCGTCGTTGCAGACCATGTAGTAGCGGCCGGAGATCAGGTTCTCCGCACCGGCCGGGTCCCCGGGGATCGGGGGCGGCGGCTGGTTGGCGTCGACGGCCTTCCAGATGCCGGCGAGCAGCGGGGCCTGGGTCGGCCCGTAGAGGAGCCCGAAGTTGAGCAGCCGGAACGCCACCGCGTCGAACGGCCCGTCCGGCGTCTGGACCGGCTTCTTCTCCAGCCGCTTGGCCAGCTCGAAGTACTTGGCCCTGACCTGCGCGGGCGTCCGGCCGAGACCGAACTCGCGGTGGTTGGCCGCGGCGAACTTCGCGAAGTCGGGGAAGCGGTCCTCGACGCCCTGCGACCAGAGCCGGTCGCTCGGGTAGTCCCAGCCGCCGGGGCCGAGATTGCTGTCGAGCACGATCCGGTCGCTGCGCTGCGGGAACAGCGTGGTGTAGACCGCGCCGAGGTGCGTGCCCCAGGAGGCGCCGGCGAACGAGATCTTCGACTCACCGAGCGCGGCGCGGATCGAGTCCATGTCGCGGGCGGTGTTGGCCGGGTTGACGTGCGGCAGCATCCAGGCGGTCTTCGAGGACGCGCACTGCTGCGCGACCTGCTTGACCTCGGCCGCCCGCGCGGCCACGTCCGCCGCGTTCTTCGCGTACGGCGGGATGTTGCCGGTCCCGAGCTGCTCGGGAGTGAGGTCGCAGGTGACCGGCGTGCTCTTGCCGATCCCGCGCGGGTCGAAGCCGATCACGTCGTACAGATCGCGCACGCTCTGCGGGAGCCCGGCCGCGACGAGGAACGCGGGGTAGTTCTGCCCGGCCGCAGGGCCGCCCGGATTGGTCAGTAGGACGCCGCGGCGCTTCTCGGGTTTCGTGCTGGGCAGCCGGGAGACGGCGATGTCGATCGTGCGGCCGTCCGGGGCGCGGTAGTCGAGCGGCACCTTCAGCGTGCCGCACTGCATGCCCTTCGGGATCGGCACCGGAGAGATGTCGGCCGGGCAGTCGGTCCAGGTGATCCCGGTGGCAAGAGGTTCGGCCTGCGACACACCAGGGACCAGGGCGGCGGTGATCGAGGCGAGGGCGACGGTCAGCGGAACGGCTGTTCTGAACATGTTTCCATCGTTGGCGTTCCCGGCCCGCTGACGCGTCCCCCTGGCGACCCTCGGGGTGCGACGAAAGGACTACCCCGTCAGTCGGTCCCGAAGGAGTAGATCGTCCGGGTCGAGTACGTCTGCCCCGGCCGCAGCACCGTCGACGGGAAGTCCGGCTGGTTCGGCGAGTCCGGGAAGTGCTGGGTCTCGAACGCGAACGCGTCGCCCTGCCGGTACGTCTTCCCGCCGATGCCCTGGAAGGTGCCGTCGAGGAAGTTGCCGCTGTAGAACTGCGCGCCGGGTTCCGCCGTACGGACCGAGACGGTCCGGCCGCTCTCGGGCTCGGTGAACCGGCCCGCGAACCGCAGCCCGTCCCGGTCGGTCTTGCCGCCGAGCACGAAGTTGTGGTCGTAGCCGCGCCCGATCACCAGCTGCGGGTGGTCGTCGCGCAGCCGCTTGCCGATCGCGGTCGGCCGCCGGAAGTCGAACGGCGTCCCGGCCACCGGCGCGATCTCACCGGTCGGGATCAGCCCGGAGTCCACCGGCGTGTACGACGGTGCGTTCAGCTCCAGCACGTGGCCCTCGATCGAGCCGCTGCCCTCGCCGGCCAGGTTGAAGTACACGTGGTTGGTCAGGTTCACCACAGTCGGCTTGCCCGCGACGGTCGCGTGGTAGTCGATCCGCAGGTCGTCGTCGAAGTCGAGCGTATAGGTGACGGTGGTGGTCAGTGTGCCGGGGAAGCCCATCTCGCCGTCCGGGCTGACGTAGGTGAACGCGACACCGACGTGCCGCCCGGTCTGGACGACCTTCGCCTTCCAGACCTTCTTGTCGAAGCCGAGCGTGCCGCCGTGCAACGCGTTCTCGCCGTCGTTGACCGGGATCTGGTACTTGTTCCCGTCGATCGAGAACTGCCCCTTCGCGATCCGGTTGCCGTAACGGCCGATGGTCGCGCCGAAGTACGGGCTGAGCGCGGCGTAGTAGGGCAGGTTGTCGAAGCCGAGGCTGATGTTCTCGGTGCGGCCCCGGCGGTCCGGGGTCTCGACCCGCTGGATGGTGGCACCCCAGGTCAGCATCGAGATCGTGACGCGACCGTTGGTGAAGGTGTACACGTCGACGCCGACCCCCTCCGGGGTGGTGCCGAACGGGTCCTTGCGGATGGACAGGCGGCCGTGGTGTGAACCCATGGACGCGACTGTAGTGGCCGCCGATACGGCGCCGGCCGGGCCGGTCAGCGCTCCGGCGGCGACAGCGCCGAGGCCGAGCGCGCCGGCGGTGCGCAGGACGTGGCGACGCGGCAGGTGGTCGGTCATGTCAGCTCCTCGATCAGGTGGGCGGTGCCGGCGAGAGCGTTCTCACACCGGCCCGGGCACTGTAAGCAGCTCGGTCCGATGTTTGGAACAGTTCGTAACCGTTCGGATTCGTCCGATGACTGGGCGGTGTGTTGGTTGAGGCCTGCGTTGGTGACCGGATCGGTCCGCCGTACGGCGTGATGGTGACTGTCGCGGGGTTCGCCGTACGGGAAGGCTGGAGGTATGACACAGACTGCGCTGATCGTGATCGACGTCCAGGAGTCCTTCCGGGTCCGGCCGAACTGGCAGGCCGTGAACCACCCCGACATCGCCGACCGGGTCGGCCGGCTGGTCGCGAGCGCGCGCGAGCGCGGCGACCTGGTGGTCTGGGTGCTGCACACCGAGCCCGGCACCGGCACCGTGTTCGACCCGGCGTCCGGCAACGTCCGGCTGATCGAAGGACTCGAGCCCCGCGCGGGTGAGCCGGTGATCAGCAAGACCTCGCACAACGCCTTCACCACCACGAATCTGCAGCAGCTGCTCACCCAGCACGGGATCCGCGAGCTGGTGATCAGCGGGATCCGCACCGAACAGTGCTGCGAGACCACCACGCGGGTCGCGTCGGATCTCGGGTACGACGTGGTGTTCGTGACCGAGGCGACCGCGACGACGCCGCTGCCGCACTGGACGCTGCCCGCCGACGCGACGCTCGAGGAGGTGCTGGCCGATCCGCGGACGCTGATGCCGTCGGTGGTTGTCGAGCGGACCGAGTACGCGCTGGCGGGACGGTTCGCCACCATCCGGACGCTCGACGAGCAGGCCGGTGTGCTTGTGGGATCCTGACCGGATCATGCGCAAGGTCGTGTTCTTCCTGGTCCCACGGCTGCACCTGCTCGATCTCGCCGGGCCGGCGCAGGTGTTCTCGACGGCCGCCGATCTCGGGTACGGCTACACGCTGCACTACGTGGCGGACGTCGAGGAGGTGTCGACCGCGCAGGGCGTGCCGGTCAAAGCTGCTGTGGACTGGCCCGCGCTCGGGCGGGACGACCTGATCGTCGTACCGGGCTGGCGGTCACCGCGACTGTCGCCGTGGCCGCCGATCTCCGCACGGACCAAGCAGATGCTGCGGACGCACCACGCCGCGGGCGGATCGGTGGCCAGCGTCTGCTCGGGCGCTGACGCTTTGGGCGCCGCGGGGTTGCTCGACGGCCGCCGCTACACCACGCACCACGACCTGACCGACGAGCTCGCCGCGCGCTACCCGAAGGCGAGCATCGTGCGCGACGTGCTCTACGTGATGGACGAGCGGGTCATCACGTCAGCCGGCATCGCGAGCGGCATCGACCTCGCCCTGCACCTGGTCGCCGTCGAACACGGCGCGGTCGCGGCCGCCCGGGTCGCCCGCGAGATGGTCGTCTACGCCCGCCGCAACGGCGACGAACTCCAGGACAGTGCAATGCTCCGCCACCGCGGCCACCTGAGCGACCTGGCCCACCGAGTCCAGGACGTCATCGACAGCCGCTACGCCGACCGCCTCCCCTTGTCCGAGCTGGCCACCTGCGCCGGCGTCAGCGAACGCACCCTCACCCGGGTCTTCACCGCCGCCACCGGCCTCACACCTTTGCGCTACCAGCAACTCCTCCGCCTAGAGCGAGCCGAACACCTGATCGCCCACGGCACAACCGTCGAGTCGGCGTCCCGCGTGGTCGGCTTCGAGGACCCGAGAATGCTCCGCCGGTTGCGTTCGAGAACCCCAGCCGCCGGCTAGCCCGCGGGGTGGTGGTTGGGTCGCCTGGGGCTCGGTGAACGAGCAGACGGTCAGGGCACTAGCTGTCTTCTTTCCGGCCGGTACCACCTCAGCCCCCCACGGCCTTCTCGGCCGCATCTCCACCGGCCTCAGCCACCGCGGGGTGGACTTTCCTCTACCTCCCACGGGGGCCTGAACCTCCTGAGATCTCCGGCGAACCCGACCAGGCTTTCAACCAGCGGGCAGGTTGCCCGGGCGGGGTTGGCGAGAGGGCAGAAGATGAGCAGGGGATCCGTGACCGTGCGGGCAGCGCGGTGGAGTGCGACCCATCCGTGGCGGGCGATCGGCCTCTGGCTGATTCTCGTCGCCGTCGCGGTCGGGTTGTCCGTGATGGTTCCGAAGCAGACCACGAAGGCCGCCGACACCTGGGTCGGGCAGTCCGGGCAGGCCGCTGAGCTGATTCACCAGGCGGGGCTGGACGGCAAGCCGAGTGAGACCGTGCTGGTCACCGACCCGGACGGCCCGCTGAACCGCGCCGAGGCGACCACCGCCCTCGCGCAGCTGCGGCAGAAGCTGTCGGCGCTGGAGTCGGTCGACACCGTCGGCGAGCCCGTCTGGGCCGAGAACGGCAAGGCCGCCCTGCTCCCGATCGAGTTGAAGGGCAGCGCCGACGACGCCTCCGACAACGTCGAGAAGCTCGTCGCCGCGACCGCCGACGTACAGAAAGAAAACCAGAGTCTGACCATCCAGCAGACCGGCGCGGCCTCGCTCGACGCCGGCATCTGGAAGCAGGTCGGCAACGATCTCGCCAAGGCCGAGAAGCTCAGCCTGCCGATCACCTTCGCGCTGATGCTGCTCGTCTTCGGCGCCCTGATCGCGGCGGGAATCCCGGTCCTGCTGGCGTTCTCCGCGGTCGGCGCGGCCCTCGGCTTCTACGCGCCGCTGTCCTACCTGTTCCCCGACGGCGGCTCGGTCGCCAACGTCGTCCTGCTGATCGGTATGGCGGTCGGCGTCGACTACTCCCTGTTCTACCTGAAGCGCGAGCGCGAGGAACGTCGCCGCGGTCAGGGCACCGTCGACGCCGTCGAGATCGCCGCGGCCACGTCGGGACACTCGGTGGTTGTCTCCGGTCTCGCGGTCATCGTCTCGATGGCCGGCCTGTACGTCGCCCAGGACCCGGTCTTCTCCTCGATGGCCACCGCCACCATCGTGGTCGTCGCGGTCGCCGTCCTGGGGTCGCTGACCGTCCTCCCGGCGCTGCTCGCCAAGCTCGGCCACCGCGTCGACCGCCCGCGCGTCCCGCTGATCTGGCGGCTCAACCGGCGGATCGGTCCCGGCGGGATCAGCCGCCGCCTGGTCGCTCCGATACTGCGCTTCCCGAAGCTCGCGCTGCTGATCTCGGCCGTCGCGGTGGTCGCGCTCGCCGTACCGGCGCTCGGGATGAAGACCGACCCGGGCGGCCTGAACACGCTGCCGTCGAGCATCCCCGAGGTGAAGACGATGCAGCAGCTGCAGGCGAACTTCCCGTCCGAGGGCATGGCGTACGACGTGGTCGCCAAGGGCGACGCCACTGTCCCGGCGTTGGAGGAGCTGCAGCGGTCGGCGGTGGCGTCGAAGCAGTTCGTCGTACCGCCTGGTCAGGCTGTGCGGACCGCGGGGGACACCTCGGTGCTGACGCTGGTGTCGGTGCTGCCGGACACGAGCGACGACGCGAAGGTCGCGCTGGACCAGCTGCGGAACGAGCTGGTCCCGGCCGCGTTCGCCGAGGTGTCGGGGGCGACCTGGGCAGTCGGTGGCGAGACCGCGAGCGGTGTCGACTACGGGCAGAACCAGCGCGACAAGCTGCCGTACGTGATCGCGTTCGTGCTCGGGCTGACCCTGCTGATGATGCTCTTCACCTTCCGCAGTCCGGCGATCGCGCTGGTCACGACGCTACTCAACCTGGCGTCGGTCGCGGTCTGCTTCGGCGCCCTGTCGCTGGTCTTCCAGCACACCTGGGCCGAGGGCCTGCTCGACTTCACCTCGCCCGGCTTCGTGATCTCGTGGATTCCGCTGTTCCTGTTCGTGATCCTGATCGGGCTCTCGATGGACTACCACGTGTTCGTGCTCGGCCGGATCCGCGAGGCCGTCCAGGACGGGCTGGCTCCGGCCGAGGCGGTACGCCGCGGGATCACCGAGTCGGCGGGCGTGGTGACGAGCGCGGCCGCGGTGATGGTCTCGGTGTTCGCACTGTTCGCGACTCTCGGCATGATCGAGATGAAGCAGATGGGCATCGGCCTCGCGGTCGCCGTCCTGGTCGACGCGACGCTGGTCCGGATCGTGATGCTGCCGGCGATCCTGGTCCTGCTCGGGCGCCGGGCCTGGTGGCCGAACAAGTTGCCTGCAGCGACACCTGGGCCAGAACGCGAGCTGGTCGCGGTGTGAACGGTGGGGCCCGGCCTGAGGCCGGGACCCACTCCTTACTTCAGCTTGTACGCCGCCGCGAGCTTCGCGATCGCACCGCCGAGATCACCGGTCAGCGCCAGGTGCTCGGCGTCCGCCGTCAGCTTGGACACCGAAGCATCCAGGTTCTGCCCGATCTGGTCCTGCGCGATCCACCGCGCCGCCGCGACCACCGCGTCGTCCTCGGCGAACCCGTCCACCCGGCTCCGCTGCAGCGCCTTGCCCGCAGCGGTCAGCGCCGCGAGCGCAGTCGTTGCCTGCGGCCCCGACCAGTCCTTCACGTGCAGCGCGACGTCGATCGAGATCGCCGCGACCAGCACGTTCGGGTCCAGCAGCCCCTTCCGCAGGAGTGCGACCTTTGCGTCGAGCAACTTCTGCCGCGCCGCCGCCTGCGTGGTCAGACCCCACCCGTACGGGTACTGCGGGTCGTACGCCGCGTCGCCGACGTTGATCGGCTGCTGCGCCTCGGACTTCGGCCAGGTGACCGGAAGCCGCCCGCTGAACGCCTTCTTGCCGAACAGCACGTCGGCGACACCCGCGCCCTCGGTGCCCGGCAGCCAGGACGCGACCAGTGCGTCGATGTCGCCGAGCTGGTCCGCGACCACCTGCGGCCGGCCGGAGACCACGAGCACGACACACTTCATCGCGGCGCAGACCTTGTCCACCGACGCCTTGTCGGCGTCGCTGAGCAGCAGGTCGTGACCGTTGCCGACGTCACCGATTCCCTCGGCGTACGGACGTTCGCCGACCACCACGACCCCGACGTCGTGACCCTCCAGCGGGGCCGAAGCGTCCTGACTGAAGGTTGCTTCAGGCACGTTCTGCTTGATGCCGTCCAGGATCGTCGTACCGGTCGTGGTCGCGCCGGAACCGCCCTGCCAGCTGATGCTCCAGCCGCCCATCTGGTTGCCCAGGTCGTTGGCGTTGCTGCCGGCAACATAGACCTTCGCCGTCGACTTCAGCGGCAGCACGTTGCCGTCGTTCTTCAGCAGCACCTGCGACTTGGCCGCGGCCTCACGACCGACCGCCCGGTGCTTCGCGCCGCCGACCTCGGTGAGCTTGCTGGTGTCGGCGTACGGCTTCTCGAACAGGCCGAGCTTGAACTTCTGCTCCAGGATCCGGCGTACCGCGTCGTCGATCCGGGACTGCGCGACGCGGCCCTCGGTCACCTCGGTGGTCAGGCCCTGGGTGAACTCCTGGTACCGGGTCGGCACCATGATCATGTCCAGCCCGGCGTTGATCGAGGTCCGGATGTCGCTGTTGTAGTCGCCCGGCAGCTGGTCGATCGCCTGCCAGTCCGAGATCACGAAGCCCTCGAAACCCATCCGGTCCTTCAGCACGCCGTTGATCAGCTCGGCGTTGCCGTGCATCTTCACCGCGGGCTTGTCGTCGCCGATGATGTCGACGCTGGAGTACGACGGCATCACGGTCCCGACGCCGAGGTCGACCGACGTCTTGAACGGGTCGAGGTGGATCGCCTCGAGCTCCTGCTTCGTCACCTCGGTGACGCCCTGGTCGATCTTGTACGAGCCGGTCGTGGACGAGCCGTACTTCGTCCCGCCGTCGCCGACGTAGTGCTTCGCGCTCGCGAGCACGTGGGTGTTCTGCTTCAGCTGGCTGCCGTCGGCCTTGCCCTGCATACCGGTGATCACGGTCGCCATCGCCTTGACCAGCGCCGGGTCCTCGCCGAAGCCCTCGTACGAGCGGCCCCAGCGGTCGTCGCGGACCACGCAGACGCACGGCGCGAAGTCCCACGGGATGCCGGTCGCGCGGACCTCGGTCGCCGCGACCTCACCGGTCCGCCGGGACAGGTCCGGGTCGCGGGTCGCGCCGATGCCGATGTTGTGCGGCAGGATCGTCGCGCCGATCACGTTGTTGTGCCCGTGCACCGCGTCGACGCCGTAGATCAGCGGGATCTGCAGGCGGGTGGCCTGCGCGTTCAGCTGGAAGCTGTCGATCATCGCGGCCCAGGAGGCCGGGGTGTTCGGGGTCGGCACTGAGCCGCCGCCGGACAGCAGCGAACCGAGCGCGTACGTCGCGATGTCGGACTTGGTCCGGACCGCGTTCCGCTCGGCCTGAGTCATCTGGCCGACCTTCTCGGCCAGCGTCATCCGCTTGAGCAGGTCGCTGACCCGGCTCTTGATCGGCAGCTTCGCGTTCAGGTACGGCAGGTCGTGCGCGTTGATCACGACGACCGGCTGGGTGGCCGGCGGCTTCGCGCCGGTCACGGTCAGCTCGACCGGGATCGTCTCGGCGGCCTCGGCCGTCTTGTCCTTGCGAGTCGTCACCTGCACGACGTGCGACGTACCGGACGGCGTACCGGCCGGGAAGGTGAACGCACCGGAGACCGGGTTGTAGTCGTCGGCCCCCGCCGTACCGGCGCCGCTGCGGAAGTCGACGGTGACCGGCTCCTCCAGCGGCGTGCTGCCGGTCGTGGCGACCGACACCTTCACCGCGGCGGTGCCGCCCTCCTTGACCGGGTAGACGCCGGCGTCGGTGACCACGCTCGCCTTGAGCGCCGGGTCGGCCTTGCCGTAGATCTCCACCTGGTCGATCGCGAACTCACCCGGCGTACCGACCGGCATCGTGAACGCGTAACCCCACATCTGGGTCAGGTTGAGGATCTGGTCGATCCCGCCGACCGGCTGGTAGTCGCCGCGGTAGTTCAGCTCGCTGAACGGGATCTCGACCAGGTGCCAGCCCTGCCAGTCGTCGGTGAAGCTGGTGTTCCACAGCTCCGACGCCTCGGCGTTCGCGCCACCGTCCTTGATCTCGAAGAAGATCCGCTTACCGGATCCCGGCGGCAGCGGCGCGGTGTTCTGCCCGTACCACCAGAACCGGATCCCCTTGTACGCCGACCAGTTCCCCGGGCTCTGGTCGAACGTCACGTCATGGCTGAACCCGCCGTACCCGCTGACGTTGTAGGTCCCGTGCAGCACCTGCTCGCCCACCGGCGCGTCGTCCCGCGCCTGGAACTCCATCGTCGGCGGATCGTCCGCGTCACTGCCCCACCCGAAGATCCCCGGGTTCGGCGGCGAGGCGAACGCCTCATCCCCCTCGAACGCCGCCAGCACGGTCGGCACCGGGTCGTCGGCCGCGGCCTGCGAAGCCACCCCCAACGGCAACAGCCCCGCCACCACCGCGAGCACCGTCACCCCCACAGTCCGACCCCGAACACGCTTCCCTGGCCACCTGGGCATGGGCGACTCCCTGACTCTCCGCACAGGCGCCTCACACCCGTGTCGGGCCCGATGCTCAGCCCTCCCCACCCCCCGGTCAAGACCCCACCGGTTCCGGAACTAGAGCGCTCTCACGGAGTAAGACCACACCCCGGTACGGCGTTGGTCGTGTATGACGACCGGCTGAGATCATGGGCCCATGGCGGCTCCCGAACCCTGGCTCCACCCGGCGAACGGGACCCAGTCACCACCCGACGGTTCGGACGTCGGTGAAGTGATCCGCTGGTACCGACGGCGCGAGGGCCTCACGCAGGAGCAGGCGGCGGCCCTGCTGAGCACGACTCAGTCGCGGTTGTCGAAGCTCGAGAAGGGCGCCCAGGCGCTGCGCGACATCGACGAGTTGCGCTTCATCGCCGCCAAGCTCGGGATCCCGCCGGAGCGGCTGGGAGTGCTGCCGGACCGGTCCGGCGACGCGCGGCCGCAGTCGGCGTCGGTCGCCGGCTCACCGGGACCGATCCAGGACAGTCAGGAGCGCTGGCGCGCCGTACGAACCGATCTCAACCGGAACCGCGCTCTGCTCGGGGACCTCGCGTCCGAGCTCTATCCCGAGTCGCAGCGGCTCCCGGGGACCACGGTGCTGTCCGTCCCCGGCTGGATCCCCGACGGCCCGGTCCCGCTCGACGACATCGCGCTGACCTGGCTCCCGGAGTCGCCGACTCCGCCGATCACCGGCCGAGCCGACGCCGCGGCGGGCGCTCGCGCACTGCGTGCCGACGGTACGCCGTACGACCGGTACTCGCGCGTCCTGCGGGACCTGGCCCGGCCGAAGTTGCTCGACAACCGGGTCAGCTACCGGCTGCTCGCCGCCGACCTCGCCGGTGCCGGGCGACTCGACTTCAACTACACGAGCTACTTCGACGTGCTCGACGTCGGTGAAGCGGTGGCCCACGAGTTCGCGGGGGCGTGGCTGGATGCGGGCCGCCGTCGTCCCAGCCTCGCCGACCTGCCGTTCCGGCGGCTGATCGAGGACCCGTTCGACCTCTCGGCGCGACCGGTACTGCCGAGCATCAACACCCTGACGATCCGTCGTGACCCGATCGACGGCCACCGGATCTACCTGCACAAGCGGGACTCGCAGTCGGTCGCGGCCGCCGGTGGCATGTACCACGTCGTACCGGCCGGGGTCTTCCAGCCGGCCGCGCTCGCCCCGGCCCACCAGGCCAACGACTTCTCCCTGTGGCGCAACATCCAGCGCGAGTTCTCCGAGGAACTGCTCGGCAACGCCGAGCACGACGGAAACGCCGTCGACCCGATCGACTACCTCACCGACGAGCCGTTCGCCGCCTTCGAGCGCGCCCGCGCCGCGGGGGACTTCCGGACCTCCGGGCTCGCCCTCGTCATCGAGCCACTGACGCTGTGGGTCGAGCTCCTGACCGTCTCCGTGATCGAGGCTCCGGTCTTCGACACCCTCTTCGCCGGGATGGTCTCGGTCAACGAGGAAGGCGTCGCCGTCACCACCGACGCGGCCCGGCCGACCGTCGGCATCCCGTTCACGACCGACACCCTGCGCCGCCTCGAACAAGAGCCACTCTCGCCGATCGCCCGGGCCTGCGTCAGCCAGGTCTGGACCCACCGCCACACCCTCCTGGGCCGATGAGAGTCCTCGTCACCGGCGCGACCGGGTTCGTGGGGCACGTCGTCGCCCGTCGCTTCGTCGAGGCCGGTCACGAGGTCCACGGTCTGACGCGCCGCGACTCCGGTCTGCCGGACGGCGTCGAGCCCGCCGAGGGCGACCTGCTCGACGAGGACTCGATCCGCAAGACGGTCGCGCGGGTCGACCCCGAGATCGTCTGCCACCTGGCGGCCGCCGTACGGGTTCGCGAGTCGCGGTCCGATCCGGTCAGGTACTGGCAGACGAACGTCGGTGGGACGCTCTCCCTGCTCGCCGCTCTCGCCGAGACGACCACACCGGCGAAGCTCATCATCGCGTCGACCTGCGCGGTGTACGGCGAACCGGAGCAGCAGCCGATCCGGGAAGATGCCCGGCCCGAACCCAGCAATCCGTACGGCGCCGGCAAGCTGGCCGCCGATCGAGCGGCGGCTGACCTGGCTGCGACGGGCGCGCTCGGGGCCGTCAGCCTGCGGTCCTTCAACGTTGCCGGTGGTCTGCCCGGGCATCCGGACCGAGACGAGTCGCGGCTGATCCCGAAGGTGGTCGCGGTGGCGCAGGGCCGCGCGCCGGAGCTGGTGGTCAACGGCGACGGTACGACGGTCCGCGACTACGTCCACGTGCTCGACATGGCCGACGCCTTCCTCGCTGCGGTCGGCGTCTGCGAACCCGGGAGCTGGCGGGCGTACAACGTCGGTGGCGGCCGCCGTACCGGGATCGTCGACGTGATCGCGGCCACCGAACGACTGACCGGCAAGCCGCTGCCCGTGCGGCACCAGGCCGGTGCCGCGGAACCGCCGGAGCTGACGGCGGACTCGACGGCTTTCCAGCGGGCCACCGACTGGTCGGCCTCCCGCTCGGGCCTCGACCGAATCATCGGCGACGCGCTGGAGGCCGGGCGGACCGGATATTCGCCGGGCGAATAGTCGGGTTGCGAATACCGGCACTTCGACTGGGGAACGACTGCCGCGGAGGTGCCGGATCGGGTGTGCTGGACGCACGTCACCAGTTCCGGAAGTGAGGCGCCATGTCGGACATCCAGGTCCTGAAGGGCCAGCTCTACCAGGTCACCACCGAGGCCAAGCAGGCCGCGGGCAGCCTGGGTGGCTTCCGCCAGAAGTTCGGTCAGCACACCGCGCAGGTGCAGACCCTGATCGCCGGCAGCGCGACCGGTGCCGACCGGGACATCGCGCAACTGCTGGACGCCGCGGGTCGTTCGCTGGACCAGGCGATCGAGTCCCTGCAGATCGCGGCCCACGGTTGCAGCCGGTACGCCGACCAGATCTGACCGCTGGATGCCGTCGGAGCTGGAGCGGGTCGCTGCCGGGTTGGTGGAGTGTCTGCAGCAGGTGCCGCAGGTCGTCGCGTACCTCCAGCGGCTGGCGCACCAGTGCCGGGAGAGTGCGGCGTTCGTCGGTGCGTTCGCGGGCGGCAGCCCGGCGGCGTTCACGGCGGCGATGCAACTGGAGGAGGCGGCTCGGCGCTGCGAGGAGGCCGCGCACTTCGCGGCTCAGACCCCGGCCAAAGCGGGGGCGTGGGCTGAGCAGATGGTCCGGTACTCCGCGCGGCCGACGGGCGAGCAGCAGCCGGAGGTTAGGCCGAGCGAGCCGGTCGTCCTGAAGCTGAGCACCGAGAAGGACGAGGACAAACCCCAGCTCGATCGACCGCCACCCAACGCGACGGTGCTGGTGGACGAGAAGTTCAGCTACCGCACGGACGAGGCGGGGCGGGTCGTCGAGGCCAGGACGACGCTCGACCTGATCGACCTGGATCACCCACGGGACAACAACGCGCAGCGGCGGCTGCGCGGCAAGCTTGACGGCGACCACGCCGGGCACCTGTTCGCGCGGATCTTCCGGGGGCCTGGCGGGACGATGAACCTGGTCCCGATGGAGGGCGTGAAGGTCAACCTCGGGCAGTACAAGACGCTGGAGAACCGGTGGCGCAAGATCATCGAGGACGGCGGCACCGTCGAGGTGTTGATCGACCTGAGCTACCCCGGGGCGAGCGTCCGCCCGGACACGATCAAGGTCAGTTACCGTCACGACGGCCAGCACAAGCGGGTGAAGATCGTGAACACCCCTCGGCAGGAGGATGAGAGCACACCATGAACGACAAGGCCCAGGAACTGCTGACCGTTGTCGCGCGATCGCTGGCTCAGGCTGGGCCGCCGGTGTGGACCCGGATGGAGCTGACGATCACGTCGGCGGGCGGGATGACCGAGACCGGCGTACGGGCGCATCAGCCGGGCGGCTCGGTGGACGGGTCGGGGGAGTTGGACGACGACGGGCTCGACGCGGCGCACGAGTTGCGGGAAGTGATGTTCGAGCCGGGCAAGGGGAGTTGGTACAACGCCCGGCTGACGCTGACGCCTGACGGGGAAGTGACGGCGGAGTTCGACTACGAGGGGGAGCCGTTCGAGGGAGACGCGGATGCGGACTTGTTGATCGCGGATCAGGAGGCATGGCCTCGGGATCCCTCGTTGCTGCCGGAGTGGCATCCGTCCAGGGGCTAGGTCGGTTGGCCGAGCGGCACCGTGGCCAAAGTCTCCGGGCGGATGTGTGGGCGGGGGCCCGGGGTGTGGCGGAAACGGACCAGTTCCGTCGTGTCGACGGTGAAGTGGCCGAGGGGGTGGTCGCGGTGGGAGGCGACCCAGTCGATCAAGGTGATGGGGGAGGGGATGGGCGCCGCGAAGTGGAGGAGGTTGAGGTACCAGATGTCGCGTTGGGTGTCGCCTTCGAGCCAGGCGTCGGGGCCTAGTGCTTCGGCGTACAGCTTCTGGAGGTGGTCGGGGTGTGGGCCGTGGGCGGTGGCGCAGGCCATGACGGTGCCTTGGGTGAGGGTCAGGCCGGTGACGGTGAAGGTCAGTGGTGGGGTTTCGGCGGCGGCTGTGCGGAGGGCTTCGGTGTAGCGCTGGATGCGGGGTTCGTCGGGGTGGACGGACTCGTGGTGGCGCTCGAGGGCTCGGACGGTGAGGTGGGCTGACCCCGACTGGCCGGTTTGGAAGTGGCCTGGGCCGGCGGCTGCGGCGGCCTCCCGAGTCAATGCGTCGAGGCGCAGCGCGACCGGGTCGGCCGGGTCCGGGCGGAGGACGGCGCTGACGGGCCAGCGGGGGTGGTTCTCCGTCGGGGGGATGTCGACGCTGTGCCGGCCCGCGGTGATCAGCGGGGCGGCGGTGGCGAAGAGGTGGTCGAACTTGTTCACGGTCTCGTACGACGTCGCCGCGGCGTCCGGAGTTCGATTGAGAAACCACGGTGCTGGGTGTGAGAAGGAATCCCGTCCGTCAGGTGGTGGACCGGTTCAGTGCGGGCGGGAAAGGATGGCGGTATGAGTACACGCTTCGGGATTTTCGTACCGCAGGGCTGGAAGATGGACCTCACCGCGATCGCCGACCCGGTGGAGCAGTGGGAGGCGATGACGGATGTCGCGAAGCGGGCCGACGCCGGTTCGTGGGACTCGATCTGGCTGTTCGACCACTTCCACACCGTTCCGGAGCCGAGTGACAACACCACCTTCGAGTGCTGGTCGGCGACCGCCGCGCTGGCCCGGGACACCCAGCGGGTGAACATCGGCCAGATGGTCGGCTGCAACGGCTACCGCAACCCGGCGCTGTACGCGAAGATCGCGTCCACCGTCGACGTGGCCAGCCACGGCCGCCTGTACGCCGGGATCGGCGCGGGCTGGTACGAGCACGAGTGGAAGGCCTACGGCTACGAGTGGACCGACGTGAAGCCGCGGATGGCGGCGTTCCGGGAGGCCACCGAGATCATCCACAAGATGTGGACCGAGGACCGGCCGGTCTACAACGGCAAGCACTACTCGATCGACGGCCCGATCAACCTGCCCAAGGGCGCGAACAACACCAAGCCGAAGTTCTGGATCGGCGGCGGTGGCCCGCAGGTCACGCTGAAGCTGGTCGCCCAGTACGCCGACGCCGCGAACATCGGCGGCGGCAACCCGGACGTGATCCGGGAGAAGGCCGCGATCCTCAAGGGCCACTGCGAGAAGGTCGGCCGCGACTACGACGAGATCGTCAAGTCGACCGGGCTGAACGTGTTCCCGATCGACGCCGGTGACGACCCGAAGAAGGCCACCGACAAGGCCCGCGGCCCGCAGGACTGGGAGAAGTTCAGCAACGACAACACGATCGCGACCGAGGACGAGATCGCCCTCAAGGTCGAGGCGGCCCTCGAGGCCGGCGCCGACTACGTGATCTTCTACGTGCCGGGCGTCGCCTACGACCTGGACCTGGTCGATCGCGTCGAGCGGGTGGCCAAGCGTTTCGCCTGAGCCTCGACGTCGAGCAGCACACCGGCCCGGATCCCGTCAGGGGGATCCGGGCCGGTGTGCGTTCCGAGCGAAAAAACTCGCCACCTCGACCCAACCGAACGGCCCACCAGGCCAACGCCGAAGCCCGAACGCTGACCGGAACCGGCCATGGCGGGTGCCGGTCAGCGCAACCGATGGACCGTGGCTGAAGGCAACTGTCAGGCTCGCTGACGGTGGCCCCGCGCCCGTCGGGCCCCGGTGAGGAGCCCAGGATGCGGTGGTCACGACGCGCGACCAGCATGTTCAGTTCGGTGATCGTCGGCACGCTGGCGTTCGCCGTACCGGTGCAGGCGCAGGCAGGGCCACCGGCCACCGGTGGCGCCGGGGCCCCTCCCCCCTCACCCGGCGCCACCGGTCTCGCGACGCCCGGCGCCTCGACGTACCGGATCACGCTCGTCACCGGTGACGTCGCCGAGCTGACCGTCGCCGCCGACGGCAGCCGCACCGGCCGGCTGGTGAACGGCGCGAACTACTACTTCGGCGACTTCGACGGCGAGCTCACCGTCGTCCCCGCGGCGGCGTACCCGCTGTTCACCGCGGGCGCGGTCGACCGGCGGCTGTTCAACCTGAGCCTGCTCGCCGCGCAGGGTTACGACGACACCAGTACGGCGAAACTGCCGGTGCTGCTCAGCGGCGCCAGCGCCCCGGCCGCCCCCGAGGGCAGCACGCAGCGCAGGACGCTGGCGAGCGTCGGCGCCACCGCGGTGTCGGTCGACAAGTCGCAGGCCAAGGAGTTCTGGCAGGGCGTCGCCGGCCCCCGGACCCTCAGCAGCGGCGTCACCAAGCTCTGGCTCGACGGCCGCACGCACGCGACGCTCGACCGCTCCACGCAGCAGATCGGCGCCCCGGCCGCCTGGCGTTCGTCGTACGACGGACGCGGGGTGAAGGTCGCGGTGCTAGACACCGGGTACGACGCGGGGCACCCCGACCTGAAGAAGAAGGTCGTCGCCGAGGCCAGCTTCGTCCCGGACCAGGGTGTCCAGGACGGTCACGGGCACGGCACGCACGTCGCGTCGACCGTCGCCGGGCTCGGTACGGCGTCCGGCGGCAAGCGCAAGGGGGTCGCGCCGGGCGCGGAGCTGCTGGTCGGCAAGGTGCTCGACAACAGCGGCGGCGGGCTCGACTCCGAGGCGATCGCCGGGATGGAGTGGGCCGTCCAGCAGGGCGCGAAGGTGGTCAGCATGAGCCTCGGCGGGCTGCCGTCGGACGGGACCGACCCGATGAGCGCGGCGGTCGACCGGCTGTCGAAGTCCAGTGGCGCGCTCTTCGTCGTTGCCGCGGGCAACACGGGCACCGAGGAGTCGGTCGGTACGCCGGGAGCCGCGGAGACAGCGCTGACCGTCGGGGCGGTGGACCGCGACGACAAGCTCGCGGCCTTCTCCAGCCGCGGGCCGCGGCTGGGCGACGGCGCGCTGAAGCCCGAGGTGACCGCGCCGGGCGTCGAGATCGTGGCCGCGCGCGCGGCCGGAACCGAGCAGGGGCACATCGTCGACGAGCACTACACGGCGATGAGCGGTACGTCGATGGCGACGCCGCACGTCGCGGGCGCGGCGGCGATTCTCGCGCAGCGGCACCCGGAGTGGACCGGGCAGCAGCTGAAGGCAGCGCTCACGACGACAGCTGTTCCGGGCAAGGGCGTGGCGACGGCGGCGCAGGGGATGGGCCGGATCGACATCCCGCGGGCGCTGGACCCGAAGGTGCTGGCCGACCAGGCGAACGTGTTCTTCGGGGATGTTTCCTGGACCGGTGAGGCGCCGAAACCGGTGGAGCGAAAAGTTGCCTACAGCAACCACTCGAAGCGCGCGGTGACGCTGGAGCTGGCCGCGGAGGCGAAGTCGCCGGCGGGAGTGCGGGCGGCGCTGACGGTGAGTCCGAGCAGGTTGGTCGTCCCGGCGGGTGGCTCGGCGTCGGCGACGCTCCGGTTGGATCTGGCGAGGACCGGGCCGGCGAAGTACGCCGGAGAGCTGGTCGCGCGCGAGACCGGCGGAGCCCACGGCGGCGGTACGTCGTACCGGACCGGCCTCGGCTTCGCCGCCGGTGGACGGCTGCACCAGGTGACCGCCAAGGGGATCGGCCGCGACGGCAAGCCCGCGCGGCCGACCACCGTCGCCAACAGCGGCGTGCAGCTGTGGAACCTCGACACCGGTGACGTCAACGGCATCATCTTCGACGAGAACGGGCAGCGCACGCTGGGCGTACCGACCGGGCGGTACGCCGTGATGGTCTACGTGATGGGGGTCGACCAGGCCGACTGGGTCAACAGCGTCACGCTGCTCGGCCAGCCCGAGGTCAGGATCGACGGCGACCGGACGCTCGTCTTCGACGCGCGCAAGGCGCACCCGGTAACGGTGAAGACGCCGCAGCGCGCCGAGCTGGAGAGTCTCGGGATCGCCTGGCACCGCAAGGCCGGGGACCGCGAGGCGGTGTCCGGGTTCGGCTACGACCGCGAGGTCAGCGGCAACGTGTACGTCGGCGACTTCGGCAAGGTCCGCGACGGCTCGGCCCGCGTGGTGCAGCGCTGGGACCTGGCGCAGCCGATGCTGACCGCCGACGTGCTCGGCGCCGGCGGCTTCCGCCTGCCGACGCCGCGCAGCGGCTCCGACATCTCGCCGTACGTCGGAACGGAGACGCTCGCGGTCGTCGACGCCGGTGACGGCAAGCCGGAAGAGCTCGCCGGCGTCCGCGGCAAGATCGCGCTGATTCGCTGGGTGGACTACAGCCAAACCTTCCAGCAGGTCGAGGCGGCGAAGGCGGCCGGCGCGAAGGCGGTCTTCATGTACAACGAGCAGCCCGGGTTCTGGAGCGACAGCGCGTGGGTCGGCCTGCCGTTCTACCTGCTCCGGCAGCCGGAGGGCGCGCGCCTGCTGCAGCTCCTGAAGCAGCGTCCGGTGCAGCTGAAGCTGACCGGGCTCAGCGACAGCACGTACCGGTACGACCTCGCGGTCGGCCCGCAGCAGGTGAAGGCGCCGCTGACCTACGACTTCGCGAAGCTGCGACCCGCCGTGGTGACGACGCACTTCGCCCGCAACGACGCCAACACCCTGCACATGGACCAGCGCTCGGCGCGCCTGCCCGGTGTCAGTGCGGGACTCGGTTCGACCCGGCTGGTCGACGGACCGGTGACCAGGACCGACTACCTCGGGTCCGACCAGCCGGGCACGATCTGGGACGAGCAGACCCGCGCGGGCTTCGAGAACCTGTCCGGGATCGAGTACGGGCTCGGGCGCAGCTACCGGCCGGGCGAGCGGGTCAGCCGCGAGGTGTGGGCGCCGATCACGCGGCCGGCGATCCCGGACGCGAGCGGCAGCGAGGCCGACGGCCTGCCGGTGGCGCGGTTCGCGAACGCGCTGCGGATCGCGATCCCGCAGCACGTGAACGGCGACCGGACCATCTACGGCTGGAGTGACACCCGCGGCGACGAGACGCTGATCAAGCTGACCAGCGGCGGGAAGGAGCTGGGTCGCAAGGACTGGTCGGTGGCGCAGTTCGCCGTACCGGCGAAGAGTGCGTGGTACGAGCTGAGTCTCGACGTACGCCGCGCGCCCAACACCTGGGCGACCACGTCGACGGCGACCCAGACCGAGTGGCGTTTCCGCTCGGGCCAGGTCAAAACGCGCGAGGTGCTGCCGCTGGTCCAGATCGACTACAAGCTGACCGGCCGCAGGCTGGAACTGAAGGCCGGCTACCAGCCAGGTGCCCGTGGCGTCGGCTTCTTCCGTACGACGGCCGAGGTCAGCCTCGACGGGACGAAGTGGACGCCGCTCCCGCTGTGGTTCGGCGCGACCACCGTGCCGCCCGGCCCGGCCGCGAAGCTCCGCGTCACCTCGACCGACCTGCTCGGCAACCGGATCACCCAGACCATCGAGAAGCCGTGGGTGAAGTAAGCGCTTGACCAGGAAAAGGGCGACGCCACGAAGCTGGGGGGAGGTGCTCCGTGGCGTCGCCGGGGGCGCGCCAAGGGAGGGGTGGGGCGGCGCGCCGTCTAGGGGGTGGTCAGCTGCCGAGCAACCCTCCGCCGAGGACGCCCAGCAGGCCGAGCAGGGACAGCAGGTTGCGGATCACCTGGTCGACCGCGGCGGTGCCACCGGTCTGGAAGGCGGTCACGCACTTCTGCAGCTGAGCCTGCGTCGGGTTCTTGATGGTGACCTTGGCCATCTCGCTCTGGCAGTACTGCGCGGCCTTGGTCAGCTCGGTCAGGGTGCTGCCGACGGTCCCGACGACCACACCGGCCGCGGTCTGCAGCGTGGCGACGCCGCTCGGCGTGCTCGGCGGTGGGGTGCCGGGCTTGCTGGGGGTGGTCGGCTTGTCCGGCGTCGGCTTCGTCGTACCGGGCTTGCCCGGGGTGGGCTTGCCGGTCGGCTTCTGGGTCGGCCTGGTGGTCGGCTTGGTCTGGCCGCCGTCACCGGGCAGCGTCGGCTTCGACCCCGGCTTGGCCGGCGGGTAGACCGGCAGGTCGATCGCCTTCGGCAGGTTCTCGTCGGCCGGGGCGTCGATGGTGTCGTCGTCGTTGCGGCCGTCGGCGCGCAGCACGCCCTGGTCGCCGTCCTCGGTGCCGTTGCCGACCACGATCCAGCTGCCACCGGCGTACGCCTTGGCGATGCTGACCACGAGGTCGACGTACGCCTGGGAGTGGTTGTAGCGCAGGACCGCGGCGTTCAGGTCACCGGCGCGGGTCAGGTCGACACCGCCGGAGCACAGGTAGACCGCGGTCGACATCGCCGCGTCGTCGATGTCCTGCGGGTTCTTCACGCCGTCGCCGTCACCGTCGACACCCATCGCCTGCCAGGTCGCCGGGATGAACTGCATCGGCCCGACCGCGCGGTCGAAGGCGCCGTCGCCGTCCAGGCGGCCGGCGTCGGAGTCGCTGATCCGGGCCGTGTTCACGCCGTCGAGCCGGGGGCCGTAGATCCCCGGCGTGGCGACCCCGCTGGTGGTCAGCGCGTTCCCGCCGAAGCGGCCGTGGTTCGACTCGACGCGACCGATCGCCGCGACCAGCGTCCACGGCAGGTGACACGTCGGGTCGGCCTGCGCGAGCACCTGCTGGGCCCGCGAGTACGCCTTCAGCGCGGCCGTCGGGATCCCGTTCCGGGACAGCCCGGAGACCACCTGGGTCGGTTCCTCGGTCTTGTCCACGCCGTTGCCGACCGAGCCGGGCACCGGCACGTTCGCCGGGTCGCTGATCGGCTGCTTCGGTACGACGACCGGGACGTTCGGGCCGAGGCCCTGGTCCAGCGCGGCGGTCGCGACCGCCGGGTCGTCGGTCGCACTGACGGTGAACGCGCTCGCGAACAGCGCCAGCGGAACCAGCGGCGCCACCTGACGCCACCCGCCCGCAGTGGCGCGGCGCTTGCCCTTCGCCATCGATGATCCCCTCCGTGACTCATCGACCTGCCCAGCCCCACGCTGCGGACACGTCTCTTCGTCGGCCCCGTTACCGCGTTCACCTGGTCTAACGCCTGTCCCGTGCGTGGGTTACGAAGCGGGCGCGGACTGTGCACAAGCGGTCACCGGGTACCCATACTCACCCGTAACAACGCTCAGCGGAACCCCCCACGCCCTGCCCGCCCACTCGGCGCGCCGGTCGGTCGGGGAGAATGGCCGCCGTGTCAGACCACACCGCTCGCTCCGCCGCTCTGTTCGACCGCGCCTCGACCGTCACCCCGGGCGGGGTGAACTCGCCCGTCCGGGCCTTCCGCGCTGTCGGGGGCGTTCCGCGCTTCATGGCTTCCGGTGACGGATGTCACATCACCGACGTCGACGGCAACCGGTACGTCGACCTGGTGTGTTCCTGGGGCCCGATGCTGCTGGGCCACGCCCACCCTGAGGTGACGGCGGCGGTCCAGGCGGCGGTCAGCCGCGGGACGTCGTACGGGACGCCGACCCAGGCCGAGGTCGAGCTGGGTGAGGAGATCGTCTCCCGGACGCCGGTGGAGAAGGTGCGCCTGGTTTCCTCGGGCACCGAGGCGACGATGTCGGCCCTGCGGCTGGCCCGGGGCTTCACCGGCCGCGACAAGATCGTCAAGTTCGCCGGCTGCTACCACGGGCACGTCGACGCGCTGCTGGCCCAGGCCGGCTCCGGTGTCATCACCCTCGGCATCCCCGGTACGCCGGGTGTCACCGAGGCGACCACCGCCGACACGATCGTGCTGCCGTACAACGACCAGGAAGCGGTCACCGCCGCGTTCGCGCAGTACGGCGACCAGATCGCGGCCGTGATCACCGAGGCCGCCCCGGGCAACATGGGCGTCGTACCGCCGTGGCGGGGCTTCAACGACTTCCTGGCGAGGACCTGCAAGGCCAACGGGGCACTGTTCATCTCCGACGAGGTGATGACCGGCTTCCGGATCACCAGGTCCGGTTTCCACGGTCTCGGCGTCGACACGATCGCGCCCGACCTGATGACCTTCGGCAAGGTGATGGGCGGCGGCTTTCCGGCCGCGGCGTTCGGCGGCCGCGCGGACGTCATGAGCCACCTGGCCCCCGAAGGATCGGTCTACCAGGCCGGAACCCTGTCCGGGAACCCGATTGCCACCACGGCCGGGCTGACCACTCTCCGGCTGGCGACCGACGACGTCTACGCGAAGCTCGACCAGACCGCGGAGACGATCCGGATCATCGTCGGCACGGCGCTGAATCGTCAGGGTGTGCCGCACCGCACACAGGGCGCCGGGAACCTCTTCAGCTATTTCTTCGTGGACTCTGCGGACGGTGTGACGCGGCACATCACCGATTTCGCCGGGGCCAGTGCCCAGGTACTACCCCGGTTCGCCGCGTTCTTCCATGCCATGCTGGACAACGGCGTCTACCTGCCGCCGAGCGCCTTCGAGGCCTGGTTCGTGAGCGCGGCCATCGACGACGACGCTCTGGCGACCATCGAGAAGGCAGCGTCGGTCGCCGCGCGGGCCGCCGCCGCCGTAGAGAACTGAAGGGACCGGCAGTGACCGAGACAACGGTCGTGCACCTGATGCGGCACGGCGAGGTGCACAACCCGACCGGCGTGCTCTACGGCCGGATCCCCGACTACCACCTGTCCGAGCTCGGCCGGAAGATGGCCGAGCGGGTCGCCGAGCACGTGGCCGGCCGGGACATCGTGCACCTGGTCAGCTCGCCGCTGGAGCGGGCCCAGGAGACGATGGAGCCGATCGCCGCCACCTTCGGGCTGACGCCGGACATCGACGAGCGGGTGATCGAGGCCGCGAACCAGTTCGAGGGCAAGAAGTTCGGTGTCGGCGACGGCGCGCTGCGCCAGCCGAGCGCCTGGTGGCTGCTGCGGAACCCGTGGAAGCCGTCCTGGGGTGAGCCGTACAGCCAGCTGGTCCGCCGGATGCGCGACGCCATCGAGACCGCCCGGCAGAAGGCGGCCGGGCACGAGGCGCTGATCGTGTCCCACCAGCTGCCGATCTGGATCGTCCGGTCCGCGATCGAGGGCCGCCGGATGTTGCACGACCCGCGCAAGCGGCAGTGTAGCCTGGCCAGCCTGACCAGCTTCACCTTCCACGGCGACCAGATCGTCTCGGTCGGGTACGCCGAGCCGGCCAAGGACCTGCTGCCGGTGAAGTCGCCGAAGAAGTTCGTGGGCGGTGCCTGATGCGGCGTACGGCGGTGCTGGCGGCGGGAGTGCTGCTGCTCACGGCAGCCTGCAGCTCCGGGCAGGAGACCAGCGAGAACCGCAGCGGCCAGTCCGGCTTCGTCAGCGGTAACGGCCGGGTCTCCAGCTTCGCCGCCGCCGACCGCAAGCCGGCGCCGGACTTCGGCGGCGACACCCTGGACGACAAGTCCTGGAAGCTGGCCGACCACAAGGGCAAGGTCGTCGTCCTGAACGTGTGGGGCTCGTGGTGCCCGCCCTGCCGGGCCGAGGCGCCGGACCTGGTGGCCGCGCACAAGCAGCTCGGCGCGGACGTCGAGTTCATCGGCCTGAACACCCGGGACCTGGACAAGGCCCCGGCGCGCAAGTTCGTCCAGGAGTTCGGTGTCGGCTTCCCGAGCCTGTACGACCCGAGCGGCAAGCAGCTGCTCGGCTTCCGCGGGCAGATCTCGCCGAGCTCGATCCCGAGCACGCTGGTGATCGACAAGAACGGCAAGGTCGCGGCGCGGGTGATCGGCTCGGTCACCACCCAGACCCTGCTCGGCATGGTGAAGGACGCCGGCTGACGATGGGCGAGTGGTTCGCGCAGTCGATGACGGGCTCGATGCTGGTGGCGCTGCCGATCGCGGTGCTGGCCGGGGCGATCTCGTTCTTCTCGCCGTGCGTCGTGCCGCTGCTGCCGGGCTACCTCTCGTACGTGACCGGCCTGTCGGCGGCCGAGCTGGGTTCCAAGCAGCGCGGCCGGATGCTGGCCGGGACGAGCTTGTTCGTGGCCGGGTTCTCGTCGGTGTTCATCCTGACCGGTGTGCTGTTCGGTGCCATCGGCAACGCGTTGCTCGACCACCAGACGCTGATCACCCGCATCCTCGGCGGCGCGACCGTCGTGCTCGGGCTGATCTTCCTGGGTGGGTTCGGGTTCCTGCAGCGCGACGTCCGGGTGCACCGGGTGCCGGCCGTCGGGATCGCGGCTGCGCCGCTGCTCGGCGTCCTGTTCGGCTTCGGCTGGACGCCCTGCATCGGGCCGACCCTCGGCACCGTGATGAACCTGGCCGCCACCGAGGGCAGCACCGGCCGCGGCGCGACGCTCGCGCTGGTCTTCAGCCTCGGCCTCGGGATCCCGTTCATCGTCGCGGCCCTGGCCTTCCGCCGGATGCTCGGCGCGGTCGCCTGGGTCCGCAAGCACCAGCTGCTGGTGATCCGGATCGGCGGCGTACTGATGATCGCGGTGGGTCTGCTGCTGCTGACAGGAGTGTGGGACACGATGACCGCCGATCTTCGCCAGTGGGTCGCCAGCTTCGGATCGGCGGTCTGACGTGAGCGACGTCAAGGAACAGGTCGAGCCCGAGGCCACCATGTCCGGCGGCAAGCCGCCGGAGCGCCAGGACCCGCCGGCGATGGGCTTGGTCGGCTGGCTGCGCTGGGCGTGGCGGCAGCTCACCTCGATGAAGACGGCGCTGATCCTGCTCTTCCTGCTCGCGCTCGGCGCGGTCCCGGGGTCGCTGATCCCGCAGATCCCGGTCGACCCGATCAAGGTGTCGGACTTCTACGAGGCCAACCCGGGGCTCGCGGACTGGTACGACAAGTTCGGCCTGTTCGACGTCTACAAGTCGGTCTGGTTCTCGGCGATCTACCTGCTGCTGTTCATCTCGCTGATCGGCTGCGTGGTCCCGCGCCTGCAGGTCTACCTGAAGGCGCTGCGGTCGCGCCCGCCGAAGCCCCCGCGGAACCTGAACCGGCTGCCCGGGTACCAGCGGTTCGAGACCGACGCTCCCGAGGCCGAGGTGCTGGCCGCCGCGACCAAGGAGCTGCGCAAGCGCCGGTTCCGGATCGAGTCGTACGACGGCGCGGTCGGCGCCGAGCGCGGCTACCTGCGCGAGGCCGGCAACCTGCTGTTCCACTTCTCGCTGATCCTGGCCCTGGTCGGGATCGCCTGGGGCTCGCTGTTCGGCTACCGCGGCACCGTACTGGTTGTCGTGGGCAACGGCTTCTCGAACGCGGTCGCCCAGTACGACGACTTCACGCCGGGCCGGGCGTTCACGCCGGACGACCTGCCGCCGTTCACGCTGACCGTGAACAGCTTCAAGGCGACCTTCGAGACCGAGGGCCCGCAGCGCGGTGCGGCCCGGTCGTTCAACTCCAACATCACCTACCAGGTGACGCCGGAGTCGCCCGAGCAGACCTACGACCTGCAGGTGAACCACCCGCTGTCGGTCGACGGCACGAAGGTGCACCTGCTCGGCCACGGTTACGCGCCGAAGGTGACGGTCCGCGACGGCAAGGGCGACATCGCCTTCTCCGGCCCGGCGCCGTTCCTGCCGCAGGACGCGAACTTCTCGTCGTTCGGCGTGGTCAAGGCCCCGGACGCCCGGCCCGAGCAGCTCGGCTTCGAGGGCTTCTTCCTGCCGACCGCGGTGATCGACCAGCGCGGCCCGGTCTCGGTCTTCCCCGACGCGGTGAACCCGGCGCTGGTGCTCACGGCGTACTACGGACGCCCGGCCGACGAGACCGGCAAACCGCAGTCGGTGTACCAGCTGGACAAGTCCAAGCTGACCCAGTTCGACGACGGCAAGGGCGACAAGCTGCGGTTCCAGCTCGCGCCCGGGCAGAGCATCGACCTGCCGGACAACCGTGGCTCGCTGTCGTTCGACTCCTACGACCAGTGGGTGAAGCTGCAGATCAGCCACACCCCCGGGCTGAACCTGGCGCTGGCCGGGATCCTGCTCGCGATCCTCGGGCTGATGGCCTCGCTGTTCGTGCACCCACGGCGTACCTGGGTGCGGGTCCGCAGCGAGGACGGGCGTACCGTTGTCGAGGTCGCCGGTCTGGACCGGGGGCCGGAGCGTGGTCTCGGCGACGAGATCGACGCGATCTCCACCATTCTGAACAAGAAGCGGGAGCAGGTATGAACTCCTCGACCCTCGCCTCGGTGTCGAACCTGTTGGTCCCGACCGCGACGGTGATCTACACGCTGGCCCTGCTGGCGCACACCGTGGAGTGGTCGAGCGGCCTGCGCGTTCGCAAGCCGGCCGAGCAGAAGGTGCTGGTCGGCGCCGACGGCGCCGAGGTTCCCTCCGACGCCTCCCCGGTGGACGAGCACCGGTCGGAGCGCTGGGAACAGGCCAGCCGGATCGGCGTACTGCTGACGGTGCTGGCGTTCGTCATGCACTTCGGTGGGGTGCTGACCCGCGGCCTGGCCGTCTCGCGGGTGCCGTGGGGCAACATGTACGAGTTCGCGATCACGGCGTCGCTCGCCGTCGCCGCGGTCTACCTGTTCATGCTCACCCGGCAGCGGCTGCAGTGGCTGGGGCTGCTGGTCACCTTCGTGATCGCGGCCACGCTGGGCATCGCCGTACTGGCGCTGTACGTGCCGGCCGCGGACCTGCTGCCGGCGCTGCACTCGTACTGGCTGGTTATCCACGTGTCGGCCGCGGCGATCGCGGGTGGTGGATTCACCGTCGGTGCGATGGCGTCGATCCTCTACCTGGTCAAGAACCGCGCCGAGACCCGCGAGACCGACGGCAAGCCGATGTCGGCCGCGCTGCGCCGGATCCCGACGTCGGCCAAGATGGACGCCGTCGCCTACAAGGTGCACGCCTTCGCCTTCCCGCTGTGGACCTTCGGCGTCCTGGTCGCCGGCCCGATCTGGGCGTACTACGCCTGGGGCCGCGCCTGGGGCTGGGACCCCAAGGAGGTCTGGTCGCTGGTCACCTGGGTCGTGTACGCCGCGTACCTGCACGCCCGCGCCACCGCCGGCTGGCGGGGCCGCCGCGCCGCCTGGGTCGCGATCGCCGGCTGGGTGGTCTTCCTGTTCAACTTCATCGGCGTCAACCTGCTCCTCTCGGGCTTCCACGCCTACTCGGGTCTGTAGGAGAGTGCGGTCATGAAGGAGTTCCTGATCTACACCGGGCTGCGGCTGGCGCTGTTCGCCGCCTCGTTCGCGGTGCTGTGGTTCGCGCTGAGCAGCTGGCTGTCGATCTTTCCGCTGCTGCTGATCGCGCTGATCGTGTCGTCGATCCTGTCGATCTTCGTGCTGCGGGCCTGGCGGGACCGGCTGGCGGCGCGGATCGACACCCGCGCGACGCTGATGACGGAGCGGCTCGAGGCCGCCCGGAAGGCCGAGGACGAGGACTGAGTCCCGCGCCCTCGCCGTGCTTCGAGGCCCCGCCGACCTGATGGTCGGCGGGGCCTTCTGTTCGTCGTACCAGCTGGACGGGTGGTACGCAGAGTGACCCAGGCCACTCGGTGAACTCTCGGAAAATCGCTTGTGCATTCCTTCACATGAGTCGTAACGTGGTGGATGAAACGAAACCGTTTCGTTCTATCTGTTGCTTTCCGATCACACAGGGTGAAGATGACCGACGTAGCCGAAGCCGGACCCCGCCAGCGTCCGCGGGTCGAGGGTGGGCGTGAGGACGAGATCCTCGACGCCACCGTCGAGCTGGTCGCGGAGCTCGGGTACGACCGGCTGACGATGGACGCGGTGGCCACCGCGGCCAAGGCCAGCAAGGCGACCCTGTACCGGCGCTGGACGAGCAAGGCCGAGCTGGTCGTCGACGCGATCAGCCGGGCCAAGGGCTGCCCGATCCCCGAAGAGGTCGACACCGGCAGCCTGCGCGGCGACCTGATCGCGCTGTCCTGCAACGAGGGCGGTTTCACCGACGAGATGCCGATGTCGGTGATGGCCGGTCTGCTGACCGCGCTGCACCGCGACGACGACCTGCAGCTCGCCTTCAAGGAACGCTTCCTGAAGCCACGGCTCGGCCTCACCGGCCGGATCTACGAGCGGGCCGTCGCCCGGGGGGAGATCGCCGCCGACGTCGATGTCGAGCTGCTCTCCCAGACCCTGCCGGCGCTCGTCATCCACCATGCCTTCGTCCTCGGCGTCGAGCCGACCGAGGACCTGATCCTGCGCGTGATCGACCACGTGATCCTGCCTGCGGCGCGGGGGTCGCAGGCGAGCTGACCGGTGTGGGGCCGGTCGGCGACCCAGAAGCCAGTACCACCAAGAGGGGATCTACCACTTATGTCCGAAGACGTCGTCAAGGCCGATCCGCCCGAAGGGCGACCGGTCGACACGGTGACCGAGCCCGCGGCCCACGGTCACCGCAACCTCGGGATCGCGCTCGCGCTGATCAGCATGGCGCAGCTGATGGTGGTGCTCGACGGCACCATCGTCAACATCGCGCTCCCGCACATCCAGACCGACCTCGGCTTCACCAACGCGTCCCTGCCCTGGGTGGTCAACGCGTACGCGCTGGCCTTCGGCGGGCTGCTGCTGCTCGGTGGCCGGATCGGTGACATCCTCGGGCGCCGCAAGGTGTTCATGTTCGGCGTGGTGCTGTTCGGCGTCGCCTCGTTCATCGGGGGCATCGCGCAGAACGAGACGATCCTGCTGGCCAGCCGGATCCTGCAGGGCGTCGCGGCCGCGGCCGCCTCGCCGAACGCGCTGGCGCTGATCACCACCACCTTCCCGGCCGGCAAGGAGCGCAACCGCGCGATGGCCGTGTACGCCGCGATGTCGGGTGCCGGTGCCGCCGTCGGGCTGATCCTCGGTGGCGCGCTGACCGAGGCGTCCTGGCGCTGGACCTTCTTCATCAACACCCCGATCGGCCTGATCGTCGCCGTCCTCGCGATCCGCTACCTCGGGGAGTCGGCCCGCCAGCACGGCAAGTTCGACATCCCGGGCGCCGTCACCGGAACGCTCGGTCTGACCTCGCTGGTCTACGGCCTGACCCACGCCGGCTCGGCCGGCTGGAGCGACAGCGCGACGCTGCTGTACATCATCGGCGGCCTGGTGCTGCTGGCCGTCTTCCTGGTCATCGAGGCGCGCTCCAAGCACGCCCTGATGCCGTTCCGGATCCTGGCCGACCGGACCCGCGGGGTCAGCTTCTTCGTGATGCTGATCGTCGGCGCGGCGATGTTCTCGATGTTCTACTTCCTCGGGATCTACATCCAGAACATCCTCGGCTACAGCGCGCTGAAGACCGGTTTCGCGTTCCTGCCGTTCAGCCTCGGCATCGTGGTCGCGGCGCAGGTCGCCTCCACGCTGATCGCCCGGATCGACCCCCGGTGGATCGCCGGTGCAGGCGCGGCTCTCGCGGGCCTCGGCATGTGGGGCTTCTCCCGGCTCGAGGTCGACTCGACGTACCTGACCCACGTGCTGCCGTTCATCCTGCTGCTGTCGTTCGGGATGGGCCTGATCTTCGTGCCGCTCACCCTGACCGCCGTGTCGGGCGTGGCCAACGAGGACTCCGGTGTCGGCTCCGCGGTGCTGAACACGGTCCAGCAGATCGGTGGCGCGGTCGGCCTGGCGCTGCTCGGTACGGTCTCGGCGAACGCGATCAAGGACAAGTTCGCCGAGCTCGCTCCGGGGCTGCAGAAGGCCGCCGAGTCCGGGCAGTCCCCGGCGCAGCTGAAGCAGCTCGAGGGCCAGTTCACCGCGGTCGCCACGACGCACGGCTTCACCCAGGCGTTCACGGTCTCGGCGTTCATCATCCTGGGCGCGGCCCTGGTCACGCTGCTGGGTCTGTCCGTCAAGGCCAAGGACCTGGCGAACGACGGCCAGCCCGTGCACATGGGCTGAGTCGCCACCTGACAGAAGGGCTGCATCCCGGGGGCGGGATGCAGCCCTTCGTCGTTCCCGGACGCCGGTCAGCTCTCGTCGTCGGCGAGCGCGCGGAGTCCTTCGGTCCAGCGGCGCTCGCGTTCTGCTGCCGTCTGCTCCCACCAGGGCGTACCGCGTTCGCCCAGCGCGACCTTCGCGGTCTGGACCCGGGAGCGGGCTCGCCGCTCGGCCTCGGGGTCGTCGTCGCGGTGGGCCTGCGCGATCGCTCGGCGGGCGGCCATCAGGGCGTGCTGAAGCCGGTCGCGGACGTCATCCGGGATCTCGGGGTCGGTGGCTCGCCACTTGCGGCCGTTGATCACGACGTGGTGGCCGTCGGGGGTGGTGGTCGGAGCCGGCATGGTGGGCCGGTGCCCACCTGTTCGGCTCCGTACGCCGTGAATCAGGCGAACGGACCCTTGGTGAAGGCCTGCTGGACGAAGTTCTCGGCGATCAGCCGGTGGGTTTCGGCGTCCGGGTGCAGACGGTCCGGCAGCGGGTGCTTGGCCTCGTCGGCTTCGCCGTACAGGGTGAGGCCGTTGAGGTAGTGGAGGTTGGAGTCCTCGGTGGCGCGGGCGGTGACGATGCGGTCGAGCTCGGCGCGGACGACGGTGAGGGTGAGTTTGCCGGCGGCGACCTCCTCGGGGTCGCCGGTGGCCTTGAAGGCGACCTTGCCGTCGGCGAAGTCCGGTGCCAGCGGGCCGGGGGTGTTCTCGTGGATCGCGCAGTGCAGGGCCGAGATCACCAGCAGCGGGGTCGCCGGGTGGCCCTCGCGGACGATGTCGAGGAAGTTGTGGACCGCCGGGCCGAGCGCGCGCAGGCGGAGCAGGTCGGCGTTCACCAGGTTGATGCCGAGCTTGATGCTGATCAGGTCGGCGGGGGTGTCGCGCAGCGTGCGGGCGGTGAACGGGTCGAGCAGTGCGCCGCCGCCGTAGCCGAGGTTGATCAGCTCGGCGTCGGCGAGGCGTGCGGCGACCGCGGGCCAGGTGCGGGTCGGGCTGTCGGCGTTCGAGCCGTGGCTGATCGAGCTGCCGTGGTGCAGCCAGACCCGGCGGCCGCGGTCCGTCGCCGGTTCGATCGGCGCGTTGGTGCGGAGGGCAACTAGTTGGGTGCTTTCGGTGTGGGGGAGCCAGAGCTCGACGTTCTTGTTGTTCACTTCGAGCTCTGAGAACTTCACCGAGCCGACGGGTCCGGGGGTGACCTCCGAGGTGCCGGTGCCCAGGTCGATCGTCAGGACGTTGCCGCCGTCGGCCGTGCCCTGCGCGGCCAGCTCGCCGTCGACGATCAGGTCGTACACGCCGTCCGGCCGCGGCGGCGCGCCGACGTACGCGACCTTCGTCGGCAGTACGTCGAGCTCGATCGCCGTGGCCGTGGTCCGGAACGTCAGCCGGACGCCGGACGGCTGCGCCTCCGCCATTGCGAGCTGGCCGTCGACGTTCTGCTTGCGGCCGAGCGCGCTGAGCCGGTGCGGGAGGGCGCCGTACGGCGTGGTCTCCAGCTCGACGGCGCCGCGCACCAGGTCGCTGGTGATGGGAGTGCTGATCCAGTCGGACATACCTGCAGCTTGCCCCCGTCCGTTGCCTCGGGCAAGTCAGTTACAGCTGCTTACGGAGCACCAGCTCGCGGGGCACGCCGTCGGGCCTCAGTTCGCCTGCCTTGTCCGTGAGCGCGTACCCGTTCCGCAGGTACAGCGCGTGGGCGTTCTCGTTGCCCTGGACAACCGACAGCTCGACGGCACCGGCCCCGCCGGAGCGGGCCCAGTCCTCGATCGCGGTCATCAGCGCGTCACCGAGCCCCCGGCCGCGCGCGACCGGGGCGATCCACATGGAGATCAGCTCGCGGACGTCGGGCTCGTCCTCGACCGGCACCCCGCTCGCCATCCCCGCGGGAGCACCGGCGAGCGTGGCGACCAGGTTGTACGAGCCCGGGATCGAGAGCCGGGCCCGCCAGCGCTCCTCCTCGGCGTCCACCCAGTCGGCGTACCGGGAACCGAACGCGGCCGGCGCCTCCGCAAGAGCCGCCAGCCGCAGTTCGCGCCAGGTCTTCCAGTCGTCCGGTGTCAGGACGTGCAGATCGATCACCGGTCAAGCATGGCCTACGGCGCCGTCAGCGCGGAGGGAATTTCGAGCTGACCCAGTCGCGGACGCCGCCGAGGCCGTCGCCGAGGTCGCGGAGGAACTTGGCCAGCGGGTCCTGGGAGCGGGCGAAGGCGTCGGAGTACGACTTGGCCGCGTTCTTGGCCTCCTGGCTCATCGAGGCGTCGCCGTCGTCCTGGCGCTTGGGGTAGTCGCCGGAGACGATCGTGGTGTACTCGCCCTCGTCGACCCAGCGGCGCAGCTCGTGCGCGCGGATGACGGCCAGCGGGTGCGTCTGCGCCTCGAGCAGCAGCAGCTTCAGGACCGAGTCGCGCAGGTCGCCGGAGCTCTCGTACTCGGTGCCCTGGGCGAGGAACGCGGTGGTGTCGAGCTGGTCGAGCTGACCACCGGAGGCGAGCTTCATCTGGACCCGCAGCGCGACCGCGGGGTCCTGGACGGCGAGCAGACCGGCCCGGTCGCCGGACAGCTCGGCCTTGCGGGACCACTCGTGCAGGGCGGCGATGATGGCCCGGATCCCGAGCGCGCCGATCGGCATCCAGTTGATCGCGCCGGTCAGCCGCATCAGCCAGAGCAGCAACGACTGGTAGAGCGCGTGCCCGCTCTGCGCGTGGCCGAGCTCGTGGCCGAGGATGAACCGCAGCTCCTCCTCGTCCAGGCCCTGGACCAGCGCGCTGTTCACGACGATGAACGGCCGGTCCATGCCGATCGTGACGGCGTTCCAGATCGGGCTGTTGGTGACGAACAGCTCGGGCAGCTGCCGGACGTCGAGCGTCGCGCCGGCCTCGGTGTAGAGCCGGTGCACGGCCGGGAACTGGCGCTCGTCGACCTTGATCGCCGAGCCGAGGAACTGCAGCCGGAAGGCCCGCTCGTTGATCAGCCCGGACATCTTCCGGAGTACGAAGTCGAAGCCCTTGAGCTGCCGCAGCGCGACCAGCGCGCCCCGGTCGGCCGGGTGCTCCCAGGCCCGCGAGCTGATGTCGGTGAGCGTCACCCGCTGCCGGGTCGGCCGTTCGTCGTTCGTCATCGTTCCCCCACGGGTCGGCGTACGTCCCCCCAAAGTAGCCGCCCGGAGGGTCCGGACCGAAGCAGCCAGGCGGCCACCAGGGCCGGGAGCCAGCCGAAAGGCACCGACCACCAGCCGAGTTGCAGGTTGTGGCAACCGATCATGGTCGCCCAGCTGAGCGCCGTACCCCACAGCCAGTACCAGAGGCCGTTGCCGACACCGCTGCGCCCGGCGGCTCGGGCCCTGCCCGCTCCTACAGCAGCCAGTACGGCGCTGGCGGGCAGCGCCGCGGCAACGGCCAACGCGCCCAGCACGAGCAGCAGCACGGCCTGCTCGACCGGCGACAGGTGCAACTCGAAACCCAGGGGGATCATGCGTCTCAGCCTGCCCGCCGCCGGAGGTGGTTGCAGAGAGTAGGAATACTCAACTCGCCGCGAGTAGCCCTAGCCTGTGGCTCATGAGCGACGTGTTGGCGTGCAGGGAAGTGGACCGGCGGGACGACAAGCAGCGGGCGTGGGTGTCCGAGGCGGTCAGGGTGGTCGACGCGGACGCCAACCGGAGTGCGGACACGCACCTGCACGTGTTCCCGATGCCGGCGATGAGCGGGGTCGACCTGTACCTGAAGGACGAGTCGGTGCACCCGACCGGCTCGCTGAAGCACCGGCTGGCGCGGTCGCTGTTCCTCTACGCGCTCTGCAACGGCTGGATCCAGGAGGGGACGACCGTCATCGAGGCGTCCAGCGGGTCGACCGCGGTCAGCGAGGCGTACTTCGCGCGGCTGCTCGGGCTGCCGTTCGTCGCGGTGATGCCGGCCTCGACCAGCCGGGAGAAGATCCAGCTGATCGAGTTCTACGGCGGGCGCTGCCACTTCGTCGAGCGGTCCGGGCAGATCTACGGCGAGGCCAAGCGGCTGGCCGAGGAGACCGGCGGGCACTACATGGACCAGTTCACCTACGCCGAGCGCGCGACCGACTGGCGTGGCAACAACAACATCGCCGAGTCGATCTTCGGGCAGCTCGCGCTCGAGCAGCACCCGGTGCCGACCTGGGTCGTCGTGGGTGCCGGTACGGGCGGTACGTCGGCGACGATCGGGCGGTACGTGCGCTACCAGCGGCACGCGACGTCGGTCGCGGTGGTCGACCCGGAGGGGTCGGCGTTCTTCCCGGGCTTCGAGGCCGCGGACAGCGACTTCGCGACCGGCCGGCCGTCGCGGATCGAGGGGATCGGGCGGCCGCGGGTCGAGCCGTCGTTCGTGCCCGGGGTGGTGGACCGGATGATCGCGGTCCCGGACGCGGCGTCGATCGCGGCGATGCGGTTCTGCTCGCGGGTCACCGGGCGGCTGGTCGGCGGGTCGACCGGCACGAACCTGTGGGGCTCGCTGCGGCTGGCCGCGGAGATGCGGCGGATGGGTCAGCGCGGGAGCATCGTCACGCTGCTGTGCGACGGTGGTGAGCGGTACACGAACACGTACTACGACGACGACTGGCTGCGGTCGAACAGCATCGACATCAGTCCGTACGAGCAGACGCTGCGGGGGTTCGCCGAGACGGGACTGTGGAGGGAGTAGGGAGGCCGAGCGCCCCGAGCGCCAGGCCGCTTCGCGGCCGGCGGCGCGGGGTGGGCTAGCTGCCCAGGGCGAGACCGACGGCGAGGCCCACGGCGTACACCAGCTCTGTCATCCCGGTGCCCTTCAGCACTGGGATCAGGGCTGGGCCGACGGCGTCGCTGACCACTACCCGGATGGACTTGATGGCCAGCGGCAGGGCGATCAGGGCCAGCAGCGTCCACGGGGTGGCCAGCGCGGACAGCGCGGCGAGGATGAAGGCCAGGGCGATCAGTGCGGCGTACAGCTGCCGGGAGCGGGCCGCGCCGATGACCACGGCGAGCGTGCGCTTGCCGGTGACCGAGTCGGTGGGGATGTCGCGCAGGTTGTTGGCGACCAGCAGCGCGCAGGCGATCGCTCCGATGGCCACCGCACCGGCGACGGCCGTCCAGTGCAGCGTCTCGGCCTGCACGTACGTCGTACCGAGCACTGCGACCAGCCCGAAGAAGAGGAACACGCTGACCTCTCCCAGCGCGCGGTACCCGTACGGCGACTTGCCGCCGGTGTAGAACCACGCCCCGACCAGCGAAGCCGCTCCTGCGACCAGCAACCACCAGCTGGAGGTAGCGCAGAGCACGATTCCCAGCACGGCGCCCACACCGAAGCAGGTGAACGCGGCGGTCTTCACCGCGCGCGGAGTGGCCACCTTGGAGCCGACCAGCCGCAGCGGGCCGACCCGGTTCTCGTCGGTGCCGCGGATGCCGTCGCTGTAGTCGTTGGCGTAGTTCACGCCGATCTGCAGCGCGAGGGCGACGCCGAGGGCCAGCAGGGCCTTCCACCAGACGAAGCCGTCCAGGTACGCGGCGGCGCCGGTGCCGACGAGCACGGGAGCGACGGCGGCAGGCAGCGTCCTGGGCCGGGCGCCCTCGATCCACTGAGAAAGGTTGGCCATGGCCCGGATTCTGTCAGCCGTCGGGTCGGCGATCGCGCGTCGGGGCTACGCTCAGCGGAGTATGTCTAGTCTGCGTCTGGTGCCCGGCACGCCTGAGGCCGTCCTTGCCGCGCTGTCCGAGGTGCTGGACGGTACCGGCCGGCCGTTCGCCCCGGTGCCCCCGGACCCGGCGGCTGCCGAGCGCGTACGCCGGGCCGCCGCGCCGGACGAACCGCTGGAGGACGGCTGCGCCGTCGTACTGACCACGTCGGGGTCGTCGGGTGAGCCGAAGGGGGTCCTGCTGTCGCGGGACGCTCTGGTCGCCTCCGCCACGGCCACGCACGACCGGCTCGGCGGACCGGGCCAGTGGCTGCTCCCGATGAAGCCGTACTTCGTCGGCGGGCTGCAGATCCTCACTCGGTCGCTGCTGGCCGGTACGACGCCGGTCGTGGCCGACGACCTGGCGGCGGTTGCGGAGATGACCGGGGCGCGGCGGTACACGGCGATGGTGCCGACGCAGTTGAGCCGGTACCTGGACTCGGCGCCGGACGCGCTGCGGAGCTTCGACGCGATCGTGATCGGCGGGGCGTCGATGGGGGCTGAGCTGAAGGCGCGGGCGGCGGCCGCGGGGGTGACGGCGATCCCCGCGTACGGGATGACCGAGACGGGGAGCGGGTGCGTGTACGCGGGCCGCGCGCTGGAGGGGACCGAGATTGCGCTGGACGACGGAGGCGAGGGCACGCCGGCGGCCGGGCGGATCCTGATCAAGGGCCCGACGCTGTTCTCCGGCTACCGGCTGCAGCCCGCGCTGACCGCGGAGGTGCTGCGCGACGGCTGGTTCCGGACGCAGGACCGCGGCCGGTTCGTCGACGGACACCTGGAGGTCGTCGGCCGCGTGGACGACGTGGTGATCTCCGGTGGGGTCAACGTGACACTGCCCGCCGTACAGGCTCGGCTGCTGGAGCACCCGGACGTTGCTGACGTGGCGGTGCTCGGTGTGGCTGACCAGGAGTGGGGGAGTCGGGTAGTGGCGTTCGTCGTCGGTACTGCCTCGTTGGACGCGTTGAGAGACCACGTGGCCGAGACCCTCCCGCGCACCTGGGCTCCGCGCGAGCTGGTGCGGCTGGAGGCGTTGCCGATGCTCGGGTCGGGCAAGGTCGACCGGCAGCGGTTGCTGGCGGGTGTGCGGTGATCACCTACTCGCTGGGGCTCAAGAACAAGTTCCGGGGCATCACCGTTCGCGAGGGGATGCTCTTCGAGGGCCCGGCCGGCTGGGCCGAGTGGAGTCCGTTCCTGGACTACGACGACGCCACCTGCGTTTCCTGGCTGCGGGCCGCGCAGGAGGCTGCTATCGATGGCTGGCCGTCGCCGCTGCGGCAGCAGATCCCGGTGAACTGCACTGTGCCCGCGCTGCGACCGGAGCGAGCTGCTGAGATCGTGCGGGCGTCCGGCTGCGCTACCGCAAAGGTGAAGGTCGCTGAGCCGGGTCAGACGCTTGCTGACGACCTGGCTCGAGTCGAAGCTGTCCGGGACGCGCTGGGGAGTGCTGGGCGGGTCCGGATCGACGCCAACGGCGGCTGGTCGGTCGACGAGGCTCTCGCGGCGCTGAAGGAGTTGTCGCGGTTCGACCTCGAGTACGTCGAGCAGCCGTGCTGGACCGTCGAGGACCTGGCGCTGGTGCGGCGGCGTACCGACGTACTGGTTGCTGCTGACGAGTCGATCCGGCGGGCCGAGGATCCGCTGCGGGTCCGGGAGTTGGAGGCCGCCGACATCGCTGTGCTGAAGGTGCAGCCGATCGGTGGCGTGCGGGCCTGTCTGGAGATCGCTGAGCAGATCGGGCTGCCGGTAGTGGTGTCGTCGGCGCTGGAGACGTCGGTGGGGATTGCTGCGGGAGTAGCACTCGCTGCTGCGTTGCCGGAGCTGCCGTACGCGTGCGGGCTGGCGACTGTCGCGATGTTCACCGGAGAGGTCGTCGCTGAGCCGCTGCTGCCGGTCGACGGGTTCTTGCCGGTCAAGCGGCTCACGCCCGATCCGGCGTTGCTGGCCGAAGCTGCTGCGTCACCAGAGACTGCGGCCGTGTGGGAAGCACGGCTGGCCAGAGTCGAAGCCTTGAAGAGGAGTGCTGGATGAACCCGTCCACTGCGTTCGCGACGGTCGTCGTCGACGAGCTGATCAGGTGCGGCGTCCGGGAGGTCGTGCTCGCGCCCGGCTCGCGCAGCGCTCCGCTGGCGATGGCGCTGGCCGCTGCTGACCGCGAGGGCCGGCTGCGGCTGCACGTGCGGGTCGACGAGCGTACGGCGGGATTCCTGGCGATCGGGCTGATCCGCGGGACCGGTCTGCCGGTGCCGGTGGTCACCACGTCCGGTACGGCGGTGGTCAACCTGCACCCCGCCGTACTGGAGGCGTCGCACAGCGGGCTGCCGCTGCTCGTGCTGAGCGCGGACCGGCCGCCGGAGCTGCGGGGGAGCGGCGCGAACCAGACGACCGACCAGCTGAAGGTGTTCGGCGGTGCGGTGCGGATGTTCCACGAGATGGGCGTGCCGCGGCGCGAGACCGGCCAGGTCGCGTACTGGCGGTCGCAGATCGCGCGGGCGGTTGCTGCTGCTGTCGGAGTGCGCAGCAACGACCCGGGGCCGGTGCAGCTCAACTGCTCGTTCACCGAGCCGCTGGTGCCGACCGACGGGCCGGAGTGGCCGGAGCCGCTGGACGGGCGCAGCAGCGGCCCATGGACGAGTGTGCGAGCCGCTGGTGGTCAGCCGTCCTCGCTGTCGGCCGGGCCGAAGACCGTCGTCGTCGCAGGTGACGGCGCTTCGCAGGCCGCGCGGCTGGCCGCGGAGGCTGGCAACTGGCCGCTGTTCGCGGAGCCGTCGAGCCGGGCCCGGATCGGGCCGTCGGTGATCCCGGCGTACCGGTTGTTGCTGGGGGCAACGAAGCTCGCGGACGAGATCGAGCGGGTGGTGGTGTTCGGGCACCCGACGCTGTCCCGGCCGATCACCGGGCTGCTGGGCCGGCCCGACGTCGAGGTGGTCGTGGTCGCGCCGACCGGTTCCTGGCCGGACGCCGTACGCCGGGCAGCGACCGTGCTGACCGGTGTGGAGGTCATCGACGCCGACAGCACCGACTGGCTGGCCCGCTGGCAGCAGGCCGACCAGCTGGCGCGTCCGGCGATCGACAAGCTGCTGGCCGGCTCGCTGACCGGCCCTGGCGTCGCAGCGATCGTCGGCGAGGCCGTCGGCGCAGACGGGATGCTCGTGGTTGCCTCGTCGAACCCGGTGCGCGACCTGGACCTGGCGCCCGTCGTACCGATCCGCACGGTGGCGAACCGTGGGCTGGCTGGGATCGACGGGACGGTCTCGACTGCTGTCGGAGCCGCACTGGCCAACGCCGGGGCGACGTACGCGCTGATCGGGGACCTGGCGTTCCTGCACGACTTCAGCGGGCTGGTGATCGGCCCCGCCGAGGCCCGGCCCGACCTGCGGATCGTGGTGGTCAACGACAACGGCGGCGGCATCTTCTCGACGCTGGAGCAGGCCGGGTCGACCGACTTCGAGCGGGTCTTCGGTACGCCGCACGGGACGGACTTCGGCGCGCTGGCCGCAGCCACCGGTACGCCGTACACGCTGGTGACGACAGCCGACGAGCTGCGCGCCGCGCTGGTCAGGACTGTTGCGGGCGTGGACCTGGTGGAGGTGCGGCTGCCACGGCCGTCAACGCTGCACCTGGAGCTGCAGGCCGCGGTGAACGAGGCAGTCGGGGCGCAGTAGCGGGCTGCAGCGTGCGGAGCCGGCCGAGCAGCGTGCCGACGACCACGAGCACCAGCGACGTCGTGACCAGGATGGGGATGACCGCACCGCGCAGCGACGAGTTGAGCGGTGCGGCGACGGTCAGGATCATGCTGACGCCGACCAGTGCGGTCATCAGGCGTCTGCCGGGCCTGGCAACGGCCAGGAACGGCAGGCACCAGAGGAAATACCAGTCGTGTGCCGTCGGCCCGAGCAGTACGACGGCGAGCATGGCCACGCCGACAGCGCGGGCCGCTTGGTGGATGTGCGACCGCAGCCCGAGTACGGCGATCAGCCCGAGCGCCGCGAGGATGCCGAGCAACCGGATGATCTGCAGCGCTTGCTGAGCCGCGTCCTCGGCTCCTAGCCAGTCCAGTACGCCGGAGGTGCCCAGCCCGACCAGGTTGGCGATGGACAGCGGCGACATCACCAGCCCGGGTACGTCGAGTGCGCCCATCCAGCCTGAGCCGACGCCGGTGAGCTCGCCGACTGTGACCAGGGTGAGCACCGACACCACACCGGCGATCGCCAAGCTGGCCAGGCGTTTGAGAGCTCTACCGGCGAGCGGACTCATCACTGCGGCGATGGCGATGACCACTAGCCCGCCTGGCGCTTTGACTGCGGCAGCCGTGCCGGCGATGACTGCTGCTGTGCCCCAGCGACCAGTGAGGGCCACGGCGAAGGCGGAGCAGGCCAGACCGAGCATGAGCACGTCGTTGTGTGCAGCGCCGAGGCCGTGGGTGATGAGGATCGGGTTGGCGACCACCAGCCAGGTGGCGACCGCCGGGTCGACCCGGCAGGCCACGGCGATCTTCGGGACGGCCCAGGCGATCAGGACGATGCCGAGGAGCGCCAGGCCGCGGTGGGCGAGCATCAGCAGGTACGGGTTGTCGGTGAGGTGCGCCATCAGTCCGCCGTACGCGAGTGGCACTGGGCCGTACGGCGCCGGGGTGTTCATCCACATCGGGTCGACGGCCTCGACCACGCGGCCGGAGAGGGCGGCCGGGCCGACGGTGTACGGGTCGAAGCCGTTGGCGACCAGTGCGCCCTGTGCTGCGTAGCTCCAGGCGTCCCGGCTGAACAGCGGGGGCGCCAGGAGGAGTGGGAGGCTCCAGAGCACGGTCATCCGGAGCAGCCGGTGCTTCAGCCCGGCCAGAACGTCCCGGCCGACCTCCAGCCAGGCCCAGACCATCAGACCCAGCCCGAACACCATGAACGTCAGTCCGGTCATCCGCCCGGCCAGCGAGTCCCGCAGCGGCATCGAGGCCACCCAGGACGACTGCGGCACCACCGACGTCACCAGCGCCGAGGCGGCTACGACCCAGCTCCCCACCACACCACGAACCAAGGGCGAAGGAACCCGCATGGCCGGACCGTAACCGCCGCAGAAGAAGCCCCGATGAACGCTAGGCGGATTCCTTCCTGAAGGTGCGCGCTCCAACTGCCAATCCAACAACGGTCAGCAGCACCACCCAGAACAACCCCCACAGCGACGCACTGCTCGCGACATCACCGCGGAACAGCGCCCGCACCCCCGTCACCACATGCTTCAGCGGACTGATGTCCGACAACCGCTGCAACCAGGTCGGACCGATCTGCATCGGCAGCAGGATGCCCGACAGCAGCAGCAACGGCATCGCGATCCCGTTCAGCAGCGGCGCGAGCGCGTCCTCGCTCTTGGTGATCAGCGCGACGGAGTACGACAACGACGCGAAGGTCGCACCGAGCAGCGCGACGATGACCAGCGACAGCAGCACCCCACCCCACGGCGCCCGCAGACCCATCGGGATCGACACCACCAGCAGCAGCACCGACTGGACGACCAGTACGACGACATCCCGCAGTACCCGCCCGGCCATCAGCGCCATCCGCGACGCCGGCGTCACCCGGTCGGCCTCGATCACCCCGGCCCGGTACTCCGCGATCAGCCCGAACCCGACGAACATCGCCCCGAACATCCCCAGCTGCACGATCAGCCCCGGGATGAACACCTGGTAGGCGTTCGTCGTCGCCCCCTGGCTGATCTGCGCGGTGATCGGCTTCAGCAGCGGCCCGAACAGGAACAGGTACAGCAACGGCTGGCTGAGCATCAGGATCGACCACATCGGGTTCCGCAGCGACAGCCGCATCTGCCGGTGGAAGACGATCCAGGTCTCGGTGAGCACGGTCATGCCACGGCCTCCTTCGGCAGCTCCGGCTCCGCCGGTACTCCGTCGCGCAGGGATCTCCCGGTCATCGTCAGGAACACGTCGTCGAGCGTCGGCCGGTGCACCTCGACCCCGTCGAGCTCGATGCCCTGGGCATCGATCTGCCGCAGCAGCGAGGGCAGGATCGCGCCACCGCGCGGGATCCGGAAGTTCACCCCGTCGGTGTCGGTCTCGATCGCCACCGCACCGTCCAGCTCCTGCACGATCTTCGCCACCACCGGCCCCTGGGCCGGGTCGTGGAGACTCAGTCGCACACCGTCCCCCGACACCTGCTGCTTCAGCGCCTCCGGCGTACCGGCGCCGACGATCCGCCCGTGGTCGATCACCAGAATCCGGTCGCACAACGCATCGGCTTCGTCCAGGTAGTGCGTCGTCAGAAAGATCGTCGCCCCCCGCTCCCTGAGCCCACGGATGTGCTCCCAAAGATTCGCCCGAGCCTGCGGATCAAGCCCCGTCGTCGGCTCGTCCAAGAAGATCAACTTCGGCTCGTGGATCAGCCCCATCACGATGTCCAGCCGCCGCCGCTGCCCACCCGACAACGTCTTGCACTGCCGCCGCCACAACCCGTCGAGATCCAGCTCGTCGAACAACCGCTGCCCGTCCGCGATCGCCCTGGCCTTCCGTACGCCGTACAGCCGCGCATGATCCACGACCTCGTCCCCCGCCACCGCCTCCGGCAACGTCGACCCACTCTGCGCCACGTACCCGATCCGCCGCCGTACCCCGACCGGATCCTTCGCCAGATCACACCCCGCCACCGTCGCCGACCCACTCGTCGGCGCGATCAACGTCGCCAGCATCCGCATCGTCGTCGTCTTCCCGGCCCCGTTCGGCCCGAGAAACCCGACGATCTCCCCCTCACCCACCTCCAGATCCACCCCTTGCACCGCCTGCACCACCCCACCCTTCGTCTTGAACGTCCGCACCAGACCCCGAGCCTCGATCATCATGCGCACCAGGATGATTGATCAATCTTGAATAGTCAATGTTGAACACCTGATCGCACCTCAGCCGCAGGGGAGGTTGAAGGGTGGGCATGAGCGTTACAGATCTCCGAAAAGATTGCAGGTTGATGCAATTTTCTACCGTCAGAGCATCTGCGCTTGGTAAGTTACGCGCGCCACTGGAGGGGTCGGGGGACCCCAGCGCCTGTTCTAGGTCGTCCACGCCCCTGGGGGTTGCATCGTCATGCCCAAATACCTGTCGCGCGTTCGGAGAACCCGCACTATCGCTGCCCTGGCGGCAGTTGCCGTCGTGGCAGCCGTCGGCGGAGTGCACGCCGGGCCTGTTGATGCGGTAGCCGCGCCACCGGTCAGTGCCGCCAAGCAACCCGAGAAATCGGCAGTTCTACGTGCAGCGGAGTCCGGACAGCGGGTAGAGGTCGAGGAAGAGCGCACCGAGACTGCCAAGACGTACGCCAATCCCGACGGCACGATGACTCTCGAGCAGGCGGCATCCCCGGTTCGCAAGCGGCGAGACGGCGGCTGGGTCGACCTCGACCCGACCTTGTCGAAGACCGGAGACAGGATCCGCCCGGCCGCGACGGCGATCGACATGGAGTTCTCCGCCGGAGGCGATGCCAACTTGGTCTCGTTCACCGACAAAGGCCAGCGGCTCAGCTTGTCGTGGCCTGAGGCGCTACCGGCACCAGTCATCGACGGCGCGAAGCTCACCTATCCGTCCGTCTACCCGGACGTCGATCTCCAGATCAACGTCACCAAGGAGACGTTCGCGCAGGTACTGGTGGTCCGTACGCCGGCCGCAGCCGAGTCGCCACAACTCCAGCAGATCGAGATGGGCCTCGAGGCTCCAGGGATGACAGTGCGCCGTACCCCAATCGGTGGCGTCGAAGCTGTCGGCGCATCTGGTGAGGTGGTCTTCAGCGCACCTCGGCCGACGATGTGGGATTCCTCCGGTGCTCGGTTGGCGCAGCCCAGGACGGCGGACCGCACGGCTGAACCGCTCGAAGGCGACACCGTGGCGCCGATGGCGGTCGAGGTGAGTCCGGACAGCCTCGAGATCCGGCCCGACCAGGCGCTTGTCAGTGATCCGAAGACGAAGTACCCGCTGCACATCGATCCTCCCTTCAGCGGGCCCCGGATCGCACGCGCGATGATCAACGAGCACTACCCGACGACCCCGACCTGGAACTGGGGCGGTGACGAGGGGGTCGGTTATCAGGCGTTCGAGCCGTGGAGCCGCAAACGCTTGTTCTTCGGGTTCAGTACGGCGAAAATCGCTCTGTCGCAGATCGTGTCGGCGAACTTCATCGCCTTCGAGACTTGGACGGCCAGCTGTACTCCGAAGGTTGTCGAGGTCTGGAAGACGGCGCGACCGACTGAGAACACGACCTGGAACTCGGGCTCCGGAGCCATGGTATGGCAGCAGAAGCTCGCACAGGCCACGGTGGCCTACGGTCGCGACGGGTGTGAGCCCGGTGGTTATCCCGTCCCCTTCAACGTCAAGACGGCAGTCGCCCAGGCAGCGGCGGAGAACTCCGCATCGTTCTATCTGGGCATGCGAGTCGCTGACGAATCGGACCAGAACGCCTGGAAGCGGTTCCGGTACGACGTCGTCCTGACCGTCAACTACAACTTCGCGCCGGTTCTGCACAACAGGCACATCGCAGACCCCGAAGCTCCGTGCGCGACGAGCACGACCGGCCAGCCTTACATCGGCAGTGTCCGGCCCAAGCTGACTGTTGCGGTCACCGATACCGACAGCAACTCTGTCCAAGCGCAGTTCGAGATCCGGCGAGCGGTCGATGCCGGCCCGTCCTTCACCGGGAGCACTGCCTTCAAGGCGGGCGGAGTGTCGTCGGAGTTCGACTTCACACCGACCACAGACCTGTGGAACAAGACCACGTACGTCTGGCGTGTACGCGCCACCGACGGTAGTGCCTACACGCCGTGGAGCAACGACTGCTACTTCTTTCTCGACACGACCAGGCCTCCGTCGCCCACAATCACGGCTGTTACTCCTGGGCCCTACACCGTCGGAAGCCCCATCACGATCAGGTTCGGCACCGATACGAGCGACGTGGTGGCCTTCAAGTACACCGTCAATGTCGACGCGGTCCCGTCGAATTCGATTCCGCGGACTCCGGGTACGGCGACGTTCACCTCGACCCATTTCGGTCCTCAGGTGGTGCGAGCGTGGGCTGTCGATCAAGCAGGGAACACATCGTTCGCACCGACCTCACTGAAACTGATCGCGGCCGATCGCCCGGCAACAGGTCACTGGCGAATGGACGAGGGTGCCGGTACCAGTACCGCGGACAATTCGGCGAACGGTCGCACGATGTATCTCGGACCGACCGTCACCTGGGGTGTCGGTGACCAAGGCGAATGGGCGCTGCCGGTCCCGGACAAGGCCTTGTTCATTCCGGGCTTGCAAACCGAGGGCGGTACGACGGCGACCACCGCGACCGATGTCGTCGAAACGACCGAGAACTTCTCGGTCGCAGTCCGGGTCAAACCGGACATCAAGAGCAACGAGCAAGTCGTCGTCAGCGAGGATCGCCCCGGGAACAGCGGCTTCACCCTCGGGTCCACCTCAATGACCTGGAAGGGCAAGAACACTCCGAACGACCCGACCGATGACGATGCGACCGATCGGAAGATCGTCTGGGCCTTCACCTTGGCGACCTCTGTGGGCGAATTCAGGCTGGAGACAATCCCGATCGCGTACGACGCGGCAGCCGTTGCCGAGACCGAGCAGTGGGTCGACCTCATCGCTACTTACAACAAGGGAACCAGGACGGCCACGCTCTACGTCAACGGCAACTGGCGGGCCGATCAAGTGTCCGGCACGGTCCTCGACGGCGCGGGCCCGTTGCGCACCGGCCTCGGTATCAAGGACGGGACTGTGACCAACTTCTACCGCGGCTACCTCGATGACTTGATGGTCTACGACGGGTCCGTCAGTGACGCCCTGATCCGCTCCTACACCGATGGAGACAGCTGATGGCCAAGATGACCTCACGCGGATCGCTCATGCGACGTGGAGCGGCTGCACTGACGTTTGCCCTGAGTGTCAGTCTGGTCGCCGGCGTGTTTGCCGGCGCCTCAGCAGCCGGGGCAACCCGCTCCGAGACACCTCACCTGCCAGAACTGGCGTTGCAGAAGGTCGCTTCAGTGCCCGGTTCCGATTTCACTGCGGGCGCACCGAAGCAAACTCAGCGGAAATCCACCGCAGCGCTAGCACAGCCGGCGTGGCCGAAGGCGATATCGGAGTCGGTCGACCTGAACGCGCCCACGCCACCGGCGATCGCAGGTTCCAAGGCCGCTTCCGTCCTTCGCCGAGTCGGCGATTCACCCGTGTCGGTTGCAGCTGCAGGCAAGCCTGGTACTACACCGGCGTCTATTCGAGTTGACCTGCTCGATCAGGCCGCGTCTCGTCAACTCGGGATCAACGGTGTTGCCGTCCAGGTTGCCCGCAACGATGGCCTCGGGTCAGTTGGCCGAGTCAAGCTGCAGATCGACTATTCCAGGTTCCGTTACGCCTACGGTGGTGACTGGGCCAGTCGCCTTCGTCTGGTGCAACTGACTTGCTCGGCATCCGCCCAGTGCACGACGACGCCGGTGGCCAACGGGGTCAACGAGAGCAAGGCAGGGCGCTACACCGCCGAGGTGCCTGCGGTGCAGGCAATGTCCACCTTTGCTCTGACCGCAGGCGCGTCAGGCGATAACGGCACGTACGCGGCCACCTCGTTGGCTGCGTCCTCTGCTTGGTCTGTCGGCGCTCAGACAGGTGAGTTCAACTGGAGTTACCCGATGCGGGTACCACCAGGAACCGTCGGACCGAAGCCCGATCTCACGATCAAGTACTCGTCCGGGTCGGTCGACGGGCAGGTTGCTTCTGCCAACAACCAGACCTCTTGGCTCGGTCAGGGGCAGGACCTTCAAGCAGGTTTCGTCGAGCGCAAGTACATCGCCTGCTCCGACGACATGGGTGGCAACGCCAACAACACCGTGAAGACCGGTGACCTGTGCTGGAAGTCCGACAACGCGACGCTGTCGCTGGATGGCCACTCGAGCGATTTGCTCTGGGATCCCGTGAAGAAGCAGTGGAAACTCGGCGATGACGACGGCTCGCGCATTCAGCGTGTCCTCGTGGACGAAGACATCAAGAACGGCGGGTACTGGCTGCTGACCACTACCGACGGGACGCGTTACTACTTCGGCCTGAACGCCTTGGCGGATGCCAGCGCCAGGACGAACTCCGTCTCGAAGGTCACGGTCTTCGGCAACAACACCGACGAACCGTGCAACGCATCGACGTTCGACACGTCGTCGTGTCAGTTGCCGTGGCGCTGGAGCCTCGACCGTGTGGTGGATACGTCGGGCAATCAGGTGACGTACCGCTACGCGCAGGAGACCAACAACTACGGGCGCAACAACAACGCGCACGTCTCGACGTACGACCGGGCGAGCTACCTGACGACGATCGAGTACGGCGAGCGCGAGGGTTCGGATCAGGGCACGCCACCCGCCCAAGTGACTTTCGCCGTCGCTGAGCGGTGTCTGCCGAGCGGCGCCATCACCTGTGACCCGAGCCAACTGACGTCAGCCAACGCGACCTCGTGGCCGGATGTTCCGTTCGACCAGATCTGTACCTCCGCCACGACCTGTCCGGACAAGGTCTCACCCAGCTTCTTCACCCGGAAGCGCCTGACTTCGATCACCACCCAGATCCGATCCGGTACAACTACGACTGCGGTGGACAACTGGTCCTTCGGGCAGAGCTACGAGGATCCGGGGGATGGATCCGGCAAGATTCTGTGGCTGAACTCCATCACCCACAAGGGCCTTGTCGGTGGCACGGTGACCGATCCGTCCACCACTTTCGACTATGTCTCGTTGCCCAACCGCGTGGACGGCGTCCTGGGTGGCGCGCTGGCCATGAACAAGCTTCGAATGCACATCATCAAGACCGACTCCGGCGCTCAGACAACTGTGAACTACCTGCCTTCCGAGTGCAGTGTCAACAGCAAGCCGACAGCGCCGGCGAGCAACGGCATGCGTTGCTTCCCGGTGTGGTTCACCCGGGACGGCGGCACTGCGCCGCAAATGAACTATTTCCAGAAGTACGTCGTCGCGAACGTGGTGGACGACGATCTCGTCACCGACGCTCCGGACCAGGTGACGAGCTACACCTACGGCGGCACCCCCGCCTGGCGCTACTACGACGACCCCTTTGCCAAGCCTGAGAACCGGACCTGGGGCGACTGGCGCGGCTACAACTACGTCACCGTTCTCAAGGGTTCGCCAGGCAATCAGACGGCGACCAGGTACCTGTTCTTCCGCGGGATGTACGGAGATCGAGACGGTAACGGCGGCACGAAGACCACCTCGATCCGCGACACCACCGGTGCCGACTACGACGACTTCGATCGTCTCAACGGCTACGTCCGTGAGCAGATCACCTACAACGGCAGCGGCGGCGCCGAGGTCTCCGGAACCATCAGCACTCCCTGGCTTCTGCAGACCGGATCCGGCGGAGGACATGCGGCGGTTCTCCTCGGAACCTCGTACACACGATCCCGAGTCCGGCTCTCCGACGGTGCGTATCGCACCGGCGGCGTCAACACGACGTACGACGACTACGGCATGCCGACCGAGGTGAGCGACCTCGGAGACGTCAGCCGTGGTGACGACGACCGCTGTACTCGCACGACCTACAACCGGAACTCGGCGGCCTGGATCATGGACACGGTCAGCCGCGAGGAGACGGTGTCGGTCAGCTGCGCCAGTACTCCGAACCGCCCGAGCCAGGTGGTCTCCGACAACCGCACCTACTACGACCAGAACACGTCGGTCACGGCGGCTCCGGCAGACGGCATCCCCTCCCGAACCGAGTCGATGAACGGCTGGAACGACGGCCCTGTCTACGAACAGGTCGAGCGGACGGTCCATGACACGTTGGGACGCGTCCTCGAGTCCTACGACGGTCTCGACAGACTGATCAGCAAGACCGCCTTCACGCCGGCGACCACGGGTCCGGTCACCGGTACGTCGGTGACTGACGCCGCGGGAAACGTCGTGACGACCACACTCCAGCCGGCCTGGGGCTTGCCCACGACCAAGATCGATGTCGGCAACAAACGGACCGACCTCACCTACGATCCAACCGGTCGTCTCACCGGTGTGTGGCTTCCTGATCGGTCCAAGGCCGGAGCACAGACTGCCTCGTCCACCTATGCCTACAAACTGTCGAACACCGCGGCGCAGCCGAATGCGATCACCACACAGGAGTTGACCCACACCGGGTCCTACCGGTCATCCACTGCGCTCTTCGACGGCTTCCTCCGCCAGCGGCAGACGCAGGCAGTCGCAGGCAACGGCGTCGGCCGCATGATTACCGAGACCCGCTACGACGAGCGTGGTGGAACAGCGAGCGCGACCGCGCCCTACTACAACGACGCGAGCGGCCCGTCGACCGCACTGTTCAAGGTGGTTCAAACCGAACTGCCCGCGCAGACCGTCTATGAGGTCGACGGTGCGAACCGGGTGACTGCCTCGATCTTCCGCAGCATGGCAGTGGAGAAATGGCGGACGACAACGACGTACGGAGGGAACTGGGTCTCGACAGACCCTCCGGCCGGCGACACGCCGACGACGAAGGTCGAAGACATCCGCGGGAACACCATCGAGCTGCGGCAGTATCTCGGCGCGTCGGCGACCGGGGCTTACGACAGCACGTTCTACACCTACACAGATGCTGATCAGCTCGCCAGCGTGAAGAACGCGGGCGGAAGCACCTGGAGCTACACCTATGACCAGCGCGGCCGGCAGATCGCGACGAACGATCCTGACAAGGGAGCCAGCTCGACGACGTACGACAAAGCTGGTCGGGTCGTTTCCGTCGTCGATGCACGCAATCAGTCGTTGTTCTTCGGCTACGACAACCTGGATCGAAAGACAGCTGTCCGTAGCGGCAGCGCGACCGGTCCGGTGCTGGCGTCCTGGGTGTACGACACCGTCGCCAAGGGCCTGCTGACGTCGTCGACACGCACCGTTGGTGCCAACAACTACAAGTCCGAGGTCACGAGTTACGACGCGTTGGGGCGCCCGACCGCGACCAAGACCACCATCCCAGCAGCGGAAGGGAAGCTGGCCGGTACTTACGTTTCGACGACCAGCTACCTGCCCAACGGCGCGATCGACAAAGTGGTGACTCCGACGGTGCCCGGTCTGCCGACCGAGGCGCTGCAGATGCACTACAGCTCCAATCCGCTCATCGATGCGCCTGTCGGGATGGGCGGCGGCTACGGGTCGTACCTGGCCGATGCCCAGTACTCGCCGTACGGTGAGCCGCTCATTTACACCATGGGCGACGTCGTGAACGCGAAGGCTGTCTCGCAGCTGTTCACGTACCAGCTCGGCACTCGAAGGCCCGAGACGATGCAGGTTCAGCGTCAGGGGCAGAGCGTGCCGGACGACACCTTCACCTACGGTTACGACAACGCGGGGAACGTCCTGTCGATCGGTCAGTCGTACAACCAAGGGACCGGCGGCGACCGCCAGTGCTTCTCGTACGACTACCTTCGCCGCCTCACTCAGGCACGGACGACATCCGGCGCGTCTTGCGCGACCCCGCCGTCAACGACCACTTTGGGTGGGACCTATCCGTACTGGCGAGAGTACGAGTACTGGAAGTCGGGTAACCGTTCCGAGGTCATCGATCACACGACTGCGGGCGATGTCACCCAGACCTACGCCTACCCCTCAGGCGCTTCACCTCGGCCGCACGCTGTCACGGGAGTGACGACCAGCGGGCCGTCAGGCACCTCGGCCAGCAACTACGGATATGACGCGGCGGGCAACATGTCGAGCCGGACCCGTGGCGGCGACACCGAAACGCTCACCTGGGATGTCGAGGGTGAACTGGCCAGCCTGAGCGGTGCCGGCGGTAGTGGCCCGACCTCGTTCATCTACGGTGCGGATGGCGACCGGCTGATCAAGCACGATCCGGACGGCGCCACGCTCTATCTTGGGCAGGACGAGGTCAGGTGGAACAAGGCCACCAACACCGTGACCTCGACGCGGTACTACCAGTTCAACGGCGCCACGGTCGCCGTACGCGACGGTGCGCAGGTCGAGCTGCTGCTCTCCGACAACCACGGGACGGCAACCGTCAGCATCAATCGGTTCTCGTTGGCGGTGGCACGACGTTGGCTCGATCCGTTCGGAGTACCGCGCGGGCAGTACACGGGCTGGCAGCCGACGATTCGCGGGTTTGTCGGCGGTCAGATCGACGCGTCGACGAACCTGACACACCTCGGAGCACGTGAGTACGACACCGGACTCGGACGGTTCATCTCGGTTGATCCGCTCGCAGATGTGACCAACCCGCAACAGCTCAACGCCTACGCGTACGCGAGCAGCAATCCGGTCACCGCTTCGGACCCGAGCGGCATGATGGAGATGCTCGAGCACTACTCCGGCGGAACGTTGCCGACCGGCGGCGGAAACCAGCCGCCGCCGGCCGCGGACCCGCCGGCGAAGACGAGTCCCCTCCACAAGATCGGAAGCTTCTTCAAGAAGGCGAACAAGGCACGCGGCGACGCCGAAAGGTGGCTCGGCCGCACTGCTGTGAACAAGACACGCGACTTCACTCTGTACGTGAACGAGCATGGCCGCGACTGGCTCGCGGACTACGCCGTCGACTACGGCAAAGACTTCGGTCACAGGTTCGCCGACAACTGCATGGGCCCACGGAGCCCAAGCGGCCAGGTCGCCTGCAACTTGACCGTCGTCGAGGGAGCGTCATGGTTCATCCCCGGCGCGGGACCGGAAGCTGGGCTCGCCCTGAAGCCCGTGCTGTCGGCGGCGGGGCGTGTGGCCGCGAAGAAAGCAGCGGAGGAGGCCGCCGAAGCCGCCCTCAAGAACCTGGCCGGCAAGGAGTTGGCCCAAGCAGCTGCGAAGAAATGCGTGACCGGCCACTCGTTCGTGCCAGGCACCTTGGTACTGATGGCCGACGGCACCAAGAAACCGATCGAGCAGCTCAAACTGGGCGACCGGGTCCTGGCCACCGATCCCGCAACTGGAAAGACGAGCAGCCAACCAGTTACAGCCACGATCATCGGCCAAGGCGACAAGTTCCTGATCAAGCTGTCGGTCAGAGGGGGTGGGGCAGCCGGTCAGACTGGAACGCTGACGGCGACGGACGGACACGAGTTCTTCCTGGAGGCCGGTCGCAGGTGGATCAAGGCGAAAGACCTGCAGGTCGACGACACGTTGCAAACCCCCCTTGCTCCTAGGGCCGCTACAGTGATTGACGCCGAGCGGTATGCAGCTCCGGGACGCGTGTACAACCTGACCGTAGCCAGCGTGCACACGTACTATGTGTTAGCAGGCAAGACTCCGGTCCTCGTTCACAACAGCAATTGCGGCATTTCGATGGACGAGGCTGTTGAGCGTGCTGTTGCACACGTTGGTGATGATGCGACGGTAGTGCGGTCCGGCAGTGGCGGAGTCCAGTTCATGAGCGTTACGACGGATGGGTCTGGAAATTTAGTGAGGAAGATAGCAAGGTTCGATGTGAACCCAAACAGTCCTCACGTTCAGAAATTGAGTCCGCACCTAAATCTTGAGACCCAGATCAATGGGAAGACAGTTAACAGTGGCCCATTCAAGGATCCGCACACGCCGATCGATCCATCCACGATTCGTCCAGGCGACTACTGGCCGTAACTCATTTGGAGGTTTGATGTTGAAGGTCTTGCGCGGTGATTCGACCGGAGAAATGGAGTTGTCGGGGGCTCGGTCTGATCTCGTGGCGTTGGCGCAGGATCTCAGGACTCGACAGGGGGAAGTCAGTCTGGAGTTCATCTCCGATCCATCTCCGTACAGTCGGTCCCTGTCGTGGATAAAGTTTCGGCAGACTAGCGGGAAGATCCTGATCTCGTCATCCGCCCACCTTGAAACTCTAGAAATTCAAGGTGGGCGAGAGTCAATTTCTCTCCTTGCCGAGAATATCGAAACCTTTGCTCTGGAGGCGGACGGGGGTGACCATCTTCATGTCGAGTACTTTCTAGAACATGACTATCTGGCAAGTGGATCAGAATCGTTGGTTGTCGCCATCGATATTGATGAACACCCGAGGTCATGAAGAATCTTGGCTGCGATTGATTCTGAAGTGAAGTCGTCTATTTCTCCGTGGGTTTGCCGAACTCTTCCATCGACAGTTCGGTGCTGGGGTCGCGTTGAGGTATTCGTGAGCGGTCGACGTCGGATATATAGATGGAGCGTGGTTGAGAGGCTTCTCGGAGGCACGTCGCAACGGGGCTGTTGAAGGTTTCTGGCAGCCCTATTGATTCTCCGCTTTGCAGGATGACAGGAGATTGACGCGACGTCGTTGGCGGTCTTGGCCCAGGCAATGGTCAATTACTTTGCCGGGATACGTTACTGCTTGAGCGGCGTGGCTCAGTCCGGCGACTCCGGCAGGTTGCGCCACTTCTCGGCGGCGTCGGGGCTCGGGAGCCAGTCGGGCTTCTCGCCGGCGAAGGCGTATTCGCCGGCCAGGACGCGGTCGCGGAAGGACTGGGTCCACTCGAGTTCGCCGCGGTCGCGGGCGGTGGCGATGCGGAACATCTCGACGACGTGGTTGGGGGTGCCGGGGTCCTGTTCGACCTGGCGTTCGTGGAAGGGGGCGGCCTTCTCGTGCTGTTCGAGCTGGACGATGCGGGACTCCAGGGCGGCGACGACCTCGTCGCGTTTCAGGGACCACAGGAAGCTGAGGGCGGCCTGCATCTGGCCGGGGTTGAAGCCGTCGACCGTCCACAGGGCCTGGCGGAGCAGCGCGAAGTACTCGGTCTCGCCGTCCTCGGTCAGCTGGTACGACGTACGGCCGGGTTTCGAGCCCTTGCCCTCGGCCAGTTCCTCCAGGAAGCCGTGCTTGGCGAGGGTGCGCAGGCCGGTGTAGATCGAGCCGGGGTTGATGTTCGCCCACTGCTGCACGTTCCAGGTGAGCAGCTCGCGGCGCAGCTGGTACCCGTAGGCCGGCTGGAAGATCCGGACGACGCCGAGCAGCAGCAACCGCGTGGTGGACATGGGACGCAGTGTAATTCGCGGGAACTTGTCGGTGGGCGAGGCTAGCTTTGGCGTCATGACCACGCGTGCGACCGACGACCCGGCCGAGTTCAGGGCCACGGTGTTTCCCTTCCTGGAAAGGGATCCCGTGCTGCACACGATCCTCCTGAGCAACGTCGAGCAGCGCGCCGAGGCCGGCGCGCAGCCGGGCGAGTCGGTGTTCGTGTCGGTGCACGACGAATCCGGCGAGGTGGTCGGCGCGGCGATGCGGACACCCGGGCGCGCGGTGCACGTCGGCGGGCTCGACGTCCGGTACGCCGCCGAGGTCGCGGCCGTGTACGCCGAGCAGGTGCCGGACGCGCCCGGCGTCGCCGGGAACCGCCCGGCCGCGGAGGCATTCGCGGGCCAGTGGCGCGAGCTGCGCGGCGAGAGCGCGACCGAGACGATGGGCTTCCGGCTGCACAAGCTCGACGAGCTGACCCGTCTGCAGGCCGACGGCGGACCGCGGCCGGCCACGGCGGACGAGGCGCAGCTCGCCGCCGAGTGGGTCGCGATCGACTTCGACGACGAGATCGAGGGCAGCAACCTGGCCTGGGCCGAGCAGCAGATCGCCGACGGCACGCTGTGGTTCTGGGAGGTCGACAGCACGCCGGTGAGCATGGTCGGGCACCACCTGCCGATCTTCGGGGTCTGCCGGGTCGGGCCGGTGTACACACCGGACGAGTTCCGCGGCAACGGGTACGCGGGCGCGCTGACGGCGTACGTGAGCGGGGAGATCGTGGCCTCGGGGAACCAGGCCTGCCTGTTCACCGACCTGGCGAACCCGACAGCGAACAAGATCTACCGGCTCGCGGGCTACCGGGCGATCGCCGACTTCGTGGATCTGAGGTTCGTGCGATGAGTACGCCGTCCGCGCGGGTGACGGGTGATCCGGCCGCGTTCGCGCCGGTCGCTTTCCCTTGGTTGCAACGGGATCCGGTGCTGAACTCGGTGCTGCTCAGCAACGTCCAGGGGCGGATCGACGGGTTGCTGTACGACCCGGCGCCGCCGGTGTTCGTGTCGGTGCACCGAGGGGACGCGGTGGTCGGGGTCGTTGCCTGTACGGCGTTGCGTGGGGTGATGCTCGGCGGGCTCGATGCCGAGCTGCTGCCGGTGGTGGTCGCGGCGATCGCCGAGTCGGGCGTCGCGGTGAAGTACGTCGAGGGGCCGGAGGAGGTGACGCGCGGGTTCATCGAGCTGTACGGCGGGACGTTCGTCGAGGACCGGTGGACGCGGTTGCACCGGCTGGTCGACTTCACGCCGCTGCAGGCCGAGGGGTTCGCGCGGCCGGCGATCGACGCGGATCTGACGGCCGCGGCCGAGATGATGGGCGGCTTCGGCGAGGCGATCGGCGGGCGGATCGGGGCCGAGGAGGAAGAGCGCTGGGCTCGCGACCGGATCCGGCTCGGGCGGCTGTGGGTGTGGGAGCGCGACGGTCGCGTGGTGAGCATGGCGAGCCACAACGGCGGGCTCTTCGGGGCGGCCCGGATCGGCGCGGTGTACACGCCGCCGGAGGAGCGGGGGAACGGGTACGCGGGCGCGGTGACGTCGCACGTGACACGGGAGATCCTGGCGGCAGGCGATCAGGCCTGCCTGTTCACGGACCTGGCGAACCCGACGTCCAACAAGATCTACGCGCGGATCGGCTACCGCACAGTGGTCGACTTCGTGAGGTACGAACTGACTTAGATCCAGCCGTGGGTGCGGGCGACCCGGACTGCTTCGTGGCGGTTCGTCGTGCCCAGTTTCGTGGCGGCCGCGGAGAGGTAGTTGCGGACCGTGCCGGGGGAGAGCGCCGCGCGGCGCGCGATCTCCTCGACCGGTGCGCCGTCGGCGGCCAGTTCCAGCACGTCGGCTTCGCGGGCGGTGAGCGGGCTGTCGCCGGCGCTGATCGCCTCGGCGGCCAGCTCGGGGTCGACGTACCGGCCGCCGGCGTGGACCGTGCGGATGACGTCGGCGAGGACCTGGGCGGAGACCGTCTTCGGGAGGAAGCCGCGGGTCCCGGCGGCGAGCGCCTGCTTGAGGTGTCCAGGGCGGCCGTGCCCGGTGACGATGAGCGTGGCGCAGCCGGGCAGGTGCTCACGGAGCTGCTCCACGACGCCGATCCCACCAGCGCCGGGCATCTGCAGGTCGAGCACGGCCACGTCAGGCTTGTGCAGCCGAGCCATCGCGACCGCCTCGTCGGTGGAGGCCGCTTGGGCGACCACCTCCAGGTCGTCCTCGAGCGAGAGCAGCGCGGCCAGCGCGGACCGGATCAGGTTCTCGTCGTCGGCCAGCAGCAGCCGAATCACACGACCACCGGCAGCCGAGCCAGTACGACGAACCACCCACCTGGTGTTTCCACAGTCAAGGTCCCCGCCACCTCCGCCAACCGTTCCCGCAACCCTGCGAGCCCGTTCCCACCAGCAGCTGACGACTGACTGACACCATCGTTCGACACCCGCAGGACGACCGCCTCCCGGTCGCTCTCGAGCTCTATCTTGCACGTTGTCGCCGTGCTGTGGCGGAGAACGTTGGTGGTGGCCTCCAGGACGACCCAGGCCAGCGCGGTCTGCGTGGCCGGCGGCAGCGTCGTGCCGTCGCCGATGACTCGGCAGGTGATGCCGGCCGAGCGCAGGACCGACTGGGCGCCGGACAGCTCCGTGGCGAGGTCCGTGGCGCGGTAGCCGCCCACTACTGCGCGCATCTCGCGGAGAGAGTCGTGGGCGATCCGGCGTACGTCGAGCATCTGGCCAGCCGCAGTGGAGTCGCCGCGCTCGGCCAGGCGCGCTGCCAGCTCGCTCTGGACTGCTACCAGCGACAGGTTGCGGCCGAGAGTGTCGTGGAGGTCGCGGGCGAACCGGAGGCGTTCCTGGGCGACAGCGAGCTGGGCGCTGACCTCCCGCGAGTGGTCGATCTCCCAGCCGAGCCGCAGCATCCACACCGAGATGCGGCAGGTGAAGACCATCAGCCCGGCGCCGTAGAAGTAGCTGAACTGCCCGCTGACCTCACCGCCGAGCAGGCCGACCAGCAGGGCGCCGACCACGACCAGTACGAGCAGCAGCGACTTCCACAGCACAGGGCTGAGCGCGAGCGTCAGGGCCCCGCCCATGACCACCACGCCGTACGCAGCATCCGGTGAGAGGGCTACGCCGACCACACCGAGCACGACGCCCACGGCAACCATCCGCAGGTCGAGCCGAGCACCACCCAGGTACGCAGCGATCCCGTCGCGCAGCAGTACGAACCCCACGGCAGCATGCGCGACCGACACCACCAGGAAGCCGATCAGCCGAGCCCCGATCGGCTCCGCCATCGACAGGAACAGCAGCAGCGCGAACAGCGGCTCCAGCAGGATCAGCCCGTACAGCGGCCAGCGCAGGCTGATGTCGAAGCGCTCGGCGCGGCTCCGCTCGTTCCACCACCCCAGCACCGACGTCATGGGCGCCAGCCTGTCATCGACGCGGCTCCCAGCGGAACCAGCGGCGCGTCGCCAGGGTCCCCACCACCACCCACCCCAGCAGCACGAGTACAGCCGGTACGGCGTACGCGAACGAGTCGGCGAGCCCTACTGTCGCGCCGTCGCGAGTAGTGCCCGAGAGGCCGAGCCGCAGCAGGTCCACGACCGGTGTGAGCGGCAGCAGCCGGCTGACGGTCTCCAGCGGACCGCTGAGCGGCAGGTAGAGCCCACTGAACATCAGCGCCACGAACATGACCGGCGCGGTGACCACCTGGGCGACGTCGACCGTCGGAGCGAACGCCGTACTGGCTGCTGCCAGCAGGACGAAGACGAGCGTGCCGAACAGGATGGCGACGAGCACCAGCAACAGGTTGACCGGAGCGTCGAGGGTGAACCAGACCGCGGAGACGACCGTGGCCAGCAGGATCTGCGTCCAGGCGATGACGACGGACGGCATCGCCGCCCCGGCGAGGATCTCCCAGTCCGCGAGTTCGCCGGTGCGCAGCCGTTTGAGGACGAGCTCCTCGCGGCGGGCGACCAGCGCCGTCGTGAGTTGGTAGTAGACGAAGAGGACGAGGGTCACCACGGTGACCGCGGTGATGACGGCGGCGCCGCTGCCGGCGCCGATCACGGCCTGCAGCTCGGGCGAGGACTGCAGACCGAAGATCGAGATGACCGGCAGCAGCAGCGCGGTCGCGACCATCAGCGCGTTGCGCAGCAGCAGGATGCCTTCGGCCCGACCGAGCGCACCGATCCGTACGACGGCGCTCATGCGGCCACGCTCCCGGCGATGGCGAGGAACGCTTCCTCGAGGGTGGCCGGGCGGGCGGTCAGGTCGTGCAGCTGGAGGTCGTGGTGGGTCGCCCAGGTGAGGACGGTGGTCAGGGTGCCTTGCAGGTCTTGGGTTTCCAGCGTCGTGACCGATCCGTTGCTCGTAGCAACTACTCGTGGGAGGTCGGGCAGCCGGACGGAGTCGGCGAGGCGGAAGGTGATCCGGGCGGGCCGCGACGCCGCGAGCTGGGACGGCGTACCGAGGCCGACGATGCGGCCTTCGCGCAGGATCGCCAGCCGGTCGGCGAGGGCGGCGGCTTCGACGAGCTGATGGCTGGTCAGCAGGACCGTCGTACCGGATTCGAGGAGGTCGGAGATCAGCGACCACGTCTGTTGGCGAGCGGCAGGATCGAGGCCGGCGGTCGGCTCGTCGAGGAACAGGACCTCGGGGCGGCCGAGGATCGCCAGCGCCAGGCCGAGGCGTTGCTGCTCGCCGCCGGAGAGCTGGCGGACGCGGACGGTACGGCGCGCGTCGAGACCCACCAGTTCGAGCGCCTCACCGATCGGGCGGGGAGACGTCAGGCTGCCGGCCCACGTGCTGATGGTCTCCGCGACGGTGAGGTCGAGCGCGAAACCGCGCGACTGCAGCATGATCCCGATCCGCGACCGGACCAGCCGGCGGCCGCGGAACGGGTCCTGGCCGAGTACGCGGACCGTGCCGGAGGTCGGGGCGGCGAGCCCCGCGAGGACCTCCATCGCGGAGGTCTTGCCGGCGCCGTTCGTGCCGAGCAGCGCGAACAGTTCACCCCGGCGTACGGCGAGATCGATGCCGCGCACGGCCTCGTGCCCCGGCCTGCCGCCGAAGCGGCGGGTGAGCCGCTCGGCGCTGATGACAGCTGACTGATCCATACCGATCAGCCTGAGGCGTCGAGCGGCCCTCCGGGCGTGCAGGCGTCACCAGGACTGGTGACAGATGTCAGTTGATCTCGATCGACTCGCCGGGCTGGACGAGCCGGTACGGGCGGTCGGCCTGACCGTCCAGGAACCGCTGCATCATCCCTTGCCCGATCGGGCTGAGCAGCGCGTCGTGGATGCCGAGCGTCTGCTGCGCGTTCACGGCGCGGGCGTACTCGACCGCGGGCGGCAGCGCGAACCACGGCCCGGAGACCGGGACGAGGTTGGTGTGCACCTGACGGTCGGGCTGCGTGAAGGAGTCGCCCGGGTGGTAGACCGCGTCGTCGACCAGGAACCCGATGTTCTGGCACGGGACACCGAGCTCGGGCAGGATCACCGCGTGGTCCTTGCCGTAGGCCCGGACCGCGAAGCCCGCCGCGTCGAACGCCTGACCGCCCTCGACAACCTGCACCCGGTCACCCAGCTCGGTGAGCTGCGAGGCGACACCGGCGTTGGTGTAGACCGGCGCGTCCAGGTTCTTGATCCGCTCCACGTCGAGATGATCCGGGTGCTCGTGCGTGACCAAGATCGCGTCCGCGGCCTCGAACGCCGCGTCCTCGCTGAACGTCCCCGGATCGATCAGCAGGACTTTCCCGTCCTTGTCGATCCGGACACAGGCATGGGTGAACTTGGTCAGCCGCACAGTCGGTCTCCCCAACGAAGAAGGTCGATTTTCCCCGGGCGCCCGCGTTCCCGGCGGCCCGAGGCCGAGCCTACGCCGGGGTGCCACGACGAGTTCCACCCGAACGACGGACGGAACTCGTCGTGCGCGGCAACCTACGCGGTGGCGGCGGCCTCCGACAGCTGCTCCGACGTGGGGCGCAGCTGCGGGGACGCGAGCGTCAGCAGCACGTTGACGAGGGCGAACGCGGCCGCGGCCAGCAGACCCCGCTCGTACCCCGACTGCAGCGCCTGGACCTGCGACGCGCCGTGGGTCAGTTCGTGAGTCGTGTGCGAGTTGGCGATGGTGGTCACGATGGCCAGACCGATCGCGCCACCCACCTGGAACATCGCGTTCACGACACCCGAAGCGCCGCCGGCCTCGTGGGACTGGACCTCCGAGTTGGCGCTGATCTGGCCGGGGACCGAGAGTCCGACGATGCCGAAGCCGTAGATGATCAGACCGGGCAGCAGCTGCGTCGCGTAGCCACCGGTCGCGTCGGCCTGGGAGAGCAGGAGCAGGGCGACCAGGCTCAGGATCGCACCGGCCACCTGGACCGTTCGGGTCCCGAGGCGGTGCACCAGCTGCGACGCGAGCACCGCGCCGATGATCGACGCCACGCCCATCGGCAGGAAGTGCAGACCGGCCTCGAGCGCGTCGTCACCACGAACCTGCTGCAGGTAGATGGCGATCAGGAAGAACATCGAGAGGAAGGCGGCACCGTTCAGGGCCAGCGAGGAACCGGACACGCTCAGCGCCCGGGAGCGGAACAGGTGCAGCGGGACCAGCGGAGCGGCCGAGCGACGCTCGACGAGGACGAAGGCGATCAGCAGCACCACCCCGGCGACCAGGGCGCCGACCACCTCGGGCGCCCCCCACCCCAGCGGCTCCGACCGCACCACGCCGAACACCACCGCGAGCAGACCGGCCGTCCCCAGGATCGCGCCGAGCGTGTCGAAGGTACGCCGGCCCGCCGCGTGCCGCAGGTCGGGAACGAAGACCGGGATCAGGACCATCAGCGCGACCACGACCGGTACGTTCACGAAGAACACCCAGCGCCAGCTGAGCGAGTCGACCAGGATGCCGCCGGCGACCACGCCGAGCGTGCCGCCGAGACCGGCGAGACCGCCCCAGACGCCCATCGCGATGTTCCGCTCCCGGCCGTGCGCGAAGGTCATCGTCAGGATCGCCAGCGCCGCCGGTGACAGCAGCGCGCCACCGAGACCCTGCACCGCGCGGGCGGCGATCAGGAACTCCGGCGAGTTCGACAGGCCCGCGAGCAGCGACGTGACCCCGAACAGGATCATCCCCACGGTGAACACCCGGCGCGGGCCGAGCAGGTCGGCCATCCGGCCGCCGAGAAGGATGAACCCGCCGAAGATCAGCGTGTAGGCGTTGATCACCCACTGCAGGGAGTCGGTGGAGAAGTCGAGATCGGCCTGGATGTGCGGCATCGCGACGTTCACGATCGTCACGTCGAGCACCACGATGAACTGCGCTAGGGCCAGCACCACCAGGGTGGCCCAGGGACTGCGTCGCATTGCATTTCCTCACTCACGAAGAGGGTGTACGCATGATATGTACGCCGTAAGCTTACGGAGGTAGTGTACAGCGTAAGCTTACGCCGTAGACACAATAGGTGTACTGTGTAGACTTGTCAACGTGATCACCAAGGAGACCCCCCGCCGCCTCAACCCGGACAAGGTCGTGGACTGCGCGCTCACGATCGCCGACGAGGAAGGTCCGGCCGCGGTCTCGTTCCGCAAACTGGCCGGGCTGCACAGCGTCACCCCGATGGCCCTGTACCGGCACTTCAAGGACAAGGAAGACCTGCTCGCCGCGGTCGGTGACCGACTGCTGTCGAATGTCGTCCTGCCCGAGCGGACCGACGCGCCCTGGGACGAGCAGCTGAGCGCGCTGTTCACCGCGTTCGTCGAGGCGCTCCGCGCGCACCCTCGGGTCGCCGACCTGACCCTGGCCAGGATCCTGGTCGCCGACGCCGGTCTCGAGATCGCCGAGCGTGCGCTGGAGCTCCTGGTCGAGGCCGGCTTCTCCGTCGACGACGCCGCCGAGATCGGCCGGCAGTCGTTCTGCGCGCTGATCGCGCTGGTCAGCACCGACCCGATGACCCGCGAGGCGACCGACCCGGAGGAACGCGAGACCTCACTGCGCCACAAGCGCGCGTCGCTGGTCTCGTTGCCGCCGAAGAAGTACCCGCTGATCTCGGCCGCGGCCGACACACTCGTGTGCCCCACCTCGCCGGAGAACTTCGGGCTCGGCGTCGAGCTCGTCGTCGCGGGCATCCGCGGCGTCCGCGGCCGGGTCGGCTAAAAGCGGCCGCTCCGCGGGGATCGGTCGGCTAGATGCCCAGCGCGTCCCGCATGGGCACCAGCTTGGCGTTGGTTTCGGCCAGCTCGGCGTCTGGATCAGAGCCGGCGACGATGCCGGCGCCGGCGAACAGGCGCATCCGGGTGGGGTCGTCGGGGTCGGCCTGGCCGCAGCGCAGGGCGATGCACCACTCGCCGTCGCCGGCGGCGTCCATCCAGCCGACGGGGCCGCTGAAGCGGCCGCGGGACATGCCTTCGACTTCGGCGATCAGGTCGCGGGCGACGTCGGTCGGCGTACCGCAGACGGCGGCGGAGGGGTGGAGGGCGGCGGCCAGCCCGAGGGCGGAGGCGCCGTTGGCGGCGACGCCGGCGACGTCGGAGGCGAGATGCATCACGTTCGGGAGGTGCAGGACGAACGGGGTCTCCGGCACGTTCATCGACTTGCAGTGCGGTTCGAGGGCCTCGGCGACGGAGCGGACGGCGAACTCGTGCTCCTCGAGGTCCTTGCTCGACCGCGCCAGCGACGCCGCGAGCGCGAGGTCGTGAGCATCGTCACCCGTACGCCGGATCGTCCCGGCCAGCACCCGCGACGTGATCAGGCCCTTCTCCCGCCGGACGAGCAGCTCGGGAGTCGCGCCGATCAGTCCGTCGACGGAGAACGTCCAGCAGTTCGGGTACGCCGACGCGAGCCGCTGCAGCGGCCAGCGCAGGTCGATCGGCTGGTCGGACTGGGCGATCAGGTCGCGGGCCAGCACCACCTTGTCGACCTCGCCGGCGGTGATCCGCTGCACGGCGTCGGCGACGATCGCGGACCACTCGGTGCCGGAGCGGGCGCCGTCGGCGAAGGCGATCTCGCCGACCGGGGCGGGCTCGTTCACGGTCAGCTCGGGCGGCGCGGCAAGTGAGGAGGCGGGGGAGATCGTGGTCACCCAGGTGGTCCGGCCGCGGCGCCCGACGATCACCTCGGGGACGACCAGTCCGGCCGGGTCGGCGTCGGTGAAACCGAACGACCCGAAGCAGACCAGTCCGGACCCTGGTACGCCGACGTCGTCGCGTACGACGGCCGCCGCGGTCAGCGCCTTCCACCACTCCTGCGCCGTCCGGAACCGGTTGCTCCCGGCAACGTCGAGCCGGGCGGCGACGCCCCAGCCGACCTGGCCGTCGCCGCGGCGGACCCAGGCGAGCGCGCCGTCGGCGGGGAGGTGGTCCAGGAGGTGCTTCGAGACGCCCTCGACCGGGTGGCTGCGCACCACCAGGTGCGGGACCGCCTCGGCACCGGGGTGGACCGGGTCAGGCAAGCTCACGACAACGCTCCTCGCTGCTCGGCTCGGTCCCGGGTCACGGTGGCCGATCTGGCTGGACGCTCCCTCACGGCATGCAAGCGTATGCCTGCCGGATGTCCAGCGAATTTCGGTGCCTGCACGAGCCGTGATCAACCAGACAGGTGGGCGGTGCTCCACGGGCACCCCGGCCGCCCGGTGCCGCGCGTTTTGCGCAACACTGAACCGGTGACCCGCGCAGACCTCAGCAAACAGCCCCACGACGTGGCCGCGATGTTCGACAACGTGGCCGAGGGCTACGACCGGACCAACGCGGTGGCGACGATGGGCCTGGAGAAGCTGGTCTGGCGGCCGGCGACGCTGGCCGAGATCGCGCCGCGGAAGGGGATGAAGATCCTCGACCTGGCCGCCGGGACCGGCGCCTCCAGCATCAAGCTGCGCGAGGCGGGCGCCGAGGTCGTCTCCTGCGACTTCTCCGAAGGGATGCTCCGGGTCGGCAAGCGCCGGTACCCCGAGCTCGACCTGATCGCGGGTGACGCGCTGCACCTGCCGTTCGCGGACGAGACGTTCGACGTGACCACGATCTCGTGGGCGCTCCGGAACGTGAACGACGTCACGCTGGCGCTGCAGGAGATGCTCCGGGTCACGAAGCCCGGCGGACGGCTGGTGATCCTCGAGCAGTCGCACCCGACCTGGAAACCGTTCCGGGTGGCCTACCTGGAGTACATGATGCGGGCGGTGCCGGTGGTCGGCCGGCTGGTCTCCAGCAACCCGGAGGCGTACGAGTACCTGGCGGAGTCGACCCGGGCCTGGCTGCCGCAGGAGCCGCTGGCGCGGGCGATCGAGGCGTCCGGCTGGAGTCACGTGCAGTGGGCCAATCTGACCGGTGGTCTGGTCGCCGTCCACCGGGGTGTCAAGCCGACTTAATTACGCAAGGAAATCAGGACCTAAATCGCTTGCGGGCAAGGGAGTCCGGGCCGGTTTCGCGTCCTCGTCAGGCAGTCCTAGACTGTCGGGTGACCAGACCTCGTGAAGCGATTCACGATCGTCCGGAGACCAACTGCCCCAACTTCAGGCCGGGATGAGATGAGCCAGAGCGTGCCGCACACGCAGCAGGCCGAGACCGCGGATGTCATCGTCGTCGGCGCCGGGCCCGCGGGCTCGACGGCGGCGTACCACCTGGCGAACGCCGGCCTCGACGTGCTGCTGCTGGAGAAGACCGCGTTCCCGCGCGAGAAGGTGTGCGGCGACGGCCTCACCCCGCGGGGGACCAAGCAGCTGATCAACATGGGGATCGACATCTCCGAGGAAGCCGGCTGGATCAAGAACTACGGCCTGCGGATCCAGGGCGCCGGGCACCAGCTGCAGCTGGACTGGCCCGACCTGGCCAGCCACCCGAACTACGGGCTGACCCGCAACCGGATGGACTTCGACGACATGCTGGCCCGCCAGGCCGTCAAGGCCGGCGCCCAGTTGCGCGAGCGGACCAACGTCACCGCGCCGATCCTGGACGACAAGGGGTTCATCGTCGGCGTCACCGCGAAGCCGGTCGACGACAACGGCCGCCGGGCCGGCGAGGACGTCGAGTTCCGGGCGCCGCTGGTGATGGCCGCCGACGGCAACTCCTCGCGGCTCAGCGTCTCGATGGGTCTGCACAAGCGCGACGACCGCCCGATGGGCGTGGCCGTGCGCACCTACTTCACCAGCCCGCGCCACGACGACGACTACCTCGAGTCGTGGCTGGAGCTGTGGGCCGACGACCCGAACAACCCCGGCCAGCGCAACCTGCTGCCGGGCTACGGGTGGATCTTCGGGATGGGCGACGGCACCGTCAACGTCGGGCTCGGCATCCTGAACACCTCCGACGCGTTCGGCAAGGTCGACTACGCCGACCTGCTCAAGCAGTGGCTCAAGCACACGCCGGAGGAATGGCAGTTCCGCGACGAGTTCCAGACCATCCCGATCCGGGGCGCGGCGCTGCCGATGGGGTTCAACCGGCAGCCGCACTACACCCGCGGCCTGATGCTGCTCGGTGACGCCGGCGGCATGGTGAACCCGTTCAACGGCGAGGGCATCCCGTACGCGATGGAGTCCGGGTCGTTCGCCGCGGAGGTGGCCGCGCAGGCGCTGCGCCGGCAGCCGAGCCAGCGCGAGCGCGCGCTGTCGGCGTACCCGAAGGCGCTGAAGCAGGAGTACGGCGGCTACTACACGCTCGGCCGGGTCTTCGTGAAGCTGATCGGGAACCCGGAGGTGATGCGGCTGTGCACGAAGTACGGTCTGCCGCGCACCACGCTGATGAAGTTCACGCTCAAGTTGCTGGCCAACCTCACCGACCCGCGCGACGGCGACGTGATGGACAAGATCATCAACGGGCTCACGAAGGTTGCCCCGTCCGCGTAAAAGCGGTGGGGCGAGTGACGTGAGCCACAGCGGTACTGATAACACAGTGCTGACTCGCAACAGGTAAATCAGGCGGCAGGACGACGCAAGAAGGAGGGAGCACCGACCGATGCACCCTTACGTACCGATCCTCGTGCTCGGCGTACTGGCGGCGATCTTCGTGGCGGGCACCTTGGTGACCAGCGCGGTGGTCGGCCCGAAGCGCTACAACCGGGCCAAGCTCGACAGCTACGAGTGCGGGATCGAGCCGACCCCGCAGCCTGTCGGCGGTGGCCGCTTCCCGGTGAAGTACTACATCACCGCGATGCTGTTCATCGTGTTCGACATCGAGATCATCTTCCTCTACCCGTGGGCCGTCGCCTTCGACCAGATGGCGCTGTTCGGGTTGATCGAGATGGTCATCTTCATCGCAACCGTCTTCGTCGCCTACGCCTACGTGTGGCGCCGCGGCGGACTGGAGTGGGACTGACCTATGGGTGTTGAGGAACAGCTTCCGGCCGGCGTGCTGCTGACCACGATCGAGGGCCTGTCCGGCTACATGCGGAAGGCGTCGTTGTGGCCGGCAACCTTCGGCCTGGCCTGCTGCGCGATCGAGATGATGACGACGGGTGCGCCGCGCTACGACGCCGCCCGGTTCGGCATGGAGGTCTTCCGGGCCTCGCCGCGTCAGGCCGACCTGATGATCGTGGCCGGCCGGGTGAGCCAGAAGATGGCCCCGGTGCTGCGCCAGATCTACGACCAGATGCCGAACCCGAAGTGGGTGCTGGCGATGGGCGTGTGCGCCTCGTCCGGCGGCATGTTCAACAACTACGCGATCGTCCAGGGCGTCGACCACGTGGTCCCGGTCGACATGTACCTGCCCGGCTGCCCGCCGCGGCCGGAGATGCTGCTGGACGCCTTCCTCAAGCTGCACGAGGACATCCAGAACGGCAAGCTCGGCGCGAACAAGAAGGCGCTGCAGGCGGAGCAGGAAGCCGCCGCGCTGACCGCGTCCCCGACCCTGGAACTGAAGGGCCTGCTCCGATGAGCGACCACCAGCCGGAGAACCTTCCGGCGACCACGTCTGCCGGTGACGCGCAGACCCCGGCGGCCGAGGTCGTCGACCAGCGCGAGGGCATGTTCGGTGTCCGTGGCACCGGCGACACCTCCGGCTTCGGTGGCCTGCGCCGCCAGGTCGCGCTGCCCGGTGGCAGCGCGAAGCCGTACGGCTCCTGGTTCGACGGCGCCACCGAGCGCCTCGAGGGCCTGGTCGGCGACCAGGCACTGGAGAAGGTCGTCGTCGACCGCGGCGAGCTGACCCTGCACGTCCGCCGGGAGCGCCTGGTCGAGGTCGCGCAGCACCTGCGCGACGACGAGGCGCTGCGCTTCGAGTTCTGCTCGGGCGTCAGCGGCGTGCACTACCCGAACGAGACCGGGCGCGAGCTGCACGCGGTCTACCACCTGCTCTCGATCACCCACAACCGGCGGATCCGGCTGGAGGTGTCCTGCCCGGACACCGACCCGCACATCCCGTCGATCGTGAGTGTCTACCCGGCCAACGACTGGCACGAGCGCGAGACCTGGGACTTCTTCGGCATCGTCTTCGACGGACACCCGGCGCTGACCCGGATCCAGATGCCCGACGACTGGCCGGGCCACCCGCAGCGCAAGGACTACCCGCTCGGCGGCATCGACGTCGAGTACAAGGGCGCGGTCATCCCGCCGCCCGACACGCGGAGGTCGTACAACTGATGACCACTACTGACCCCTACGCCGACGCTCGCGACACCACCGAGGGCAAGGTCTTCACCGTCACCGGTCAGGACTGGGACTCCGTGGTGGCCGGGCTGGCCGACGAGCCCGAAGAGCGGATCGTCGTCAACATGGGCCCGCAGCACCCGTCGACGCACGGCGTGCTCCGGCTGATCCTCGAGATCGAGGGTGAGACGGTCACCGAGGCCCGCTGCGGCATCGGCTACCTGCACACCGGTATCGAGAAGAACATGGAGTTCCGCTCCTGGACGCAGGGCGTCACGTTCTGCACCCGGATGGACTACCTGTCCCCGTTCTACAACGAGGCGGCGTACTGCCTGGCCGTCGAGCGGCTGCTCGGCATCGAGGACCAGATCCCCGAGAAGGCCAACGTGATGCGGGTGCTCCTGATGGAGCTCAACCGGATCAGCAGCCACCTGGTCTGCATCGCCACCGGTGGGATGGAGATCGGCGCGCTGACCGTGATGACGATCGGGTTCCGCGAGCGCGAGATGACGCTGGACCTGTTCGAGCTGATCACCGGCCTGCGGATGAACCACGCGTTCATCCGCCCGGGCGGTGTCGCCCAGGACCTGCCGCCGGGTGCGCTGGACAAGATCCGGGACTACATCACCTGGATGAACAAGCACCTCCCGGAGTACGCCGAGCTCTGCAACGCCAACCCGATCTTCAAGGCGCGGCTGCAGGACGTCGGTTACCTGGACCTCGCGGGCTGCATGGCGCTGGGCATCTCCGGCCCGCCGCTGCGCGCCGCGAACTACGGCCTGGACCTGCGCAAGACCCAGCCGTACTGCGGCTACGAGACCTACGACTTCGACGTACCGGTCTGGGACACCGCCGACTCCTACGGCCGGTTCCGGGTCCGGCTGCAGGAGATGTGGGAGTCGCTGAAGATCGTCGAGCAGTGTGCCGAGCGGCTGGCCAAGATGGAGGGTGAGCCGGTGATGGTGGCCGACAAGAAGATCGGCTGGCCGAGCCAGCTGGCCGTCGGCAACGACGGGATGGGCAACTCCCTCGACCACATCAAGCACATCATGGGCGAGTCGATGGAAGCGCTGATCCATCACTTCAAGCTGGTCACCGAGGGCTTCCGGGTACCGGCCGGCCAGGCCTACGTGGCGATCGAGTCGCCGCGCGGCGAGCTGGGCTGCCACCTGGTCTCCGACGGCGGCACTAAGCCGTACCGGGCGCACTTCCGTGACCCGTCCTTCGCAAACCTGCAGGCGATGCCGATCCTGTGCGAGGGCGCACAGGTCGCCGACGTGATCGTGGCCGTCGCCAGCCTTGACCCGGTGATGGGTGGAGTGGACCGCTAAATGGCCGAGAACCACGCTACGGCGACCGACAAGCAGGTGCCCTACAGCACCGGCGACTCGAAGATCACTGAGACCACGATCGCGGAGATGCGCGAACTGGCCGCCCGGTACCCGGTCGGCCGGTCCGCGCTGCTGCCGATGCTGCACCTGGTGCAGTCGGTCGAGGGCCGGGTCACCCCCGAAGGCATCGAGGCCTGCGCCGACGTGCTCGGGCTGACCGGGGCCGAGGTCTCCGCGGTCGCCACCTTCTACACCATGTACAAGCGCCGTCCGGTCGGCGACTACCACGTCGGCGTCTGCACGAACACGCTGTGCGCGGTGATGGGCGGCGACCTGATCTTCGAGCGGCTCAAGTCGCACCTGGACGTCGGCAACGACGAGACCACCGAGGACGGCAAGATCACCCTCGAGCACCTCGAGTGCAACGCCGCCTGCGACTACGCGCCGGTGATGATGGTGAACTGGGAGTTCTTCGACGACATGACGCCGGAGTCGGCGACCCAGCTGGTCGACGACCTGCGCGAGGGCACCGAGGTGAAGTCGCCGCGCGGCGCCACCATCTGCACCTGGAAGGAAGCCGAGCGGGTGCTGGCCGGCTTCCCCGACGGCCGGGCCGACGAGGGCCCGACCGGTGGCAAGGCGACGCTGGCCGGTCTCCGGCTGGCCCGCGAGCGCAACTGGACCGCCCCGAACGGCAGCCACGGTGCCGGCGGCGGTGCGGCGGCCGAGCAGACCGTCACGCCCGAGGCGGCGTCCGGCCCGCGGCCGGAGGACCAGCCCGGCAAGGAGTCCGGCACGGGCTCCCCGGCGACTCCCGACTCCCGGAAGGAGGACTGACCATGCTGACCCCGGTACTGTCCGACAACTGGGACCAGATCCGCTCCTGGCAGCTGGCGTCGTACCAGCGCTCCGGCGGGTACGACGCGCTGCGGACCGCGCTGCGGATGCAGCCGGCCGACGTGGTCACCGCCGTCAAGGACTCCGGTCTGCGCGGCCGTGGCGGCGCGGGCTTCCCGACCGGGATGAAGTGGTCGTTCATCCCGCAGGACAACCCGAAGCCGAAGTACCTCGTCGTCAACGCCGACGAGTCCGAGCCGGGCACCTGCAAGGACATCCCGCTGATGATGGCCTCGCCGCACACGCTGGTCGAGGGCGTCATCATCGCGTCCTACGCGATCCGCGCGTCGACGGCGTTCATCTACGTCCGCGGTGAGGTGCTGCACGTCGTACGGCGGTTGCAGCAGGCCGTGCAGGAGGCGAAGGACGCCGGCCTGATCGGCGCGAACATCCTCGGCAGCGGCTACGACCTCGACGTCATCGTGCACGCCGGCGCCGGTGCCTACATCTGCGGCGAGGAGACGGCACTGCTCGACTCGCTGGAAGGTCGTCGCGGTCAACCCCGGCTGCGTCCCCCCTTCCCGGCCGTGGCCGGTCTGTACGGCTGTCCCACTGTCATCAACAACGTCGAGTCGATCGCGTCTGTTCCCGCCATCATCAAGAACGGCGTGGACTGGTTCGGCTCGATGGGCACCGAGAAGTCCAAGGGCATGACGCTGTACTCGCTGTCCGGGCACGTCACCCGGCCCGGCCAGTACGAGGCGCCGATGGGCATCACGCTGCGCCAGCTGCTCGACCTGGCCGGCGGGGTCCGCGAGGGCCACACGCTGAAGTTCTGGACGCCGGGTGGTTCGTCGACGCCGCTGCTGACCGACGCGCACCTCGACGTACCGCTGGACTACGAGGGCGTCGGCGCGGCCGGCTCCCTGCTCGGCACCAAGGCGCTGCAGATCTTCGACGACACCGTCTGCGTGGTCCGCTCGGTGCTGCGCTGGACCGAGTTCTACAAGCACGAGTCCTGCGGCAAGTGCACGCCGTGCCGCGAAGGCACCTGGTGGCTGGTCCAGATCCTGGAGCGGCTGGAGAAGGGCCAGGGCAGCGAGGCCGACCTGGAGACGCTGCTCGACCTGAGCGAGAACATCACCGGCCGCTCGTTCTGCGCGCTGGCCGACGGTGCGACCGCGCCGATCACCAGCTCGATCCAGCACTTCAAGGACGAGTACCTCGCGCACTTCACCCACGGCGGCTGCCCGTTCGACCCGATGGCGTCCGCCGTCTTCGCGACCGCTGGAGCAACCGCATGACCATCCAAGCCAACCCCCCGTCGGGCGCCGAGGTCGAGAAGGTCGACCTGGTCACCGTGACCATCGACGACATCGAGGTCAAGGTCCCGAAGAACACCCTGCTGATCCGGGCGGCGGAGCAGGCCGGGATCCAGATCCCGCGGTTCTGCGACCACCCGCTGCTCGACCCGGTCGGCGCCTGCCGCCAGTGCCTGGTCGAGATCCCGGACGCCGGCAACGGCCGCGGGATGCCGAAGCCGCAGGCCTCCTGCACGATCACCGTCGCCGACAACATGGTGGTCCGGACCCAGGTGACGTCGCCGGTCGCGGACAAGGCGCAGCACGGGATCATGGAGTTCCTGCTGATCAACCACCCGCTGGACTGCCCGGTCTGCGACAAGGGTGGCGAGTGCCCGCTGCAGAACCAGGCGATGACCAACGGCAACGGCGAGAGCCGGTTCGACGCGGTCAAGCGGACCTTCCCGAAGCCGATCAACATCTCCGCCGAGGTGCTGCTGGACCGCGAGCGCTGCGTGCTCTGCGCCCGCTGCACCCGGTTCTCCGAGCAGATCGCCGGTGACCCGTTCATCGCGCTGGTCGAGCGCGGTGCGCTGCAGCAGGTCGGGATCTACGAGAAGGAGCCCTTCGAGAGCTACTTCTCCGGCAACACGATCCAGATCTGCCCGGTCGGCGCGCTCACCAGCGCGGCGTACCGGTTCCGCTCGCGGCCGTTCGACCTGGTGTCGGTTCCGTCGGTGGCCGAGCACGACGCCTCCGGTGCGGCGATCCGGGTCGACTACCGGCGCGGCAAGGTGATGCGGCGGCTGTCCGGCGACGACCCGGCGGTCAACGAGGAGTGGATCTCCGACCGGGACCGGTTCGCGTTCAACTACGCGACCACCGGCGACCGGCTGACCCACCCGCAGATCCGCGAGAACGGCGAGCTGCGGCCGGCTTCCTGGCCGGAGGCGCTGAACTTCGCCGCCCAGAAGCTCACCGCGGCGCGCGGCAACGCCGCCGTCCTGACCGGTGGCCGGCTGACCCTCGAGGACGCCTACGCGTACTCGAAGTTCGCCCGGGTCGCCCTGGGCAGCAACGACATCGACTTCCGGGCCCGCCCGCACTCGCCGGAGGAGGCCGACTTCCTGGCCGCCGCGGTGGCCGGGACCGGACTCGGTACGACGTTCGCCGACCTGGAGCGGGCCGGTACGGTCCTGCTCGCCGGGTTCGAGCCGGAGGAGGAGGCACCGACGGTGTTCCTCCGCCTCCGCAAGGGTGTGCGGAACCGGGGGACCAAGGTCTTCACGATCGCGGCGCTGGCGTCGCGTGGTGTCGAGAAGCTGAACGGTGTCGTCGTCTCGACCACGCCGGGCACCGAGGCCGCGGTGCTGAGCGACCTGGGCGACCAGGGCGACACCGGTGCTGCCGCCAAGGCGGCGCTCGGGCCGGACGCGGTGATCATCGTCGGTGAGCGGCTCGCGACGGTGCCGGGTGCACTGTCCGCGGCGCTGCGGCTGGCGCTCGACACCGGTGCTCAGCTCGCGTGGATCCCGCGTCGTGCGGGTGACCGCGGCGCGCTCGAGGCCGGTTGCCTCCCGGGTCTGCTGCCCGGTGGCCGCCTGGTCTCCGACGTACAGGCTCGGGTCGACCTGCAAGCCGCGTGGGGTGTCGACAGCCTCCCCGCCACCGCGGGCCGGGACACCGGCGAGATCCTGGCCTCGGCCGGGTCGCTGCAGGCCCTGGTCGTCGCCGGTGTCGAGATCGACGACCTGCCGGACCCGGCGGCCGCGCTGGCCGCGCTCGAGGCGGCGCCGTTCGTGGTCAGCTTCGAGGTCCGCAGCTCGCAGGTCACCGAGCACGCCGACGTGATCTTCCCCGTCGTACCGCCGGCCGAGAAGGACGGCACCTTCGTGAACTGGGAGGGCCGCGAGCGGCCGTTCCCGGTCGTGCTCAAGGTGCCGGCCGCGATGCCCGACGTGCGGGCGCTGGCCGCGCTGGCCCAGGAGATGGACCTGTCGCTCGGGTTCAGCACCCCGGCCGGCGCCAAGCGCGAGTACGACGAGCTCGGCCGCTGGGACGGCGACCGCGCGCAGGAGCCGACGTACCAGGCCGGTCCGTCGCTCGGTGCGTTCGACTCGACCCGCCTGGCCACCTGGCGGATGCTGATCGACGCCAGCCGCGGCAACGACGGTGAGCCGCACCTGGTCGCGACCGCGCGCAAGCCGGTCGCCCGGCTGTCGCTGACGACCGCGCACCGGGTCGGGGTCGCCGACGGCGACGAGCTGGTGGTCAGCACCGACGCCGGCTCGATCCGGCTGCCGGTCGTGATCACCCCGATGACCGACAACGTGGTCTGGCTGCCGACGAACTCGGCCGACTCGCACGTCCGCCGTGCGCTGCACGCCGACCACGGCTCGATCGTGACCATCGCCGGAGGGAACGCATGAACCTGATTCCGCTGAGCGCGACGGCCGACGTGCCGGACGCGGGCTTCGGCAACGACCCCTGGTGGGTCGTCGGCATCAAGGTGCTGCTGGTCTTCGTCTTCCTGGTCGTGCTGACCCTGTTCAACATCTGGTGGGAACGCCGGGTGGTGGCGCGGATGCAGCACCGGGTCGGCCCGAACGTGCACGGCCCGTTCGGTCTGCTCCAGTCGCTGGCCGACGGTATGAAGCTGATGTTCAAGGAAGACCTGATGCCGAAGGGCGTGGACAAGTTCGTCTACGTCGCGGCCCCGGTGATCGTCTCGATCCCGGCCTTCCTGACCTTCGCGGTGATCCCGTTCGGCCCGACGGTGAAGATCCCGTTCACCGACACCTACACCCGGCTGCAGATCACCGACCTGCCGGTCTCGGTGCTGTACGTGATGGCGATCGCCTCGATCGGCATCTACGGCATCGTGCTCGGCGGCTGGTCGTCGAACTCGACGTACTCGCTGCTCGGTGGTCTGCGCTCCAGCGCCCAGATGATCTCGTACGAGGTCGCGATGGGTCTGGCGCTGGTCACGGTGTTCCTGTTCGCCGGCTCGATGTCCACCTCGGAGATCGTCGCCGCCCAGGGCTCGCACCAGTCGGTCAGCCTGTTCGGCGCCGACATCCCGATCCCGGGCTGGTACGCGTTCCTGCTCTTCCCGTCGTTCGTGATCTACGTGATCTCGATGGTCGGCGAGACGAACCGGGCGCCGTTCGACCTCCCGGAGGCCGAGGGCGAGCTGGTCGCGGGCTTCCTGACCGAGTACTCCTCGATGAAGTACGCGATGTTCTTCCTCGCCGAGTACATCAACATGGCGACCGTGTCGGCGCTGGCCACCACGCTGTTCCTGGGTGGTTACCGGGCCCCGTGGCCGATCTCGATCTGGGACGGCGCGAACTCCGGCTACTGGCCGGTGCTCTGGTTCGTCGGCAAGATGATGTGCTTCATCTTCTTCTACATCTGGCTGCGCGGAACGCTGCCGCGACTGCGCTACGACCAGTTCATGAAGCTGGGCTGGAAGATCCTGATCCCGGTCTCGCTGGGCTGGATCGTGCTGGTCGCCACCGTCCGCGCGGTCGGCCGTGAGGTCGAGTTCCAGCGCAACTGGCTGCTGCTGGCCGCCGGGATCGTCGCGCTGATCGCGGTGATCACGATGTTCCTGCCGCAGAAGAAGACCGACCCCGAACCCGAACCGGACGGCGCCGACTTCGACGCCTTCGCCGGCGGGTTCCCCGTGCCCCCACCGCTCGTCAACACTCCGAGCGCAAGCGAAGCGGACAGTCGTAGCAAGGAAGGCAGCCGTGGCTAGCGTCAAAGAATCCCTCTGGGACCCGGTAGCGGGTTTCGGTGTCACCTTCCGGACGATGTTCCGCAAGGTGTTCACCGAGGAGTACCCGTTCGAGAAGAAGCCGACCGCCCCGCGCTTCCACGGCCGGCACCAGCTGAACCGCTGGCCGGACGGCCTGGAGAAGTGCATCGGCTGTGAGCTGTGCGCGTGGGCCTGCCCCGCGGACGCCATCTACGTCGAGGGTGCGGACAACGAAGAGGGCGGCCGGATGTCGCCCGGTGAGCGGTACGGCCGGGTGTACCAGATCAACTACCTGCGCTGCATCCTCTGCGGACTCTGCATCGAGGCGTGCCCGACCCGGGCGCTCACGATGACCAACGAGTACGAGCTGGCCGACCGCAGCCGCGAGTCCCTCATCTACGAGAAGAAGGACCTGCTGGCGCCGCTCCTGCCGGGGATGGAGGAGCCGCCGCACGCGATGCAGCTCGGCACCACCGACAAGGACTACTACCGCGGCCTGACCGGCGCGGCGGTACCCGCCGAGGGTGGTGCGGAGAAGTGACCTCCCTCGTCACCGGCGGCCAGGTCGCGTTCTGGATGCTGGCCCCGGTCATGGTGCTGGCCGCGATCGCGATGATCCTGGTCCGCAAGGCGGTGCACTCGGCGCTGCTGCTGGCCACGGTGATGGTCTGCCTGGCCGTCCAGTACGCCGCGCAGGACGCGCCGTTCCTGTTCGCCGTCCAGATCATCGTCTACACCGGCGCCATCCTGATGCTGTTCCTGTTCGTGCTGATGCTGGTCGGCGTCGACGCGTCGGACTCCCTGGTGGAGACCATCCGCGGTCAGCGCCTGCTGGCCGGGCTGGCGTTCCTGGGGATCGCGGTGCTGCTGATCTTCGCGGTCGGCAACGCCGTGTACGGCGACCCGGTCGGCCTGGCCCAGGCCCAGCCGGACGGCAACCCGCACGGGATCGCCCAGCTGCTGTTCGGCAAGTACGTGTTCGCCTTCGAGGTGACCTCGGCGCTGCTGATCACCGCGGCGATGGGCGCCATGATGCTGGCCCACCGTGAGCGGCTGACCAAGAAGAAGACCCAGCGCGACCTGGCCGAGGAGCGGATCCGCAAGTACGCCGACCACGGCGTGCACCCCGGCCCGCTGCCGACGCCCGGCGTCCTGGCCCGGCACAACGCCGTCGACACGCCGGCGCTGCTGCCGGACGGGTCGATCGCGCCGACCTCGGTTTCGCGGGTGCTGCAGGCCCGTGGCACCGTGTTCCCCGAGAACGAGGAGCGCGACGAGATCGACACGGTCCGCCGGATCAGCGAGGGCGACCCCGGTGACCAGGTCCCGTCCGAGCCGGAGAGCACCGACCTGAGCGGCTACGGCGAAGGAGACAAGCTGTGAGCACCGAGCCGTACATCATTTTGGCGGCGATTCTCTTCAGCATCGGCGCTCTCGGTGTTCTCGTACGCCGCAACGCCATCGTCGTGTTCATGTGCGTGGAACTGATGCTGAACGCCTGCAACCTGGCGTTCGTCAGCTTCGCCCGCCAGCACGGCAATCTCGACGGCCAGATCGCCGCCTTCTTCGTGATGGTGGTGGCCGCGGCCGAGGTCGTGATCGGCCTGGCGATCATCATGGCCATCTTCCGCACCCGTCGTTCGGCCTCGGTCGACGACGCCAACCTGCTCAAGTACTGAGGTAATCACCGATGAGTCATGAGCTCGCGTGGCTGCTGGTCGCGATCCCAGCGGTGTCGGCGGCGATCCTCCTGCTCGGTGGCAAGGCCACCAACGCCTGGGGACACCTGCTCGGCACCGCGGCGTCGCTGGCCTCCTTCGTCTGCGGCGTCCTGCTGTTCGTCCAGATGCAGGGGCACGGCGCCGAGGAGCGGTCCGAGACGGTCAAGCTGTTCGAGTGGTTCTCGGTCGGCAGCATTCACGTGGACGTGACGCTGCTGGTCGACCAGCTGTCGATCCTGTTCGTGCTGCTGATCACGGGTGTCGGGTCGCTGATCCACATCTACTCGATCGGCTACATGTCGCACGACCCGCGCCGGCGCCGCTTCTTCGCCTACCTGAACCTGTTCATCGCGGCGATGCTGCTGCTGGTGCTGGCCGCCGACTACCTGCTGGTCTTCGTCGGCTGGGAAGGCGTCGGTCTGGCGTCGTACCTGCTGATCGGCTTCTGGCAGGACCGGCACTCGGCCGCCACCGCCGCCAAGAAGGCCTTCGTGGTGAACCGCGTCGGTGACATCGGCCTCTCGCTCGCGGTGATGAGCATGTGGGCGCTGTTCGGCAGCTCGGCCTTCGCCTCGGTGAACGCCGGGGCCGAGGGGATGTCGTCGACCTGGGCCACGCTGGTCGGCCTGATGCTGCTGCTGGCGGCCTGCGGCAAGTCGGCCCAGGTGCCGCTGCAGTCCTGGCTGCTGGACGCGATGGAGGGCCCGACCCCGGTCTCGGCCCTGATCCACGCGGCGACCATGGTCACCGCCGGCGTCTACCTGGTGACCCGCTCGCACGCGATCTACGAGCAGACCGAGGCGGCCTCCACCGCGGTCGTGATCGTCGGCACCGTGACGGTGCTGGCCGGTGCGATCATCGGGTGCGCCAAGGACGACATCAAGAAGGCGCTGGCCGGTTCGACGATGAGCCAGATCGGCTACATGATGCTCGCCGCCGGTCTCGGCCCGGCGGGCTACGTGTTCGCGATCTTCCACCTGATCACGCACGGCTTCTTCAAGGCCAACATGTTCCTCGGCGCCGGCTCGGTGATGCACGGCATGAACGACGACGTGAACATGCGCCACTACGGCGCCCTGCGGACGTCGATGAAGATCACCTTCGGCACCTTCCTGATGGGCTACCTGGCGATCATCGGGTTCCCGGGCTTCGCCGGCTTCTGGAGCAAGGACAAGATCATCGAGGCCGCCTTCGCGGACAACTTCGTGATCGGTCTGTGCGCCCTGCTGGCGGCCGGGGTCACCGCGTTCTACATGACGCGGCTGATGATGATGACCTTCTTCGGCAAGAAGCGCTGGGCCGAGGACGTGCACCCGCACGAGTCGCCCAAGTCGATGACGGTGCCGCTGATCGTGCTGGCCTTCCTGTCGGTCTTCGGTGGCGCGCTGTTCTTCCTCGGCGAGTGGATCGTGCACTGGCTGGAGCCGGTGGTCGGGCACGAGGAGCACCACCCGCCGGTCAGCGCGCTGGTGATGACGCTGATCACGGTCGCCGTGGTCGTCGTCGGTGCCGCGATCGGGTACCTGCGCTACCGCCAGGACATCCCGCGCGAGGCGCCGGTCAAGGTCTCGCCGGTGACCACGTTCGCCCGCCGTGACCTGTACGGCGACGCGCTCAACGAGGCGGTCCTGATGCGTCCGGGCCAGTACCTCACCCGGACGCTGGTCTGGCTGGACAACCGGGGCGTGGACGGCTCGGTGAACGGCCTGGCCGCACTCTTCGGCGGTCTGTCCGGCCGGCTCCGCCGGTTCCAGACGGGCTTCGTCCGTTCGTACGCACTCAGCATGGTCTTCGGCGCCGCTCTCGTGGTCGTCGCCCTCCTCGCGGTGAGGTTGTCGTGAACATCGGTTGGCTGACGTATCTGTTGCTCCTGCCCCTGGTGGGAGCCCTGGTCACCTTGGCGGTGCCCAAGGCCAAGGCCCTGCTGGCCAAGCAGGTCTCGGTGGCCTTCTCCCTGCTGACGCTCGTGCTGACCCTGGTGATCGCCGTTGGCTACCACCAGAACGGTGCGGCGGACTACGAGGAGACGCACACCTGGATCGGGGCCTTCGGGGCGCACTTCGCGCTCGGCCTGGACGGTGTCGGGATCGTGCTGGTGGTGCTCACCGCGCTGCTCACCCCGATCGTCCAGGTGGCGTCGTGGAACGACGCCAAGTCCGGGCGCTGGAGCGAGAAGTCGTTCTTCGTCTGGCTGCTGGTGCTGGAGGCGCTGTCGCTGGGGGTCTTCGCCGCCACCGACGTGTTCCTCTTCTACGTGCTGTTCGAGGCCACGCTGATCCCGATGTACTTCCTGATCGGTGGCTTCGGCGGCGCGCAGCGCTCGTACGCCGCGGTGAAGTTCCTGCTCTACTCGCTGCTCGGCGGGCTGCTGATGCTGGCCTCGGTGATCGGCCTGTACGTCGTCTCGGCCAAGGCCGGCGACCCGTCGTACCTGCTCACCGACATGATCAAGCTGGACATGTCGCAGAACACCGAGCGCTGGCTGTTCCTCGGCTTCTTCTTCGCCTTCGCGGTGAAGGCGCCGATGGTGCCGTTCCACACCTGGCTGCCGGACGCCGCCGCCGAGGCGACGCCGGGCACCTCGGTGCTGCTGGTCGGCATCCTGGACAAGATCGGCACCTTCGGGATGATCCGGTTCTGCCTGGGCCTGTTCCCGGAGGCCTCCAAGTGGGCCACCCCGGTGGTCCTGGTGCTGGCCCTGATCAGCGTCCTGTACGGCGCGCTGGTGGCGATCGGCCAGACCGACATCAAGCGCCTGATCGCCTACACCTCGATCTCGCACTTCGGCTTCATCGTGATGGGCATCTTCGCGCTCACCTCGCAGGGGCTGACCGGGTCGACGCTCTACATGTTCAACCACGGCCTGTCGACGGCGGCGCTGTTCCTGGTCGCCGGCTACCTGATCTCGCGCCGCGGCTCGGCGCGGATCGCCGACTACGGCGGTGTCGAGAAGGTCGCGCCGGTGCTGGCCGGGACGTTCCTGTTCGCCGGTCTGTCCAGCCTGGCGCTGCCCGGCCTGTCGCCGTTCATCAGTGAGTTCATGGTGCTGGCCGGCACCTTCAGCAAGCACAAGGTGATCGCCGTGATCGCGGTGGTCGGTATCGTGCTGGCGGCGCTCTACATCCTGATCATGTACCAACGCCTGATGACCGGGCCGGTCCGCGACGGGATCGAGAAGCTGAAGGACCTGAACTTCCGCGAGGTGTTCGCGATCGCACCGCTGGTGCTGCTGATCGTCGGCTTCGGGATCTACCCCAAGCCGGTGGTCGACATCATCAAGCCGGCGGTGGAGTCGACGATGCAGATCGTCGGCGTCACCGACAAGGCCCCTGAGATCCCCGTGACGGAGGGACAGAAGTGAGTGCAGTGCTGACGGCGCAGGTTCTGCCGCTGGCGGACTTCGTCGCGCCCAAGATCGAGTACAACGAGCTGATGCCGTTGTTCGTGGTCTTCGGCGCGGCCTGCCTCGGCGTACTGGCCGAGGCGTTCCTCCCGCGGACCTGGCGGCACCTGGTCCAGGTCGCGATCGCGATCGTCGGTGTGGTGGTGGCCGGTGTGCTCACCGTGCTGCTGATGGCCGACGAGAAGAAGCTGGTGGCGGCCCAGGGCGCGATCTCGGTGGACGGCCCGGCGCTGTACACCTGGGTGATCCTGCTCGCGCTGACGCTGATCAGCCTGCTGCTGTTCGCCGAGCGCTCGGTCGACGGGGGCCTGTCGGCGTTCGCCGGCCAGGCGGCCGCCGTACCGGGCAGTGAGGCCGAGCGCGAGGGCACCGCGGCCAAGGTCGAGCACAGCGAGATCTTCCCGCTGACCATGTTCGCGATCGGCGGCATGATGCTGTTCGCGTCGGCCAACGACCTGCTGGTGCTGTTCGTGGCGCTCGAGGTCTTCTCGCTGCCGCTGTACCTGCTCTGCGGTCTGGCCCGGCGCCGCCGGCTCATCTCGCAGGAAGCGGCGATGAAGTACTTCCTGCTCGGCGCGTTCGCCTCGGCGTTCCTGCTGTTCGGCATCGCCCTGCTCTACGGGTACGCCGGCACCATGTCGCTCGGCGGCATCGCCGACGCGCTGGCCACCCAGACCGGTGGCGACGCGATCCTGCTGGCCGGAACCGGTCTGCTCGGGGTCGGCCTGCTGTTCAAGGTCGGCGCCGTGCCGTTCCACTCCTGGACGCCGGACGTCTACCAGGGCGCCCCGACGCCGGTCACCGGTTTCATGGCGGCCTGCACCAAGATCGCCGCGTTCATCGGGCTGATGCGGGTCTTCTACGTCGCGCTCGGCGGAACGCGCTGGGACTGGGCGCCGATGATGTGGATCGTCGCGATCCTCACCATGGTGGTCGGCTCGATCGTCGCGATCACCCAGACCGACGTGAAGCGGATGCTGGCCTACTCCTCGATCGCGCACGCGGGCTTCCTGCTGACCGCGTTCATCGGGCTGGCCCAGGCCGGCAGCGGCGTGCTGAACGGGATCACCTCGACCCAGGCAGTGCTGTTCTACCTGGTCACCTACGGCTTCCCGACGATCGGTGCCTTCGCCGTCGTCACGCTGGTCCGCGACGCGGGCGGCGAGGCGACGCACCTGTCGCGGTGGGCCGGGCTGGGCAAGAAGTCCCCGCTGCTCGGTGGCATCTTCGCCTTCTTCCTGCTGTCCTTCGCCGGCATCCCGCTGACCGCGGGCTTCACCGGCAAGTGGGCCGTGTTCACCGCGGCCTGGACCGGTGGCGCGTGGCCGCTGGTCGTGATCGCGGTGCTCTGCAGCCTGGTCGCCGCGTTCTTCTACGTCCGCGTGATCGTGCTGATGTTCTTCTCCGACCTGCCGGACGACGCTCCGGACGTGGTGCTGCCCGGGTGGCAGACCACGGCCGCCGTCGCCCTGGGTCTCGCCGCCACGGTGGTGCTCGGTCTGGTTCCCGGACCGATGCTCGACCTGGCGGCCCGTGCGGGTGAGTTCATCCGTTGAGTCCGACCCCGCTGCCGGCCGAGAGCCTGGGATTCGCGTTCGCCGACGAGGCGCTCGAGTCCAGGGTTCGTGCCGGGCTGGAACGGGTCGAGCAGGCGCTGCGTGACTCCACCCAGTCCGAGGCGCCGTTCGTCACCCAGGCCGCCCAGCACGTCATGGTTGCCGGAGGCAAGCGCTTCCGGCCGCTGCTGGTGCTGCTGGCGGCGGAGTTCGGGCCCCGGCCCGACGCCGCCGAGGTGGTCGACTCGGCCGTCGTGGTCGAGCTGACCCACGTCGCGACGCTGCACCACGACGACGTGATGGACGAGGCGGCGCTGCGGCGCGGCGCGTCCACCGCGAACGCGGCCTGGGACAACTCGGTCGCGATCCTGGCCGGGGACTGGCTGTTCGCCCGGGCCTCGGACCTGGTCGCCTCGCTCGGGCCGGAAGCGGTCCGGATCCAGGCGCGCACCTTCGGCCGGCTGGTCGAGGGGCAGATCCGGGAGACGCTCGGGGTCGGCGAGGGCCAGGACCCGCTGGCGCACTACCTGTCGGTGGTCGCCGACAAGACCGGTTCGCTGATCGCCACCTCGGCGCTGTTCGGGGCCCGGTTCGCCGGTGCGTCGGAGGAGATCCAGGAGACGCTGCGGGCCTTCGGCGAGGAGATCGGCGCGGCCTTCCAGCTCGCCGACGACATCCTCGACATCACCTCGGAGTCGATGCAGTCCGGCAAGACCCCGGGCACCGATCTGCGCGAGGGTGTTCCGACGCTCCCGGTGCTGATCTTCCGGGCCCAGGCCGACCCGGCGGACCCCGAGGACGCCAAGCTGCTCGAGCTGCTCGACGCGGACCTCACCGACGACGCCCGGCTGACCGAGGCGCTCACCGCGCTGCGGTCGCACCGCGCGCTGCACCAGGCCGAGGACGACGTACGCCGTCGTGCGGACGAGGCCCGCAAGCTCCTCGCCGGTCTCCCCGAGGGCATCGCCCGCGAGGCCCTCGAGTCCCTCTGCGACCTGGTCGTCACCCGCTCGGTCTGAGCCGAGCGGGTGGTCAGGCCGCCGCGGCCACGGCCTGGTGGAAGACGATCTCCCGCACCTGGTCGGCCTGCGCCCTGCTCAGTACGACGGCCGACACCGCCCCCGGCACGACCAGCGCCGGGTCCTCGCCGGCAAGCCTGACCAGCTCCGGCCAGCGCCTGCTGTGCCCGGCCATGCTGGTCTCGCGCACCACGCGCTGGCGCTCCGCCTGGCCTTGCCGGGCGAGCTCCTCCGGGACGTCGAGCATGATCAGGTGCACCGGCAGGTTCGCCGTACGGGCTGCCCAGCCGATCAGCCAGCGCGCCGACGGCCTGGTCGCGCAGTCGTGGATCACCAGCGGACCGCCGCGCCGGATCGCGAGCACCACGCGTACGTAGTACGTCAGGTGAACCAGCGGCCGCCACACCCAGTACGGGATGCTCCCCAGCATCGGCCGCCACCCGTCCCGCGTCGTCGCCGAGTCCAGCACCTCGACACCGCTCCGCCCGGCGAACACCCGCCGCAGCAACGTGCTCTTGCCCGCCCCCGGAATCCCCGCCAGCACCACCACGCACTCCACCGGGTACCGCAGCACCCCAGCTGCCAGCGCCGCACCCACCATCGCGTCTCCCATCGCCGCTTTCCCCGATGGTGACGCACAGCACTGAGAACTTCCTTGGAATCAACTGAGAGTGCGGACTCAGGAGGTCTGGGCGACGAACCAGTCCCGGGTCGAGGTGGCCGTCTCGGGGAAGTTCTGCTCGACGTCGGCGACGATGTCGGCGACCGTTCGGGCGGCCAGTTCGCGGCGGTAGACCAGCTCGGCGCGGCGCATCGAGCTGCCGACCAGGCACGTCCTGCGGTAGTCGACGGCCGGGTCGCCGTTGGGGGCGTCCTTGGCGATCTCGGTGCAGCGGAACGCCTCGTCGGGGCCGTCGATGGCGACCACGACGTCGAGCAGGGTGATCTCCTCGGGCCGCCGGGCGAGCTGGAAGCCGCCCTTCGGGCCGGAGGTCGAGGACATGATGCCGGCCCGGGTGAGCGCCTGCAGCTGCTTGTTCAGGTACGCCGTGGGCAGCTCGTAGAACGCGGCGAGCTTCTTGGCCGTGACCGGCCGGCCGGGGATCCAGCACAGGTTCACGCAGCTGTGCAGGGCCCACTCGACGCCCTCGTTCATCTTCATTACCTAGAGCCTAAATATCCAGAATAGGCGTGTCAAGATCGGCTCATGGGCTCCGACGTCGCAGACATGAACGCACAGACGAGATATCCGCGGGTGGTCGACCGGGCCACCTTCCAGGCGCAGGTCGACGAGCTGCGGGTGCGGGAGAAGGCGCACGCGCGGGAGGGTGACGCGATCGCCGCGGCCAGGCGGCGGCTGCCGATGGTCGAGGTCGACGCAGGGCTGGAGCTGACCGGCCCCGGCGGGCCGACGACGCTGCTCGACGCGTTCGAGGGCCGCAGTCAGCTGATCGCGTACTACTTCATGTGGCACCCCGGCCACCCCGCGGCCGAGCAGTGCGAGGGCTGCACGTGGTGCACGAGCAACGTCGCCGAGCTGTCCTACCTGCACTCGCGCGACATCACCTTCGCGGTCTTCGCTCAGGGCCCGTACGCCGAGAGCCGCCGCTACCGCGACTTCATGGGCTGGACGATGCCCTGGTACTCCGCCGACCCGTCGAAGGCCGAGCTGCTCGTCGGCCGGACCGTCGGGATGATGCACCTGGTCTGCTACGTCCGCGACGGCGACCGCGTCTTCGAGACCTGGTGGACCACCAACCGTGGGATCGAGGTGATGGACAACAGCTACTCGCTGATGGACCTCACCGTGTACGGGCGCCAGGAGCAGCAGGAGGACTCGCCCGACGGCTGGCCGCAGCCGTGGGGGACCGACGAGCACCCGGACTACCACCAGGTCGACGGGCGCCCGGCTGCGCAGTGGTCACGGCTCCAGGCCGGCCGGTCCGACCAGCTCTAGGCTGCCGCGGCGGCGACGTCCGGTACGACGGTCCGCCGGCGTCGCCGTACGAGGCCGTCCCAGGTGAAGATCACCAGCGCGATCCAGACCAGCCCGAAACCGGCCCAGCGCATCGACGACATGTGCTCGTGGAACAGCGTCACCCCGACCACGAACTGCATGATCGGCGCGATGTAGTTGAGCAGCCCGAGCGTCGTCATCGACACCCGCGTCGCCGCCGAGCCGAACAGCAGCAGCGGTACGGCGGTGATCGGGCCGCTCAGCAGCACCAGGACGAGGTATCCGGCGCCGTGGTCGGTGACCGTCGACTGCCCGTGCAGCGCCATCACCACGATCGCGACCACCGCCACCGGCGCCATCGTCGCGGACTCGACCGCCATCCCCTCCAGCGCGCCCGCGCCGGCCTTCTTCTTGGCCAGCCCGTAGAACCCGAACGAGAAGGTCAGCGCGATCGCGATCCACGGCGGCCGCCCGGCCTCGATGGTCAGCCCGACGACGGCGACGAACGCGATCGCCAAGGCGGTCCACTGCAGCGCGCGCAGCCGTTCGCCGAGCACGAAGACGCCGAGCAGGACGGTGAACAGCGGCGTGATGAAGTACCCGAGCGAGGTCTCGACCACGCGGTTCTGCTCGACGCCCCAGATGTAGACGCCCCAGTTCACCGAGATCAGCATCGCGCCCGCGATCAGCGGCCAGCGCCGGCGCGGTTCGGCGAACAGCGCGCGGACCCGCCCGAAGTGCCGCAGTACGACGACCAGCAGGGCGATCGAGATCAGCGACCAGACGATCCGGTGGGCCAGCAGCTCGATCGCGCCGGAGTGCTCGAGCAGCCGCCAGTAGAGCGGGAAGAGCCCCCACAGCACGTAGGCGGCGAAGCCCTGGAGGAACCCTCTGCGTTGCTCTGACACGTCAGGAGCCTAAGCCCTGAGTCAGGATCGTACAAAAGCTTTGCTCATGACGTGAGATCGCCGCCGGTCGGGTACTGGTGCGATGCGGTTGGATGGAGGCGAGCACAGGAGGCGGATGTGGGCGTGAGGACCGGACTGGTCTCGGTGACGTTTCGGAAGCTGGGCGTCGAGGAGGTCGTGGACGTCGCCGCGGAGGCGGGGCTGGCGGCGATCGAGTGGGGTGGCGACGTGCACGTCCCGCTCGGCGATCTCGGCGCGGCGCGGAAGGCGCGGGAGCTCTGCGCGGAGCGCGGACTGGCGGTCGCGGCGTACGGGTCGTACCTGCGGGCCGGGAGCGTCGACCGCGAGGAGATCCGGATGGCGGTGACGACCGCGGCCGAGCTCGGCGCGCCCCGGATCCGGGTCTGGGCCGGCACCGTCGGTACGGCGGACGCCGGGGTCGGCGACCGGATGGCCGTCACCCGCGGCCTGGCCGAGCTGGCCGACGTCGCGGCCGGCGCCGGGATCGAGATCGCGATGGAGTTCCACCGCGGCACGCTCACCGACGAGGTCGACTCCACGATCACCCTGCTGCTGGACGTCGACGCACCCAACCTCACGACGTACTGGCAGCCCCCGGTCGACCTGGACGACGCCACCTGCCTGGACCAGCTGGAAGCGCTGATGCCGTGGCTCAGCACCGTCCACGTCTTCTCCTGGTGGCCCTCCAACAACCGCCTCCCGCTCGCCGCCCGCGAGTCACTGTGGCGCCCGGTCCTGAAGCGGCTGGCCGCCGAGGAGCGCGAGATCAACGCCCTCCTCGAGTTCGTCGCCGACGACTCGGTCACCCAGCTCGCGGCCGACGCGAAGAGCCTGCACAGCTGGGTCTGACTACTCCGGCAGGTAGCGCGCGAGGATCAGGTCACCGGTCGCCGGAGCCGTGCCGAGCTGCCGCAGCAGGATCTGCCCGGCCGCCTGCGCCGGGACCGCGTCGAAGAAGATCGACGCCGCCGGCCCGTCGGCCGGGTCCACGCTGACCCGCTGCCCGCCGGGCGTCCCGGCCAGCTCGAACGTGTGCTTGGTCGGGACACCGACGGTGCCGAACGCCAGCAGGTACGGCGTGAAGCCCGGCGAGTCCTGCTGACCGTCCTGCGGTCCGTAGTCGGTGCGGACCGGCGTGGTCGTCGTTCCCACGTCCAGCGAGTAGAGGTACCCGTGGTGCTGGACGCGCTCGGGAAACCAGTACCCCGGACTGAGCTCCCGGCCGGGACCGCGGGTGTAGACACCGACGCCGGTGACGGCACCGGCCACCGCACGGTTGTTGCCGTCAACAACCGTCGCGGTGACCTGGACCGGCTTCGCGATCCGGATCCCGAGCCCCGGGACACCGATGCTCGCCTGCTCACCGGCCTCCGGCTCGGCGACGCTCGTACAGCGCCGCGACGTCACGGCCCGGCTGCCGACCCGGACGACGACCTTGGCCCGCTCAGCGGCGACCGGCTGGCCGGGCAGCACGCAGAAAGCGCGGAAGTCGACCAGGTCCTGCGCAGGCTCCCACTGGAACGAGACCGGCCCGGTGCGAATCTGCGCGTCCAGCAGATCGGAGTCGGCGACCTTCGCCCGGTACCGAATGCCGTCCCGCACGTAGTCACCCGGCGCGTCCTCGATCGCCCGCTCCGGCAACCCGTCCGGGGGAGTGGCCGGAGTCGCGAGGGCGGGGCTCGGACTGTTCGCCGGCTCGGCCCGGTTCAGCACCATGCCGTTGTTCAGGGCCACCAGTACGACGAGCGCACCGCACACCGCGGTCACCCCGGCACCGACCGCCCGGCGCCGCCGCAGCTGCTTGGTCCGCCGGCGCAGCACGGAGATCGGCGCAGGCTCGGCGAGATCGATCTCACCGGCCTGGTCGTGCAGCCGATCGCGGAGTTCGTCGAGGTTCATGACTGCTCCAGGGCGTGGTCGAGGACAGCAGGATCGATACGGAGCTTCGCGAGCGCCCGACTGGTCTGGCTCTTCACGGTGCCGACGCTGCACCCGAGGATCCGGGCCGTTTCGGCCTCGGACAGATCCTCGTAGAACCGCAGCACGACCACCGCCCGCATCCGCCGGGGCAGCCGACGGAGTGCGCTCGACAGATCGGCGCTGATCTCCACACCGCCCTGCCCACCGTCCGCGCCGTGCTGAGGGAGCTCCTCGGTCGGGTACTCACCGTTCCAGCGCCGACGCCACCAGGCGGTGTAGGTGTTCACCATCGTCCGGTGCACATACCCCGACGGATCGTCGATCCGCTGCCAGATCAGCCAGCACCTCGCCAGCGTGGTCTGCACGAGGTCCTCGGCCAGCGCCCGGTCCTGCGTCAACAGATAGGCGGTCCGCAACAGCCCGCCGTACCGGGCGGAGACGAAGTCCTCGAACTCCACCCGGTCTGGTTTGGTCATCCGCACACTGTCACGAGTGGCTGGGGGTCGCGGGAGGTTGCATCACTTGGCGGGGGTGTAAAGGGCGAGGATCAACTTGCCCTTGGTGACCTTGCCGTCGGTGATCTTCAGGACGGCGGTGCGGCTCGGGCCGGCCCAGTTGCCGTCGGTGCCGATTCCCCAGCTGGTGATCTCGCTGGTTCCGTCGTCCGTGCTCAGCATCGATTGGCCGGAGAGTCCGTCGAGGGTGCCGTTCACGACGCCCTTGGCGCCGAGGTCGGAGCTGCCGTAGGAGACCAGGAACGGGACACCTTCCGGCGTCTTCAGCTCGACCTTGCGGGTGGTGGTGGCGTCGACGGTCTTCAGCTCGGTGAGCTGGTACTTCGCGCCGGCGAACTCGCGCTGCTCGTCGAGGCTGATGCCATCGACCGTCCGCTGCGGGCCCTTCTCGTAGACCGCGAACCCGATCCTGGCGCCCGGGACGGTGACCTCGCGGCCGTACTTGTCGACCAGCGTGGCGGTCACACTCATCCGCTCGCCGGGCTTGCCGACGCCGGCCAGGCCGCCGCCGCCCGTGCTGCCGACGTCAGTGGACAGGGCGACGCACCCGGACATGTGCTCGACGCCGCTGACCGACACCTTGAGCGAGTACGGGAAGCCGGACCTGGTGTCGTTGGCCGTGCAGAACGAACTGATCTGGATCGGGCGCCCGGTGGAGACGTAGCTGCCGGTGAGCTTGCTGACGCCGGGCTTGCCGCCGGCGCCGGAGACGAGCCGGTCGCCGCCGACCTGAGCGCGGAAGAGCAGACCGTTCTCCTCACGGTCACCCGGGCCGGCCGCCGGAGGCGTCTCGGCGCCGCCGGGCACCGCCGTGCGAGGACCGGCCCGGTAGATGCCGATCCCGAGCTGGGCATCCTCGTCCTCGATCACCCGGTTGTCGTTGTCGACGAGCCGGACGTTGATCGTGGTGGCCTGGTCCAGCGGGACGTCGAGCCAGACCGCCGCGTCCGGCCGGATCAGCCCCGAGTCCTCCGGCGCGATTCGGTCGACGCTGCAGATCCCGGACGCGGCGTCGTGGCCGCCGAACTGGACGACGTACCGGGTCTCGCCGGTGCGCGCGACGCACTGGGCGTGGATCACGACGTCCTTCGTCGTCGGGGTCCAGCTGAAGCTGCCGCGGGTCTCGCCGGGGTTGCCGATCCAGGCCTGGTCCAACTTGTCCGGGCCGACCGTGCCCTTGATCGTGATCGCGTTCTTGACCAGGTCGGGCGGGTTGTCCGCCGGGTCCGGGGCGGTGTTCGTCAGCGTCGGGGTCACCGCGATGCCCAGGGCAACGATCGCTGCCACCGCGGTCAGCGAGCCGGCGACCCGGCGGCGCTTCGTCGTACGGATGCGGCGGTGGACGCCCGCCAGCAGATCAGGGGTGTCGACGGTCTCGGCGCGGTGGGAGAGTTCTTCGCGGAGGTCGGTGAGGTTCATCGCGAGGTCTCCTTGTCGGCGAGTTCGGCGGTCGGGGTGGGGACTTGGTCGACGAGGTTCGGGTCGAGGCGGAGTTTGGCGAAGGCCTTGCTGGTCTGGCTCTTCACGGTGCCGGTGGAGCAGCCGAGGATGCGGGCGGTCTCGGCTTCGCTCAGGTCCTCGTAGTACCGCAGTACGACGACCGCGCGCTGGCGGCGCGGCAGCTGCTGCAGCGCGCGCCAGAGGTCGGTCCGCTCGACGCTGCCGGCGGAAGGTGCGGCCGACTCGGGCAGTTCCTCGGTGGGGTGCTCGCCGTTCCAGCGGCGGCGCCACCAGGTGGAGTAGGTGTTGACCAGGATCTTGCGCACGTACGGCTCGGGATCGCCGCCGTCGATCCGCGACCAGGCGAACCACGCCTTGGCCAGTGCGGTCTGCAGCAGGTCCTCGGCCAGTGCGTGGTCCTGGGTCAGCAGGTACGCGGTCCGCAGCAGCCTGCCGGACCGTGCCTGCACGAACGCGTCGAAGCTGTCCGCAGCAGTCACCGATCGCCCCGTTCCTTCGGCACGCAGCGTGAGCGTGCTGTCCTCGATGGTCACATCATGGCTGACCAGCCGGTGCGGGGATTTGGTTGCCCGTTCGTCAAAAAGTTTCCGTCGAGCTCTGGCCAAGCGGCAGATGGTGCCGCAAAACTGGCTCAGGACAGCGCGTTTTCGCCCCGATCGCGTCCCCGGAGGTTCTCCGATGTCCGTTCGTACCTTCTTCAGCAAACCCCTGCCGAGGATCCTCGCGATCCTGGCCCTGTTCGCCGCCGTCGCCGGTACGGCGGTGACCACGCAGGTCGTCACCGCCACCAAGGCGCACGCCGACGGCTGCTACACCTGGAACCGCACCCTCGCCCAGGGCGCCAGCGGTGAGGACGTCCGTCAGTTGCAGATCCGCGTCGCCGGCTACCCCGGGTACGGCGCGCACCTCGCGATCGACGGCGCCTTCGGTCCCGGTACCAAGGCCGCGGTGACCCGCTTCCAGCAGGCGTACGGCCTGGCCGCCGACGGCATCGCCGGCCCGGGCACGTTCAGCAAGCTCTACGCGCTCCAGGACGACGACTGCACCCCGATCCACTTCACGTACGCCGAGCTGGACGACGGCTGCGGCGGCTCCGGCTGGGACGGCGGCCCGCTGTCGGCGGCCGCGACCAAGGCGAACGCACTGCAGACGATGTGGCAGCTGGAGGCGATGCGGCACGCGCTCGGCGACCAGCCGCTGAACATCACCAGCGGCTTCCGCAGCATCCCCTGCAACAACTCGGTCGGCGGCGCGAGCAACAGCCAGCACCTGTACGGCCGCTCGGCCGACCTGGTCGGCGTCCACTCGTTCTGCAAGCTCGCCCAGCAGGCCCGCAACCACGGCTTCGGCGGGATCTTCGGCCCCGGCTACCCGGGCCACAACGACCACACCCACGTCGACATCCGGACCAGCAACTCCTGGTCGGCGCCGAGCTGCGGGATCTAACGCAGCGGCTTGACCAGCTGATCCAGCGTCATCCCGGCCGGGCGATCCAGGTGCTCGGCGTTCAGCCCCGCGGCTCGAGCGCCGAGCACGTCCAGCTCGTAGTTGTCGCCGATCATCAACGTGTCGGCGGGGTCGACGTCCAGCAGGTGACACGTCGTCAGGTACGCCTCGGGGACCGGCTTGCCGAAGCCCAGCGACTCGGTCGTCGCGACCACGTCCAGGTACGGCGCGAGCCCGATGGTGGCGAGCTTGGCGTTCTGCTGGACGGTGCTGCCGTTGGTGAGCACCCCGATCCGCCAACCGTTGCCCCGAGCAACTTCCAGCGCGAGCTGGGCGTCCGGGAAGGCCGCCCAGCTCGCCCGGTAGTGCTTCAGATAGCCCTCGTAGAACGCGTCGAGCGTGGCGTCGTCGCCGGGCACCGGCCGCCCGAGCGCCGGGAGGAACGAGTGCAGCCGGACCCGCCGGTGCTCCTGATGGCTCAGCACGCCGGTGACGAACTGGTCGTGGCTGACCTGTTCGATCGCGAACCACCGGGTCAGCAGCTCGTCGGACCAGTCGTGGCCGAGCTCGTCGACCCACCGGCGGACCGCCGTACTGGCGGAGGTGGTGTGGTCGAACAGCGTGTCGTCGAGGTCGAAGATGACCGCCTTCACGCCGGGGTCACCGAGTCGCGGTTCAGCTCGCGGTGGTTCGCGTACCCGGACAGCGCCAGCGTCAGGTCCAGCTCGGCGAGGAAGCAGCGCAGTACATGCTCGATCCCCGCCTGACCCGCCATCGCCAGCCCGTACAAGAGCGGGCGCCCGAGCAGCACGGCCTTCGCGCCGAGCGCGAGCGCCTTGGCCGCGTCCGCACCGGTCCGTACGCCGGAGTCGAACAGCACCGTGAGCTGCTCGCCGACCGCGTCGGCGATCGCCGGCAGCGCATCCAGCGAGGCGACCGCGCCGTCGACCTGACGACCGCCGTGGTTCGAGACGACGATCCCGTCGACACCGTGCTCGGCGGCGAGCTTCGCGTCGTCGACCGCCGTGATGCCCTTCAGCACGATCGGGCCGTCCCAGTTGTCGCGCAGGAACGACAACTCGTCCCAGCCCAGGCCGACGTTCGGGAACATCTGCGCCCAGTGCATCACCGCGGCGCCCGGGTCCTCGCTGATCGTCTTCGGCAGCTTGGCCAGGAACGCCGGGTCGGTGAAGTAGTTGGCCAGGCCCTCGCCCTTGAGGAACGGCAGGAAGCCGCGGTCGAGGTCCGCCGGGCGCCAGCCGATCGTGCCGGTGTCCAGCGTCACCACCAGTACGCCGTACCCGCCGTCCTTCGCGCGCTGCAGGAAGCTGAGGCAGACGTCGCGGTCGGTCGGCCAGTACAGCTGGTACCACTTGCTGCCGGCCTGGATCTGCTCGAACGAGTGGCTGGCCTGGGTCGAGTGTGTGTAGGTCAGGCCGAGCGCGTCGGCGGCCCGCGCGGTCGCCAGCTCACCCTCGGGGTGCGCGAGCGTCTGGACACCGATCGGTGCGACCAGCACCGGCGCCGGCATCTTCGTCCCGAGGATCGTGCAGGACAGGTCGCGCTCGGTCGAACCGCGCAGCATCCGCGGCACCAGCCGCCACTTCTCGAACGCCGCCAGGTTCGCCCGCGCCGTCGACCCGCTGCCCGCGCTCGGGACGATGTAGCCCATCGCCTCCGCGGACAGGTTCGCCGCCGCCTGCGCCTCCAGCCGGGACAGATCGGTGGTGATCTCCGGCCGGGTGTCCTGGAGCATGCCCTGCAGGTAGATCGCCAGCTGATGATCACCGAAGTTGGCCATGCCGGATGTTTTCACGAATGCATGACATCCGTCAGCGCCTGATCCGGCCGTCCGGCACCTCTGCGGCGGCTCGGCGCGCGTGATGCTGGCTGGGTGACCAAGCGAATCCTGCCGGCCCTCGGGCTGTTCTTCCTGTCTCCGCTGGTGGCCGAGTTCCTGCTGGGGAACCTGCCGGTCTCCCAGCTCTTCGCGCTGTTCGCGCTCGCACCCCTGTACGGCGCGGGCGCGGTGCTGATCCGCGAGCTGGTCCGGCACCGGGGCTGGGGGTACCCGAGCGTGCTGCTGCTCGCGCTCGCGTACGGCGTACTGGAGGAAGGGGTGACGACGCAGTCGCTGTTCAACCCGAACTACGCCGACCTCCGGCTGCTCGATCCCGGGCACATCTCGTGGCTGGGGATGGGGGCGCCGTGGACGCTGTTCGTGCTGGCGCTGCACACGGTCTGGAGCATCACGGTGCCGATCGTGCTGGTCGAGTCGCTCTCGTCGAAGCGGCCGTGGTTCGGGCGGAAGGGGATCGTGGTGTTCTGCGTCGTCTTCGGCTTCGGGGTGCTGGCGACGACGGCGTTCCAGCTGCAGAGCGACTCGTTCGTGGCCTCGCCGGGGCAGTTCGCGGGAGTGCTCGTGGTGATCGCTGCGTTGGTTGCGGCGGCCGTGCGGGTGGGGCGGCGGCCGGTGGTCCGCGAGGCCGGAGGGGTGCCCGCGGAGTGGGTCGTCGGGGTGTTCGGGCTGGTGGTGTCGTCGGCGTTCATGGTGGTGGACGACGTCGACCTCGGGGCGTGGGTGCAGGTGGCGGCGATGCTCGTGCTCTTCGTCGTCGCGCTGTCCGTCGTCCGGGCCTGGTCGCGGCGGGACGGGTGGACCGGCCGGCACGCGGTGGCGCTGGCCGGTGGGACGTTGCTCACGTACGCGTGGCACTCGTTCCCGGAGCACCCGGTGTCCGCGGCGTCGCGGTCGGTTGACCTGGCCGGGAACGTGGTCTTCAGCGCCCTCGCGGTCGCGTTGCTGGTGGTCTGCTGGATTCGGTCGGGCCGGGCGGTCGATGCGACAATTCAGGTGTGACAACTTCGGTGACTCCTGACACGCGCTACCGGCACGTCGGGCTGGCGTTGTTCGCGCTGGCCACCGGCGGGTTCGCGATCGGGACCACCGAGTTCGTCACGATGGGACTGCTGCCGCAGATCGCCGACGGGGTCGGCATCTCGATCCCGACCGCCGGGCACGTCATCTCGGCGTACGCCGTGGGCGTCGTCGTCGGTGCGCCCGTGATCGCCGCGCTGGGCGCCCGGACCGGGCGGAAGCGGCTGCTGCTCGGGCTGATGGGTGTGTTCGTCCTGGGCAACGTGCTCTCGGCCGTTGCCAACAGCTACGAAATGCTGATGGCGGCGCGGTTCCTGTCCGGGCTGCCGCACGGCGCGTTCTTCGGGATCGGCGCGGTGGTCAGCGCCTCGCTGGTGCCGGTCAACCGGCGGGCCTGGGCGGTCTCGATGATCATGGTCGGGCTGCCGATCGCCAACATCGTCGGCGTACCGGCCTCGACGCTGCTCGGGCAGCAGTTCGGATGGCAGCTGCCGTTCGTGCTGGTCGCGGTCCTGGGGTTGCTGACGCTCGGCGCGGTCTGGTTCTGGGTCGGTCCGCAGCCGGTCGGCAGCGAGGTCAACGTGCGCAGCGAGCTGAGCGCGCTGGCCCGGCCGCAGGTGTGGATGGCGCTGCTGGTCGGGATGGTCGGCTTCGGCGGCATGTTCGCGACGTACACGTTCATCACGCCGACGATGACCGAGCTGGCCGGCTTCAGCGAGGGCGCGGTGACGATCGTGCTCGCGGTGTTCGGTCTCGGGATGACCGGCGGCACGCTGGTCGGCGGCCGGCTCGCCGACCGCGCACTGATGCCCAGCCTGTACGGCGGCCTGGTGGCGATCACGATCATGCTGACCACCTTCGGCTGGCTCGCGCACACGCGCCCGACGGCGCTGCTCGCGGTGTTCCTGCTCGGCTTCTCGTCGAGCCTGCTGATCCCGGCGCTCCAGACCCGGCTGATGGATGTCGCGCACGAGGGGCAGTCGCTGGCCGCGTCGCTCAACCACTCGACGCTGAACATCGCCAACGCGCTGGGCGCGTGGCTGGGCTCGCTGGTGCTGGCCGCGGGGTACGGCTACGAGTGGCCGAGCCGACTGGGCGCCGGCCTGGCGATCCTGGGGCTGCTGCTGGCGCTGGCCTCGGGCCTGATGGACCGCCGCACAAGTCGCACCACAGCGCCTGCCGCTCAGTAAGCGGCGCCACAGCGCCAGCCGCTCAGTAAGCGGCACCTGCGTCGGCGCCTGCCGCCCTGTAGGCAGCGCCCACCGTGCAGAAGCGCCCCTCCGTACGCACTTCCGGCCGCCGCGGCCTCAGCCACCGCCAACTGGGTCCGGCCGCAGTGCCGCCGCCTCAGCCACCGGCAGTCGGCGTACCGGGGGCCTCAGGGAAAAACCCGGTGGTTTCCTGACCGGATGCTCACCACCGACTTGGTTGGATGGGGGCATGGCGACGATGACCCTGAGCGGCCCCGACCTGGTCCGGCGGCGCGGGCTGCGGCAGATGCGGCTGGTCGCACTGTCTCTGCTGGTGCTCGCCGCGATCATCTACATCGTCACGCTGCACCGCGACGGCGCCTGGGGGTACGTGAACGCGGCCTCCGAGGCGGCGATGGTCGGCGCGTTGGCCGACTGGTTCGCGGTCACCGCGCTGTTCCGGCACCCGCTCGGGCTGCCGATCCCGCACACCGCGATCGTGCCGACCCGCAAGGACAGCCTGGCCGAGAGCCTGGAGCAGTTCGTCACCGAGAACTTCCTGTCCGAGGACGTGGTGGCCGGCAAGATGGCGTCGGCCGAGGTGAGCCGCCGGGCCGGCGAGTGGCTGGCCGGCGCGAACCACGCCGAGCGGATCGTCGCCGAGGGCGCGCGGACGGTCGGCGCGGTGCTGCCGAAGCTCGGCGACTCCGACGTCACGGCGTTCGTCCGCGGCTCGTTGCTGCCGCGGTTCGCGGAGGAGCCGCTGAGCCCGATCGCCGGGCACTTCCTCGAGTCGGTCGTCCAGGACGGCGCGCACCACGCGCTGCTCGACCTGGTCTTCGACGAGGCGTACGACTGGCTGCGCGACAACCGCGACGTGCTCGCCGAGGTCGTCGGCCCGCGCGCGCCGCGCTGGTCGCCGCGGTGGGTCGACTCGCTGGTCGTCGACCGCATCCACCGGGAGGCGCTGACCTGGCTGGCCGGCGTACGGGATGATCAGCAGCACCCGGCGCGGCAGGCCGTCGACCGCCTGCTCGGCAAGTTCGCCGCGGACCTGCAGCGCGACCCCGAGATGATGGAACGCTTCGAGGCGTTCAAGCGCCGGATGCTCGACCACCCCGATCTCGCCCCCAGCCTGACCGCCGTCTGGGACGCCGTCCGCACCGCCCTGATCGACGCCATCACCGACCCCGCCAGCCCGCTGCAGACCCGCGCAGTCCAGGCCGTCAAGGACTTCGGCACCCGCCTCCAGACCGACGACCCGCTCCGCGCGAAGGTCGACGCCCGCGCCACCGAAGCCGTCTCGTACGTCGTCCGCACCTACGGCAACGAGATCGTCTCGGTCATCTCCGACACCATCGAACGCTGGGACGGCCGCGAAGCCTCGGCCCGCATCGAGCTCCACGTCGGCCGCGACCTCCAGTTCATCCGCATCAACGGCACGGTGGTCGGCGCGCTGGTCGGCTTGATCATCCACACCGTCAGCCAGTGGCTCTGAAGTAGCACATGTGCTACCTTCGAACCATGGATGCCCTGGGACTGCGCGAGCTGCGCCAGAACGCGAGTGACCTGGTGCGCCGGGCCGAAGCCGGCGAGCACCTGGTGATCACCGTGTCCGGCCGCCCCGCGGCGGTGCTCGGCCCGGCCGAGCGCGACCACTGGCGCCGGTACGACGAGGTCGCGGACGTCCTGCGGGCCCGGCCCGACGACGACTGGGCGACCGATCGGGATCTGGTCGACCACGAGCTGCACGACCCGTGGGCCGCGGAGGAGCGGTGAGAGCGGTCCTCGACACCAGCGTGCTGATCGGCGGTCTGGACGAGCTGGTCGACGCCGAGTTGGCGATCAGCACGATCAGCCTGGCGGAGTTGCACTTCGGTGTGCTGGTCGCCAAGAGCCCGCAGGTGCGCGCCGAGCGGCTGCGGCGGGTCGCGGCGATCGAGCGGGCCTTCGAGCCGCTGCCGGTCACCGACGCCATCGCTCGCACGTACGGCGCCTTCGCCGCGGCGGTTGTCGCCGCCGGTCGTCAGCCCCGGAGCCGGTCTTCTGACCTGGTGATCGCTGCCACCGCGGCCACGCACGACGCCGTGCTGTACACCCGCAACCCGAAGGACTTCGTCGGTCTCGACGAGCACCTTCAGGTCATCGCCGTCTGACCGGCCGATCGAGGAGACCGAGTTGACCGACGAGATTCCCGCCACCGAGTTCACCCGGCGGATCGGCAAGGTGGCCAACCGGGAGCTCGGCCTCAACGGCTACACGACGTACGAGCAGCTCACCTCGGTGACGCCGCAGGAGCTGCTGGCGATTCATGGGGTCGGGCCCAAGGCGATCAGGATCCTCGCGGAGGAGCTGGCTGCTCGGGGGCTGCGCTTCGGGGAGTAGGTCGGCGTGGTTTCGCCATCGGCGGGTGTCCGGGGCGTGGTCTTCCTAGCATGGGCGGCAGTCGACAAGAGGGGCTGTTCCATGTCAGAAACATCGGTTGCCGCGCAGAACGTGGAGCCGCCGCAGGACCTGTCCACGGTCGTCGGGCACCGGTTCATCTACACCTACGCCAACGGCTGGAAGTACGAGCTGTACGTCAAGAACGACCACACCATCGACTACCGGATCCACGTCGGTCCGGTCGGTGGCCGCTGGGTCAAGGGGCAGCCGGTTCAGCTGGTGACCTTGAGCAAGGGCGTGTTCAAGCTGTCGTGGACCGAGCCGACCGGAACGTCCGTCGTGGTCACCATCATTCCGGCCGAGCGGACGGTGCACGGGACCATCTTCTTCCCGGCCTGGGTCGCGAACAACGGCAGCCTGACGGTGGGGTTCCAGAACGAGCAGCTCGACAAGATGCACGCCTACCGCGACGCGGGCCCGACGTACCCGATCAGCGTCGTGGCCAACTTCGCGCGGATCACCTTCGCCGAAGAGGTCGGGGCCGATGACGAGACGGTCATCGCGGTGGCGCCGGGTGAGCTCCCGGACGGCTGGGTGGACCGCACGAACTGAAGCGGCGACGGTGAGTCCGGCCGGACTCCGGGGTGCGGCCGGACTCGCCGGGCGGCTAGTCGACGGTCCAGGTGTCGGAGCCGGTGATCAGGGACTGCAGGTCGCCGGTACCGCTGGTTTCCTGGGCGGTGCTGACCTGCTGGCGGACCAGGTCGTCGTACGCCGGGCGGTTGACCTGGCGGAAGACACCGATCGGTGCCTGGTGCAGGACGCCGGCGTCGGTGAGCCGGGACAGCGCGAACGCGTACGCCGGGTCGTCGGTGTGCGCGTCGTGCACGACCAGGTCGGCCTCGCCGCCGGGCAGCTCGGCGACCTCGCGGACCGCGAGCGACGCGAAGCCGTCGCGGACCACGCCGAGGTGGCCGTCGACGCCGAAACGGATCGGTTCCCCGTGCTTGAGCGGGATGATCGCGTCGTCGCGGGTCTCGGGGTTCTTGAACGCGTCGAAGGCGTTGTCGTTGAAGATCGGGCAGTTCTGGTAGATCTCCACGAACGCCGTCCCGCGGTGCTCCGCGGCCGCCTTCAGCACCGAGGTCAGGTGCTTGCGGTCGGAGTCGACGGTCCGGGCCACGAACGTCGCCTCCGCGCCGAGCGCCAGCGAGACCGGGTTGAACGGGTTGTCCACCGAGCCCATCGGCGTCGACTTGGTCACCTTGCCGGGCTCCGACGTCGGTGAGTACTGGCCCTTGGTCAGCCCGTAGATCCGGTTGTTGAACAGCAGGATCTTCAGGTTCACGTTCCGCCGCAGGGTGTGGATCAGGTGGTTGCCGCCGATCGACAGCGCGTCGCCGTCACCGGTCACCACCCAGACGCTCAGGTCCGGCCGGGCCACCGCGAGCCCGGTCGCGATCGCCGGCGCCCGCCCGTGGATCGAGTGCATCCCGTACGTCGACAGGTAGTACGGGAACCGCGACGAGCAGCCGATCCCGGAGACCATCGCGACGTTCTCGCGCTTGATCCCGAGCTCGGGCAGGAACCCCTGGAACGCGGCCAGGACGGCGTAGTCCCCGCAGCCCGGGCACCAGCGCACCTCCTGGTCCGACACGTACTCCTTGCGGTTCTGCGGCTCGGTCGCCACCGGTACGCCGTGCAGACCGCCCGGCAGCCCCAGGTCGACGGTGCTCATCGTGCTCCCTCCGACTGTTCCAGTTGCTCGCCGTGCTTCAGGTTCGCCGCGTCGACCCCGAGGTGCCGCGCGTCGTCGTCGATGCCCTCGGTCTCTTCGACCAGGTTCCCGATGACCTCGGCCAGCTCGGCAGCGCCCAGCGGCATGCCCCGGACCTGTGCGTACGAGACGACGTCGACCAGGTACTTGGCGCGCAGCAGCATCGCCAGCTGACCGAGGTTCATCTCCGGGACCAGCACCTTGTCGTACGACTTCAGCACGTCGCCGAGGTTGTCCGGGAACGGGTTCAGGTGCCGCAGGTGCGCCTGGGCGACCTTGCCGCCGACCTTGCGCACCCGCCGGACGCCGGCCCCGATCGGCCCGTACGTCGAACCCCAGCCGAGCACCAGCACCTTCGCGTCGCCGTCCGGGTCGTCGACCACGAGCGGGTCGATGGACCGGGCGATCCCGTCGATCTTGGCCTGCCGGGTCCGGATCATCAGGTCGTGGTTGGCCGGGTCGTAGGAGATGTTGCCGGTCTTGTCCTCCTTCTCCAGGCCACCGATCCGGTGGTCCAGTCCCGCTGTACCGGGAATCGCCCAGGCGCGGGCCAGGGTCTCCGGGTCGCGCAGGTAGGGGAGGTACTTCGGCGTCCCGTCGTCGGCGGTCGCGTTCGGCTCGGTGGTGAAGTTCGGGTCGATGGTGACCAGGTCCTCGACCACCGGGATCTGCCACGGCTCGGAGCCGTTGGCCAGGTACCCGTCCGAGAGCACGATCACCGGCGTCCGGTAGGTGACCGCGATCCGGGTCGCCTCGACGGCGATCGCGAAACAGTCAGCGGGGGACTGGGCCGCGAGCACCGGCAGCGGCGCCTCGCCGTTGCGGCCGAACATCACCTGCAGCAGGTCGGCCTGCTCGGTCTTGGTCGGCATCCCGGTCGACGGCCCGGCGCGCTGGATGTCGCAGACCACCAGCGGCAGCTCGAGCATCACGCCGAGGCCGATCGTCTCCGACTTCAGGCTGATCCCCGGACCGGACGACGTGGTCACGCCGAGCGCGCCGGCGAACGACGCACCGAGCGCCGCACCGACACCCGCGATCTCGTCCTCGGCCTGGATCGTGGTCACGTCGAACCGCTTCAGCTTCGACAGCTCGTGCAGTACGTCGGACGCCGGGGTGATCGGGTACGCGCCGAGCACCAGCGGCAGCCCCGCCCGCTGCGCGCCCGCCACCAGGCCGTACGCCAGCGCGAGGTTGCCGGAGATGTTGCGGTAGGTACCGGTGGCCATCTTGGCCGGCTTCACCTCGTACCGGACCGAGAACTCCTCGGCGGTCTCACCGAAGTTGTAGCCCGCCCGGAAGGCCGCGATGTTGGCGTCGCGGATGTCCGGCTTGCCGGCGAACTTGGACTGCAGGAACTCGATCGTCGACTCGACCGGGCGCTGGAACAGCCAGGAGACCAGGCCGAGCGCGTACATGTTCTTGGCCCGGGAGGCGTCCTTGCGGGACAGCCCGAACTCCTTGACCGACTCCACCGTCATGCCGGTCAGGTTCAGCGCGACCACGTGGTACGCCTCGAGCTCGCCGGTCTCCAGCGGGTTCTCGTCGTACCCGATCCGCTTCAGGTTGCGGCCGGTGAAGTCGGCGGTGTCGATGATCAGCGTGGCGCCGCGCGGCACGTCGCGCAGGTTGGCCTTCAGCGCCGCCGGGTTCATCGCGATCAGCACGTCCGGCGCGTCACCCGGGGTGAGGATGTCGTGGTCGGCGAAGTGCAGCTGGAAGGAGGAGACTCCCGGCAGGGTTCCGGCAGGTGCCCGGATCTCGGCGGGGAAGTTGGGCAGCGTCGACAGGTCGTTGCCGAACGATGCCGTTTCCGCGGTGAACCGGTCCCCCGTGAGCTGCATCCCGTCACCGGAGTCACCGGCGAAGCGGATCACCACGCGGTCCAGCTGCTTGACCTCGATGGCCATCAGTCGTGTCATCTCCAAGTCGAGCTCGGGCCCGGCGTCGTCGGACGAACCGCCGATCCCCCCGGTCAGGGCGATATCCCAATGTTAGTTCGGCTTTTGCCCTGAACCAGTGGTCGGCCCCGCCGGTCCACAGCCTGGGACGGGTGGTAGCGGGGGCCGCGGGGTGACGTAGTGCAGTCGCTCGCTTGCCATCTGTTGCCGCAGCAGGCAATGTGTCTGTCGACTGTTGCGATCACCCGGGCGTCGCCCGGTCTCGAGGGAGCTTCACCATGGGCGTTCGTGCCTTTCTGTTCAGCGGTACGACGCCGTCGCGCCGCCGCCTCGCTTCCTCGGGTACGGCGCTGGCCGGCGCGCTCGTGCTCGCCGGGTGCTCGGGAGCGATCGCGCCGGCGCAGAGCGCGATGGTCGCCGAGGACACCGCGCGCGCCGTACAGACCGCTCAGGCCGCGCCGGTCCGTACGGTCAAGATCACCAGCGTGCGGACCTCGGACTACACCGCCGGCACGCTGACCGTCGCCGGGACACTGACGCCCGCGCCCGCCGCCGGCTCGCGGGTGGCGCTGCAGCGCTGGGACGCGGTGAAGGGCTGGCAGGAGATCGGCCACGCGACGCCGTCCGGCGCGAACGTGACGGTCTCGTCGAACCAGCCCGGCTCGATCCGCACCTACCGGCTCGCGATCGGCCCGCAGGCGCCGTACGCGGCGGCCGCCTCCGCGCCGTACGGGTACTCGCACTACAAGTGGCGCGGGATCTTCGCCAAGCCGCTGCTCGCTTCGGGCGGCAAGGGGCACCCGGCCTTCAACGTGGTCGCTCCCGCGGAGTCGCCGCGGCGCGCCGAAGCCGAACTGCTCGCCGACAAGGGCGGCGTGGTCTGGGGCGACGTGAACTCGGCCGGCTGCTCCTGGGTGAAGAACTGGCTCGGCAACATCACCGATGGGACGGTGCGCGTCTCGCTGCTGAACGGCGCGGCCCTGATCGGCTCGATCGACCAGACCCAGGAGACCGAGACCTGGTTCAACCGCCAGATCCCCGGCGTCAACCGGCTGCGCGTCCAGGTCACCGATCTGAAGTCCGGCTACGGTCCGCAGGTCGCGCTGGACTCCATGCTGCTCTGCACCAACTAGAGTTGGGCCCGTGTCGGAGGCCTACGGTGTAGTCGTCGCGATCGTCCTGCTGGGCCTCGGCGGCCTGGTCGGCGCCTTCGCCCTCAACCGCGCCCTGACCATCACGTACTCGACACCCGAGAAGCTCACGACGTACGAGTCCGGCGTCGACCCGGTCGGCGAGGGTTGGGCCCAGATCCACATCCGGTACTACCTGTTCGCCTACCTGTACGTGATCTTCGCCGTCGACGCGGTGTACCTGTTCCCGTGGGCGACGGTCTTCGCCACCGTCGGCGTCTCGTCCCTGATCGAGATGTTCGTCTTCCTGGCCTTCGTGACGATCGGCCTGCTGTACGCGTACCGCAAAAAGGTCCTCGCCTGGACCTAGGGTCGGGCAATGACCGATCCCGTCGCGACCTCGTGGGCGCGCATCGCAGGCTGGCTCGTCCCGGCGACGCGCCGCCTGATCAACCCACCGGCGACAGCCGTGGACCTCCGCTACCTGGAGGCGGCGATGAACCGACCGCTGCCTGCGGAGCTGGTGGAGTTTCTGCATTTGGCCAACGGGATGGAGCACCGAGCGGTGCGTGGGGCGGTGCTTCCTCCGCTCCACAACCTGATGCCGGTGATGGACATGCTGTCGTGTCGAAAGAGGTGGCAGAAGGTCTGGGCCGACCCGAGGTTCGCAGGTCTACCCGGGTGGCTCGACGTCTACCTGCCGATCGCCGAGGCCGCCGACGGTGGTGTGCTGTACGTCGATCTGGCCGACGGGCCGGCGTACGGGAGCGTCTGCGAGTGGTGGTCGGAGGAACCGGAGCCGGGGCGGCGGTGCTGGGGTGGGGTCGGGGAGATGCTGAACGATGTGGCGGCTGCCATGGTGGACCAGCGGCCGCTGACTCGGCCCTACGGCCGGCCGTTGCTGCCTGAATTGGACGTGGGGTATCTGCGCTGGTTCGACGTGTACGACTAGCTTTCGGAGAGCAGCTTGGCGATGGCCCAGTCCTGGGGGCCCAGGCCTACGGACTTGAAGACCGTGCGGCCTTCGGGGTTCGGGGGCTCGGTTATCGCGTCGGCCAGGTCGACGAGGGCTGTTTTCGGGAGGCCGGCTGCGACGGCGTCGATGATCTCGCCGGACTCCTCCAGGGCGGCTTCCTGCTGGTCGACGACGACCAGGGACGCGGTGGTGAGGAGGTCTCTCGGGAGTTCGCGCATGGTGGGGCGGAAGGCGCCGATGGCGTTGACGTGGACTCGGGCCGGGAGGGCGTCGGCGGTGAAGAGCGGCGTGCTGGAGGACGTCGCGCAGCAGACCACCTGGGCGTCGGCGAGGGACGCGTCGATGTCGGTGCCGGGGAGGAGCTTCACTGCGGGGAACTCGTCGGCCAGCTCGGCGGCGAGTGCTGCGGCGCGGTCCGGGTTGCGGCCGATCAGGCGGACCGTGGTGATCGGGCGGACCGCAAGAACCGCCCGGACCTGATCCGCCGACTGGGCGCCGGTGCCGATGACTGTCAGCCGAGTCGCGTCCGGTTCGGCGAGCAGATCCGTGGCGACGCCGACGACCGCGCCGGTGCGCAGGGTGGTGATCGAGGTGCCGTCGGCAACGAGCTGTTCGCCGCCGCCGGTCCAGATCAGCGTGGCGCGGATCGCCGGGACCTGGTCGAGGGCGATCCCGATCTTCTTCACCACCGCGGTCCCGCTCGGTGCGTGGTACGCCGACATCACCAGCACCGCGCCGTCGCCGAACACCTGCCGCGCGGGCAGCACGAAGTGCCCGGCCCGCAGCTCCCCGAACGCGTCCCGGACCGCGTCGACCGCGGCCGGCATCGGGACGGTCCGGCGTACGTCGTCAGCGCTGAAGATCTTCACCGCGTCACCCTAGTGCGGCCGACACCCACCACTGATCAACCCTCGTCAGCGGCCTTCCGACGGCCACCCCCACGCCTGCGGTTGCCGGTCGGCGCGAGGTTGGACAGTGGTGGGTGTCGCGACCTGGGTTGATCCGAGGCGCCCGCCGTGGTCGGCTGTCCCCGAACCCACCGCCGAGGAGTGCCGATGAACGACCTGCACCGGAGCGCGATCGTCGCCGACGCGCACAACGACCTGCTGATGCTGGTCGCGCGGCGGCCGAAGGCGGTGTGGGGGAGCTACTTCCGCGAGCACTGGATCCCGCAGTTGCGCGACGGCGGGATCGACGTGCAGGTGCTGCCGGTGTTCATCGACGACGAGTTCCGGCCCGAGGGTGCGTTGCGGGAGACGCTGCGGATGATCGAGGCCGCGCACCAGGTCGCCGACCAGAACGCCGACCAGGTCGCGCTCTGCCGGACCGGCGCCGAGATCGAGGCCGCGACGCAGAGCGGCCGGATCGCACTGGTGCTCGCGCTCGAGGGCTGCCCGCAGATCGACACCGACGTCGAGCTGTTCCACACGCTGCACCGGCTCGGCGTCCGGGTCGTCTCGTTCACGCACTTCGGCCGCAGCGCGCTCGCCGACGGCTCTGGTGAGGACGCGGCCGGGAGCCGGCTGACCAAGGCCGGCGTCGAGTCGGTCGCGCTGCTGGAGCAGCTCGGCGTACTGGTCGACATCTCGCACGTCGGCCGCGGCGGTGTCGAGCACATCCTCGAGCTGGCGACCGAGCCGGTGATCGCGACGCATTCCAGCGCGTACGCCGTCCGCGCGCATCATCGCAACCTCACCGACGAGCAGCTCCGCGGCGTCGCCGCGACCGGTGGCGTGGTCTGCGTGAACTTCTTCGCCGGGTTCCTGACCGAGGACGAGAAGCCGACGATCGGCCACCTGGTTGACCACATCGAGCATCTGCTCGCGGTCGCCGGCGAGGACCACGTCGGGCTGGGCAGCGACTTCGTCGCGGAGGTCTTCGACGAGAAGATCCCGGCCTGCGACCTCCCGCTGATCATCGAGGGCCTGGACGCAAACGTGTACGTCCCCGGTCTGGAGGGCCCGTACGGCATGCCGCTGGTCACCGCCGCGCTCCTCGACCGCGGCCTGCCCGAGGCAACTGTCCATAAGGTCCTCGGCGCGAACCTTGTGCGGGTCCTCAGCCGCTGAAATCACTCAGCGTCACGACCGGTCGCCGTCCGAGATCATTGCCCGGTCGCCCTAAAGTGCTTGCACCAGACAACTTTCGAAGGTTCCAAAGCGTCTGTTCGTAACGGATTGCGATGGACCTATCGCCATCCGGTCAATCCGGGTCTATGGTGATTACCAGGGGGAACGGGGCGATTGCAGGGTGGTGGGGTATGAGTTGGCAACTCTGGGTATTGGTTGCGGCGGCAGCGATCGCCGCCGCGTGGCTGGTCACCGCACGCTTCCGGAAGGCGCAGCAGGTCCTCGACGACCTGATCGACTCGGTCGAGCCACACCAGTCACAGCGCGCCACCACGACCCACAAGCCAGAGGTCGCCCCCACCCGGGTCGACGACCTGGCCCGCCAACGCAGCCGCCACCACTTGAGGACGACGTTCGTCCCTCGTACGGCGCACAGCCACCGCACGCGGCACTAGCGTCGGCCGTGCCGTTTCAAGTACTCGCCCACCATCTTTCAAGTACCGGCCCTCGATTGGTGGCCGGTACCTGAAAGACGCATCGCAGGCGACCTCAGCCGGGCACCTACTCCAACAGCCCGTCCCGCCGCGCGACCGCAGCCGCCTCCGTCCGCGAGCGGACGCCGAGCTTCGCCAGGATGTTGGAGACGTGGACGCTGACCGTCTTCTCGCTGATGTACAGCTCGCGGGCCAACTGACGGTTCGTCCGGCCCTCGGCCAGCAGCGCCAGCACCTCGGTCTCGCGAGCAGTCAACGCAGCTGAGCCGACCGGATCCGCCGCGCTGCCCAGCTCGTCGAGCAGCGGCTGCGCGCCCAACCGGCGGCCGACCTCCGCCGCGAGTTGCGCCTGCTCGTTGGCGTCGGCGACTCGACCGGCGGCTCGCAACGCCGCCGACAGCCGCAAACGCGACCACGCCTGCTCGATCACGAACCCGTACCCGAACGCATCAGCAGTCCGCTGCCAAGTCGCCACATGCTCCTCAGCCGTCGGCGGGTCGACGTCGGCCAGCCAGCGCAGCCGCTCCCACTCCGCCTCCAGCCGCGCCAGCCAAGCGATCCCCTCGACCCCGAGCACCCGCCCCGGCGGCAGACCCTTCTCCGCCGTCGCATGCCCCTCGGCCAGCAGCTCAGCGCCCCGGGCAACCAACTCCTGCGCCGCCGACGGCTCGCTCACCACGCGGTGGCACAGCAGCTGCATCCACAGCGCAGCGAACCGGATCTTCGCCATGTACCACTCGGTCTGGAACACGTACTCCAGCTGCGCCGACACCTCAGCGATCAGCTTCTCGCCCTCCGCGGCCTGGTCGAGCTGCCGGTACGCCTCGACCGCCGGCTGCAGCCCGATCAGCGGCAGCATCACGTCGAGCGACCACCACTTCCTCATCCCCTGCAGGTCCTCAGCGACCGACGTATCACCGCGCCCACCGCGCACCATCAGCCCGACGCTCCGCAGCCCGGCCGCCGCCGCGCTCGGCGTCATCGCGTCGGCCCGCGCGGTCTCCGCCGCCTCGTCCCACTCCCCGAGCGTGAACTGGGTCAGCGCCAGCATCCGCCGAGCATCGAACCCGTACGCCGCCCACTGCCGCCCCAGCTCCCCGGCCCGCTGCGCGGCGTACTCGAGCGCCGCCTTCGCAGCGGCCAGCTCACCCAGATCGAAGTGGTTCGACCCCAACAGATACCGGCTCCGCACCTCAGCCGCCGCGTCACCGGCCAGCTGCGCCCGTACGGCGGCCTCCTCCAGCTGCTTCGCCGCGGCCACCGGGTCCCCGGCGCGCTTCCGCAGCTGCGCCAGCGTGATCCCCGCGTCGCCGGCCGCCGACTCCTGCCCGACCTCGCGCGCGATGTGCAGCGCCTCGCGCGCCCACCGCTCGGCCTCCATCGGCCGGCCGAGCGCGTCGGAGACCCGCGCGTACAGCGCGATCACCTTCGCCTTGAACGCGCTGGCGGGCTCGTCCGCGACCAGCCGGAACGCCTGCGACGCCGCCTCGTTCGCCTCCTGGTCGTGGTCGATCACCAGACAGATGTCGGACAGCGGCAGCAGCAGCTCGGCGCGCTGCTTGATCGGCGCGTCGGCGGGCAGGTCGGCGAGCGCCTTGCGCAGCAGCTTGACCGCGCGCAGGTGCTGCGAGGACAGCGTGGCGGCCATCGCAGTGTCGACGATCAGCCAGGTCCGGTCGACCGTCGTGACGGCGGGGTCGGCCGGGAACAGCTCGAGCGCCATCTCGTAGTGCTTCAGCGCCTCCTGCGGCGCGGCCACCGACAGCGCCTCCTGCCCGGCCCGGACCCGCGCCTCGAACGCGGTGATCAGGTCGTGCGAGCGCGTCGCGTGCCCAGCGAGCTCGGCCGCCGTACCGGCGACGGTCTGGTCCTGCAGAGCCTTCGCGTACGCCGCGTGCTGGCGGACCCGCTCACCCGGCAGCAGGTCGTCGTACACGGCCTCAGCGAGCAGAGCATGGCGGAAGTAGTAGCTGGCGTTGCCGGGATGCTCGATGATGTGCGCGTCGATCAGCTCGCGCAGCGCGGTCTCCAGCTCCCGGTCGGGCAGCCCGGCGACGGCAGTCAGCAGCTGGTGCGAGACGCGGCGGCCGGCGACAGCGATCACCCGGGCGACCTGGCGGGCGTCGTCGGACAGCGGGTCGAGCCGGACCAGCAGCAGGTCGGCCAGATCGGGCGGTACGGCGCTGCCGTCGCCCATCGAGGCCGCGGCGACCAGCTCCTCGGTGAAGAACGCGTTGCCGCCCGCGCGGTCGAGGATGCGCAGCTCCTCGTCCTCCGGGAGCCGGTCGGGGAGCAGCGCGTTCAGCAGCGTGCGCGACTCGGCGGCGTCGAGCGGGTTCAGGCTGACCCGGCGTACGCGGGGGTTGCGCGACCACTCGGCGATCGGGCGCCGCAGCGGGTGCCGGCGGTGCAGGTCGTCGCTGCGGTACGACACGATCAGCGCGAGCCGCTGCGAGGTCAGCCGGGTGAGCAGGAAACCGATCAGGTCCCGGGTGGAGTCGTCGGCCCAGTGGGTGTCCTCGACGATCACCAGCAGCGGTTCGCTGGTCGACAGCGCGGTCAGCGCACCCAGTACGGCGTCGAACAGCGCCGCCCGGTCGAGCGGACCGTCCTGCGGGACCGGCTGCGCGCCGATCAGCCGGTGCGTCGGCAGCAGCCGGCCGATCGCCGGGAAGTTGGTGAGCACACTCTCGACCAGGTCGGGGCGCTCGCCCGCGAGCCGGCCGAAGATCTCGCTGAACGGCAGGTACGGCAGCCCGGCGTCGCCGAAGTCGGTGCAGTGCCCGACCAGGACGCCGAAGCCGCGCTCGTGCGCGCCGGTCGCGACCTCGTCGAGCAGCCGGGTCTTGCCGACCCCGGCGTCACCGGACAGCAGAATGGCGCCGGCGCGACGCGTTTTGGCGTCGTCGACGGCGCTGAGCATGGCGGCCATCTCGGTCGAGCGGCCGACGAGAGGTGTCGAGGTCCAGGGCACGTCGTCCATCTTCGCCCCTGGAGCCGACACAAATCGACGGCAGCCCACCGGCGTCGCTTCTGTTGTGCGGAGAAACGGCCCGGAAATGGAAACGCCGTCCCTGACCTGTTGCGGGTCAGGGACGGCGTGCACGGCGGTCACGCGGCCGGGGTGGGTCGCAGGAAGCGGCGCGCGTTCCGCGAGGCCGGCTTCTGCTGCGCCGGCGCGGTGCGCTGCTTGCGGCTGGTCGCCCGGAAGTCGCGGGCGATCCGCTCACGGCGGTACGCCGTCTCGGCCTGCAGGGTCTGTTCGGTCGTGAACATCATGGTCTCTCCTCCTCTCAGGCGTTCCGGGTGAACAGGTGAAAAAGGTGCCGGCGGGAGCCGGAGCTCCGGTTCGCCCGGCGGAAGTCGCGGGTGAGGCGCTCGCTGCGGTAGCTGACCTCTGCCTTGACCGACTCGGTGGTGAACATCAGGTGCCTCCTGGGCGGTTGCTGTCTCGACTCGTTGTCGATGGCCCTAATCTGCGCGTCTGAGGAGGGGCGGCACATCGGGCTTCCTCCCTATCCGTGCGGAGGGGGTGCCTTAGTACGGCGTACGCGGGACTCAGGGGCCCCGGAAACGCAGCAGCGCGACCGGGTTCCGGGGAACCTCGGTCGCGCTGGGGTCGAACTGGTCAGGGGGTGATCGGGCCCTCACACCGCGTGCCGCGCCCGCACCAGGTGCGGCCGGTGCACCGGCCTCACCGCCGTACGACGCAAGCGGCGGAACAGGCTCGGCCGCTGGTACTCGCGCCGCAGCAGCTCCTGCTTGTAGGAGATCTCGGCCCGGGCAAAGTCGGGGCTGTAGGACAACATGCTGGCCTCCGGGGTTCGTCGATACCCCGACACTCCGCCGCTGAGGAGCGACCGCACATCGGCACTACTCCCTAGGCGCCGCCTCAGAGACCCTTAGACGGCGCTCAGGTGCCTTAGTCGGGCCCGCTCGCCAGGTAGGCGTCCAGCTCGCCGCGGGTGGGTCCGGTCGCGGGGCCGCGGCGCGTCACCGCGAGTGCGGCGGCTGCGTTCGCGCGGCGAGCAGCTTCGGGCGGCGTCAACCCGTCGGCCAGCCCCGCGAGGAACGCCCCGGAGTGCGCGTCCCCGGCGCCGTTCAGATCCACGGCGTCGACCGGGAAGCCGGCAACTGGTTGCCCGTTCACCAAACACCCGTCAGCGCCCAGCCGCACGATCAGGTTCCGCGCGTGGTGCTCCCGCAGGACCTCAGCCTCCCGGGCGTTGCAGCTCACCCACTCTGCGCGGTCGAGTGCGACCTCCAGCGCGTACGCCGGGATCTGCCCGACCAGCGGCCCCGGATCGAAGAAGACCGTCCCGACCACATGGGGAAGACACTCGACAAGAGTCGCCCGATTGGCGGCGTGCAGCAGGCTGTAGCCCGAGACGTACACCAGATCGTCGGAGGTCGTCTCCGGCACCGCACCCAACGTCGCCTCGGCCCCCGGGCTCGTCACGAACGTCCGCTCGCCCTCCCCGTCGACGAGCGCCACCGCGAACCCCGTGTCCACCGCCGGATGCTGCGGCTGCGGAAACGCGATCCCCTCCCGCCGCAGATCCTCCCGCGCCTGGTCCGCGAACGGCCCGGTCCCCAGCACCCCGCCGTACACGGTCTCCAGCCCGAGCCGCCCGGCCGCCGCCATCACGTTGAACCCACCACCGGTCGCCCGCTGCGTCGACCCCGCCAGCACGTCCCCACCGCGCTCGGGCAGGCGATCGACCGTCAGCACGAGATCGATCACCACGTTCCCGAGATGCACTAGCCTCATCGGAGCTCCAGCAGTTCGCCCGCCAACGCCTCCAGCTCCAGGCGATTGACGGAGGCGACCGTACGCCGTACGTCGGCAGGGAACGCCTCGACGCCGTGACAGGACCCCACTACAGCCCCGGCGATCGCGGCGATCGTGTCTGTGTCGCCACCGAGCGATGCGGCGACCCGGACGACCTGCCACGGATCCGCGCACCCGTTGGCCACGGCGAACGCAGCAGGCACGGACTCCTGAGCGAGCAGGCTCGTCCCCACCAATTTATACAAGTTTTGGGTGGTCGGCTCCAAGGAAACTGCCCAGGTGATGCGCGTCGACACATCTGCCCCCGCGACCCAGTAGCCGCGGGTGGCGGCCTCGCGTGCCGCGGCGACAGCTGCTGTGGTCGCCTCCGCGACCGTCGCGCCCTCCACTCCCGCGCTCACCGCGGCAGCCACCGCGGCGGCGGCTGACAGCGCCAGCCCGGTGTTGTGCGTCGGCGCGCTCGCCGCAACCACCCGGTCGATCAGCGCCGGCCCTCGCGCAGCGATCCCCACCGGGGTGATCCGCATGGCGGCGCCGTTCGTCGTACCGAACCGACCGGTTTCGGTGATGTCCCCACCCGCGAGCAGCGCGTCGAGCGCCCGCTTGGTCGACGGGCCGAGCAGATCCAGCGACCCCCGCGCGCGCATCTCGTCCTCCCAGGCGAGCAGCCGCCGCGCAAGCTCGTGCCCGTCCACCGAACCCTTCCCCTCGACCACCAACCGCCCGAGCAGCAACGCCTGCTCGGTGTCGTCGGTGATCGCCCCAACCGGCATCCCCGCCGCCAGCGGCTGGTCCTCAGGCGCAGGACGAAACCCGTCGATCACCTCGCCGTACAGCTCGACAATGCGTGCCCGAGGCAACGACTGGGTAGGCATCCCGAGCGCGTCCCCGATCGCCAGCCCGTACAGCGCCCCGATCGCCCGATCCAGCGCCGAGGTCATCGCGGCGTCTCGCCGTACGTCAAGCTCAGCTCGAAGTGCCGCGGATCCAGCAGGCTGTCGACCTGCTCAGCGAACTGGTTGTCCGCCGTCCAGCTCGTCCGCCGGCTGTGTAGAAACCAGGTGTCCTCAGCCCGCCCGAGCAGCTCCGCCTCCTCGGGAGTCAACGGCCGTGCCCGCAACCTCTGCTCACCTTGCGCCAGATGCACTCCAGCGTTCGTCAACGTCGAGATGATCGACCCGTCGTCCAGCCCCCGCTCCGGCAGATCCCGCAGCGCCTCGATCGCCGGCAATGTACTCCGCTCCAGCGAGATCGCCTCACCGTCGACCAGCGACCGGATCCGCTCGACCACGATCACCTCGGCGGAATCCAGCTCCAGCTGCTCAGCGAGCTCCGGATCCTCGTCCAGCTCCAACCGCAAGACCCGAACCGACGTCTCCACCCCATGCTCGGCCAGCGCATGCGTCCACCCGAGCGGATCGTCCAACGGCCGCCCGTCGAACAGCACGAACGATCCCTTCCCCGTCCGCGTCGCGATCAGCCCGTCCGCGGTCAGTACGGCGAGCGCCGATCGCACCGTGTTGCGACTCACCCCGAACCGCCGCGCCAGCTCCACCTCACCCGGCAGCCGGTTGCCGTGCCCGAGGCGCCCCGAGCGGATCTCCCGGGCCAGGATCGCGGCGATCCGCTCGTGCTTGAGGGTGACGCCGGACGTCACTGGCCGAGACCGCCCGCGGTGCGCAGCTGGTCGACGGTGACGATCTCCAGCATCGGCGCGTAAAGCCGCATGATGTCGATCGCCTTCCGGTGGCTGTCCTCGTCCACCCCGGCGCACGCGTCCTCGACGACCTGCACGCGCGCCCCGCCGTCGACCGCCGCGAGCGCCGTCGTCAGCACGCAGCAGTCTGTGGTCACGCCCGCGAGCACCAGCCGCCCGTCCGGCGCGACGGCGTCGGCGAGCTCGCGGCCCCACTTGCTGAACGTCGGCTTGTCGAGTGTCGGCGCTCCGTGGAACTCGTCGACGAGCTGGTAGGCGTAGGAGTCCGGCGGCTGCAGCGCGAACGGCCACTGCTCGTAGTACGGGATCCAGGAACCGGTCGGTTCCCCGGTGGGCGCGACGAACCGGGTGAAGATCACCTGCGGCGCGAACAGCTCGACCAGCTCCTGGGTCGGCTTGATCACCCGCTGGAAGTCCGGGGTCGCCCAGCCGCTCTCGGGTTCGGCGAAGATCTTCTGCAGGTCGATGAGCGCGAGCACCACGTCAGTTCCCCCGTACGGCGGTCCGCCGCTGCCCGGCGTACCAGCCGATCAGGGCGACCAGGAACGACCCGGCCAGCGCGAGCAGGACGCCGAGGTTGGCGAACGCCCAGGCGCCCTGCTTGCCGCCCAGACCGAACGGTTCGAGCAGGTAGCCCTGCCAAGTCAACCAGCTCGCGTTGCCGTTCGTGACCAGGCCCCAGCCGATGCCGGTGGCAACGATCATGGTGGCGATCGGCAACCATCGGACGTCGCCGTAGCGGCCGCGGCGGTCGAACAGGTCGGCCTCGGCGTAGTCGCCGCGCCGGGTCGCGACGTCGGCCAGCATGATCCCGCACCAGGCCGCGACCGGGACGCCGAGCGTGATCAGGAAGCCCTGGAACTCGAGCAGGAACTGGTCGCCGAAGAAGACCACGTAGATGGTGCCGGCGATCATCACCAGGCCGTCGATGAAGGCGGCGACGTACCGCGGGACCGGTACGCCGAGCGACAGCAGCGCCAGACCGGACGAGTAGATGTCGAGCACGGCGCCGCCGACCAGGCCGAGCACGGCGACGATCACGAACGGCACCAGGAACCAGGTCGGCAGCGCCTGCGCGAGCGCGCCGATCGGGTCGCCGGCGATCGCCGTACTGAGGTCGGCCGACGAGCCGGCCAGCAGCAGGCCGAAGATCAGCAGCACGATTGGCGCGAGGGCTGCACCGAAGGTGGTCCAGCCGACGACACCGCGGCTGGACGCCGTCCGGGGGAGGTAGCGGGAGTAGTCGGCGGCGGCGTTGACCCAGCCGAGGCCGAAGCCGGTCATCAGGAAGACCAGGGCACCGATCAGTTCCTGGCTGGACCCGCCGGGCAGGGCCGACACGGTGCTCCAGCTGACCTGGTCGGCGACGAGTGCGATGTAAACGATGGTGAGGACGCCGGTGACCACGGTGATGACGGTCTGCATCCGCATGATCAGGTCGAACCCGAGCACGCCGCAGGCAACGATCAAGGTGCCGACGACAACGAGCGCGACGACCTTGGTGACCGCGCCGCCGCCCCAGCCGAGTCGCTCGAACACGGTCGCGGTGGCGAGCGTGGCGAGGATCGTCAGGACGGTCTCCCAGCCGACGGTCAGCAGCCACGAGACCAGCGACGGCAGCTTGTTGCCGCGGACCCCGAACGCGGCGCGACTCAGCACCAGCGTCGGCGCCGATCCGCGCTTCCCGGCCAGTGCGATCAGGCCGCAGAGCAGGAACGAGAACACGATCCCGACCACACCGGCCACCACGGCCTGCCAGAACGAGATCCCGAACCCGAGCGCGAACGCGCCGTAGCTCAGACCCAGCACCGAGACGTTCGCGCCGAACCACGGCCAGAACAGATCGCGGGGCCGGCCCTTCCGCTCGGCGTCGTCGATCACGTTCAGCCCGTTGCTCTCCACCGCGAGCGCCCGGACCTCCACCCCACTGTCCACCTGCTCGGCCACGGCCGTCTCCCATGAGAGTGAACCTGTTCAGTCCTGTCCATTCAGGCTAGGTCGGGGCATGAGGAGGGTCAAGGAGATTGCGCCGGGTTGACCTAGAGCGCGGTCTAACTCGTAGCGTCGGGAGCTCGCCGGCGGAGAGGGAGTTGTGGTGGTGGAGCGGTTCGCGGGGAAGGTCGCGGTGGTGACCGGAGGTGCGCACGGGATCGGGCGGGCCACGGCGTTGCGGTTGGGGGCCGAGGGGGCGGCGGTCGTGGTGGCGGATGTCGACCGGCCGGCTGCTGAGGAGGTTGCGCGCGAGCTGGGTGCCCGCGAGCCGGGTGCGAGAGCGGTGGGGCCGACGGCGATGGCGATCGCGTGTGATGTGACCAGCCGGGAGTCGGTGGAGGCGGCGATCGCCGCTGCCGTCGAGCGGTTCGGGCGGCTCGACGTACTGGCGCACGTGGCCGGGCACAACCTCGCGAACCGGGAGGCGGTCGAGGCGGGCGACGGGCAGTGGGCGAGACAGTACGACTTCACGTTTCTCGGGGCGGTCCGTTGTATCGAGGCGGCGCTGCCGCATCTCGTCGACTCGGGGGCTGGTGCGGTCGTGCTGGTCGGCTCGATCAGCGGAGTCGTCGCGCTCGGCACCAACCCGTACGCCGCCGCGAAGGCAGGATTGATGAGCCTCGTCAGCAATCTCGCCGCTGAGCACGGGCCGACCGGCGTCCGCTTCAACGTGGTGGCGCCGGCGACGATCGCCACTCGCGCGTTCGACAACCGGCCGGAGGCGCTGGAGGAGCTGAAGGCGATCTACCCGCTCCGCAGGGTCGGCCAGCCCGAAGACGTAGCCGCTGCGGTCGCGTTCCTGGCGTCGGAGGACGCGGGCTGGATCACCGGCATCACCCTTCCGGTGGAAGGCGGCCTGACCACCGGGCCGGGGCATCTGATCGGGTGAGCCTCGGCGGGGAACCCGGCGGGAGGTGCTCGCCGGGGTGGTTCGGAGACTAGGCTGACGCCATGGCTGATCACGCGGTGCACCTGCCGATGCCTTCGGTGCGGCCGGCTGTGGGGGCGCTGGCCAAGCTGGCGCCCGAGCCGGTGCGCTACCTGCTGAACTGGGGGCGCAAGTACTCGCTCTGGGTGTTCAACTTCGGGCTCGCCTGCTGCGCGATCGAGTTCATCGCGGCGTCGATGGGCCGGCACGACTTCATCCGGCTCGGCGTGATCCCGTTCGCGCCGGGGCCTCGGCAGGCTGACCTGATGGTCGTCTCGGGCACCGTCACCGACAAGATGGCGCCGGCGATCAAGCGCCTGTACGACCAGATGCCGGAGCCGAAGTACGTGATCTCGTTCGGCTCCTGCTCGAACTCCGGCGGCCCGTACTGGGACTCGTACTGCGTGACCAAGGGCGTCGACCAGATCATCCCCGTCGACGTGTACGTGCCCGGCTGCCCGCCGCGGCCGGAGGCGCTGCTGCAGGGAATCCTGAAGCTGCAGGAGAAGATCGCCGGCGAGAACGTGACGGGCCGGTACGAGCCGTCCGCGCAGGCGCTGACCCGCGGCTTGGTGAAGCCCGAGTGAGCGACGAGCAGAGCGAGCCGACAGCTGACGCAGCGCAGGCTGAGGTCGGTGGGCCGGGGCACATGGTGACTGCTCTGGTTGATGCGGGGATCGCCGCGACCGGGTCGGACAGCTTCGGGGTGCAGACCGTCGACGTACCGCTCGACGCCTGGGTGGCCGCGCACGAGATCCTGCGGGACGTCGTCGGGCTGACCTTCTTCGACTTCCTGACCGCGAGCGACGAGCTCACCGACGGGTTCCGGGTGGTGACGCACCTGGCCGACTTCTGGGGCGGGGCGCACGTCGACCACCTGCTCGTCCGCACGCTCGTCCCGCGCGACGGTGCCGCGCTGCCGACGCTGTCCGAGGTGTACGCCGGCGCGAACTGGCACGAGCGCGAGACGCACGAGATGTTCGGAATCGACTTCCCCGGGCACCCGAACCTCGTCCCGCTGCTGCTGCCCGACGAGTTCGAGGGGAACCCGCTGCGCAAGGAGTTCGTGCTCGCCTCCCGCGTCGCGAAGCCCTGGCCCGGCGCGAAGGAGCCCGGCGAGTCGGACCACGCGCCGAAGACCGGTGCGCCGTCGCGGCGCCGGACGCTGCCGCCGGGTGTCCCCGACCCGGAGACCTGGGGTCCGCGAGCGCCCGGTTCGCCCGATCCGGACCCGCTCGCGCCTGCCCAGGCGGCGTCCACGCCCGCGCGCCCGAGAAGAGCAGGAGCCGCAGGCGAGCGCCGTACCCGCAAGCAAGCGGCCCCGGAACCACCTACCGAAGGTTCATAAAGCTCTCGGAGTGGTCCTCCACCCACTGCTTGTAGGTGCGACCGGGGTTTCCTGTGAGGTCTGTGACCGTCGTGGTGACCGGCTCAGGATTGGTGACCAGCGACTGCCAGTACGCCACCGACGCCTCAGCCAAAGCCTCGTCGGCGCCCAGGTCGAGCATCGCCTGCCGGGCCTCGTCGAGCAGCGCCAGTACGGCGACGTCCGCGATGTCGCGCTCGTGGATCAGCGACCGACCAGCCTTCGGCGACGGGATGCGGACGACGTCCCCGCCGGCGATCTGCTCCGCCCACCCGAGCGTGTTGGCCGCGAATCCACCCGGCCGGAGGAAGGTCGAATCCGTGTCCGACTCCGTGAGGAGCCGCTCGACAGTCGCCCACACGCTCGCCGTATCGTCAGCAGCGCTGAGCGCCGACAGGTAGACGACGCGCCCGACCTGCTCGGTCAGCGCGGCGACGACCGGCTCGGCTCCCGTCGCGTCGAACGACGGCCACAGCAGGAACGCCGCATCGACGCCCGCTGCGGCCCGGCGTACGACGGCCGGGTCGTAGATGTCGCCCTCCACGACCTCGACCGCCGCCGGGAGCGACGGCGTACGGACGAGCGCGCGGACGTCGGCGCCGCTCGACAGCAGCCCGTCGACGACGTGCCGCCCGATCTTCCCGGTGGCCCCGGTGACCAGAATCATCTGCTGCTCCTTCGCTCGGTTGACCCCAGCCTTCGGCCTCAACAATGGTTGAGGTCAAGCCGGAGTCGGTAGGGTGCGCACATGCTCGAGTTCGTACTGCGGGTCGTCGGCGTGCTGGTCGCGTTCCTGGTCGCGCCGCTGGTGGTCGGTCAGGCCGAGCACAAGGTGATGGCGCACATGCAGTCGCGGCTCGGGCCGATGTACGCCGGTGGCTTCCACGGCTGGGCGCAGCTGGTCGCGGACGGGGTGAAGTTCGTCCAGAAGGAGAGCGTCACACCGGCCGCCGCGGACAAGCGGGTGTTCGAGTGGGCGCCGGTCGTCGCGATCCTGCCGTACATGGCGGCGCTGGCCGCGATCCCGATCGCGCCCGGCATCGTCGGCGCGGATCTCGACTCCGGGCTGTTCTTCGTGCTCGCGGTGATGAGCATCGGGGTGCTCGGCTCGCTGATGGCCGGCTGGGCCAGCGGCAACAAGTACAGCCTGCTCGGCGGGCTCCGGGTCGCCGCGCAGCTGATGAGCTACGAGCTGCCGTTCGTGCTGTCGGCAGCGAGCGTCGCGGTCGCGGCGGGCACGCTGAGCTTCACCGGGATCGTGCACGAGTGGAGCCCGTGGTGGTTGCTCTGGCAGCTGCCTGGTCTCGTCGTCTTCTTCATCGCCGGCCTCGCCGAGTTGCAGCGGCCGCCGTTCGACATGCCGGTGGCCGACTCCGAGGTGATCTTCGGGCCGTACACGGAGTACACCGGCCTCCGGTTCGCGCTGTTCCTGCTCGCCGAGTACGCCGGGATCGTGGTGCTCGCGGCGCTGACCACCGTGCTGTTCCTTGGTGGGTGGAGCGGCCCGGGGCCGGACTCGATCGGGTGGATCTGGTCGCTGCTGAAGGTCGCGATCGTCTCGCTGGTGGTGATCTGGGTGCGAGTCGCGTTCCCGCGGCTGCGCGCGGACCAGCTGCAGAAGCTCGCGTGGCAGGGCCTGGTGCCGGTGGCGCTGCTCCAGCTCGCGCTCACCGGCATCGGCGTGGTCGTCTTCTTCTGAGCCGGACGTGCACCACCCACCAACCTCGGCGTCGCGGCTTCGCCCACGCCTGAGAAGGGTCGGAAAGCGAGCTCTGTGAGGGGTTGGTGAGTGGTGGGCGTCCGGGCTCACGGCGTGGCGAGCGCCTCGGTCGGGGAGAGCCGCGACGCGCGGATCGCCGGGTACAGCCCCGCGACGCCGCCGATCAGCAGCGTCGCCGCGACGCCGCCGGTGACGGCCCAGAGCGGGATCACCGTCAGCCAGCCCTGGTACGCCGCGTAGACGGCGGTGACGCCGCTGCCGAGCGCGGCGCCGCCGAGGCCGCCGAGGGCGGACAGCAGCAGCGACTCGGTGAGGAACTGGGTCCGCACCTGCCCGCGGGTCGCGCCGAGCGAGCGCCGCAGGCCGATCTCCGCCCGGCGTTCGAGGACGGAGATCACCATGATGTTCGCGACGCCGACCCCGCCGACCAGCAGCGCGACCGCGCCGAGCCCGAGCAGCAGGCCGGTGAACGCCTCGCCCGCGGCCTGGCGGGCGGCGAGCGCGTCGGAGGGACGCGAGACCTGGACCTCGTTCGGCGCCTCCGGGTTGGCGGTGGCGCCGAGGACCTCGCGGACCGCCTCGACCTGGCGTTCGGCCGAGCGGGTGTAGATCTTCGTCGGGTGCCCGTCGAAGCCGAGCGTCGTACCGGCCGCGGGCCAGCCGATCAGCGCGGCGGAGTCGAGCTCGGGGGCGAGCGCGGCCGGGGCCAGTACGCCGAGGACGGTGAACCACTCGTCGCCGATCAGGATCTGGGTGTCCGGGCCGGCGCGGGTGATCCCGAGCCGCTCGGCCGCGGCGGCGCCGAGCACGGTGGCGGGGAAGGAACCGGTCGCGGCGTCGAGCCACTTGCCGCTGCGGATCGTGCCGCCGATGGTGGCGAGGAGATCGGTGCGGGCGGCGTACGGGACGATGCCGTTGGTCTCGACGACGGGGATCCTGTTCGTGCGGTAGACGTTCGCGTCGTCGACGCGGCCGATCGCGGAGTGGGCCTGGACGGGGGCGATCCGGCCGACCATGCTCTCCGCGGCCATCGGGAGCTCGGCCTGCTCGCCGGTGAGGCGGGTGCCGGGTTCGACGGTCAGGAGATTGGTGCCCAGGGCATCCAACGTGGAGTCGAGCTCGGCGCGCGAGGAGGACGAGATCCCGACCACGGAGACCATCGCGGCGATCCCGATGGCGATGCCGAGCGCGGAGAGGAAGGCGCGGAGGGGACGGGTCTTCAGGCCGACCGCTCCCACTTTCAGTACGTCGCCCGGCCACAGGCGCGCTGGCTGCAGCATCACCGCACCTCCTTCGTGATCAGGCCGTCGCGCATGTGGATCTGGCGCGGGAGAGAGGCGGCGATGTCCTGGTCGTGGGTGATGATGACGACGGTCGTGCCGGTGCTGTTGAGGGTGTGGAAGAGGTGCATGACACCGGCGCCGGAGTGGGAGTCGAGGGCGCCGGTGGGTTCGTCGGCGAGGAGGATGGCGGGGTCGCCGGCGACGGCTCGGGCGATGGCCACGCGTTGGCGTTCACCGCCGGAGAGCTCGTGGGGTTCGTGGTCGAGGCGGTGGGTCAGGCCTACGCGGTCGAGGGCCGCACGGGCGCGGCGGCGGCGTTCGCGGGGGCGGAGGCCGGAGTAGAGGAGGCCGTCGGCGACGTTGTCGACGGCTCGTACGCCGGACGCCAGGTGGAACTGCTGGAAGACGAAACCGATCCGGGTCGCGCGGAGCGCGGAGAGCCCGGCGTCGGAGAGCCCGGCGACGTCGTACGAGTCGATCCGGACGGAGCCGGAGGTCGGGCGGTCCAGGGTGCCGAGGACGTTGAGCATGGTTGATTTACCGGAACCCGAAGGGCCGACGATCGCGAGCAGTTCGCCGGCCTCGATCTGCAGGGAGACGCCGCCGAGCGCCGTGACTCCGCCGGGGTAGACCTTCGTGACCGCGTCGAGGGTGATCACGAAGGCACCCCCACGAGGTCGCCGGTCTTCAGGCCGGGGCCGGTGATCTCGACGCGGCCGCCGGCGAACAAGCCGGTCTTCACCGGCACGTAGCGCGAGCCGTCCGCGTCGCTGACCTCCACCCCGAAGCCGCCCTCGGTCAGCGCCAACAGCGCCGCGACCGGCACCGTGAGCACGTTCTTCCGCTCAGCGCTCACGAATGTGACGTCGACGGCCGCCGTCGGGTACGCAGCCAGCGCCTTCTGGTTGCTGATGGCAACGATCACCTCGAGCTCGGTGGTCGGCTCCTGGTCCTGGCCGGTGGCCGGCACGATCACCGTCGACACCTTCTCGACCTGGCCCGGCACCGTGCTGTCGTCCGGCAACCCCACCGTCACCGCAGCGCCCACCTTAGCCAGCCGTAGGTCAGCCGCCTCCAGCCGCACGGTCACAGCCTTCCGCGTCCCGCTGTAGGTGAGCACTGTCTGCCCCGGCCCGACCGGAGCACCGACACGAGCCTGCACGCTGTCCACCCGCACCGGCCCAGCAGCAAAGATCACCTGTCCCAGCTCCACAGCACCGGTCTCCGGCAACCCCCTGTCCTCCTGCCACTCCTCCACCGCCGCAGCAGTGTTCGCCGTGTACTCGTCGTCCACCGTGAACCCGTCGTACCCGAGCGCCTGCAGGTTCTGCTCGAGCTGCAGCACGTCCTGCCCTTCGCTGTCGACGTCCAGCCGCCTGTACGCCGGCAGTGCGCCGTACAGGAGAGTCGTCGGTGCGTTGTCGACCGAGTAGAGCGTCTGGCCGCGGTGGAGCTGCTGTCCGCTCTCCGGTAACGCGGTCGCTGTCCCAGCACGTCGCCCGGCCACAGTGCTGGTCGTGCCGTACCCCAGCTCGCCATCGGCTGACTCGGTGTCCTTCAGCGTCTGCTGCGTGATCTTGGTCGTGCTCAGCGGTGCCGCCTGGTCCACGGCCTGGCTGCTGTCGGTCCTGGTCAGCAGGACGGCGCTCAGCACCCCACCAGCCGCCAGTACGGCGGCCGCCGTCCAGGTCGTCCGTGTCCTCACTGGCCCGCCAGCACGCTCTGGCAGGCGGCCTGCGCCTTCTCCAGGTCCGGGTCGGAGCCGGCCTCGCGGTCGATCATGATGCCGCGCTGACCCGGCTTCGGGTCCGGGAACTTCTCGACGCCGTTCTCGCGCATGCAGGCGGCGAACTTGCGTCCGCGCTCCTCCTGCTCCGGGTTCGGCCCGGCGTCGCCCTGCGGGCTGTACTTGCGGCAGTCCTCCATCGCCTGGTCGACCTGCTCGCGGCTGAGCCCGGACTCGGGCCCGACCTTGAGCTGGATGCCCTTGCCCGGTTCGGGATCGGCGATGTCGAGCCCGTGCTCGCGCAGGCACTGGGCGAACTTCACGCCCTTCTCGTCCTGGCTCAGGTTCTCCGGAGCCGGCTCCGAGGAGGAACCGCTGCTCGGGGTGGTGCCGCCGGAGGCGACCTGGCTGGTCTCCGGCTCCGAGCTGCAGCCGGTCAGGGCGAGGCCTGCCGCCAGGACGATCGCGGCCAGGAGGACGGACTGTCGTTTCATGAGTGCTCCTCAGCTGGTGGTTCAGTGCGCACCAGCCAAGCCAGCAGGCCGTTTCGCGGCCGTTTCCAGCTCCGCAAACACGGAGGAAACACCGCCGTCGGGGATGATGGCGAGGTGCGGGTACTCGTGGTGGAGGACGAACCGTTGCTGGCGGCAGCCATCGCGGAGTGGCTGCGCGGCGAGTCGCACGCGGTCGACGTCGCCGGCGACGGAGGGGCCGCGCTGGAGCGCCTGAGCATCAACGAGTACGACGTACTGGTGCTGGACCGCGACCTCCCGGTGGTGCACGGCGACGACGTCTGCCGTCAGCTGGTCGAGTCCGGCTCGCCGACGCGGGTGCTGATGCTCACCGCGGCCGCTGCTGTCCCGGACCGGGTGGAGGGGCTCGGCCTCGGCGCCGACGACTACCTGACCAAGCCGTTCGCGTTCACCGAGCTGGCGGCCCGCGTGCTGGCGCTGGGCCGTCGCAGCAGGCCCGCTGACCCGCCTGTACTGCGCAGAGCGGGCCTGGCGCTCGACCCAGCGCGGCACGAGGTGTTCCGCGACGGCCGCTACGTGCCGCTGTCGAAGAAGGAGTTCGCCGTACTGGCGGAGCTGCTCAGGGCGGACGGTGCGACGGTGTCGGCCGAGCAGTTGCTGGAGAAGGCCTGGGACGAGCACGTCGACCCGTTCACCGGCGCGGTGCGTCTGACCATCCTCAAGCTACGACGGAAGCTGGGTGAGCCTGGAGTGGTGGAGACAGTGACCGGCGTCGGGTACCGGATCCCATGAGTCTGCGGACGCGGCTGACGCTCATCTACGGCGGGCTGTTCATGGTCGCGGGGGTGCTGCTGCTCGGTGTCACGTACCTGCTGTTCAGCCAGCAGCTCGGCAAGGACCAGCGGGTGCTGATCCGCGGCACGGTCCAGAACGGCGCCGGCCAGAACGGCGCGGCTCCTGGTCCGAGCACCTCGGAGATCGAGCGGATCATGCAGGACCAGAGCCGCGAGGTGAAGGCCGCCGCCACGCAATCCCTGCTGGTGCAGGGCGGCATCTCCCTGTTGCTGGTCGGTGGGTTCGCCGCCGGTTGCGGCTGGATCGTGGCCGGCCGGGTGCTCGCCCCGCTGCACCGGGTCACCGACACCGCCCGCCGCATCGCCGCAGCACCCGCCGCTGGTCGCGGCCTGCACGAGCGGATCGCGCTCGACGGCCCGGACGACGACGTGAAGAACCTCGCCGACGCCTTCGACACCATGGTCGAGCGGCTCGACCAGTCCTTCGACGGCCAGCGCCGGTTCGTCGCCAACGCCTCCCACGAGCTCCGTACGCCGTTGACGCTCGGCCGCGCGCTGGTCGAGATCGCGATGCACCGCAAGAACGCGTCACCCGATGTGCGGCAGCTCGGCGAGACGCTGCTGGAGATCAACACCCGGCACGAGCAGCTGATCAGCGGCCTGCTGGTGCTGGCCGACTCGGAGAAGGAGCTGACCGCGGTCTACCCGGTCAACCTGGCCGACGTCGTCACGCACGTGGTCGCGCAGCTGACCGGCGAGGCGACAGCGGCCGGCGTACGGGTGACTGCTGAGGCGGGGGACGCTCCGACGCTCGGGGACGCACTGCTGCTCGAGCGGCTGGTGCACAACCTGGTGGAGAACGCGGTGCGGCACAACGTGGACGACGGGTGGGTGCGGGTGACCAGCCGCGTGGTGCCGGGGGAGCGGGTCGAGGTGGAGGTGAGCAACACCGGGCCCGACGTACCGCCGTACGAGGTGGAGGGGTTGTTCAAGCCGTTCCGGCGGCTGGGTGCGGACCGGCTGGTGGGGGCGCGCGGAGCTGGGCTGGGGCTGTCGATCGTGCGGTCGGTGGCTGAGGCGCACAGCGGGACAGTGCGGGCGTCGCCGCGCGGCGGAGGCGGGCTGGAGATTGTGGTGTCGCTGCCTGTCGATCCGGGCTGATGCTGTTCGTGTAGTGGGTACAACACTCACCAGGAGGTCGCGATGACGCAGTACCTGCTCAGCATCTACCAGCCGGACGGCGTGGTGCCGGACGACGAGTTCCTGGCGCCTGTCATGGAGCAGCTGTCGGTCTGGAACGACGACCTGCGTGAGGCCGGCGCCTGGGTGTTCAGTGCTGGGCTGCACCCGCCGGAGGCCGCCACTGTGGTGCAGCAGCAGAGCGACGAGGTGCTGGTGACCGACGGGCCGTTCACCGAGGGCAAGGAGCATGTCGGCGGGTTCACGATCATCGACGTGGAGGACTTGGACGCGGCGCTGGTCTGGGCACGGCGGCTGGCGAAGATCCTGGTCGCGCTGGCGGTGGAGGTCCGTCCTGTTGCCGGTTGACGTCGCTGCGGTCTTCAGAGCCGAGCACGGGCGGGCGGTTGCCGTACTCGCGCGGTCGTTCGATCTCAACGTGGCCGAGGACGCGGTCCAAGAAGCATTCACCAAAGCGGTCGAGCGCTGGCCGGAGCAGGGTCTGCCGCCCAGCCCGGCCGGCTGGATCATCACCACCGCCCGCAACCGCGCGATCGACCGCCTCCGCCGTGAGGCCGCTCGCGAGGACAAGCAAGCCCAGGCGGCGCTGCTGCACGCCCAGCGCGAACCAGTGGAGGAGGGCCCGGTGCACGACGACCGACTGCGGCTCATCTTCACCTGCTGCCACCCAGCGCTGGCCCTGAACGTCCGGGTCGCTTTGACGCTCCGCCTGCTCGGCGGACTCAGTACGGCGGAGATCGCGCGCGCCTTCCTCGTCCCCGAGCCGACGATGGCGCAGCGGCTCGTCCGGGCCAAGGCGAAGATCCGCACCGCGGGCATCCCGTACCGGGTCCCGTACGACGCCGACCTGCCGGAGCGGGTGCGCGGCGTACTGGCTGTCGTCTACCTGGTCTTCAACGAGGGGTACGCCGCGTCCTCCGGCGACGACCTGGTCCGCACCGACCTGTGCGAGGAGGCGATCCGGCTCGGCCGCCTACTGGTCGAGCTGATGCCCGACGAGCCGGAGGCGGTCGGCCTGCTGGCCCTGATGCTCCTCCAGCACTCCCGCACCCCAGCGCGCACGTCAGCCGGCCGCCTGGTTCCACTACCCGAGCAGGACCGCCAGCTCTGGGACCAGCAGCTCATGGCCGAAGGCCAGGACCTGGTACGCCGCTGCCTGCGCCGCGACCAACCAGGTCCGTACCAGCTCCAGGCGGCGATCAACGCCGTCCACAGCGACCCACCGACGGACTGGTCCCAGATCGTCCAGCTCTACGACCACCTGCTCGCCCTGACCCCCACACCGGTGGTGGCGCTCAACAGGGCGGTCGCTGTCGCCGAGCTGCGCGGCCCAGCCGAGGCGCTCGCTCTGGTCGAGGCGCTGGACCTCGGAAGCTTCTACCTGTTCCACGCCATCCGGGCCGACCTGCTGCGGCGGCTGGAGCGCCTTGAAGAAGCGAAAGCAGCTTGGCAGGCCGCGCTCGAACTGACCGAGAACGCCGCCGAGCAGGAGTTCATCAGAAGCCGCCTGACCTGAGCTGTTCCTTTTCTGAACCGCGTGAAGTATTTATGTCCGCATGATCAGAGCCGCTCGCCGCATCCTTGCGACGCTCGTCGTCGCCGCCCTCGTCCCGGTCGGCCTGCCGGCGACCTCGTCCGCCGCTCCCACGGCCGATCCGCCGCTCACCGGGCCTGCCGGCGAGGCCGCGCGGACGCCGTACATGGGCTGGAGCAGTTACAGCATGCAGGTGTACGAGCCGACCGCCGGTGGCTGGATCACCGCGGCGCAGATCAAGGCGCAATCGGACGCGATGCACACCAAGCTGCAGCCGTTCGGCTACAAGTACATCAACATCGACGCGGGCTGGAACGGTGGTGTCGACGGCTACGGGCGGCCGGTGCCGAGTTCGACGCTGTTCCCGAACGGGTTCCAGGACGTGATCGACCACATCCACGGCAACGGGCAGAAGGTCGGGATCTACAGCATCCCGGGCATCTCGCCGGCGGTGCGGCAGGCCAACCTGCCGGTGTTCGGGCATCCTGAGTGCCGCACCGGCGACCTGGCGGTGATGCCGCTGCAGCAGGCCGACTACTGGGGCTTCGGGCACCGGATCGACATGACCAAGCCCTGTTCGCAGTACTTCCTCGACTCGATCGCCGACCTGTACGCGTCGTGGGGGATCGACTTCCTCAAGTTCGACAGCGTCACGCCGGGGTCGGGACACAACGACCTGTCGATGGACGCGCGTGACGAGGTCAAGGGCTGGTCGCAGGCGCTGGCGCGGCACGGGATCTGGTTCGAGCTGTCGTGGGCGCTCGACATCAACTACGCCGAATACTGGAAGCAGTGGGCGAACGGCTGGCGGATCGACTGGGACGTCGAGTGCTACTGCCCCGGGCAGGCGCTGACGGCGTGGCCGAACATCTCCCGGCTGTTCCCGAAGCTGGCTGACTGGTGGCGGCACGGTGGTCCGGGTGGCTGGAACGACCTCGACTCGCTCAACGTCGGCAACGGCGCGATGGACGGCCTGACCCAGGACGAACGCCGTACGGCGGCCACGCTGTGGGCCGTGTCCGCGGCGCCGTTCTACATCGGCAACGACATGACCAAGCTCGACCAGTTCGGCATCGACCTGCTCACCAACACCGAGGTGATCGCGGTCAACCAGGCCGGGCGCCCGGCGCGACCGGTGTCGACGGCGACCGACCAGCAGGTCTGGTACTCGCTGAACGCCGACAACAGCTACACCGTCGCCCTGTTCAACCTCGGCGGCTCGGCGTCGAACGTGACCGCGAACTGGGCGGATCTCGGGTTGAGCGGGTCGTCGCAGGTGCGGGACCTGTGGGCGAAGCAGAACCTCGGCGCGTTCGGGACCGGCTTCACCGCGAACGTCCCGGCGCACGGCGTCCGGCTGTTGAAGGTGACGCCGGGTGCGGGCGCCACGATCAGCGTGAACGACGACGACCAGCGCGTCGCGTACGACGGCGCCTGGCAGCGCAACGGTGGGCGCGAGGTCGCCGCGGCCGCCGACCCGCTGACCGTCGCGGTCGTCGACAGCGGCACGCTGCCGCCGACCGGCGTACGGACGACCGAGGTGAACAACGACGACCCGGCGATCAACTACACCGGCACGTGGAACCGCAGCTGGAGCCGCGGCCTCGGGGACTACCAGGACGACGTCCAGTACGCCGAAGCCGCTGGCGACGCCTTCTCGTACACGTTCGCCGGGACCGGGATCGACTACGTCACCGAGAAGCACGCGTCGCAAGGGGATGTGGACATCTACGTCGACGGGGTGTTCAAGCAGACCGTCAGCACGTTCCAGGCGACCGGGCGGAGCGCGCAGCAGGTCGTCTACAGCATCTCCGGGCTGACCAACGGGATCCACACGATCCGCGGGGTGAAGAAGACCGGGCAGTTCCTGCTGCTCGACAAGTTCAACGTCCGCGCGCCGGCCGGCGTACGGACGGTGGCGCTGAACAACGACGACGCGCGGATCACCTACACGGGCTCGTGGGGCCGCAGTACCGGGCGCGGGATGGGCGACTACCAGGATGACGTGCAGTACACCGAAGCCAATGGTGACGCGTTCTCGTCGACGTTCGTCGGGACCGGCGTCGACTACCTCACCGAGAAGCACGCCTCGCAGGGTGATGTGGACATCTACATCGACGGTGCCTTCAAGCAGACCGTCAGCACGTCCCAGGCCACCGGCCGCGGCGCGCAGCAACTCGTCTACAGCATCTCCGGCCTCGCCAACGGCACCCACACGATCCGCGGCGTGAAGAAGACCGGTCAGTTCATGCTCGTCGACAAGCTGAACATCCGGCAGCCGAGCCTGGTCACCCCTGACACCGCGTCGTTCAGCAAGGCCGCTCAGGCCGACGTCAGCGGCCAGGTCGGCGGTGAGCTCGTCTCGATCACCAAGTCCGGTACGCCGCTGGTCAGCGGCACCGACTACACCGTCGCGGGCCAGACCGTGACCATCAAGAAGCAGTACCTCGCCGCACAGCCCGCCGGCAGCGCCGTACTGACCTTCAACATCCGCGGCGACTACCGCGACGACATCCACTCGACGACCGCCAATGGCGCCTCGCTCGAGTTCGACTTCCACGGCACCTCGGTCACCTGGCTCACCGCGAAAGCCCCCGACCAGGGCGAGGCCGACATCTACGTCGACGGCACCCTCATCACCCGCGTCAACCTGAACGCGGCGACCCGCTCGACCCAGCAACAGCTCTTCACCCGCACCGGCCTGACCAACGCCGACCACACCCTGAAGATCGTGAAGGTCTCAGGCTCCGTACTACGGAACGACATGATCAGGTACACCACGTAGACCCGACCGAGAGAGGCAGGCGGTGGCCCTCCCGTGGCATCGCCTGCCTCAACTCCCGGGACCGGAACCTGCTCGGCTTTCGTCGTGATCTGCTGACGGCCGCGGCGTACGGCGTGGAGCAGTTCCTGTTCGTGCACGGGGACGAGCCGAGCGAGGGTGGGCGGACCAGTCAGCTCACCGTGCGGACGATGATCGAGGAGGCCCGCGCGACCAGCTTTCCGGGGCTCGGGCCGTTTCAGGTCGGGGCGACCGCGCGGCTCGGGAAGGTGCCGGGGTGGAAGAAGGAGGCGGACTTCCTCTACCTCCAGGTCAGCTTCGACGTCGACGCGCTGCTGCGCTGGCGCGAGAGTGTCGACCTGACCATCCCCGTGTACGCCGGGGTGATGGTGCTCGCCAGCGCCAAGATGGCCCAGAATCTCGCCGGGCTGCCGCAGCTGGCGATCCCGGACGCGCTGATCGAGGCGGTCGACCAGGACCGCGACGCCGGGGTCGCCGCCGCCTGCGAGCAGGTGCTGAAGATCCGGGACAGCGGCGCCTTCGAAGGGGTCCACCTGGTGCCGGTGAGCCGGTACCGGGAGGTAGCCGCACGGCTCGAACGCGAACTCTGACGCCTGCTCGCGGCGTAACCGGGCGGGACCGGTTAGTGTCAGCGGTCAGGGACTACGGACGGAGGAGGCGTGGCACTACCCGGCAAGGGGCTGATCGACGGGCTGAAGGTCACCGCGAAGACGCTGGCCCGCCGTTCCGTCACCGAGCAGTACCCGGACGTCCAGCCCGAGCTGCCGCCGCGCAGCCGGGGCGTGATCGCGTTGATGGAGGAGAATTGCACCTCCTGCATGCTCTGCGCGCGCGAGTGCCCGAGCTGGTGCATCTACATCGACTCCCACACCGAGACCGCGCCGTCGGTCGGTGAGCAGGCCCGTGAGCGCAGCCGGAACGTGCTGGACCGGTTCGCGATCGACTTCAGCCTCTGCATGTACTGCGGGATCTGCATCGAGGCCTGCCCGTTCGACGCGCTGTTCTGGTCGCCCGAGTTCGAGTACGCCGAGACCGAGCTGCGCAACCTGACCCACGAGAAGGACCGGCTCCGGGACTGGATGTGGACGGTCCCCGCGCCGCAGCCGATCGACCCGGGCCCGACGGTCACCGAACCGGCCGGGAGCGACGAGTGACCACAGCGCTCTTCGCCGTCGCGGGAGCGGTGGCGCTGGTCGCGAGCATCCTGGTCGTCACCTCGCGCCGGATCGTGCACGCGGCGCTCTGGCTGGTGGTCGCGCTCGGCGCCGTCGCCGGCTGCTTCGGCGCGCTGCACGCCGAGCTGGTCGCGCTGGTCCAGATCCTGGTGTACGTCGGCGCGATCGTCGTCCTGGTGCTGTTCGCGCTGATGCTGACCAAGGCGCCGACCAATCCGCTGCCGGCGCTGACCACCCGCCGCAGTCCGTTCGCGGCGGTCGTGGCCGGCGTACTGGCGCTGGTCCTGGGCGCCGGTGTTGTGATTGCCTTCGGCAACGAAAAGATCGGGACCGTGCCGGACGGCTCGGCCGAGGCGATCGGGACCGCGGTGTTCCGCACCTGGGTCCTCCCGTTCGAAGTGCTCTCCGTCCTCCTGCTGGCCGCGCTGATCGGCGCGATCGTCCTGTCGCAGCGGCCGGGCAAGAAGGAGGACTGATGCCGCTCGTTCTCCCGCTGCTGCTCGCGGTCGCCCTGTTCTGCCTCGGCGTGTACGGCGTGCTCGCGCGCCGCAACGCGATCACCGTGCTGATGTCGTTCGAGCTGATGCTGAACGCCGTCAACCTGAACCTGGTCGCCTTCGACGCCTGGCGGCTCGACGGCCTGGCCACCGGCCAGACGCTGGCGATCTTCGTGATCACCATCGCCGCCGCCGAGATCGGTCTCGGCCTGGCGATCGTGCTGCTGCTGTTCCGCGGCCACGGGCACGTGGACGCCGACGCGGCGCGTGACCTGGTCGAGCCCGAGCCCGGAGCCGAGGTCGGGGCCGGAGCGGCGAAGGAGCTCGACCGGTGATCGCGACCACCTGGCGCGTGGTCGGCGTCGGCTTCTCGCTGCTGGTGATCCTCGCCGCGCTGCTGCTGTACGGCGTCGACCCGGAGGTCACCAACTTCCCCGGCACCGGCGTCGGCGCCGCGTTCTGGACCTTCGACGTCCGCACTGACGACCTGACCGTGCTGCTGCTCGCGGTCGTCGGCGTGGTCTCCACCTGCGTCCAGGTCTACTCGATCAGCTACCTGCACGAGCGCGTCGCGTCGTACACGGCACTGGTCACGCTGTTCACGGCAGCGATGGTCACCGTGGTGGTCTCCGACAGCCTGTTCCTGCTGTTGATCGGCTGGGAGGTGATGGGCGCCTGCTCGTACCTGCTGATCAGCCACTACTGGGAGCGCCGCGACGCCCGCTCCGGCGCGATGAAGGCGTTCCTGGTCACCCGGCTCGGTGACGTCGGGTTCCTGTTCGGCATCTTCGTGCTCGGTCTCGGCTACGGCACCTTCCGGATCTCCGAGCTCGGCGACAGCCCGATCTCCCCGGCCGCGCTGACCACCGGCACCACGCTGCTGCTGGTCGGTGTCGTCGGCAAGTCGGCGCAGGTTCCGCTGCAGACCTGGCTCCCGGACGCGATGCCCGGTCCGAGCCCGGTCAGCGCCCTGATCCACGCGGCGACGATGGTCGCCGCCGGTGTCTTCCTGATCGCCCGCCTGTACGACGTGTTCGTGGCGGCCGAGACGACGCTGACGATCCTCGCGGTGGTCGCCTGCGTGACGATGCTGTTCGCCGCGCTCTGCGCGATGGCCGCGGTCGAGGTGAAGCGGGTGCTGGCCTGGTCGACGGTCAGCCAGCTCGCGATCATGTTCGCCGGGCTCTCCCTCGGTACGACGGACGGCCGGCACGCCGCGCTGTTCCACCTGGTCACGCACGCCGCGTTCAAGGGGTTGCTGTTCCTCTGCGCCGGGGTGCTGCTGCACCAGGTCGGCAGCGCGGCGTTCGTCGTCCTGCGGAGGTACACGCGCCGCGGCGCGCTGCGCAAGGCGATGCCGGTGACGTTCGTGACGATGACGATCGGGCTCGCGGCGCTGGCCGGCGTACCGGGGTTCGCCGGGTTCTTCTCGAAGGACTCCGTGGTCGAGGCGGCCTGGCACCACGCGAAGGACGGGTCGACGCTCGGCTGGGTCGTGCTGGTGTCGGTCTGCCTGACCGCGGCGATGACAGCGTTCTACTGCGTCCGGCTCTGGCTGTGGGTGTTCTTCCGGACGCCCGCGCTGGCCGGTGCGCTCGGCGCGTTCGAGGACGACGACGCGATGGCCGACGCCGAGGACCCGGACACCTCGAAGCTGCGCGACGGGTCGTGGCTGATGCTCGGGCCGCTGGTGCTGCTCGCGCTCGGCGCGATCGGGCTCGGGTACGCCGACGGCGTGCACGTGAGCTGGCCGGTGGCCGGGCTGACCACCGCGCTGGCCGTTTTCGGCGCGCTCCCGGCGTACTCGCTGTGGCAGCGCGGAGCGGATCCGCGGCCGGTGGTGCTGGAGAAGGAGTTCGGGGTCGACGCGGCGTACGGGAAGGCTGTGGTCGGGCCGGTGAAGTGGTTCGCGAAGCTCGCGGTGCTCGGTGACCGGGACGTGGTCGGTGGGTACGTGCGCGGGTTCGGCCGGGCGGGGACGCTCGCGTCGCAGGGGTTCCGGATGCTGCAGACCGGCAACGTGCAGACGTATCTGACGCTCGCGGTCGCGGGTGTGATCGCGCTGGCGATTCTGGCGGGGGTGATCAGCGCGTGAACGGTGTGCTGCTGAGCATCCTCGCGTTGCCGGCGCTGGCCGCGCTGGCGTTGTGGGCCCTGCCGGCGACGGCGGCCGATCGGATCGCGGCGCTGTACGGGTCGGTGATCTCCGGCCTGGTGCTGGTCGGCTCGGTCGTGCTGTGGATCGGGTATTTGAACTCGCCTCGTGGTCCGTTCACACTCGAAGCATCCCTCGGCGACGACCGAGGTGATCTGCCCGGACGGCTCTACGGCTGGGCCGAAACCGATCTGACCTGGATCCCCGCGCTCGAAGTCCGCTTCCATCTCGCGGTCGACAGCATCTCGCTGCCACTCATCATGCTGACCGCCCTCCTGGTCTTCCTCTGCTGCCTCTACTCCCTCCGCATCACCCCACGCATCGGCCGAACCCGCTCCCTGATCGCCCTGCTGCTCGTCATCGAGACCGGCGTGATCGGCACCTTCGCGGCCGCCGACCTGATCCTGTTCTTCCTGTTCTTCGAGGTCGTGCTGATCCCGATGTGGCTCGTGATCGACATCTGGGGCGACCACCACGACCCGGCCGGGCGCCGCCGCGCGGCGACCACGTTCGTGCTGATGACCGTGCTCGGCTCGGCCGTGATGCTGGTCGGCTTCCTGCTGCTCTACCGCACCTCCGGGACCTTCGACCTCGAGCTGCTCGGTCAGATCCCGGTCACCGAGTCCCACGGTACGGCGCTCGCCGCGGCGATCCTGATCGCGCTCGGCCTGGCGGTGAAGATGCCGCTCTGGCCGCTGCACATCTGGCTCCCCGACGCGCATGCGAAGGCTCCGACGGTCGGCTCGGTGCTGCTGGCCGGCGTACTGCTGAAGCTCGGCAGCTACGGCCTGGTCCGGATCCTGCTGCCCGTCCTGCCCGACGCGACCGCCACCATCGCGCCGTACCTGGCCGGCTTCTCCACGATGGCGATCGTCGCCGGCTCGCTGGCCTGTCTCGCGCAGACCGACGTGAAGCGCCTGATCGCCTACTCCAGCGTCGGCCACATGGGCTTCATCGGCCTCGGCATCGCGACCATGTCGCCCGAGGGCGTGGCCGGCGCGCTGTTCGCGAACATCGCGCACGGCGTGATCACCGGCCTGCTGTTCTTCCTGGCCGGCGCGATCAAGGACCGGCACGACACCAGCGACCTGCGTGCGATCGGCCGGGCCCTGTACGCCCGGCTGCCGCGGATCAGCGGGCTGCTCACCTTCGCCTGCCTGGCTTCGCTCGGGCTGCCCGGGCTGGCCGGGTTCTGGGGCGAGATGCTCGCGCTGATGGGCGCGTACCGTCCGGCCGACGGGTTGCCGCGGACGACGTACCTGGTGCTGATGGTGATCGCCGGGCTCGGGACCGTGCTGACCGCGGCGTACTTCCTGCGCCTGATCCGCAACCTCTGCCAGGGCGACCCGGCCGAGCACCCGGCGACCGCGTTCGCCGTGGACCTGAGCCGGATCGAGCTCGTCACCTGGGCGCCGCTGGTCGTGCTGACCGTCGTCCTGGGCCTGTGTCCCTGGCTCCTGCTCGACCACTGGACGTTCCTATGACGATGACCTGGACCGACTGGCAGGCGGTCATCGTCCCGCTGGTGCTCGCGATCGGCGCGGTCGGCGCGCTGATGGTCGACAGCTTCTGGGGCGCCGGCTCCGCGCGCTGGCGGCACCTGAGCCTCTCGCTGGTGAGCAGCGGGGCGATCCTGTTCGGGCTCGGCTTCGTGGTGACGCAGCAGAACGAGTTCCGGCCCGGGTTCTGCCGGGCGGCGGTCGAAGGACCGGCCGAGTGCAGCCTGGTGTTCGAGCCGTTGACCGCCGGGTTGTGGGCGGTGCTGCTGATCGGCGGGCTCGGGGTCGTGTGGCTGTCGGCGTACCGGTTGCTGGACAGCGAGATCCCGGTCGGGGAGTACCACTTCCTGCTGCTCAGCGCGCTGACCGGCGCGACCGTGCTGGCCGGGGCGCGGGATCTCGCGACGATGGTGATCGCGCTCGAGGTCGTGTCGCTGCCGAGCTTCGCTCTCGTTGCGTTGCGGCGCGATCGGCGTGGTTCAGAGGGCGCGCTGAAGGCGTTCTTCGTCTCGGTGCTGTCGACCGCGGTGATGCTGTTCGGCATCTCGTACCTGTACGGCGTGACCGGCACGCTCTACCTGCAGACGCTCGCGACGCGGATGTCCGCGCTCGACCCGACGCTGCAGCGGGTCGCTTTCGCGGCGGTGCTGTTCCTGGTGGTCGGTTTCGCGTTCAAGATCGCCGCGGTGCCGTTCCACGGCTGGCTGCCTGACACGTACGTCGGTGCGCCTGTCGAGGTCGCGGCGTTCCTCGCCGTCGTGTCGAAGTCGGCCGGTGTCGCCGGGCTGCTGGTGCTGGTGATCTACGGGATCGCGCCGAGCGGCGTCGACCTGCGGATCGCGCTGGCCATCCTCGCCGCGGTCACGATGACCGTCGGCAACGTCGCCGCGCTGCGCCAGCGGTACGCCGTCCGGCTGCTCGCCTGGTCGTCGATCGGCCAGGTCGGCTTCCTGCTCGCTCCGCTGGCTGTCGGCGATGCGCAGGCCGTTGTCGCGTACCTGGCGGCGTACGTCGTCGTGACACTCGGCGCGTTCGGTGCCGTCGCCGTCGTCCAGCGCCATCGCCCGGGCGGACTCCTGTCCGACTACCAAGGCATGCTGCGCTCGGAGCCCGGCCTCGCCGCCGCGCTCGTCTTCTTCCTGGTCGTCCTCGCCGGCCTGCCCCCGGGCCTCGCGGGCCTGTTCACCAAGCTCGCGGCCTTCCAGTCGGTCATCGACGCCAACCTGCTCTGGCTCGCGATCGTGATGGCCGTCAACGTGATGGCCGGCCTCGCGGTCTACCTGCGCTGGATCGCCGAGCTGTTCCGCACCCCGACCGAGACCCCGTTCTCGGTGAACATCGAGAACTCCGCGGTCACGGTCATCACCGCGTGCACCGCGGTCGCGGTGTTGTTCTCGGTCCTCCCGGCGACGCTGTTCGCCCTGCTCAACTGACCCGCGGCGCGTTCGGGTGGTAGCGCCGCTGCCGCTCGATCGGCGCGTCGTCGAAGTCCCCGGCGCCGTTCACGACCTCGCCGACGCCGAGCTGCAGCCCGCGCGCTTTGCCGAAGCCCTTCAACACCGCGCCGCGGTGGTCGGGATCGGGATGGGTGAAGTCCTCGCCACCGGCCAGTACGACGTCCTGCGCGGTGATCTGGCCGAGGACCTGACAGCCGTCGCCGATCTCGGCGGGTGCGACGACGAGCGCGCCGCTGCTGATCCGGACCCGGTCATTGATGGTCAACTCTCCATCACCTGCCAGCAACCGGGCACCGCCCTCCCCGATCCTCGTGTCGTTGCCCACGACAACGGATCCACCCGCCTGCACACTCACGAACGTCCCCGGCAGCAGCGTGTTCCGGTCACCCAGCTCACACGTCCCACCCTCGGCACACTCGATCACCACCCCGGGATACAGAACGTTCTCCGCCCCCAGCACCACTCGCGTCCCGATCAGCACCGAGTACGGATCGAGCACCACCGTCCCGCCCTCGGCCAGCGCGAGCACCTCGGCAACCGTCCGCAATCCCCGGTCCCGCCGCTGCTGATCGGTAATCATCTGCCGAACACTAATCGGGCACCAGGATCGTCGAGAGCACCCGCCGCCTCCGCTTGTCCGTGTCCGGCTTCCCGGCGTACCGGCTGAGCAGTTCGCCGTACGCCGTGACGAACTCCGCGAACTCCTCGTCCGACAGGTTCAGCGCGGTCTGCCGGAAGCTGATGCCGTCGGCCAGCGGGTCGATCTCCTCCTGCGCGAGGTACTGGTCGAGGTGCCCGCCGATCCCCGCGACGAAGACGGTGAACATCGTCCGCAGCCGGTCGTGGTCGACGCCGTCGTTGTCGGCGTCGCCCGCCGCGGCGTTCAGCGTGTAGGTGCGTTCGACCGCGCCGCGGACCTGCTGCTCGTCGGAGACGACCAGCACGCCGGCCTTCACCAGCACTCCGACCTGGCGGTACAGCGTGGTCGTCGCGACGTCCGGGAGCAGCTCGGCCAGCGCGCGGGTGGTCAGCGGGCGGCCGATCAGCAACTGCACGATCCGCCAGCGCAGCGGGTGGTGCAACAGGTCGACGAGCGAGGTCATCTGGTGTTTCGATTCCAATCTTGGTAATATTCCCAGTAATGGAAACAGTCTAGGAGCGGAGGACCCGACATGGCGACAGTACGTGCGAACGGCGCGACGGTGACGGTGGACCTGAGCTGGTGGGAGCGGTTCTTCGCCGCCGGCCGCCCGCGGCTGGCGATCCCGCTCGACGCGATCGCCACGGTCGGCGTCGTCGAGCAGCCGACCCGCTGGACCGCGACTCCCGGCGGCCGCTCCGGCATCGTCGTCACCGGCGTCCTCAAGGTCGGCCGCTGGGGCCTCGGCACCGGCGTCCGCCACTTCGTCAGCGCCCGCCGCAACCGCCCGGCGCTGCGCCTCACCCTCACCCCCGAGGGTGCCGACCTGACCGGCTACGACGTCGTCCTGGTCAGCACCCGAACGCCGAGGCGCTCGCAGCCGAGCTGCTGCCCAGCAACCTCGCGAGTTGAGCCTCGCCCGGCCTCGGCGTGGCTCCGCCCCGCGCGGCGGAGACCGCTAGCCTCGGGAGATGACCGAAACCCTCGGCCCCTCCGAAGCGCTCGCGGTCGCCGACGAGTTGCGGGACGTCTACTTCTCCGCCTTCGGCGCTCCCGGGTACGACGAGACGCCCGAGAAAGCTGACCAGTTCGCCACCGAGCAACTCCCGCTGCACGCCACCCGCCCCGGATTCAAGCTCGTGCTGGCTCGCTCGGCCGGGGCGGTCACCGGGTTCGCGTACGGGTTCACCGGCGATCGCGGCCAGTGGTGGTCGGACCGGATCGCCGAGGTCGCGCCGGAGATCGCCGACGCGTGGGTCGGCGGACACTTCGAGATCGTCGAGCTGGCCGTCGCCACGTCAGCGCAGCGCCAGGGCCTCGGCGCTGAGCTGCACGACGCGCTCCTCGCCGGCCTCCCGCACAACAAGGCTCTCCTCAGCACGTACGTCGACGACCGCCCGGCCCCACGCCTCTACCGCCGCAAGGGCTGGCAGCTCCTGCTCCCCGAGCTCACCCCGAACGCCGCGCTGTACGGCAAGCAGCTCTAAGCCTCGGCGGCCGCGGCGAGGCGCGCCTGGTACGACTCGTACTGCCCGACCACCCGGCGCCACAGCTGATCCCGGTCACCCCGATCGAGGTGCTCGAGCGGCAGCTGGAACACGTCGGCCAGCAGCTCGTAGTACTCGCCCGGTGTCTCCATCGTCGTCGCCTCGGCGCGATCGGCGGACGTCTCGACCAGCTCGATCGACCGCAGTGCGAGCACGCTCTCCGGCCGCCGCAGGAACGCCGACGCGACCCGCACGAACGGCGACTCCGCAGCGGTCGACAGGTAGGCGTGCCGCTCAGCGAAATCCGAGATCACCGCCGGCGCCGCCTCGAAGTCCATCCCCGCGATCGCACTCCGCGCGTCGTGCTCCAGCCGCCACCCGTCCGTCACCGACGACGCCCCGAGCGAGAACGTGTACGGCGTTTGCCGCGCAGAGCCCACGTCCAGCGCCATCGGCTCCAGGAACCCGTCGCCAAGCCCGGCATCCACCAGCCAGACGCGCGAAGGATCGTCCGGCAGCCCATCGACAGTCAGCACCAGATGCGTGCTGTCCACCCGCGCCTCCGCCGCCGTCCGCGTCTGCACCCCGCCGCGATGCATCGTCACGGCGTACCCCAACGACTCCAGCAGCCAAGCGAGCGCGCCGTTCATCTGGAAGCAGTACCCGCCCGCCTCCCGCGTCACCATCCGCTCGACGACCGCCCGCTGATCCAGCGGCCCGCCGCGCCCCAGCTGGTACTGGATCGACTCGTACGGCACCGACGTCACGAACGCGCGCTGCAGCGCGAACAACCCCTCGACGCTCGGCCCCGCCGGAGCCTCCGCCAACCCGATCCGCCGCAGGAACGCCGAGCCAGTCATACGACGAGCGTACGACCGAGGTAGCGCTCGTACTGTCCCTCGACCCGCCGCCACAGCTGGTCACGCTCCCGCGCTCCGAGCTGCGGCAACGGCAGCCGGAACACGTCAGCGAGCACCTCGAAGTACTCACCCGGCCCGTCGAGGACGACGCGCTCGACGCGATCCGCGAACACCTCGGTCAGTGCGCGCGACCGCAGCGAAACCAGGCTCTCCGGCCGCCGCCGGAACGCCAGGCACACCCTCACGAACGGCGACTCCGAAGACGTCGACAACCGCGCATGCTGAGCGGCGAAATCCTCCAGCCGAGCCGGCGCGTCCTCGAAGTCCATCCCGACCAGACTGCTCCGCGGATCATGGTCGAGCCGCCACCCGTCCACCACGTCCGACCGCCGCAACGTCAGCTCGTACGGCGCCTGCCACGTCGATCGCGCGGCCAGCGGCACCGGCTCGAAGAACCCGTCGTCGAGCCCGGGATCCACTAGCCAGACCTGCGCCGGATCCTCCGGCAACCCGTCCACGGTCAGCACCAGATGCGTCCCGTCCGCGTGAGCAGCCGCCGACCCGACCTGTACGCCGCCCCGATGCATCGTCACCCGGTACCCGAGCGACTCCAGCAGCAGCGCGAACACCCCGTTCAACTGAAAGCAGTACCCGCCGCTCTCACCCGCGATCATCCGCGCGGCGACCGCTGACGGATCGAGCGGCGCACCCCCGCCGAACTGGTACTGGACCGTCTCGTACGGCACCGCGTCGGCGTACGCGCGCTGGAGCGCGAACAGTCCCTCGACGCTCGGGCCGGACGGCGTACGGTCGAGCCCGATCCGCTGCAGGAACGCGGCGACATCCACACATCGAGAATATTTGCCCTCACAAGTCCCTGACCTGGCAGGGTAGGGGCATGACTTCGGAGCGGATCTATGTGGGCAGCTACACCAGCCAGGACGGCGGCGGGACCGGGATCGGCTTCGGCACCGCCGCGGAGCTGGTGGTCGCGGTCGAGACGGCGGACCCGTCGTTCCTGACCCGGTCGGCCGACGGCCGGTTCCTGTACGCGACCAACGAGCTGGACGCCGGCCGGGTGAGCGCGTTCGCCGTCGGTGAGGACGGCGCGCTGGAGTTCCTGAACGACCAGCCGACCGAGGGCGCGCACCCGTGCCACCTCGTGGTCGACCCCTCCGGCAACTACCTGCTCAGCGCGAACTACAGCTCCGGCAACGTCGCGATCCACCCGATCGCCGCCGACGGCTCCCTTGGTACGGCGACGCAGATCCTGCAGCGCGAGGGCACCGGCCCGAACGCCGACCGCCAGGAGGGCCCGCACGCCCACCAGGTCGCCTTCGACCCGGCGGGCGCGTACGCGTTCGACGTCGACCTCGGCTCGGACACCGTCTACGTCTCGACACTGACCACCGACGGCCGGCTCGACGAGGTCAGCCGGCTCCAGGTCCACCCGGGCGCGGGGCCGCGGCACCTGGTCTTCCACCCGGCCGGCGGGGCGGCGTACGTGATCAACGAGCTGGACTCGACGCTGACCGTCTGCAGCTACGCCGACGGCAAGCTGGCCGTCACGCAGACCGTCTCGACCCGGCCGGACGGCGCCTCGGGCGAGAACTACCCGGCCGAGCTGCTGATCACCCCGGACGGCCGGTACCTGTACGGCTCGAACCGCGGCGACAACACGATCGCCGTCTTCGCGACCGACGCCGACGGTCTCGGTGTCGAGCTGATCCAGACCATCGGCTCCGGCGGCGACTGGCCGCGACACCTTGCCTTCAGCAACGACCACACCCGGCTGTACGCCGCGAACGAGCGCTCGAGCGTCGTCGCGACGTTCGAGATCGACCAGTCCAGCGGCGCCCTCACCGCAACGGGGACGCCGCTGTCCTGGCCGAAGCCGGTCTGCGTGCTGCCGGTCTGATGACCGCCGCCGAGCCGAACCGTGGGCTGATCCACTTCAGCCCGCGGTCCGGCTGGATGAACGACCCGAACGGGCTGGTCCACTACCGCGGCACGTACCACTTCTACTTCCAGCACGCGCCCGGCAGCCTGGTCTGGGACACCATGCACTGGGGGCACGCGACCAGCCCCGACCTGGTCCGCTGGACCGAGCAGTCGATCGCGCTCGACCCGGCGATCCACCCCGGCGACCTGTGGTCGGGCGGGGGAGTGGTCGACCTGCACAACACCTCGGGCCTGAAGTCCGGTGACCACGATCCGATCGTGGTCTTCTCCGGCACCCAGGGCGTCCGGATGTTCTACAGCCTCGACGGCGGGTTCACCTTCACGCCGTACGACGGCGGTCGCGTGATCGCGCAGCCGAGCGGACGCGAGAGCCGCGACCCGAAGGTGGTCCGGCACGAGCCCACGGGCCAGTGGGCGATGGTCGTCTGGTCCGATGCCGACGGCAACGGCGTCGACTTCTTCGTCTCCCCGGACCTGCGGCAGTGGGAGCGGACGAGCCGGTACGCCGCCGGCTGGTTCTTCGAGTGCCCCGACTTCACCCCGATGGACCTCGACGGCGAGACCGCCTGGGTGCTGCGCGACGCGCGCGGCTCGTACGTCGTCGGCGCCTTCGACGGCCGGACCTTCACGACCACCTGGACATCGCCGCAGACCATCACCACCAATCCCGGTGCCGCGGGCAGCGACTACTACGCGGCGCAGTCCTTCGACAACGTCGACCGGACCGTCACCATGGCCTGGCAGGGCGGCAACCACGGCGCGACCTGGACCGGTAACGCCAGCTTCCCGGTCGAGCAGGAGCTCGTCAGCACCCCGGACGGCCCGCGGGTCCTGAGCCGGCCGGTCGACGAGATCAGGACCCTGCGCCACGACACCCGATCGTGGCCGGAGGCAACCTTCGCGGCCGGCAGTCACGTCCTCGGCGAAGGCCGCACGGCCGAGCTGGAGATCGCGGGCGCGTCCCGCGCGTGCGTGCTGCGGGTCCGCGGCTGTTTCGACGTACCGGTCGCCCCCGATGAAACCCTGCGGCTCCTCGTCGACCGGGGTCAGCTCGCCGTCTTCTCCGGCCTCGACTACCGGTGCCTGAACGTCGACCTCGACAGCCAGGCCGCCGGCGACGAGATCGCGCTCGTCACCGACGGCCCGCTGCGGGTCAGCTCACTGGTGCTGCACCAGCTCAGACCGTGACGAGCTTCTCGAAGAAGAACTCGTGCTTGAGGAACGACACGTCGTACTCGTGACCGTGCTGCGGCGGCAGCAGCTGCGCGGCCTGGAACAGCCGCCAGCCGTCCTTCAGCGCGTCCAGCCCGGTCGCGTACGGCGGGACGTCGCTGTCACCGGTCGTCGGCGAGGTCGCGCCGGTCCCGTCGTACGTCGACCAGCCGACCGTGCGCGCGTCGAGCGCCGACGAGGCCAGGTAGAGCACCAGGACCTGCTGGCGGACCGTCGTACCGGCCTGGGTGTTTTCGAGGGTCTCAGTCATCAGGCGTCCTTCTTGGCGGCGTGCGGGTTGAGGCTGCGCTGGGAGATCACGCGCTGCGGGCGGTTCGAGACCCGGGTGACCCAGTAGTCGGGGTCGAAGGTGTCGTCACCGGTCAGCTGCTGCCACAGCTTCACCCGGTTGTAGATCTCCAGCCGGCCGGTCGCGTTCTCGTACCAGGGGAAGGTCTGCTTGAGCTCGGTCGCGACCTGCTCGTCGTACAGGTCCTCGAGGTCCCAGAGCCGGACCTGGCGCACGGTCGGGTTGAACCGGATCTTGAACATGTAGCGGTCGATGTCGCTGTCGTTGCGGCGGCCGCCGTGCCAGATGCCGTGGTGCAGGAAGACGACGGTGCCGGCCGGGCAGGTCAGCCGGGTCTGGCCGAGCAGGTTCTGGTAGCGGCCGGTGTCGGACTCGTTGGTCCGGCGCAGGTGGCTGCCGGGCACGCTGAGGGTGCCGCCCATCTCGAGCGTCACCTCCTGCGGGTAGTACATCAGCTGGACGTCGAAGGCGTCCTCGCGGACGTCGATGATCGCGTCACCGTGCAGGTTCTGCGCCTCGCCGTCGTTGGCGTTGCGGATGTGCACCGCGTGGTGGTCGACGGTCGGCTCCGGGCCGACCAGGCTGTGGATCGCGCCGGCGATCTCGGGCAGCTGCACCAGCCGCTGCACGAACTCGCTGTCCGTGAACGCCTCCGACAGCGGCGTGCCGTACGGGACGCCGGGGACGCCGGCCTTGAGGACGTCGAGGGCCTGCTGGTTCATCTCGTCCGGGACGACGGCGTCCATCCGGAACGCGCCGGTGGCGACGAAATGAGCCATCTGGACCGAGGTGAGCAGGTTCTTGGGGTGCGGTCGAGGCATGTCTCTCCCTTTCGGGGCGACTGGTCCGTGGTGGTTCCTACTCGTCCAGCGTAGGAAGCTTTCTCCTGTTCCCGCGTCGGTCCGATTCACCACTGGTGGTAATTTCTCACCATGCTGCAGTTGCCCCTGGAGACGCCGCCGGAGATCGTGAACCTCGGCTCCGGCGTGCACGGCATCCACCGGCACCGCGACGTCTACCAGCTGCCCGACCTGTGGCAGCTGCACCTGTACAGCTACTCCGCCGACGTGACCTGGGACGGTACGACGTACGCCGTCGCGCCCGGCTTCGTCAGCCTGACCCCGGCCGGCATGCCGGTGCAGTTCGACTACCGCGGCCGCTCCGAGCACCTGTACGTACACTTCCGGCCGCGCCCCGGCGGCGAACCGGTGCACGTCCCGCTGGTCCAGGACGCCGGCGCCGCGGCGCCGGTACTGGCGGACCTGCTGCGCTCGGCGATCGAGGCGTCGCCGGGCGGTTCCGCGCGGGTGGTCGCGGAGGTGTGGACGGCGCTGTGGCGGATCGTTCAGCTGGACGCGAGCAGGGACGCCGGCCACGGCACGCACCCGGCGGTGGCGCTGGCGGTCGCCTTCATCGAGGCGAACCTGGCGCGCCCGCTGACCGTCCCGGAGCTCGCACGCGAGGCCGGGGTGTCGCACAACCACCTGACCCGGCTCTTCCACGCCGAGACCGGTCTCACCGTGATCGCCTACCTCCGCCGACGCCGGCTGACGCGCGCACGGCACCTGCTCGTCGCGTCCACCCTGTCGATCCCGGCCGTCGCCGCATCGGTCGGAATCCCGGACCTCCAGGCGTTCAACAAGGCCTGCCACCGAGAGCTGGGCGGGTCGCCACGGGCAGTCCGAAATGGTGTGGTGAGCGGCAGCTCGGCGCCCTAGCCTCGAGGGCATGCTGATCCTGGAGGCGGACGCACCGGAGTACGAGCAGGAGGCCTCGACGGCCTTCGCCGAGGGCTGGCCGGAGTTCATCTTCCACGACGCGGTGGCGAAGCAGTACAGCGAGCGACGTAGGCAGTACTTCCCGGAGTGGGAGTTCTACTACGTGTCGGCTGAACGACGACTACTTGCTGGGTGCTGGGGTGTTGCTCTCGCCTGGGACGGCTCGGTCGGAGACCTTCCGGGCGGCTACACCGACGCGCTCGCACAAGCGGTCACGTCGTACGAGGCCGGCGTCGCACCGAACACCTTCGTCCTGATGGCCGCCGCCGTCCGCGCCGACCTGCAAGGCCAGGGCACCGCCGGCGCGCTGATCACCGCCGTCCGCGACCACGCCGTCGCCGCGGGCCTGACCCAGGTGATCGCCCCGCTCCGGCCGACGCTGAAGACGCGCTACCCCCTGACCGACATCGCGACGTACCAGACCTGGAAGCGCGCGGACGGGCTGCCTCTCGACCCTTGGCTGCGCACCCACATCCGGCTCGGCGCATCGGTGCTGGCCCCCGCTCCTGCATCGCAGACCATCACCGGCACGATCGCCGAGTGGGAGGAGTGGACCGGCATGGTCTTCCCATCACCCGGCACCTACACGATCCCCGCCGGCCTCACGACCCTCACCATCGCCGACGGCCACGGCACCTACGTCGAACCCAACATCTGGGTCCGGCACGCCTAAGCACTTTCAGCCAACGGAAATGCTGCAGCGACCGCAGCGGTGCGGCTGGTGACGTTCAGCCGCTCGTAGATGTTCTCCAGGTGCTTGCGAACGGTGCCCTCGGCAACCACCAGCCGGCGCGCGATCTGGCTGTTGCTGTGCCCGGCCGCGACCAGCCGCAGCAGCTGCCACTGCCGCCCGGTCAGGTCCGGCACACCCGCGCGCCGCCGCTCCAGCTTCCGGCGTACGTCGACCAGATGCGGCCGGAGCATCCGCAGCAGCAGCCGCTCCCGCTCGGTGAAGTCGCGCCCGCTGGTCCGGAACAGCATCAGCCGCTGGTCCTCCGCGCCGCGCGCCGGGAACGGCACCAGGATCTCGTTGCGGATCCCCATCACCCGGAACCACTCACCGACCGGCGACCGCTTCATCTCGCGCGCCGAGCGATAGTCCGACGCCTTCCAGACGCTCTCGTAGTCGCCGGTCCGCTGCGGCCGGCTGCAGATCTCGTCGTCCCAGTACGAACGCCAGAACAGGTCCTCCCACCCGTCCGGCAGGTCCTCCGGGACGTCGGTGACCTCCTCCAGTCCGAGCACCCGGCGATCCATCGGCCGACTCACCTGGAACGTGACGTCGTCGGCCGGCACCAACTCCCGCAGCGCGCTCAGCACCTGCCGCGGAAACTCCGTCCCCGGCCCCTCCCGCCGCCCCAGGTCGATCACGTCGAAGATCCGGCGAAGGTCCCGCTCGGTGACGGTGAGCTGTTCCACCATCGCGATCCCCTCCTCCTGCTCCTCAGGCTAGGCCTCATTCCGGTGCCCGCCCATACGTCGAACGTCGTATGGCCTCCTGGTCGCTGCGGGGGCCACGGTGAAGACACGGCCGGCAACCACGCCGCCGCTCTCCGAAAGGAATCCTGATGAACCCACTGTCCCGCCTGGCCGTCGCCGGCACCACCCTGCTGCTTCCCCTCGCCGCCGTCACCGGTACGGCGTACGCCAAGCTCCCGCCGGAGCCGGGCCCACGCTCCGGGGCTCCCGTCACGGAGACCCCGGCCCCCATCATCCAGACGACGGGTCTCGCCACCTGGCAGGTCATCGCCCTCGTCGCGCTGGCCGTCGCCGTCACCGCGGTCCTGACGGTCATCGCCACCCACCGCCTGCCGAAGCTGCACCCGCCGTACGCGAAGAGTGCTGTCTAGGTCACGACTGCAGCGCGACCGTGGCCATCCCATCCGCTGCGAGGGCTCCCCGGAAGATCCGGAGCGAGTCCTCGCGGTCCGGTCCGGTGATCACCTGCTCGGCCCACAGCGCGACCTCCTCGAGCGCCCGCGCCCGCCGGTAGTACCGCAGGTTCACCTCGTCGACCTCGACAGCGCCGTACCCACCGAAGAACGCGGCAAGCTGCGCATCGTCCGTCGGCCCGAGCGACCCCATCCCGCCGAGCACGAACAACAGATCCTGCTCCCGAGGCGCCAGCACCGCGTCGTCCCAGTCGATCAGCCGCAGTCCGTCCCCGGCGATCACGTTCCCCAGATGCGGATCCGCGTGACAGATCACCGCCTCACCCCGCGGCCCGTCCACCGGCTCCAGCAACCCGAGAATCCGCTCCCGGTCCGCCCGCCAGACCTCCCCGAGCTCCGCCTCGACCGCATCCACCGGCGCCCGCCCGGTCAGCCGAGCGTCCAACTCTCGAATCAACCCCGGCATCTTCGCGTTCACCGGATTCAACCCCGGCAACACCCGCCGCAACTCCGCCGACGGCTTCACCGCATGCACACCAGCGAGCAGTACGCCGTACGCCGCCCACTGCTCCAGCGTCAGCCCGACCTCCCCAGCCGAGGCGCCGTCAGCCCACGGCACCACGGTCAACCGCCGCCCACCGCGCACACTCCACAACCCACCACCCCGAGCCCGAACCGGCGCGGCCACTCCGGCAACCCCAGCGGCGGCCAATTCACCAGCGACGAGCGCCCCCGCATCGGTCCCACCACAGGACCACTTCACGGCGTACGAGCGAACCCCGGCGTCGACCCGCCACACCTCCGCCGCGAGATCCGCACCCCCGTGCACCCGCGTGATGTCGACCACACCCAGCCCGAAGTCCTCGAGCAACCACTCACCCAGCGCCGGCGTCTCCACGGCGCCCAGGATGCCCGGCCAAGGGCGGTTCGACGAGCGAATTTGGCCGGGCCGGTCCGGTCAGCGGTAGTTGACGAACTGCACCGCGAAGTCCAGATCTTGTCCCTTGATCAGCGACTGCACCGCCTGCAGATCATCCCGGCTCTTGCTGGACACCCGCAGCTCATCGCCCTGGATCTGAGCCTTCACACCCTTGGGCCCCTCATCACGGATCAGCTTCGACAGCTTCTTCGCGTTCTCCTGCGTGATCCCCGCGCTGATCGTGGCACCGATCTTGTAGATCTTGCCGGACAGCTTCGGCTCCTCGGCCTCGAGTCCCTTGAGCGAGATCTGCCGCTTCACCAGCTTGTCCTTGAGCACGTCGAGGACGGCGTTGACCCGCTCCTCGGTGTTGGCCTGCATGTCGATGGCCTCACCGCTCAGCTTGATCCCCGCGTCGACGTTCTTGAAGTCGAACCGCTGGCTGATCTCCTTCGCCGCCTGGTTCACGGCGTTGTCCACCTCCTGCTGGTCGACCTTGTTCACGATGTCGAAGGAGGACTCCGAAGCCATGGGCACTTCCCTTCCGAGTTGCTGTCCAACCGATTTGCTGTCAGGGGCACTGTCTGTTGTATCGTCTCTCACGCCGGTTCACGAACCGGCATCACCCTGGCAGGTTGCCCGAGCGGCCAAAGGGAGCAGACTGTAAATCTGTCGGCTTATGCCTACGCAGGTTCGAACCCTGCACCTGCCACAGGGCCGCAACAGCCCCCCCGATCCGTATGGATCGGGGGGCTGTTCGCATTCTCGCGTCGTGGCCTAGCCTCGGGCGGGACGAGGAGGCGGGCATGACGGTCGAGGACGAGGTTCGGGTCGGAGACACACCGTCGTACTGACCGCCCGGAAGCCCAGCTCGGGTACGTGGGCCGGTACGCCGTACACAGCGGACGAGTGGATCACCGAGATCTACGTCCGCGTGGACGGCGACTGGCGCTGCGCCTTCAGTCAGAAGACCGACGCCTCGGGCTGACGCCTCACCAGAGAAGAGTCAGTTCGGCCAGTACGACGTGCGGTCGCGCGGCCAGCCAGGCGTCGAGGGCCGGGCGGAGGTCCGATTCGGCGCCGGCCAGGCCGAGGACTGTGGCGTCGGTGGCGGCGGGGGTGTGGGCGTGCGCCGTACCGGGGGAGCCGTGGGAGCAGTCGGCGCACATCAGGCGGATGCTGGACCAGTCGTCGAAGCCGAGGCCGGCGGGGGTGAAGGTGTCGGCGAGGTCGTCGACGTCGCCGGGGCGGGCGCCGAGGAGCTGGGCCTGCCAGGTGGGGAGGCCGGACTCCTCCAGGCGGGCGAGCTGGTCGAAGACGGGGACCTCGTGCTCGCCGAGGCGGCGGGAGCCCTTGGGTTCGCCGTCGTGGAGGAGGACGTCGCGGAAGCGGTGGCCGGAGGCGGGGAGCGGGACGCTGGAGATCACCGCGTGCGCGGGGCTGCGGCGCCAGCACCAGATGACCTCGGAGTCGCCGAAGGCCGGCGTCACTTGGTGGGCAAGGCTCGGGCGGTCCGGGTTGACCCGGATCGGCACGTAGCCGAAATCCAGATCGATGGGTTCACCGCCGTCCTCCATCCCCTGGATCCCGTACGCCGTCCAAGCGCGCCGCGCGGTCGCCCAGTCACCCAGCGCCGTCGCCGCGATCCCCAAGTTCCACGCCGCCGGGTTCACCCCGTCGTACCGCGCCGCGTCCTCAGCCGTGAACAACTCGACCGCCCGCAGGTTCCGCGCCGCGGACTCGGCCCAGTCGCCGCGGGCCTTCGAGTACATGCCCGCCTCGAACCACATGTCCGAGAACTCCGGCAGCAACTCCGTCATCTCCGCCGCCAGCCGGCCCGCCGTCTCGGCGTCGCCCGCGGCGTCGGCGGCCTTCCAGTCCTCCCAGACGTGCTTCGGTGTGCGGCCGCTCGTCGTACGATCCCTCTGCGCATCCATGCGCGCATCTTCCCGCACGCTGCCGGGGAATAGCGGGCGGGCGGCCCGGAGTTGCTGGTTGTGGAAGACCGTTGAGTGATCGAGGAGAAGAGCGGGCGATGAAACCCACCGAGTTCGTCAAGGTGAACACTCAGTTCTGGGGCGAGCACCTGAAGAGTGTCAGCGAGCACCTGCCCGTCAGCCACTCCCGCGAACTGGCCGGCCCGCTGCTGTACCCGCGGATGATGGTGCTGACCGAGACCCCGGACTGGAACATCCTCGAGCTGGCCGGCGTCAGCCGGGAGTACCGCTCGCTGGAGGTCCGCCGGCAGAAGGCCGCCGGGATCGACGAGTACTTCGGTACGACGGCCGGCGCGAGCGCCGTCGTCGCGCTGCCGGACGAGAGCGTCGTGAAGGACGCGACGATCGCCAGCGAGCGCGGCAAGAACGCCCTGTCGGACTCATTCCCCGCGACCCAGAGCCTGCTCGGCAACGAGATGGTCGGCCCGAGCGACCGGCTGCTCGACTTCCAGCCCGGCAACTACGCAGTCCTCGACCGGGTCCTGCTGGCCCAGTCGTCCGGCCTCGCGGTCCGGCTGCGCTGGAACTTCTTCACGATCGCGATCCACCGCTCCGAGCCCGCCGACCGGTACCGCGACTTCCTGCAGCGCCTGGTCAGCAACTCCCAGCACCTCGACCCGATCGGCACCTTCGCGGTCCCGCGCGGCGAGGGCGTCGAACAGGCCCTGAAGGCGGACCAGTTCGCCAGCACCTACCTGCACGGCCTCGGCAAGCTGACCACGAGCGAGTTCCTCGCCAAGCACGAGGACGTCCTGCTGGCGGCGTACGACGCCACCCGGCTGATCGTCCAGCCGTCGCTGGAGTCCGCCGACGGCACTGTCACCCCCGACTTCATCCTGGAGCGCGAGGACGGCACCCACGTCATCGGCGACCTGGCCCTCCCGCTCCGCGAAACCGGCCAGAAGCACCGCCGCTCCCTCGACCTCACCGCTGGCGCGACGCGGCTGGCGACGTACGAGAAGTACTTCGCGACGGCCGAGAACCAGGCCTTCGCGAAAACCAAGTACGGCGTCGACATCACCGACCCCCGCACCACGTTGATCGTCGGCACCCAGGACCCCGCCGCCGACTTCCCCAAGGCCGCCACCACCACGGCCCTGGAGGTCGTCGACTACGACACTCTTCTCCGCCTCCACCTCGCCGCGAAGTCCGCACCGCGCGCGACGGCGGTCGACTCGGGCCCGACGAGCATCGCGACGATGCCGTAGTACGTCGAACGCAGGCGGCCCCTCACCCCTCGTGGGCGTGAGGGGCCGTTTTGCGTGTCAGGCAGTGCGGACCTTCTCCAGCGCGAGGGCGAGAAGCTCGCAGGCGAGGTCGATGCCCTCGGGGGTGTCGATGCGGACGCTGGTGCTGTACGTCGTGTGGTTGCGCGGGCCTACCAGAGCATTCGCCGATTGTGTCGGGTCCGATCCGCCCAGCGCCAGGGCTAGTGGTGCGTGGCTGACAGGTCCAGCGAGCGTGGGGTCAGGTACAGGACCAACCCGGCGACGGCCAGCAGCAGCACCCCGCCGGCGAGGCCGAACCAGGTCAGGGAGTCGGTGAAGGCGGTTTGGGCGATGGCTGCCAGAGCTGGGTTGTCGAGGGTGAGGGCTCCGGCGAGGGACTCGCGGGCTTGGGCCGGGGCGTCGGTGGGAAGCCCGGCGCGGTAGACCGCCGCGGCGAGGCTGCCGAGGATGGCGATGCCCAGGGCGGCGCCGATTTCGTAGCTGGATTCTTCGATGGCGGCGGCGCTGCCGGCCTTGGCGACGGGGGCGCCGGCCATGATGACGGCGGAGGCGATCGCCAGGGGAGCGGTGCCGATGCCGATCAGGGTGAGGGAAGCGGCGATTCCGGCGTACGAGAGAGGCTGGGGGAGGAGGAAGAGGAGGAGGAAGCCAGCGGCGCCGATGGCCAGGCCGGCGACCAGGACGGTGCGGGGGCCGATGCGTTGGGCAACCATCGGGGCGAGGGGGGAGCCGATGAGACCGCCCGCGGCCATGGGGAGGATGGCGACACCCGACGCCAGCGGGGACCAGCCCTGGACCAGCTGGAGCCACTGGGAGATCAGCAGCAGGGCGGCGACCATGGCGAAGCTGGTGATGAGGGCGGTGAGGACGCCGGCGGTGAAGCCTCGGCTGCGGAAGAGGCGGATTTCGAGCATCGGCTCAGAAGCGCGCAGGCAGCGCAGAACGAAGGCGGCCAACAGTGCAGCGCTCAGCAGAAACACAGCGGTCATCGAGACAGTGACGCCCGACTTGCCGAGCTCCTTGATCGCGTAGACGAGGCCGACCATGCCGACGATCGACAGCAGCGTCGCGACCGGGTCGAGCCGGCCGGGGCGGTCGGAGCGGCTCTCGGGGAGCAGGATCAGCGCGGCGACGACCGCGACGATCATCACCGGCACGTTGAACAGGAACGCCGAGTGCCAGCTGAAGTTCTGCAGCAGTGCACCGCCGACGATCGGGCCGAGCGCGCCACCGGCGGCGGCGGTCGCGCCCCAGATGCCGAGGGCGGTCGCCCGTTCGCGGGCGTCGGGGAACAGCGAGCGGATCAGCGACAGTGTCGACGGCATGATCATCGCGCCGCCGATGCCGAGCAGGACGCGGATCGCGATCACCGCCTCGGAGCTGTCGGCGAGCAGCACGCCGAGCGAGGCCGCGCCGAAGATCACGAAGCCGGTGACGAGCATCCGCCGCCGGCCGATCCGGTCGCCGAGCGCGCTGGCGGTGACCAGCAGGCCGGCCAGGACGAGCGAGTAGACGTCGATGATCCACAGCTGCTCGACCGACGTCGAGCGCAGGTCCTCGGTCATCGCGGGCAGCGCGAGGTTGAGGATCGTCATGTCCATCACGACGACCAGCAGGCTCGCGGACAGCACCGCCAGCCCGCCCCAACGCCGCCGGGCGCTGGGGACCACAGGCGCGTACGTCGTACCGGGGGCGGTCATCGGGAATCTCCTGTCGTGCCGTCGAGCAGAGTGGATAGGACGAGCGCGTCGAGGTCGCGCCGGGCGACGTCGCCGCGGCGCAGCGCCTCGCGGGCCGCGATCATCAGGCCGTACACGGTGTGCTCGATCCAGCGCGCCGGCAGATCGGAGCGCAGTACGCCGGCCTGCTGGGCCGCCGCGTAGAACGCGACCTCCTGGTCGATCAGCCGGTCGGTCCGCTCGACCAGCTCCGGCATCGCTTCCATCCGGTTGTTGGCCAGCGCGTACGCGAACTGGTCGGCGTTGTCGACGAACCAGGTGATCAGGTCGCTCAGGCAGGCGCGGATCCGGGCCGGGTCGCCGGACTCGCCGGCGGCGACCATCCCGGTCTCCTGCTGGCTGCGGTCCCAGTGGTCGAGGGCGCGTTCGCCGATTTCGCGCAGCAGCGCGTCGCGGGACGCGAAGTGCCGGTTCAGCGTCGCGCGGCCGATCCCGATCGCGGCCGCGAGGTCGGCCATCGAGGTGGTCGGGTCGGAGTTCAGCCGCCGGAGGGCGGCGTCGAGGACCTGGGCACGGGTGAGCATGCCTCCAGTAGACATCACTGTCTCGAATGAGACAAGTTTGTCTCACTATGATGGCCGACACCCACCACTGATCAACCTCGGGTCCTCGCGGCGGTTCACGCTCAGGAGCTGCTCGGCGGGGGCCGATTCAGGTGGTTGATCAGTGGTGGGTGTCGACTCGGTCAGCTCAAGTCGGCGAGCTCCTCCGCCGACAGCTCGATGGCCCCGGCGGCGATGTTCTCCTCCAGGTGGACAGGGTTCCCAGTCCCCGGGATCGCGAGCACGTGATCGCCCTGGTGCAGCGTCCAGGCCAGCCGGATCTGCTGCTCGGAGACGCCGTGGGCCGCGGCGATCCGGCGTACGGCGTCGGAGTGGTCGGTCGTCGCCGAGCCCTCGCGGGACGCGCCGGCGATCGCGAAGAACGGCACGTAGGCGACGCCGCGCTCGCCGCAGACCGGGAGGAACGTGTCGTCCTCGCGGTGGGTGTCCAGGGCGTAGGAGTTCTGCACGCAGACAACCGGCGCGATCGGCAGCGCCTCGTCCAGGTGGTCGAGGCGGATGTTGGACAGGCCGAGGTGCCGGATCAGGCCGGCGTCGACCAGGTCGGCGAGCGCCCCGAAACGGTCGGCGATCGAGTCGGCGCCGGGCTTCTTGATGATCCGCAGGTTGACCACGTCGAGTACGTCGGTGCCGAGCTGGCGCAGGTTCAGCTCGACCTGTTCGCGCAGCTCGGCGGCCGTGGTGGCCTGGTAGAAACCGCGCTCCGGCGTCGATCCCGGGCCGACCTTGGTGGTGATCACCAGGTCCTCCGGGTACGGCGACAGCGCCTCGCGGATCAGCTCGTTGGCGTAGCGGACCGGGCCGTCGCCGACGCCGAGCGTGCCGCCCGGCGAGGCGTAGAACGCGGCGGTGTCGATGTGGTTGACGCCGAGCTCGACCGCCCGGCGCAGCACCCGGACCGCGACCGCGCGGTCCGGGTTCGGGGTCGTGCGCATCGCGCCGAACCCGAGTCGGTTGATGGTGGAGTCGCCCAGCTTCCAGGTACCCGCGGTGGCCGCGGAGAGGTTTTCAGGCATCCGCCCACCTTATTCCTCGATCGCACCACGCTTCGCCCGCAAGTGCGCGCGGAAGGTCAGCGACGGGTCCGCGGCCCGGGCCGCCAGATACTCGTCGAAGCCGACCTGCTCGCGCAGCGTCGTCCCGGCCGCGATCAGGGTGGCCTGCCGGTGCTCGGTGTCGCGGATCGACTCGGCCAACGTGAACAGCTCGTCGATGCGGTCGGCCGGGACGAAGATGATTCCGTCCTCGTCGGCCAGGACGACGTCTTCGTTGCTCACGGCCCATTCCCCGATGGTTGCTGTGGACAAGTAGCCGTCCGGGAGCGGGTCGATCCGGAGCGGGCCGGTCGGCAGCGAGCCGAGGCTGTAGACGGGCAGCCCGATCGCGCGGACGTCGGCGGTGTCGCGGTGCAGTCCCCACACCACGAGCCCGGCGAGTCCGGCGGCCTTGGCCTCGGCGACGACGAGGTCGCCGACGCAGGCCTCGTTGCGCCGGCCGCCGTTGTCGACGCACAGCACGTCGCCCGGCTCGGCCTGCCCGAACGCCTCCAGGAACACGTCGACGCTGCCGACGTGCTGCGCGGGCACCACGCGCCCGGCGAGCTTCATCGGCTCCACGGCGGTCAGCTCGACGCAGCGCACCGGGACCTGCGTGCGTACGCAGGCGTCGGCGACATGTGCGGTGGTCAGCTCGGCGAACCGCGCGGTCAACTCGTCCGGCTTCATCTGCCCTCCCCTGGGTCGAGCCACGAGATTAATCAGCCGATCGATACGCCGCCAGGGGCTTGCCGTACGGCGAGACTCGCGCGGGGAAGGGGAAGGGGAAGGGGAAGGGGAAGGGGAAGGGGAAGGGGAAGGGGAAGGGGAAGGGGAAGGGGAAGGGGAAGGGGAAGGGGAAGGGGAAGGGGGAGGGGAGCGGGGAAGCGGAGGGGGGAGGGGGGAGGGGGAGGGGAGCGGGGAAGCGGAGGAGGAGGGGAGGGGAGCGGGGAAGCGGAGGAGGAGGGGAGGGGAGCGGGGAAGGGGAGGGCGCGCGGGAGGGGCGCGGGGCCGAGGTGCTCAGCGGGCCAGGAAGCTCAGGATCTCCGGGAGCGTGGGGGAGTAGCCGTCGCTGGTGTCGACCGTCAACGTCGGGACCGGCAGCGTGATCGGGTCGAACGACTCGTGCACCGTACGCCGCCGCTGCTCGTCGTACTGGCTGTCCTCGTGGGCCGCGCGCGACGGCGTACTGCCGGAGCGGTCGGTGATCCGGGTGAACGCGACGGCGGCGGGCGTCGTGCAGTGCACGATGCGGAACTCGGCCTGGCCGATCAACGGGGTCAGGCCGGGGCGCCAGAGGCGGTCCTGGAAGGCGGCTTCGGCGACGACCGAGGAGCCGCGGCCGACCAGCAGGCCGATGACGTCGAAGAACGTCGCGAGGGTGCGCATCGTCAGCGGGTCGGCGGGGCCGGGGACGAAGTCGGGGGTGGCGTGCGCCATCCCCTCCTTGATCTCGTCGCGGCAGACCGCCGGGCAGCCGACACCGGCCGCGACGTGGTGCGCGAGAGTCGTCTTGCCGGTTCCCGGCGGGCCACTGATCACGATCACCATCGGAAGCACCGCCGCACCTTAGCGGGTCGGCCGCCGATCCGCTCATTGCCCCAGGCAACTACTTGTCTCGATATCCAAGACATAGGGTCTCAAAAAGCAAGACGCGGAGTTAGTCTGAGCGGGAGACGAAGGAGTCCCGATGAACAACGTCTACACCCACGGCCACCATGAATCCGTTCTCCGCTCGCACCGCTGGCGCACCGCCGCGAACTCGGCCGGCTACCTGCTCCCGCACCTGCGGCCGGGGATGAGTCTGCTCGACGTCGGCGCCGGGCCCGGCACGATCACCGCCGAGCTCGCGGCGCTGGTCGCGCCGGGGCGGACGACCGCGCTGGAGGCGAGCGAGTCCGCGCTGGCGATCACCCGCGCGACGTTCGCCGAGCGCGACGCGCGGGATGCGGGAGAGCGGCGTGCCGAGCGCGGCTTCGAGGTCGACTTCGTCGTTGGCGACGTCCATCGCCTCGAGATCCCCGACAACACGTACGACGTCGTCCATGCCCATCAGGTCCTCCAGCACGTCGCCGACCCCGTCCAGGCGCTCCGCGAGATGCGCCGCGTCTGCAAGCCGGGTGGAATCGTTGCCGTTCGCGACTCCGACTACCACGCGTTCACCTGGTACCCCGAGCTCCCGGAGCTCGACGAGTGGATGACGCTCTACCAGCGCATGGCCCGCGCCAACCAGGGCGAGCCCGACGCCGGGCGCCGCCTGCTGTCCTGGGCCCACGAGGCCGGCTTCGAGCAGATCGAGGCGACGGCGAGCAACTGGACGTTCGCCAACGCCGAGGATCGCGACTGGTGGGGTGGGATGTGGGCCGACCGGGTGCTGCAGTCGGCGATGGCCGACCAGGCGCGGGCGTCCGGCGTACCGGAGGAAGCGCTCGAGCGGATCTCGGCGGGCTGGCGGGCTTGGGCGGCTGCGCCGGACGGGTTTCTGAGTCTGTTGCACGGCGAGATCCTGGCGACCGCCTGACCATAACGAAGCGTGATGCCGGTGTCCGCTGAGCAGAAATCCGCTCACGCGTTGTAACGATCAAGTGCGGACCGCGATAGAGGGGCGTAGACGGTACGCCGGCCGGGGGCCCTCGGGGGAGGGAAGGGCGGGCGTCCACAGGTCCGTGTCCGAGGGGGACAACTTCATGCGTTACAGATCCGCAGCTCTGGGGCTGGCGGTGGCGGCGCTGGCTGCCGTCGGTCTCACTGCACCGGCGCAGGCAGCGCCGCTGCAGAGCACTGCCGGTACGGCGGTCGCCGCGACCAAGGTGGTCACGACGGCGATCCAGTGGGGGCAGAACGGCGACGTCGCCGTCCCGCGCTCGTACGTCGGCGACAGCAAGCCCGAGCTCGCCGTCTTCCGGCCGAGCAACGGGACCTGGTACATCCGCGGCTGGACGAACATCAAGTTCGGCCAGGCCGGGGACATCCCGGTCCCGGCCGACTACAACGGCGACGGCCGCGCCGAGCTCGCCGTGTTCCGGCCGTCGAACGGTTACTGGTACATCCGCGGTGTCGGTCAGTTCGTCTGGGGCCAGGCGGGCGACGTACCGGTCGCCGCGAACTACGTCGGCGACAGCCGCGCCGAGGCCGCCGTGTGGCGGCCGTCGCTGGGTCGCTGGTTCATCCGGGGCGCGGCGCAGATCAGCTGGGGCGTGAACGGGGACGTGCCTGCGCCGGCCGACTACGTCGGCGACAGCCACGCCGACCTCGCGGTCTTCCGCCCGTCGCTGGGCCGGTGGTTCATCCGCGGCGCCTCGCAGATCACCTGGGGCGTGAACGGCGACATCCCGGTCCCGGCGAACTTCGTCGGCAACGCGAAGGCGGAGCTGACGGTGTTCCGGCGGGGCGCCTGGTACATCCGTGGCGCCGGGAGCTTCACGTGGGGGCAGAACGGCGATCGGCCGTTCGCGGGGAACTACGCGGGGACGTCGGCGACGGACCAGGCGGTCTGGCGGCCGTCGAACGGGACTTGGTACTTGCGGTACCAGGTCACGGTGAACCCGCCGAAGCCGCCGCCGCCGACCCGGCCCTGCGATCCGTCCTACCCGACGCTCTGCATCGCGCCGCCGCCGCCCGACCTCGACTGCGGTGACATCCCGTACCGCGACTTCCTGGTCGTGGGCGCCGACCCGCACCGGTTCGACGCGGACAACGACGGGATCGGCTGCGAAAGCTGATCCTTGCCCCAAGCAACCGGCCCCCGAGTAGCAGATCGGGGGCCGGTTTCATTTGCCCGCGACAACCACCAGATACCCGTCCGGATCCCGCACCCACAACTCCCGGTGCCCCGCATTGGGATTGAACTGCACGTCCCCACCCTCGACCCGAGCCACCACCGCATCCAGCTCGTCAACGGCGAACCACACCGCGACCCCGTTCCCCAGCATCACCGACGGATCCCCGAACACCCCGTGGTGATGCCCGACGTCGAGCTTGTGCAGCTGCAGCACCAGCGTCCCGTCGACCTCGATCTGCTCGTACTCGGTCCCGCCGTGCGCACTCACCCCGCCGAGCACCCCGCAGTACCAAGCACTGCTCTTCTCAACATCCCGAACCGCCAGCAAAGGCTGTGCCGATAGCGTCATGCCACCGACGCTAAACCGCCGATCCACCGCCGGTCTTGAACGAATGGGCACGCTGCCGAGACACCTCGTACAACACAGCAGTAGCCGCATTGGCAGCGTTCAGCGAAGAAGCAGCCCCACCCATCGGGATCCGCACCAGCACATCGGCCAGCTCCTTCCAAGCCGCCGACAGCCCGGAAGTCTCGTTCCCGACCAGCAGCAACGTCGGCTGCGTGAAGTCGAAGTCGTACACGTCGACAGTCCCGTGCTCATCGGTGCCCACGACAACAACTGGTACGCCGCCCGCCCGCTGCGCGGCGACCCACTCCATCACCTCACGCTGCGACGGCACCCGCACAGCCGGTACCGCGAACAGCGACCCCGTGCTGGCCCGCACCGCCTTCGGGTCGTACACATCGGCCGCATGCCCGGTCACCACGAACCCGTCGGCCCCGAACGCATCCGCCGACCGAATGATCGACCCGATGTTCCCCGGCCCGGTCGGCCGGTCGAACACCACGCCCAAGAACGAAGAAGAAACAGCGATCCGCGACAAGTCGTCCGGCGGCATCGACACCACGGCGACCAGCTCGGCCTCCGACTTCTCGGTCAGCTCCGCCAGCAGCTCCGGTTCCATCAACACCCGCTCAGCCTCGCGCTGGCTCTGCAGCAACTCCCGAGCCCACTGCGAAGGCACCCGCGACGCGTCTTGGATCAGCGTGTTCACCGTCCACCCGTGCTCGACGGCCAGACTGATCGGCCGCACCCCCTGCACGATGAACTCGCCGGCCCGCTGCCGCTTGTTCCGGTTGCCGAGCAGCGCCTGCCACACCTGGAACCGAGCGTTCCGACTACTGACCCGCGTCGCCATAGCCCCCAACCCTACGAGGGGTTCAGTCGAGCGACGCGATCAGCCCGAGGTTGTTGCCGTCCGGATCCTGCACGACGGCCAGCCGCTGCCGTCCCCCTGCCACCACCTGCGGGTCCGTCGACTCGATGTTCTGCTCCGACAGCCGCCGCAGCGTCACGTCGAGGTCGTCGACGGTCAGGTTGACCGCCGTCCGCCCGGCCCGGTCGGTGTCCTCGAAGACCTGGACGACGCCGAGCTCGCTGAGGTGCCACTCGGCCAGCGAGTCCATCGGACGAGTGTCCGCGTCCCGCCCGAAGAACCCCGAGTACCACTCGATCGCCTTCTCGATGTCCCTCACCGGCACCACGGCCAGTACCGCGCGCATCGTCACGCTGCCTCCCTCGGTCGGATCTCCGACCTGTGCCCCACCGCGAAACCTCAGGTCCCGAGCGTCGACTCCCGCGGCACCAGCTCGGTCGGCAGCTCCAGCAGCCCGGATGGAGAAGCCCCGCCGATCAACTCCAGCAGCAGCTGCGCCGTACGCCGTCCCAGCTCCTCGAGCCGCAGGTCGACCGTGGTGAGCGGCGGCCGGCTCGCGAGCGCCATCACGCTCCAGTTGTCGTACCCGGTCACGGCCACGTCGTCCGGCACCGATCGACCCAGCTCGCGCAGCCGATCGCACACACCCCGCGCGATCTGATCACTCCCGCACGAGATCGCATCGATCTCACCGCCGCGCAGCAGCACGTCGACCGCGTGCCGCCCCCACCGCTCGCTCCACTCCCCGTGCAACGGCTCGCCGACGAACGCGTCCCCGGCCGTCTCAACAGCCGCCACCGCGCGCACCGCCGCACTCCGATGCGATGCGGGCCCGGTCACATGCGCGATCCGCCGCCGCCCGAGCGACAGCAGATGCCGTACGGCGGACGCCGCACCGCCGCGATCGTCCGTCACCACGGACGTGTCGCCCGGATCGGTCGACGGGCTGAACGCGTACACGACCGGCACCGGTACGTCGATCGGCGCCCGCGGCTCGGTCCGCCGCCCGGTCACGATGATCCCGTCGACCCGCCGCGCGACCAGCGAGCGCAGGTAGTGCGACTCGCGCAGCGCGTCGTCGCGGGTGTCGCAGAGCACCAGCGCCATCTCGCCCGCGCTCAACGCGTCCTCGGCGCCCTGCATGATCGGAATGCTGAACCGCCCCGAGCTGTCGGTCGTGATCAGCCCGACCGTGTAGCTGCGGCCCGACGACAGCGCGCGGCCGCGGCTGTCCGGGGTGAAGCCGAGCTGCTCGGCGGCCCGGCGGACGCGCCGGCGGGTCTCCTCGCGGAGCTGGCCGGTGTCGTTGAGCGCCTTGGACGCCGTACTGGCCGAGACGCCGGCCAGCGCGGCGACATCGGTGATCCGGGGCACCGCGCGCATCATAGCCCTCCTCGACGTTTCCGGCAGGCTATCCCACCGACCCTTGACCAGGCGTGAATGCGTCTTTACGGTCGTCAGGAAAACGTGTTCCGTCTGTTTCCGCGAGGAGTCGTTTCGATGCCATCCCGCTCACCGGCCGCCAGCACGCGCGCCACCCTTCGCCCGCTCGGTCTCGACCGGACGAAGATCACCGGCGGCTTCTGGGCGCCACGCCAGGAACGCAACGCCTCGACCGCGATCCCGTCGGGGCAGGACCAGCTCGAGGAGGCCGGCAACTTGCTCAACCTCCGCCTCGCGGCCGGGATCGGCGAGGGCGAGGCGATCGGGCCGGTCTTCGCCGACTCCGACGTCTACAAGTGGCTCGAAGCCGTCGCCTGGGAGTACGGGCGGAACCCGTCCGAGGATCTCCTGCGCAGGCAGCGCGAGCTGACCGCGGTGGTTGCCGCGGCCCAGCGCGAGGACGGGTATCTCGACTCCGTCGTCCAGCTCCGCGACGGGGACGAGGGCCGCTACCAGCAGCTCGTCTGGAGCCACGAGCACTACTGCGCCGGCCACCTGATCCAGGCCGCGGTCGCGCAGGTCCGTTGCACCGGTGACACCGCGCTGCTCGACGTCGCGGTCAAGCTCGCCGACCACCTAGTCCGCACCTTCGGCGACGGCGACGGTCAGATCCGCGATGTCGACGGGCATCCCGTGATCGAGATGGCGCTGGTCGAGCTCTACCGCGAGACCGGTACGGCGGCGTACCTGGAGCTGGCGCGCTGGTTCGTGGAGACGCGCGGTCACGGGATCATCGCCGAGCACGGGCACGAGCCGACGTACTTCTCCGACCGGCTGCCGGTGCGGGAGGCGACGACGGTCGAGGGGCACGCCGTACGGGCTGTTTATCTGGGCGCTGGCGCGACGGACGTCGCGGTCGAGACCGGTGACACCGAGCTGCTGGCTGCTCTCGAAGGCCAGTTCGCGCACATGTGGGCGACCAAGACCTACGTCACCGGCGGTCTCGGGTCCCGCTGGGACGGCGAGGCGTTCGGCGACGAGTACGAGCTGCCGCCGGACCGCGCGTACGCCGAGACCTGCGCGGCGATCGGCGGCATCCAGTGGGCGCACCGGTTGCTCCTGGCAACGGGTAACCCGTCGTACGCCGACGCGATCGAACGCATGCTGTACAACGGTTTCCTGGCCGGGGTGTCGCTGTCGGGCGACGAGTACTTCTACGTCAACACGCTGCACCTGCGCGAGAACGCCCACGCCGACAACAACCGCAGCCCCGCCCACGGCCGCCGCGGCTGGTTCTCCTGCGCCTGCTGCCCGCCCAACATCATGCGCACCCTCGCGAGCCTCGACGCCTACCTCGCGACGACCTCCGCCGAGGGCATCCAGCTCCACCAGTACGCCGACAGCACGATCACCACCGACGAGGTCGAGCTGCGCGTCGAGACGAACTACCCCTGGGACGGCACGATCCGCGTCACCGTTCTCGAGACCCCCTCGACCCCGTGGTCCCTCTCGCTCCGCATCCCCACCTGGGCCGAGAACGCCACCCTCGACGGCAAGCCCGTCGACGCAGGCGCCTACGCGTCCCGCACCCAGACCTGGAACCCCGGCGACACCGTCGACCTCGACATCCCGCTGAGCCCCCGCATGGTCACTCCGTCACCCCGCGACGACGCCGCCCGCGCCTGCGCCGCCCTCGAACGCGGCCCGCTCGTCTACGCCTTCGAACAGGTCGACCAGCCCACTCCGCTCGACGACGCCCACCTTCCCAACGCGCCGATCAACGCCGCTCACGACCCAGAGCTCCTCGACGGCATCACGACCCTCACCACCGACACCCTCAAGGCGATCCCGTACTACGCCTGGGCCAACCGCGAGATCGGCCCGATGCGCGTCTGGCTGCCCCGCGAGTGAACCTCAGTGCAGCGGCGTCGGATCCGGCCCCAGGACCTCGTCGCCCGGGTGCCGGCCGCTCGCGATCGCCGCGTCGTGGCTCAACGCCGCCCGCCCGCACAGCTCGAGCAGTTCCGGCTCGTTCTTCACGATCTGCTTCGCCTTCGGCCCGAGCTTGATGATGTGGTCCCGCGCCTCGATCAGCCGCCGGTAGATGCGCTCCCGCTCGACGGGATCGGTCGTGTACTCCGAGTCCAGGTACGCCGTCGCGTCCCGCCGCGCGTTGGCCATCGCCGTCTGCGTGCGCCCCCGGGTGCTGAGCAGCGACGCGAGGATCGTCACCACGAGCACGACCAGGATCACCAGCAACGACAGCCCGGTACTGATCTCCGCGACCTCGATGTGCTCGCCGCCGTTGATGAACGGCACGTTGTTCTCGTGCAGCGCGTGCAGCACCAGCTTCACCCCGATGAAGCCGAGGATCGCGGCCAGCCCGAACGACAGGTAGATCAGCCGGTCGAGCAGCCCGTCGAGCAGGAAGTACAGCTGGCGCAGCCCGAGCAGGCTGAACGCGGTCGCGGTGAACACGATGTACACGTTCTGGGTCAGGCCGAAGATCGCCGGGATCGAGTCCAGCGCGAACATCAGGTCGGTGCCGCCGATCGCGACCATCACCAGCAGCATCGGGGTCATCGCGCGCTTGCCGTCGACGAGCGTGAACAGCTTGTCGCCGTCGTAGTACTCAGTCGTCCGGAAGAGCCGGCGGCTGAGCCGGACCACGATGTTCTGCGCGGAGTGCGATTCCTCGGTCGACGGCCGCAGCATGTTGCCGGCGGTGATCAGCAGCGCCAGGCCGAACAGGTAGAACACCCAGGCGAACGTGTTGATCAGCGCCGACCCGAGCAGGATGAACCCGGTCCGGGCGACCAGCGAGAACATGATGCCGAACAGCAGCACCTTCTGCTGGTCCTCGCGCGGCACCCGGAAGCTGGTCATGATGATCAGGAACACGAACAGGTTGTCGACCGACAGCGCCTTCTCGGTCACGTACCCGGCGAAGTACTCCGAGCCCATCGCGCTGCCGCCGAGGACGAAGGTGCCGACGCCGAACAGCAGCGCGATCCCGACGTACACGCTGGACCAGACCGCGGCCTCGCGCAGCTGCGGGACGTGCGCGCGGCGGACGTGGAAGAAGTAGTCGAAGGCAAGCAGCCCCAGGATCCCGGCGACGGTCACGATCCAGACCAGCGGTGAAACCTCCATGCACGTACTCAACCACGCCACGGCCGGGCTCAGGAACGTGTCTTGACCAGTGCGACCAGATAGCGGCAGACCGTGGCCGCCGGGTTGTGGAACGTGGTCGGCGCGGGCGCGCCGAGCTCCAGGCAGTCGCCGGTGTCGAGGTCGTGCACGAGGTCGCCCTCCTGGAAGCGCAGCCGGCCGGCCAGGATCCAGAGCTGCTGGGACTTGAACATGTACGCGTCGGCCGGGTACGACACCGAGGCGCCGGGCGGCAGCTCGACCTCGACCAGCTCGAGCGGGCTGTCGGTGCCGGGGGAGACCGCGCGTCGGCGGTAGCCGGTGGCCGGGTCGGTCCAGAGCGGTTGTTCGGCGGTACGGCGTACGCGGCTGTCGCCGGGCTTCTCCGCGCGGGCGACCAGCTCGGACAGCGTCATCCCGAGCGCACCGGACAGCCGCCCGAGCAGTACGGCGGTCGGCTGCGCCTCGCCGCGCTCGATCTTGCCGATCATCGCCCGGGAGACGCCGGAGCGCTCGGCGAGCGCGTTCACCGAGAGGTCGCGGTCGGTCCGGGCGGCCTGCAGGGTCGCGGCCAGGGAGGCGGAGAGTTCGTCCATGCTTGCCACTATAGCGGCAGCTGTGGCTACTATGATGGCATGAGGATCAGAGACGCGGTGCTGGAGGACGCGGCCGCCTGCGCGGCGATCTACGCGCCGTACGTGCGGGACACCGCGATCAGCTTCGAGACCGAGCCGCCGAGCACGGAGCAGATGGCCGAGCGGATCGTCGCCGCGCAGAAGGCGCACGCGTGGCTGGTGCTGGAGGACGACGCCGGGCGGGTCGTGGGGTACGCGTACGGCGGGCCGATGAAGGAGCGGGCGGCGTACCGGTGGTCGTGCGAGGTGAGCATCTACCTGGAGCTCGGGCGGCGCCGGACCGGTGGGGGACGGGCGCTGTACGAGGCGCTGTTCGAGCGGCTGACCGAGCGCGGGTTCCGGACGGCGATCGCAGGGATGACGCTGCCGAACGACGCGAGTGTCGGGCTGCACGCGGCGCTCGGGTTCGAGCCGATCGGGACGTACCGGAAGATCGGGTGGAAGCACGGGGCCTGGCGGGACGTCGCCTGGGCCCAGCGCACACTCGCCGTTGCCGGTGATCCTCCGGAGGAGACTCACTGACTGCTGGCGGTCGCCTTGGGGTGCGGGCAGTCCTCGCCGGGCTTCACGACCAGCTCGAAGTGCCACATCTCGTTCGACAGCGTCTGGCACAGCCCGAACCGCGAGCCCTTCCGGATCAGCCAGTCGTCCGCGTCGGTCGGCCCGACGTCGACCGCGTGCCCGGTCACGTGGTGCGACTCCTCCGGCGTCGACACGAACTCGCGCGCCTTCTCCAGGCTCCCGTACTTCTTGATCCCGTCCTCCAGCAACTGCCGCTGGTAGGCCTTGCTGCGCCACCCGGTCGTCACGTGCAGCTTGATGTCGTTCGCCTCCATCGCCTTGGCCGCCTGCTGTACGGCGGCGCGCAACGCCGGGTCGAGCTTGGCGATCCCCGGCAGGGACAGGTCGAATGGTGACGCGTTGTCCGGCAGTACGCCGTCGGCCGCGCGCGCAGGCCCGTCGTGATCGCCGGGGTCACCCGAGCCCGGGTCGCCCGAGCCCTCGCCCGGGTCGAAGTCGCCGGGGGCGCTGCCGTTCGTCGTACCGGCCGCGGAGCTCGGCGCCGAGTCCTGCGCTGAGCTGAGCGTGCCGCAGGCCGCGGCGGTGAACGCGCCGACCGCGGTCAGCAGCGCGACCGCGGTGCACACCGTCAGCCGGCGCTCTTTCTTGCGGGTGGCAACGAGTTCGTCAGCAGTCATGACACCCACCTCATCGCCTCGCGTGTTGCCGGAGCGTCGCGGTTTCCGGATACGTTTTCGATATCCGGCGTCTGCTTCAATGGCGGTATGCGGGTGCTGGTCGTGGAGGACGAGGTGTATCTCGCCGAGGCGATCCGGGCCGGCCTGCGGCTCGAGGCGATCGCCGCCGACCTGGCCTTCGACGGCGACACCGCGCTGGAGTCGGTGAGCGTCAACTCCTACGACGTGGTGGTGCTCGACCGCGACATCCCCGGCCCGAACGGCGACGAGGTCTGTCGCCGGATCGTCGCCCAGGGGCTGCCGGTCCGGGTGCTGATGCTGACCGCGGCCGGCGACATCGACGACAAGGTGACCGGGTTCGAGCTCGGCGCGGACGACTACCTGACCAAGCCGTTCGAGCTGCGCGAGCTGGTGCTCCGGCTGCGCGCGCTGGCCCGGCGCCCGGCCGAGTCGATGCCGACCGTGATCGAGTACGCCGGGCTCCGGCTGGACCCGTTCCGGCGCGAGGTGTACCGGTTCGGCCGGTACGTGAAGCTGACCCGTAAGCAGTTCTCGGTGCTGGAGGTGTTGATGACCGCGCAGGGTGGGGTGATCAGCGCGGAAACGCTGCTGGAGAAGGCCTGGGACGAGAACGCCGACCCGTTCAGCAACTCGGTCCGGATCACGATCTCGGCGCTGCGCAAGCGGCTGGGGGATCCATGGGTGATTCACACCGTGCCGGGCGTCGGCTACCGGATCGGTGAACCGTGAGTACTACTGATCCTCTCGTCACTTGGCGTCCGCGGTTGACCGTGCGCTTGAGGATGACCCTCAGCTATGCCGGTCTGCTCGTCATCGCCGGCGCTGTCGTCGCAGCGGTCGTGTACGGCGTGATGCGCTACCTCCCGAACTACCCGCTCACCGCCGCCAACCCGCGCGACCAGACGCCCGTCCCCACCCGCGCCGACCTGCTCGACACGATCGTCACGCTGTCGGCGTACGCGCTGATCTTCCTGGCGGTCGTCGGGATGGCCGGCGGCTGGTACCTGGCCGGCCGGATGCTGCGCCCGCTGCAGGAGATCACCCTTGCTGCCCGGCGCGCGGCCGAAGGATCGCTGGACCACCGGATCGGGCTGACCGGGATCAAGGACGAGTTCACCGACCTGTCCGACACCTTCGACGAGATGCTCGACCGGCTGCAGCGGTCGTTCGAGCAGTACCGGCGCTTCGCGGCCAACGCGTCGCACGAGCTGCGGACGCCGCACGCGGTGATGAAGACGATGCTCGAGGTCGCGATCGCCGACCCCGAGCACACCGACGTACGGGAGTTCTCGCGCCGCCTGCAGGAGACGAACCAGCGCGGCATCGACCTGGTCGAGGCGCTGCTCACGCTCGCCTCCGTCGACAACCGCGCGATCGAGCTCGACCCGCTCGACCTGGCCACGACCGCCCGGCAGGCCGTCGACGAGCTCCGCCCGGAGGCGGCCGCGGCCGGTGTCACGCTGACCACCGACCTCGAGGAAACCCTTGTCGTGGGCAACGAAATCCTGGTCCACCAGCTGGTCACGAACCTGGGCCAGAACGGCATCCGCCACAACACCGGCCCCGGTGGCACGCTGACGATCACCACCCGCGACCACCAGCTGGTCGTCGTCAACACCGGCCCACTGCTCACCGCGGAACAGACCAGCACCCTCACCGAGCCGTTCACGAAAACCACCGGCCGCCATACCGGCAGCCACGGCCTCGGCTTGGCCTTGGTCGACCGCATCGTCGAAACCCACCACGGCCGGCTGACGCTCACTCCCAACCCCACGGGAGGTCTCACCGCCACTGCCCAGCTACCAGCAGCAACTCTTTGACTGGTTGACCTCTCTTCGTCTGAAGATGGTCAGGTGAGTGCGAACCGTGTGACCGTCCGCCGGGCCGTGGAAGCCGACGAAGCCGCCCTGCTGCAGATCGAGCTGACCGCCTGGGACGCGAGCTCGGGCTTCCCCTCGCTGACCGGGGGAGACCGGACGACGTTCTTCGCCGAGGGCTGGCCGCCGGACGCGTTCCTGGTCGCCGAGCTCGACGGGCTCGTTGTCGGCTACGTCCGCCTGCAGAACAAGTACCGCTTCCCCGAAGGCGCCGGCGTACTGGCGGTGAACGGGCTGGCGGTCGCGGTCGAGGCGCGCGGCCAGGGGATCGGCTCGGTGCTGATGGAGGCGGTCACCAGCGAGGCGAAACGCCGCAGCGCCCGCAAAGTCACCTTGAACGTGCACAGTGTGAACACGGTCGCAAGGCGGCTCTACGAGCGCCACGGTTATCTGATCGAGGGGACCCACCCACGCGAGTTCCTGATCGACGGCCAGTACGTCGACGCGCTCGACCTGGCCTTGTTTCTTTGACGTTTCCCTGACTTACGGGTTGACCCCGTGGTCGCGCAGCCACGGCTCCGGGTCGACCTGGTCGGTGCCGCCGAGCAGCACCTCGAAGTGCACGTGCGGGCCGGTCGTGTTGCCGGACATGCCGATCGAGCCGACCTGCGTCCCGGCGCCGACGGTGTCGCCGACGTTCACGGTGAACTCCGACATGTGCCCGTACGACGTGACGGTGCCGTCCGCGTGCCGGACCTTCACCTGCCGCCCGTAGGCACCGGCGAACTCGGCCTGGATGACCTCGCCCGGCAGCACCGAGCGAACCGGCGTGCCCATCGGGGCGGCGAAGTCGAGGCCGGTGTGGTTGCTGGCCCAGCGGCTGCCGCCCTGCCCGAAGTGCGCGGTCAGGTGGTACCCGGTGGTCGGCAGCACGATCCGCGGCGCGGCGGCGCGAGCCGCCTCGGCCTTGGCCAGCGCGGCGGCCTTCGCGGCCGCGGCTGCCGCCGCGGCCTTCTTCAGGGCGGCGGCCTTCTTCGCGGCCTGCGCCTTGGCGGCGGCCAGCGCGAGCGCCCGGCGCTCGGTGAGGGTCGCGTTCGCGGCGAGCTGCGCGGCCCGGGCCTTGGCGACCTGGGCGGCCTTCGCCTCCTGCGCCGCCTTCTGGGTGGACGACAGCGAGAGCTCGAAGCGCGACAGGTCGCGCGAGCCCAGGTCACGCCGCTCGACCCGAGCGGCAGTCAGGGCCTCGGCCTGCGCCGGGTTCAGGGAGGTTCCGGCCGAGACCGGGGTGGTCGGGGCCGCGACACCGGCGGCGGTGCCGGCCGCGGCGGCCAGGGCGGCGGTGAGGCCGACCAGTTGCGCACCACGTCCGGGGCGCTGCAGGCCGGAGACGGGACTTCGCCGGAGTGAACGGTGCTTCGCCACCCGACGGGGAGCACCCGGGCGACGGGTTGCCGGCCGTTCTGCTTCCGGCACGTCAGAGTGAGGGGACACGGGGAGGGGCCTTCCAATCGAGTCGCCGCCACGGAAACCCGCAGCAGCGCGCCGCCACGGCGTACCGCGGCGGCCCATCGACCATAACGACGAGATCACGGGCGCCTCAAACGCGGATTGCGACGAGATCACCGAAATCGGCCACGCTGTGTGACCGCGGCTCGCCGGTCCGTCGCCTCTGAGCGTGGATCGGCCGGTCCTGTAGTTGAAAATCGTAGTGATCGGTATCACGCGCGTCATGGTCCGGAGCATCACCTCCGAGCAGCTATAGGGGCCCTCGAACGGCTTCGGATCGACCCCGAAAATTGGTCAGAAGCACTCCCGGGAACCGGTATGCTTCTCTGGTCGGACAGAGGGGGTAAGACACCTCCGGCCCTCGATTTCACATCGGGGCCAGGGAGCGTGTAATCTCTCTCCTCGGCCCGCCCCTTTAGCTCAGTCGGCAGAGCGTCTCCATGGTAAGGAGAAGGTCTACGGTTCGATTCCGTAAAGGGGCTCTGAGAAACGCTGCGCCACCCGGTTCGCCGGGTGGGGTGACGGACTCTCTGGCGGGGTAGCTCAGGTGGTTAGAGCACACGGCTCATAATCGTGGTGTCGCGGGTTCGACTCCCGCCCCCGCTACCCACCAAACGGCAATGAGTGAGCGCGCGTAAGCCAGGCGCGCTCCTGAGAAGAAGAGGCAGCAGTGGCCAAGTCAACGGACATCCGCCCGAAGATCACGCTGGCGTGCACCGTCTGCAAAGAGCGCAACTACATCACCAAGAAGAACCGGCGTAACAACCCGGACCGCCTGGAGATGAAGAAGTACTGCGCTCGCTGCAACGACCACACCGACCACCGCGAGACCCGCTGACCTTCAGCAGACTTCGCGTCGGGGCCGCTCTGGACACCAGAGCGGCCCCTTCGCTGTGCTTTGAAAGCACAGTGCTGTGCCTCGCTACACCGTGAGGATCGGCCGGCCACCCTCGTACGCCGCCAGCCGCTCGTCCCGCGGCGTCAGGCAGCACGACCCGCACAGCGTGCCCGTGCCCTTGTCGCTCGTGTAGTACAGGCAGCACGTGTTCCGCAGGTAGACGAGTTTCCCGCCGGCCTCGGTGACCTCCCCGAGCCGCGCCAGCTCACCCGGCGCCTTCGCCACGAACGTCTGCCAGCGTTCCAGCAGGTACGCCGGCGCGACCGTCTCCTGCTCCCGCGTCGCCGCGCAGAACCCCATCGCGCAGCCCGCGGCGACACCGCCGTACAGCTGTCGCAGCCCGGCCCTCGTCCGCCGGTGCAGCTCGGCCGACAGCGGCAGCAGGTGCTGCGTCAGCACCACGTCGTACAGGGTCTGCAAGCCGCCGGGCAGGAACCGCGCCTCGCGGATCGCGACCTCGGCCAGCCCGTGCCCGTCGTGCGGCCGGACCCACAGGTTCTCCGGGCGGATGTCGAGCACCCGGCCCTCCAGCGCCCACAGCAGCAGCGCGGTCGCGGGCGCGCGGCCGGCGTAGAACGACATCAGGCTGAGCGCGTTCGCGTGCGCGGACGTGTGCCCGCTGGCGTCGTGGTCGCGCTTCAGGAGCTCGGTCAGCTCCGGGCCGTCCGGCTCCAGGACGTGGTCGACCCGCAACCACTCCGAACCGCTCGGCACCCCGATCCGGAGCGCGTAACGGGGTGCGTACCGGCTCAGTGCCGCCACTGCTGTCACGGTCGTGCCCTTCCTGCGTCAGATCCCCCAGTGATCTCGGCGGAGTGGGTGGCGGCACTCGCCCACCCATCCTGCCAGTAGGGTTACTGGACATGACGATCGACGCCACGATGGTCGGCCGGAGCTACGCGGCCGCCGAGACCTACCAGGTCGGCCGCGAGAAGATCCAGGAGTTCGCCGCCGCGATCGGGGACACCAACCCGGCGTACGCCGGTGACGACGCGGTGGCCCCGCCGACCTTCGCCTTCATGCTCGGCAGCAAGGCGCTCGAGCAGCTGCTCGGCGACGCCGAGCTCGGCCTGCGGCTGGACCGGATCGTGCACGGCGCGCAGAAGTTCAGCTACACCCGGCCGATCAAGGCCGGTGACGAGATCGCGGCCACCGCGACCATCACCACCGTGCGCAAGGCCGGTGACGTCGAGGTGATCATGTACGAGACCGCCCTGACCACGGCCGACGGCGAACCGATCGCCACCTCGACCTCCACCATCTCCCACAACCGGGCGGAATCATGAGTGCTGTCGAGGTCGGTCTCGAGCTGCCGCCGCTGACCGTCACCCTGCGCCGCGACGACCTGGTCCGGTACGCCGGCGCCAGCGGCGACTTCAACCCGATCCACTGGAGCGACCGGATGGCGGCCGCGCTCGGCCTGCCTGGCGTGATCGCGCACGGGATGCTGACGATGGCCTCCGCGGCGCGGGTGGTGACCGACTGGCTGGACGACCCGGCCGACCTGATCGAGTACGGCGTGCGCTTCACCAAGCCGGTCGTCGTACCGGATGACGACAAGGGCGCCACGGTGACGTTCTCGGCCAAGGTCGACAAGGTCGCGGACGGCCGCGCGGAGATCGACATCACTGCGCTGGCCGGCGAGGAGAAGGTCCTCGGCCGGGCTCGAGCGGTCGTGCGGGTCCGATGAACACGACGAGCAGACAGCCGGCGCTCGGCGACGTCGCGACCACCGCGGCCGACGGCTCGGCCCGCGACCTGCGCCTCGCCGAGCTGACCACGCTGCGGATCGGCGGGCCGGCCGACAAGCTGGTCGAGGTGACGACCGAGGCCGAGCTGGTTGACGTCGTCCGAACGGCGGACGCGGCGAAGGAGCCGGTGCTGCTGCTCAGCGGCGGCAGCAACGTCGTGATCGGCGACGAGGGCTTCCGCGGCACGGTCGTGAAGATCGCCACCACCGGCATCAAGGTCGACGCCGACGCCTGCTCGGGCGCGATGATCCACCTCCAGGCCGGCGAGGACTGGGACGCCGTCGTCCAGCGCGCGATCGCCGAGGAGTGGGTCGGCCTCGAGTCGATGTCCGGCATCCCCGGCCTGACCGGCTCGACCCCGGTCCAGAACGTCGGCGCCTACGGCCACGAGGTCGCCGAGTCGATCGCCTCGGTCCGCGTCTGGGACCGCATCGACAACCAGCTCCGTACCATCTTCGCCGCCAACTGCGGCTTCGCCTACCGCACCTCCCGCTTCAAGGAGGACCCGAGCCGGTACGTCGTCCTCGAGGTCGCCTTCCAGCTCCGCCTCGGCCACCTGTCCGCCCCCATCGAGTACGCCGAGCTCGCCCGCGTCCTCGACGTGGAGCCCGGCTCCCGCGCCCCGATGACCGAGGTCCGCGAAGCCGTCCTGGAGCTCCGCCGAGGCAAGGGCATGGTCCTCGACCCCGCCGACCACGACACGTGGAGCGCGGGCTCGTTCTTCACCAACCCCCTCCTCGCCACCGCCGCCGACGTCCCCGCCGGCGCCCCCCAGTGGCCCCAGCCCGACGGCCGCGTCAAGACCAGCGCCGCCTGGCTCATCGAACACGCCGGCATCTCCAAGGGCTTCGCCATCGGCAACGCGGCCGTCTCCTCCAAGCACACCCTCGCCCTCACCAACCAGGGCAACGCCACGGCGAAGGAACTGCTGGCCCTCGCCGCCCACGTCCGCGCCCAGGTCCAGCACGCCTTCGGCATCACCCTGGTCAACGAGCCCGTCCTGGTGAACTGCTCGCTCTGAGCTACCCGAGCGGGGGGGGGGGGGGGGGGGGGGGGGGGGGGGGGGGGGGGGGGGGGGGGGAGGGGGGGGGGGGGGGGGGGGGGGGGGGGGGGGGGGGGGGGGGGGGGGGGGGGGGGGGGGGGGGGGGGGGGGGGGGGGGGCGTGGGGGTGGGGAACCCCCCCCCCCCCGGCGCGCTCAGCCGGCGGACTGGGGGGTCACGGCTGAGCGGGTCCGTCAGGGCTCGTCGATGACGATCGCGGCCTCCATCTCCAGCACGCGGCGGTAGTCGTCGTCGAGTGTCTGGGCGTCGCTGTGGATCAGGATCACCCAGGCCAGGCAGGTGAACAGGTCGACCGTCTCCGGGACGACCGCGTCCTCGTCGTGCAGGATCTTCATCCAGTGGAACGACTTCAGGTTCTCGATCCCGTCGAAGACCTCACGGTTCCTGAAGTACCCGTCCCGGTACGCCGAGACGAAGATCCCGCGCAGGTGCTGGACCAGGTCGAACCCGTCCCGCACCTCGCCGCGGACCCGGTGCGCGACGGTCCGCTTGATGTGGTTGTCACCGGTGGCCAGCTCGCTGACCATCTGGTGCCCGCCACCGGCCGGCCGGGCCGCGACCTCGATCAGCCGCGGGCCGTCGGCGGTCATCATCACCTCGGCGTGCCCGCAGCCGATCCGGATGCCGACCGCGTCCAGGACCTGCTGGGTGTAGGGCCACAGCGCCTGCACCTCCGGGTCGTCCTCGGCCAGGAAGTCGATCCGGTGGTAGATGCCGATCTTGTCGCCGCGGCTGACCTTGGTGTAGCGGCAGACGTCGACCAGCGAGTGCTTGCCGTCGACGGTGTAGCTGTCGACCAGGTACTCGGTGCCCTCGGCGTACTCCTGGATCAGGACGGCGTCGTTGACCAGGCCCATCTTGTTGGTCCGTCCGAGCACCCGGTCGAACCGCTCGCGCCAGTCGCCGTCCTCGAAGACGACGTACACCTCGTCACCGGCGGCGCTCTTCGGCGGCTTGATCACCAGCCGCCGGCCGAGCAGGTCGTTCTCCTTCAGCCAGCGCTCGGCCTCGGCCGGGTCGGCGGTCCGGATCTGCCGCAGCCGGGGGACGCCTGCGAGCCGCAGCGCCTCGGCCATCTCCCACTTGTCGCGGCGCGCGGCCGCGAGCTCCGGCACGTTGCCGGTGCCCGGGACCAGGATCTCGATCAGCTGGTCGCAGAGCTCGGTGCCGCTCTCCGCACCGGGGAACAGGTACTCCGGCTCGTACTGCCGAAGCTCTTCGGCCAGCGCGGCCACGTCCCCGGTGAAATAGTGGATGTGCTCGAACTCCTCCGGGTGCCAGCTCCCGGTGAACGCCGGCGGCGGGACGGTCCCGCTGAGGACGGCGACCGGGATCTTGCCGGCCTCCTTGAACGCGGCGGGGTATTCCTGCCCGGTGGACAGGGGGTCCACGATGATCGTGTAGTCAGACATTGAAGTGCTCCTTCTACGAGCTCTCGCTCGGCAACGGCTCGGTGGCCGGGGTCATGTCCACTGCGGGCTCGTCCACCGTGGCCGGCTTGCCCGGCATCCCGATGGCGGCCAGCACGATGCCGATCAGGCCGGCCAGTCCGCACCACAGCCAGACGTCGGTGCCGGAGTTGTTCCAGATCCAGACACCGAGGAACGGGCCGAGCGCGGAGCCCAGGCCGAACATCGCGTGCGCGGAGCCGACGTACCGGCCGAGCAGCTGCGGCGGCGCGGCCATGCCGGGGTAGGCGAACATGGTCGGGCCGGCGATGATCTCGGCCAGCGTCCACAGCAGCGTGCCGATCACGAAGATCGCCACCCCGCCGGGCAGCGCGTAGAACGCCAAGCCGCCGCCGAGCAGGACGAAGCCCGCGATCACCACCAGCTTGGGCGCCCAGTGCTGTACCACCTTGGTGACCAGCAGCTCGCAGGTGATCACGATGAACCCGTTCAGCGCGACCACCGCGCTGAACCACCACGTGGACAGCCCGTCGGCCTTCATGTGCAGCGGCAGCACCGCGAGGTACTGCATGTAGATCGCCGCGTTGATGAACATGCAGACCAGGAACAGCACGTACTTGTAGTCCCGGAGCACGGTCAGGTAGTTGCCCGCGGCAGCAGGTTCCGCCTCGGTCGTGTCCTGGACGGCGTCCGCGTCCGCGGCGGGCTTGCGCTTCGGCAGCGCGATGATCGCCACCGCCGCGTAGGCCAGTGCGGCCAGCGCCTCGCCGATGAACAGCAGGTCCCACGAGATGGCCACCAGGGCCGCACCGACCAGCGGTGCGGCCGTGGCGCCGACGTTCATCGTCAGCCGGTAGACCGCGAAGATCATCACCTGCCGGTGCTTCGGGGTCAGCTCGGTCAGCAGCGCCGCCGAGGCGGGCCGGTAGAACTGCCCGACCGCACCGGCGAGCGCCACCACGATCAGTACGGCGGTGTAGCTCGGCACGTAGGCGATCGCCAGCACGAAGCCGGCCATGCCGAACATGCTGATCAGCACGGCCGCCCGCGGCCCGATCTTGTCCGACAGCGAGCCGCCGATGATCAGGCCGACGACCGTACCGCCGCCGTACACGCCCAGCGCCGTACCGGCCTGGACGTCGGTGAAGCCCTTCGAGGTGGTCAGGAACAGCACCAGGAAGACCTGCAGGAACCAGCCGAGCTTGTTGACGAAGTTGCCGATGAGCAGGGCCTTGACCGCGACCGGGGCCTCCCGGATGGTCACCCAGACACCGGTCTCCTGCGTGGCTTCGGTCATGACGCCGGCTCCTCTGGCTCCTTGACCTTGCCGGACCAGCGCAGCGCCTTCTCGGCCGCGTCGAGCCCGGCCCGGCAGTCGTCCATCGACGTCGCCACCACCGTTGCGTACGCGATCCGGCCCCACAGCGTGCCTTCCGGCGGGGGACTGGTGGTCTGGCCGGCCTCCATCAGCGGGACCAGCTGGTCGATCGTCGCCGGCAAACCGGCCTCGTCGAAGGAGACGTCGTCCAGCACCGTGTCGTTCTCGTCGACGTAGAAGAACCGGACGCCGCCGACCATCGTGCGGTCCGGCACCAGCTCCGGCGAGCGGCCGGTGGCCACCGCGGCCGCGGCCAGCCCCGGGTCGGCGCCGGTCGCCTGCAGACCGAGGTACGGGATCATGTCGCCGCCGATCCGGGCGTTGATCTCGATCACCTTCGGGCCGTCGGCGGTCATCATGATCTCGGTGTGCGTGACCCCGTCGGTGAACTCGATCGCCGCGTGCGCGTCGGCCAGTACCTGGAACAGCTGCTCGTCGGCCAGCAGCGGGTCGGCCGCGTCGACGAAATGCCCGATCTCCTCGGCGTACGGCGGGTAGCCGATCTCCTTGCGGGCCAGGCAGAACGGCGTCACCGTGCCCTGGAAGACCGCGGCGTCGATGCTGATCTCGTAGCCGTCGGCGAACTCCTCGACCAGAACCTTGACGTCGTAGTGCGGCGCCTCCGGAACCGTCGTGTCGTGCGCGAAGGCCCAGTTCTCCTTCAGCTCCTCGGCCGAGTTGACCTTGACCACGCCGAGGCTGGCGGCCAGCGCGCGCGGCTTGAGGATCACCGGGTAGCCGAGCTTGCCGGCGGTCTCGAGCGCGTCGTCGACGGTGTCGACCAGCACCGACTCCGGCTGCGGGACGCCCTGGGCGGCGAGTGCGGTCCGGGTCAGATGCTTGTCCCGGCAGCGGTTGATCATCGCGACGTCACCGCCCGGCAGGCCGAGCGCCTCGGCGACGTGGGCGGTCTGCAGGATCCGCGCCTCGTCCCAGCAGAGCACGCCGTCGATCGGCTGCTCGGCGTGCAGCTTCTGCGCCGCCGTGACCAGCGCCTCGGCGTCGAGGGTGGTCTCCAGCACGGTCCACGCCTCGATGTACTCCTTCTCCCAGCTGGGCTCGGAGTGCAGGAACATGTGGATCCGGTACTGCGGCGCGATCGAGCGCAGGATGTACTCGCGGAACAGGCGCATTCCGGTCGCCACCACGAGCAGGTGCGGACGTTCTTCGGTGGGGTTCATCTCAGGCCTCCCGGACCGGAGCGGGGATCTGCTCGATGTAGGTGACGCCGCTGCTGCCGTCACTGCGACGGAAGTGGTCGGCGATACGGATGTTGCCTCGGGCATCGAACTCGGGAACGCTGACGCACTCGCCACTGACCACCTCACCGGCCGCGGTGAGCAGGCAGTAGGCGGCCTTGATCGAGCCGTCGTCCTGCAGGTGACCGACCAGCCGGCCGCTGCGCAGCGTGCCACCGGCGTAGAACTCGGCCCAGACCAGGTCGCGGTCGCGGTGGTACTGCCCGTACGGCGCACCGCCGGCCGGGTCGTCGACGACCAGCCGGAACCAGACGCCGTCGACGTCGGGCACCACCGGCTGCTCGGAGGCGGCGGCGGTCACCACTGCACCGCGCAGAGCTCGTCGGAGATCGGGTAGATCTCCCGGTCGAACATCGAGTTCAGCACGATCGCGGCCCGGACCGGCAGCTGGGTGAGCCCGGCGTTGGTCAGGCCGTGGCTGTACCGGCTGGCGTTGAACGAGTAGATCCGGTGCCCGTTCATGCCCTTCCAGCGCACCGAGTAGTCCGGCTCGACCAGCATCTCGCCGTCGTCGTCGTAGTCGATCCGGTCCCGCAGGTCGTCGCTGAACGGTGCCTGGACGTGCTCGCGGCCGGCCGCGACGACGACGTGCCGGACGTCGTGGTGCTCGGGCGTCACCGTGGTCGAGCAGTTCAGCCGGAGCAGGCCGTCGGGCAGCAGCTCGGACGACGTGACGTCGCGGCCCGGCAGCAGCGTGACCGGGAACCGGCCCAGCGTCAGCAGGCCGTCGTAGTTGCCCTGGTAGAGCGCCCGCAGGCCGCCCGGGGTGATCGCGTCGCCGCTGTAGCGGGAGTCGACGATCATCTCGCGGCGCTTGCTGCGGTTCAGGCCCTGCAGGAACTCGATGTGCGACGGGCGGTACAGCTCGTTGGCCATCGGGGAGTCGTCGATGCTGCGGAACCACTGGTTGCGGCCCAGCCACCGGATGTCGGTGAAACCGGAGCCGAGCAGCCGCAGCACGCACTCCAGACCGGTCTGGCCGCCGCCGACGACCGCGACCGGGTCGGCCTTGTGCGGCTCCAGGTCGGGCATCCGGACGCCGAGCTCGTCGGCGATGAAGGCCCGGCCGGACGGCAGGTTGCGGACGTACTCCGGCCACACCGGCCGGGTGCCCAGGCCGAGCACCAGGTGCTCGGAGACCGCCACCGGCGTACCGTCGACGGACACCTCGAAGCCGTCGTCGGTGATCGCGATGGAGTCCACCCGGGAGCTGAAGTTGACCACGCCGAGGCGCTCGGTCGCCCAGGCCAGGTAGCGCTCGTACTCGATCCGGGGGAGCGAGTCGAACTGGGAGTTGATCAGCGCGTAGAGCCGCCCGGAGGTGACCAGGTAGTTCAGGAACGTCAGCTCGTGCCGGGGGTCGACCAGCGACACCAGGTCCTTCATCCAGCCGGTCTGCATCCGGACGCCGGGGTAGAGCAGCGGCGTGTGCCAGCCGGCCACCGGGCGGCTGTCGAACAGCGCCAGCTTCTCGGTGGTGACGTTCTTGTAGAGGGCGGCCAGCGAGAGGTTCGACGGCCCGGCTCCGATCCCGATCGTGTGGTACCGGGTCAGGGCGGTGGCGTCGGTGCTTCGTCTGGTGCCTGGTTCCATGATGGTCATGCGCTTGTTCTCCGTCCGCGAAGTGGTGGTGCGCGTGTTCTTTCCGGTGCCGAGCAGCGTGTTCGCTGCCGTCCGGCTGGCGGCCAGCGCGGTTTTCACGCTGCCCCCGGACCCACCGGTGAAGGTGAAGAGCCGATGCGTGCTGCCGAGTACCGACCAGAGCGTCAGGACCGGCGGATCGGCGTAGCAGTCGGCGTTGGTGACGGTGTGCGCCGTCTCCAGCAGCCGTAGGTGCGGCAGCCGCTCGCCGGCGATCTGGACGGCCTTGGCCGTCAGGTCGTGGATCGGCGCGCTGCTGCCCGGTTGGACGGACCAGCGGTGCGTGTCGACGCCCAGCAGCAGACCGCCGTCTGCCGTCGGGCGCCCGTACAGGTCGCTGGTCTCGTCGACGAACATGGTCGGGAGGGCTCCCGCCACGCGGTGCACGGCGACCTGGATCGCCTTCGTCCGGTACTGGTCGGCCGGTAGTGCGTTGCCGGTGAGCAGTCCGGGCGTCCACGGACCAGCGGCCACCACGACGACGTCGTACCGGTCTGTGCCGTCGGGTGTGCGGCAGCTGACCGAGCCGTCGGAGTGGGGAACCAGTCCGAGCACAGGGCCGGTGACGACCCTGCTGTTCGTGGCGCGGGCCAGCTGGTCGATCACCAGGGCCCGCAGGTGGTCGGGCCGGATGAACCCGGCCCGCTTCTCCAGTACGCCGACCGTCCCGTCCGGCAGCCCGTGCCAGCCGAGGCGGCGCAGCGTGCCGTCGTCGACGATCTGGGTCGAGCCGGGGTGCACGTACTCCACCTCGGCGACGGCGTCCTCCAGCCCGTCGTACCCGGCCATCAGGTACGTCGAACCGGTCTCGACGTAGCCGGCCGAGTCGAGCAGGCCGGGCGTCCCGAACAGCTCGGCCAGGCTCTCGACCGCGAGCCGGCGCTGCTCCGGGTGGGTCTCGAACCCCCGGACGCCGCCGCCGGACGCGGCGGTCGCGTCCGGTCCCGGGACGCCGGTGACCAGGTCGACCTCGACCGTCGGGTTCGCCCGCAGGCGCCAGGCGAGGAACGTGCCGGCGATGCCGGCACCGATCACGCAGATCCGCATCGGGCTACTCGCCTGCCCTGGCCGGTTCGGTCCCGGTCAGCGCCGTCAGCAGGTGACCGGTGTCCCGGACCCCTCCCTCGAGCAGGCCGATCAGGCAGCGAGCCGCCAGCGCCGGGTCGAAACCGGCCGGGCGCAGGGCGGCCTCACCACGGGCCAGCTCGCGCGCGGCGAGGGTGGGAGCGAGTGTCTGCGGAGCCTCCGCCGCGGCCGCCAGCAATGGTTTCACCCGGTCGGTGAAGGCCTGAAAAGAATGCCAGGTGAAATCGCTGCGGTAACGGTCCGGACGGTCCCAGGCCAGGTACAAACGAACGATTGAAGGGTCTTCCTTGTGCAGCAGTTCGTTCGCCCAGATCGCGTGATTCCGGCTGGTCGAGAACTTCGCGCCCTCGAGCGTGTAGAACTCGTTGACGACCAGCCCGGAAAGCGGCAGCTCGCCGATTCCGCAGGCCGCCCAGAGCGCCTGCCAGTACACGGCGTACCAGTAGGCGTTGTCGAGGCCGAGAAAGTGCCACAGCGACTCCACCCGGCCGAGCGCGGCCAGGTAGCCGGACAGGTCGGTCGCGGCCGGGTCGACACCGCGGGCGATGTTGGCCAGGTCGGTCAGCGCGATCTCGGTGTACGGCCCGATCCGCAGACCGGTCAGCGCGCGGTCGCCCTCGATGCCCCAGTTGGTGGGGTAGGCGAGCGCGATCTCGGGCAGCCCGGCGGCCAGCTGCCGGCCGATCAGAGCCCGGACGGCGGGCGGCAGCTGGGCCTTGAGCCAGACCGCGGTCAGGGCCTCGCGGTAGTCCTCCATCCGGAGAACGGGCACGTTCGCCTGGAACGGGCGCGGTGCGCCACCGCACCGGCCGCAGACCGGATCGACCATGGTGTCGACCTGCGTGAAGGCGCCGCAGACCTCGCAGGCACCGCCCGCGGCGAGCGACTTGCAGCCACCGCAGAGCCCGCTCAGGTACGACTCGTGCAGGGTCCGGTCGCAGTCCGCGCAGGCGTACAGGGTGACCTCGCGCAGCGGCGCGGCGCCGCTGCTGACCAGGTGGTTCACCAGGTCGTTGATCACCGGCGCGTGCTCGGCCGCCATCGGGTCGCTGAACCGGTCGTAGCCGATCCGTGCCTGCTGGTAGGTCTCCTCCATCCCGGTCCGGAAGTCGGCCATCATCACGCCGACCTCGACGCCCTCGAGCTCGGCCCGGGTCAGGACGTAGTTCTGGTGCACGTCCAGCCCGGTGGTGACCACGACCCGCTCGCCGCGGGCCCGCGCGGCCCGGGCGGCGACGTCGGCGGCCAGGTAGGGACCGGACAGGTGCCCGACGTGCAGCGGGCCGTTGACGGTCGGTTGCGGAAAGGTGAAGACGGTGACCGGATCAGTCATGGTCGGCCGTCACTGCCACCGGCGTCCGGGCGGCCAGCGCGTCCGCCGCGCCGACCGCGGCCTCGGGGTACCAGTAGGCGCTGAACACCATCAGCGGCTGGTCGGCCGACCGGTTCTGGACGACGTGCGCTTCCTTGCTGTCCAGCAGGAACGCGTTGCCGTGCGGGACCTCGGTCTCGGTCCCACCGACCAGGACGTGCGCCGTCCCGGCGACCACGATCGACAGCTCGAGCTCGGGGTGCTGGTCGATCGGGCTCTCGTCGCCCGGGGGCACCGAGTACCACATCGCCTGGAAAGGCATCGTGGCCCCGAGGCCGTACTGCTCCCAGCGGACCACGCGAAGATCGTTCACGAAGAGGCTCTCGCCGGTGACCACATCGAATGTACGCATGCTTCACTACCCTCCGTAGCCGCGTGTGCGCGCAGCTCGAGAAGTGTGCAGGAATGAACGTACGGACAAGACGCGTATTCAGCCTTGGATGAGCGGCGACCCCCCAGTCTCCGTGACCGGAAATATAGGGAAGGTCACGCTCGGAGTAAAGGGGAATACGCAGTGAATCTTCGAACTACCTGAAGAACAAAATTGAATCTATTTCGTTGTGTGGTTGGCCGACCACACAACGTGAATTTTCAGGCCTGGCCGGGGAAGGCGGACGGCTTGCCGCCCCAGGCCAGCTGCTCACGCGAGGTGGCGATCAGCGCCTGGATCGCGAACACCCTGGTCCGGTCCTGCTCGGCGGCCTCGACCAGGTCGCCGTACACGGCCGCCAGCCGCCGCTCGATGCCGAGCAGGAGGGCGGTCGCGGTGGCCGCGTTGGTGACCGGGCCCGGCAGGTCGTACGCCGGCTCGGCCGCGGCCGGGGTCTGGTCGCTCTCGATCAGCATCTCGGCCAGTTGGTCGCGCCGGGACCGGTGCCGCTCGTGCAGCGTGGTCGCCGCGCTGAAGCGGGCGCCGGACAGCTTGCCGCCGGCCACACCGACGCCGTACAGCGCCGCGTGCTCCCCGGCGATCGCTGCCTGCAGGGCTTCGAGCTCGGTCACGCGGACGCCTTCTTCTTGGGAGTCAGTACGGCGGCCAGCTGGCTCTCGGAGGCGGCGATCATCGCCATCGCCCGAGCGGCCTCGCCGGTCAGCTTGCCGGCCGCGGTGGCGTGGGCGACGGACAGCCGCTGCTCCCGCGCCGCCAGGTCGGCCAGCACGGCGGCCGTGGTCTTCGGCAGCGCGGGGAGCTTGCCGGGCTGCGGCGGGTCGAAGTCGCCCAGCTCCTTGAGCTTGGCGACGTGCGCGGCGTGGCTCTGGACCGCGGGGGCCAGCTGAGTGCGCAGCGCGGGCAGGGCCTGACCGGCGGCGCTGACTCGCAGCGCCAGCTGCTCGACCTGGGTCGCCGCGACCGTCAGAGCGGCCACGACCGCCGGGTCGGTGCTGGGGGCAGGGGGCTGGACCTCGCCGTCCGGGCCCTTCGAGGCGTCCGGCGTACCGGTGGCGGGCTTGTCGTCGTCGCAGCCGGACAGCAGCACGGCAGTGCCGGCGACGGCGGCGACGGTCCGCAGCGCAGCGCGGCGGGACAGGTGGATGGGGGCCTCCGGCATGCCGGAAACCCTAACTGCTCGTGAGCTCGGTCGAGCCGTTGGTCAGGACAACCGCCCGGGCCGGATAAGGTTGGCTACTGCCCTGCGGATCGGGGCACAACGGGTGCACAACTGGAGAGAGGCAGGTTTACCTGTGAGCCGAAAGACCGACCACACGGACACCACGAGCCTCGAGAACTTCCTCCGGCCGATCGTCGCGCAGTTCGGCTGCGACCTGGAGGACGCCGAGATCACCCCGGCCGGCAAGCGCCGGCTGCTGCGGGTGCTGGTCGACCGCGACGGCGGGATCAGCCTGGACGACGTCGCCGACGTCACCCGCGCGATCTCCAAGGCGCTGGACGCCGACGACATCATCGGCGGCGGCGCGTACACCCTGGAGGTCTCCAGCCCCGGCGTCGACCGGCCGCTCACGCAGCCGCGGCACTGGCGGCGCAACCTCACCCGGCTGGTCGCGGTCACGCTGGTCAGCGGCGACAAGTTCACCGGCCGGGTCAGCACGGTCTCCGAGGAGACCGCCGAGCTGGACGTGAAGGGCCGGACCCGGACGGTGACGTTCGCCGACGTGGCCAAGGCCAAGGTCCAGATCGAGTTCAACCGGCCGGCCGGCAAAGACGAAGAAGTAGCCCTGGAAGACCACGAAGACGAAGACGCCGGCGCTGCTGACGGCACGGTGGAGGAGAACTGATGGACATCGACATGGCCGTCCTGCGCTCGCTGGAGCGGGAGAAGGACATCGCCTTCGACGTCGTGGTGGAGGCGATCGAGCAGGCCCTGCTGGTCGCGTACCACCGGACCGAGGGCGCCCAGCAGCACGCGCGCGCCGAGCTGGACCGCAAGACCGGGCACGTCAGCGTGCTGGCCCGGGAGGTCGACGACGAGGGCAACCTGGTCCGCGAGTACGACGACACCCCGGCCGACTTCGGCCGGATCGCGGCCACCACCGCCAAGCAGGTGATCCTGCAGCGGCTGCGCGACGCCGAGGACGAGGTGCGCTACGGCGAGTTCTCCGGCAAGGAGGGCGACATCGTGTCCGGTATCGTCCAGCAGGGCCGCGACCCGCGGTCGGTGATGGTCGACCTGGGCAAGATCGAGGCCGTGCTGCCGGCGCCGGAGCAGGTGCCGGGGGAGAAGTACGAGCACGGCTCGCGGCTGCGGGTCTACGTGGTCGGTGTCCGCAAGGGCTTCAAGGGCCCGCAGATCACCGTCTCGCGCACGCACCCGAACCTGGTCAAGAAGCTGTTCGCGCTGGAGGTGCCGGAGATCGCCGACGGCACCGTCGAGATCACCGCGATCGCCCGCGAGGCCGGCCACCGGACCAAGATCGCGGTCCGGACGCTGAACCCGTCGGTGAACGGCAAGGGTGCCTGCATCGGCCCGATGGGCCAGCGGGTGCGCAACATCATGCACGAGCTGCACGGTGAGAAGATCGACATCATCGACCACAGCGACGACCCGGCGACCTTTGTCGGGAATGCGCTCTCTCCGGCGCAGGTTTCGTCGGTGGAGGTCGTGGACGCCGCCGCACGCGCCGCGCGGGTCGTCGTACCGGACTACCAGCTGTCGCTGGCGATCGGCAAGGAGGGGCAGAACGCCCGTCTGGCCGCCCGCCTGACCGGGTGGCGGATCGACATCCGGCCGGATACTGATGTGACTCGTGGGGACGAGAAGGTAGACTGATCTCTCGGTCGGTCGACTGAGTCGCAACCACACCCTGAGGAACTGTGCCAAGAACTGCAGACGCGCGCCCTGAGAAGGTTCGGGAGCGCACCTGTATCGGGTGCCGGAAGCGGGACAGTCCGACCGGTCTGCTGCGGATGACGGTGTCCGGAGGACTTGTCCTCCCGGACCCCGCGCATCGAGCACCCGGCCGTGGGGCGCACTTGCACCCGGTGACCGGGTGCCTCGACCTCGCCGAGCGGCGCAAGGCGTTTCCACGGGCCTTCCGGGTCCCGGGACCGCTTGACCTGACCCTCGTGCGGGCACAGGTCGGGGAGCAGTGAGAAAATGAGCACCACCAAGTGCGGCCGCCCGGCCGCCCACGGCACCAGCTGTGAAGTATCGGTTATTTGGCATGAAGGCGGGTCATCGACTCATGACCACTCGATGAGTGTCGAACGATGAGTGCAATGCGATGAGCACGTACGTCAACTAACGGTCCGCGCCCCAGGCTCGGACCAGAGGGAGAGTAGTGGCAAAGGTCCGGGTCTACGAGCTCGCGAAAGAGCTCGGAGTTACCAGCAAGGTCGTCCTGACCAGGCTGAACGACATGGGAGAGTTCGTCCGATCGGCGTCTTCGACGATCGAGGCACCCGTAGTCCGTAGGTTGGCGGAGGAGTTCGAGAAGAACCCGCCGAAGAAGCGCGCGGCCAAGAAGGCCGCCGCCAGCACGTCCGCTGCGCCGCAGGCGACCGCTCCGGTCACCCCGGCGGAGCCCAGCAACGGGCAGGCCGCACCGGCTGCTCCGGCCGACCGTCCGGCCCCGGCCGCACCGGCCGAGCGTCAGGCGCCTGCCGCCGAGTCACCGGCTGAGCGCACCGCGCCCGCCCCGGCCGCACCGAAGGCTCCCGAGGTCTCCGCCCCCGCGGCGCAGGCTCCGGCCGCTCCGGTCACCGAGGCTCCGGCCCCGGCCGCCGCCCGTGCGGGTGGCGACAGCGCTGCCGCCGCGCCCGCTCCGGGCACGTCGGCTCGCCCCGGTCCTCGTCCGGGCCCGCGGCCCGGTCCGCGGACCGAGAGCGCTCCGGCCGCCGGCCGGGACGACTCCGGCGACGCCGGGCGGGGCAGCTCGGCCGCTCCCGCGTTCGAGGCTCCGGCCGCGAGCGCAGCGCCGGTGGCGGCGACCGAGCAGGCAGCCACCAGCCGGCCGTCGGCCGGTCAGGCGGCTGCCGGGCAGCCGACCCAGGAGTCGGCCGCCGAGGCTCCGGCCGCTCGTGCACCGCGCGACGACTCCCGTCCGGCTCCGCGTCCCGGTACGCCGGGCGCCGGTCCGCGTCCGGGGTCGGCTCCGCGTCCGGGTGGTTCCGACCGTCCGGGCTCGAGCTCCGCGCCGCGTCCCGGTGGTGCCCCCCGTCCGGGAGGCGCTCCGCGTCCCGGTGGCGGGCGTCCGGGTGGACCCGCGGCCGGTGGCCCCGGTGGTCCCCGTCCGGGTGCTCCGCGTCCTGGCAACAACCCGTTCAGCTCGACCCAGGGCATGCAGCGCGGTGGCGCCCGTCCGGGTCAGGGCGGTGGCGGTTCGCAGGCACCGGCGGGCGCGAGCCCGGCCGGTATGCCCCCGCGCCCGCCGCAGGCCCGTAGCGGCGGTAACGACCGCCCGCGTCCGGGCGGCGTACCGGGTGCTCCTCGCCCGAACCCGGCGATGATGCCGAAGTCCTCGGCCGGAACGTTCACCGGTCGCCCGTCCGCTCCGGCGGGTGGCGGCGGCGGTGGCCGTGGCCGCCCCGGTGGCGGCGGCCCGGGTGGACCGGGTGCCGGTCCGCGCGGTGGCGGCGGTGGCGGTGGCGGCGGTTTCCGTCCCGGTGGTGGCCCGAGCGGTCCCCCCGGTGGTGGCGGCGGTCGTCCGGGCCCGGGCAACCGGGGCCGGGGCGGGACGCAGGGTGCCTTCGGGCGTCCGGGCGGTCCGGCCCGTCGTGGTCGCAAGTCCAAGCGCGCGAAGCGCCAGGAGTTCGACAACATGCAGGCTCCGGCCGTCGGCGGCGTTCGCGTCCGGCACGGTAACGGCGAGGTCGTCAAGCTCGCCCGCGGTGCCTCGCTGACGGACTTCGCCGAGAAGGTCGGCGCGGATCCGGCGTCGCTGGTGCAGGTGCTGTTCCACCTCGGTGAGATGGTGACCGCGACCCAGTCGGTCAACGAGGAGACCCTGCAGCTGCTCGGCACCGAGCTCGAGTACGACGTGCAGATCGTGTCCCCGGAGGACGAGGACCGCGAGCTGCTGCAGTCGTTCGACATCGACTTCGGCACCAACGAGGGCGACGAGGGCGACCTGGTCAAGCGGCCGCCGGTGGTGACCGTGATGGGTCACGTCGACCACGGTAAGACCAAGCTGCTGGACGCGGTCCGCGAAGCCAACGTGGTCGCCAAGGAAGCCGGTGGCATCACCCAGCACATCGGTGCCTACCAGGTGACCACCGAGGTCGACGGCGTGCAGCGCGCGATCACCTTCGTCGACACCCCGGGTCACGAGGCGTTCACCGCCATGCGTGCCCGTGGTGCGCAGGCCACCGACATCGTCATCCTGGTGGTCGCGGCCGACGACGGCGTGATGCCGCAGACGATCGAGGCGCTGAACCACGCCCGCGCGGCCGGTGTGCCGATCGTGGTCGCGGTCAACAAGATCGACGTCCCGGCGGCGGACCCGACCAAGGTGCGCGGTCAGCTGACCGAGTACGGCCTGGTCCCCGAGGAGTACGGCGGCGACACGATGTTCGTCGACGTCTCGGCGAAGTCCCGGATCAACATCGACGGGCTGCTCGAGAGTGTCGTGCTGACCGCGGACGCGGCGCTCGACCTGCGGGCCAACCCGAACATGCCGGCCCAGGGCATCGCGATCGAGGCGAACCTCGACAAGGGCCGTGGTCCGGTGGCCACCGTGCTGGTGCAGCGCGGAACGCTGCGGGTCGGCGACTCGATGGTCGCGGGTCCGGCGTACGGACGGGTCCGGGCGATGCTGGACGAGCACGGCGACCCGGTCGAAGAGGCCACGCCGTCGCGTCCGGTCCTGGTCCTCGGTCTGACCGCGGTCCCGGGCGCCGGCGACAAGTTCCTGGTCGTCGACGACGACCGGATGGCTCGCCAGATCGCCGAGAAGCGGGAAGCCCGGGCTCGTGCCGCGGCCAACGCGAAGCGGCGCGCCCGTCGTACCCTCGAGGACTTCATGGCCTCGATGGAGAAGGGCGAGACGCAGGAGCTGCTGCTCATCCTGAAGGGCGACGTGTCCGGTTCGGTCGAGGCGCTGGAAGACGCGCTGGTCCGGATCGAGATCGACGACGAGGTCAACCTCCGGGTGATCGACCGCGGCGTCGGTGCGATCAACGAGAACGACGTCAACCTGGCGATGGCCTCGAACGCGGTCATCATCGGCTTCAACGTGCGGCCGGCGGGCAAGGCCGGCGACGTGGCCGAGCGCGAGGGTGTCGACATCCGGTACTACTCGGTGATCTACTCCGCGATCGACGACATCGAGGCGGCCCTGAAGGGCATGCTGAAGCCGATCTACGAGGAGGTCGTGCTCGGCCAGGCGGAGATCCGCGAGATCTTCCGCTCCTCGAAGGTCGGAAATATCGCCGGTTGCTGGGTGACCAGTGGCCTGGTTCGCCGCAACGCCAAGATGCGGTTGATCCGCGACGGTGCGGTGATCGTCGACAACGGCGAGCTGTCGTCGCTGAAGAGGTTCAAGGACGACGCGTCCGAGGTCCGCGAGGGCTTCGAGTGCGGTCTGACGGTGAACAACTTCAACGACATCAAGATCGGCGACATCGTCGAGTCGTTCGAGCTGCGCGAGAAGCCGCGCAACTGACACTGAGCGGTCCGCCGGGATCCATCGGTCCCGGCGGACGGCTCGCGGAGTAACGTCCGGAGCGGCGGCCACGCGTCGCCGCTCCGGACGTTACGCATGAATGAGGGAGTGAGCCCGGATGGGTGAAGCAAGGGCGAAGCAGCTGGCCGACCGGATCCAGGTCCTGGTCGCGGAACTGCTCGAGCGCCGGGTCAAGGACCCGCGGCTGGGCTTCGTGACCGTGACGGACGCCAAGCTGACCGCCGACCTCGGCGAGGCCAGCGTCTTCTACACGGTGTACGGCGACGAGCAGGAGCGGGCCTCGACGGCGGCCGCGCTGGAGTCGGCCCGCGGGCTGATCCGCAGCGAGGTCGGCAAGGCGCTCGGTCTGCGCCGCGCGCCGAGCGTCGCGTTCTACCTGGACGCCGTCCCCGAGACGGCCGGTCAGATCGAGGAACTGCTGGCCAAGGCCCGCGAGGCCGACGCCGAGGTGGCCAAGGCCGCCGCGGGCGCCAAGCCGGCCGGTGAAGCCGACCCGTACAAGCGCCGCGAGGACGATGACGACGACGAGTGAACCGATCGTTGCCGACGGCATCGTTGTCGTCGACAAGCCGGCCGGGCTGACCTCGCACACCGTGGTCGCCCGGGTCCGGCGGCTGGCCGGCACCCGCAAGGTCGGGCACGCCGGAACGCTCGACCCGATGGCCACCGGCGTTCTGGTGGTCGGGGTGAACCGGGCGACCCGGTTGCTCGGTCACCTGCAGCTCGCCGACAAGTCGTACGACGCGACGATGCTGCTCGGCGCCACCACCACGACCGACGACGCCGAGGGCGAGCTGCTCACGCAGGCCTCGCCCGAGGCGCTCGCGGCGGTGACCGAGGCGGCGATCGAGGCCGAGCTGCCGGCCTTCCGGGGCGAGATCTCGCAGGTGCCGTCGAAGGTGTCGGCGATCAAGGTCGACGGCAAGCGCGCGTACGAACGCGTCCGGGCCGGCGAGGAGATCGAGCTCAAACCGCGCAGCGTGACGATCAGCCGGTACGACGTACTGGCGGTCCGCCGGGGCGGGCAGGGCGTCGAGGTGGACATCTCGGTGGACTGCTCCAGTGGGACCTACATCCGGGCGCTCGCGCGGGACCTCGGCGCTCTGCTGGGCGTCGGCGGACATCTGACGGCGCTGCGGCGGACGCGGGTCGGTGGGTTCGGGCTGACGGCGGCGCACACGCTGGAGGAGCTCGGGGAGCAGTTCGCGCTGCTGCCGATCGCTGATGTGGCGGCGGAGACGTTCCCGCGGTTCGACGCGGATGCGGAGCAAGAGGCGGCGATCCGGACCGGGCGGCCGCTGGCCGGGTTGAAGCTGTCGGCGGGGGAGACGGCGATGTTCGCGCCGGACGGGACGTTCCTGGCGCTGTACACCGCGCAGGGGCCGCTGGCCAAGCCCAGCGCCGTGTTCGTCGGCTAGCCGACTGTCGTGGTCTTGGTCGGCTAGCTGACTGTCGCGGTGCTCGTCGGGCGACTGACCGTTCCGGCCGTGCCGTCGACGGTGGTTCGTTCGCCGTCGGTGAGCTCGGTCGTCGCGTCGGCGACGCCGAGTACCGCGGGGATGTGCTGCTCGCGGGCGACGATCGCAGCGTGCGAGAGGCGGCCGCCGACCTCGGTGACCACCGCGGCGACAACGCTGAACAGCGGGGTCCAGGCCGGGTCGGTGAAGCGGCAGACCAGCACGTCGCCGCGGCGGACGCGGTGGAAGTCGCCGGGGCCGTGGACGATCCGGGCCGGGCCGGTCGCCGTACCGGCGCTGCCCGGGGTACCTCTCAGCATGGGCATCCTTTCAACAGAATGTTGACAACGATCTGTTGATGATGGACTGTTCGGGGGTGCAAAGCAACGATCACGAGCAGGCCGGGCGGGAGACGCTGGCCCGGCAGACGCTGCTCGACAAGGGTGCGGACGGGCTCGACCGGCGGCCGTGGCAGCCTGCGCCGATTCCGCCGTCGGCGGTCGACCTGATCCAGTTCTTCCTGTGGAAGGGCGACGAGAAGGAGGCGGCGCTGGCCGCGCTGCAGCTGCTGCCGGCGGCGCGGGCGGAGATCGATCAGCTGGAGACCGGGCTGCTGTTCGCGGCACGGGGGCTGGGGCTGACGTGGGCGCAGATGGCGCAGGCGCTCGGGTTGAACTCGCCGCAGGCGTCGCAGCAGCGGCTGGACCGGCTGCTGAGCCGCACGGACAAGCCGGCGGAGGAGACGGAATGAACCGCGTCTCTTCGCCCGAGTTGTTGGTGCTGCACGCCGTACGGCTGAAAGGGATGGCCGACGACCAGACCGTGGCGGCTCGGTTTCTGCTCGACCAGGCGGTGGCCAGCGAGCTGCTGCTGGACTACCAGGCGTACGGCTGGGTGTCGTGGAGCGAGTTCGCCGGGACGCGTGGCTGGTCGCTCAGCCCCGCCGGGCGGGCGGAGAACGAGCGGCAGCTCGCCGCCGAGCGCGGCGACGCGAGTGTGCTGCGCGAGGTCTACCAGGAGTTCCTGCCGCTCAACGCGCGCCTCCAGCAGGCCTGTACGGAGTGGCAGCTGCGGCCGTCCGACGACGACCCGATGGCGTTCAACGACCACACCGACCCGGCGTGGGACGCGCGCGTGGTGAAGGCGCTGACGGCGCTCAGCCTGCGGCTCGACGAGCTGGTGCAGCGGTTGTCCGGCGTACTGGATCGGATGGGTGGGTACGACCTGCGCTTCGCGGCGGCGCTCGGCAAGGTCCCGCGCGACCACTCCTGGGTCGACGGCAGCGGCAAGGACTCCTGCCACACGGTCTGGTTCGAGCTGCACGAGGACCTGATCGCGACCCTCGGGGTCGAACGCGGTCAGTAGGCTGGAGGTGTGCGCTCCCGACCTACGTTGAGCTGGACTCCCGGTCCTGAGGTGCTCGCGCTTGCCCCCGGTACGGCGGACCTCGCGCCGGTGATCGACGCGGTCGCCGCCGGGGGAGTCGTCGTCCTGTCCGGCGCGGGGATCTCGACCGAGTCGGGCATCCCCGACTACCGGGGAGCGACCGGGAGCCTGCGGACGCACACCCCGATGACGTACGGCGACTTCGTCGGCAGCGAAGCGGGTCGTCAGCGGTACTGGGCGCGCAGTCACCTGGGCTGGCGGACCATCGCGCGCGCCGACCCGAACGCCGGGCACCAGGCGGTCGCCACCCTGCAGGCGCGCGGGTACGTGAGCGGCGTGATCACCCAGAACGTCGACGGCCTGCACCAGGCCGCCGGCGCCCGCGACGTGATCGAGCTGCACGGGAACCTGGACCGCGTGATCTGCCTGGACTGCGGCGACACCAGCCCGCGTGAGGAGCTGGACCGCCGGTTCCGGGCGGCGAACCCGGACTTCGAGGGCGAGGCGCTGCGGATCAACCCCGACGGTGACGTCGACCTGCCGGAGGAGACGGTCCGCGAGTTCCGGCTGGTGCCGTGCCGCAACTGCGGATCGGCGCTGCTCAAGCCGGACGTGGTGTTCTTCGGGGAGAACGTGCCGAAGCCGCGGGTCGACCGCTGCTACCGGCTGATCGACGCGGCCGAGTCGATGCTGGTGCTCGGCTCGTCGTTGACCGTGATGTCGGGCTTCCGCTTCGTCCGGTACGCCGCCAAGGCGGGCAAGCCGGTGCTGATCGTGAACCACGGCATCACCCGGGGAGACCCGCTGGCCACCCACCGGATCGATCTGCCGCTGGGTGCCGCGTTGACCGATCTCGCCAACGCGTTGGGCTGAAACAAAGCGCCGGGCCGGCTCACGCGTGAAGTGAGCCGGCCCGGCGTCCGCCGTACGGATTGGAAAGGGTCAGCGTTGCGCGCCGGTCCGTAGGCGGTTCAGGTGGGCCTGGTAGCCCTCCGGCAGGCTGGTCTTCGCGGCCTTGCTGCTCAGCTCGCGCGCCTGCCGCGCGAACCCGGCCTGTTCGTCCGCGCTCACCGTCTCCGGTGCGCCGGACAGCTTCTTGTAGGTCAGCGACGCGACGCCGGCCTGACCCTCGAACCGCGGGTGGTAGTTGAAGGCGCGGAGCAGGTTCACGTCCTTGCCCTGGATCCAGGCCTGGCCGTCGGGAGCGCAGGCGTCGTGCCCGGTGGACGGCCCGAAGGTGTCCAGGTACTGCGCGCCGGCCGCCTTGGCCGCGTTCGCGACCGCCTTGTTCAGCTCCTGCTCGATCGCGTACAGGTAGCCGTAGTCGCCGTCGGCGAACGGCAGGATGTCGGGGCAGGTGCCCTTCTCCGGCGCGATCTTCGGGTACCCGATCAGTACCACGGTGGCCTTCGGTGACTTCACCTTGATCGCCTTGGCGACCTCGGTGATCCGGCCCTGGGTCTTGGCGATGTCGGCCTTCAGGGTGTCGACGCCGTCGACGGTGAAGTGGGCCTTGCAGGGCGCGCCCTTGCTGTCGCTGTCGCGCAACTTCGGGCAGGTGTCGATGATCCGGCCGAAGACGCCGAAGTCGTTGCCGCCGATCCCGAGCGTGACCAGGTCGGTGTCCTTGGTCAGCGCGTTGAACTGCGGGGCCGCGACGCCGAGCGGGGTGCTCTGCGACTGGGTCATGTTGGTGGTGTCGGCGCCGCCGCAGCTGACGTCGGTGACGTTCCAGATGTGCAGCATCCCGGCGAGCAGCTTCGGGTAGTTGCTGGTCGAGCGCAGGCAGCCCAGCGAGAGCAGCTCCGGCAGCGGGACCAGGGGAGCGGAGGTGTAGGAGTCACCGAGCGCGACGTACTTGGTGTACGCCGCCTTCGGCGGGGCCGGCGGCCGGTCCGGTGCGGCGGCCTCGGCGGGTCCGGTGACGGACAGCGCGCCGAGGGTGGCCAGCGCGGTGAACGCGGCGACTGCACGGAAATGCTTCACATGACCTCCGGGACTCTGCTTCCGGGGAAGGGGCAGTGCGGCCCACAGTAAGTTGAGTGACGGGGCGATTACAAGGGGTGACCGGGGACCTGGTGCAACGGCCCGCGGGGATTCGTGGAATCCTTGCGCCTATGCGTGTCTGGCACGGTTTGGACGAGGTGGGCCCTGACTACGGTCCGTCGGTCGTCACCATCGGCAACTTCGACGGCGTGCACCGCGGCCACCAGGAGGTGCTGGCGCACGCGCGAGCGCGGGCCGAGCGGCTCGGTGGGCTGCCGGTGGTCGCCCTGACCTTCAACCCGCACCCGATGGCGGTGCTGCGGCCCGACAAGGCGCCCGCGACGATCAGCGACCCCGAGGAGCGGGCCAAGCTGCTCGGCGCCGCGGGTGCCGACGCGGTGCTGATCCTGCCGTTCGACAAGGAGACGTCGAACTGGTCGCCGCAGGAATTCATCGACCGGGTCCTGGTCGGGACGCTGCACGTGAAGGCGGTGGTGGTCGGCGAGAACTTCCGCTTCGGCCACAAGGCCGCCGGGCACGTCGACACCCTGGTCGAGGCCGGCGCGACCGCCGGGTTCGAGGTCGAGGGGCTGCAGCTGCGCGGCGACGAGCAGCCGTGGTCGTCGACGTACATCCGCGGGCTGATCGCGGCCGGTGACGTCGAGCAGGCCGCGGTCGCGCTCGGCCGCCCGCTGCGCGTCACCGGCACCGTGGTCGAGGGCGACAAGCGCGGCCGCGAGCTCGGCTACCCGACGGCGAACATCCCGGCCGAGGCCGGCTACGCGATCCCGCTCGACGGCGTGTACGCCGGGTGGCTGCGGGTGCTCGAGCCGGCGCCCGGCGCCCCGGCGTACGAGCAGCCCTTTCCGGCCGCGATCAGCGTCGGCAGCAACCCGACCTTCGACGGGATCGACCGGCGGGTGGAGTCCTACGTGCTCGACCGCGACGACCTGGAGCTGTACGGGTCCCGGATCGCGGTCGACTTCGTGGCCCGGCTGCGCGGCTCGCAGATCCGCTTCGACACCATCGAGGCGCTGCTGGTCCAGATGAAGACCGACGTCGACCAGGCCCGGCAGCTGCTCAGCGGTGACACCCCGGAGCAGGGCTGATTCGCACCCGTTGTCCACAGGCTGATACTCTGGGCGCTGCCGTCTGAACGGCCGCGGATCGAGAGTGCCCGGGTGACAAAAGCCCCGGTGCGCCGCGCAACGGACATCGAGAGGATCAATAGTGTCGTCTGCCAATCCTGAGGCGAAGAAGAAGATCATCGGCGAGTACGCCCTGACCGAGGGCGACACCGGTTCCCCCGAGGTCCAGGTCGCGCTGCTCACGCACCGCATCGCCGACCTGACCGAGCACCTGAAGGAGCACAAGCACGACCACCACAGCCGTCGTGGTCTGCTCCTCCTGGTCGGTCAGCGCCGCCGGCTGCTGAACTACCTGGCGAAGAAGGACATCAACCGTTACCGCTCCCTGATCGAGCGGCTCGGTCTGCGCCGATGACGTCGTGAGAAGCGGCCACCGCACTCCGGTGGCCGCTTCTCGCGTATCCGTGCCCGGGACCCGGGCCCGGCACAACTGAACAGCTAAACGACAACGAGACGACGCGACCCGCGTACCGGGACGACGACCGGTCCTCGGTAGTGGCCTTCGGGAGCGAAAACCCCCGCGGGCCTCGATCGAAGACCGGCACACCCCCGGAGCCCGCGCCTCACGTCGTCTCAGAGTGAGAGAGGGGTATCCCGTGACGGGATCCACCACCGCGCCCATGGAGGGCGCTCAGTACGCCGAAGCCGTGATCGACAACGGCAGCTTCGGCACCCGCACCATCCGCTTCGAGACGGGCCGCCTGGCCCAGCAGGCCGCCGGCTCGGCCGCCGCCTACCTCGACGGCGACACGATGGTGCTCTCGGCCACCACGGCCAGCAAGAAGCCCAAGGACCAGTTCGACTTCTTCCCGCTGACGGTGGACGTCGAGGAGCGGATGTACGCCGCCGGCCGCATCCCGGGCTCGTTCTTCCGTCGTGAGGGTCGCCCCTCCGAGGAAGCCATCCTGACCTGCCGGCTGATCGACCGCCCGCTGCGGCCGTCGTTCGTCTCCGGCCTGCGCAACGAGATCCAGGTCGTCATCACCGTCCTGGCGCTGAACCCGGACAAGCTGTACGACGTGCTGGCGATCAACGCCGCGTCGATGTCCACCCAGATCGCCGGCCTGCCGTTCTCGGGCCCGATCGGCGCCACCCGCGTCGCGCTGATCGACAAGCAGTGGGTGGCCTTCCCGACCCACACCGAGCTCGAGGACGCCGTCTTCGACATGGTGGTGGCCGGCCGGGTGACCGACTCCGGTGACGTCGCGATCATGATGGTCGAGGCCGAGTCCACCCCGGGCACCTTCGACGCCGTTGCCGCCGGCAAGCAGGCGCCGACCGAGGAGATCGTGGCCGAGGGCCTCGAGGCCTCGAAGGGCTTCATCAAGACCCTGGTCGAGGCGCAGGCCGCGCTGGCCGCCGCCGCGTCCAAGCCGACCGGTGAGTTCCCGGTCTTCCCGGACTACCAGGACGACGCCTTCGCCGCCGTCGAGGCCGCCGCCACCGACGAGCTGTCGCAGGCGCTGACCATCGCCGGCAAGCACGACCGCGAGGAGGCCACCGACGCCGTCAAGGCCGCCGTGGTCGACAAGCTGGCCGCCGACTTCGAGGGCCGCGAGAAGGAGCTGTCCGCGGCCTTCCGCTCGCTGACCAAGAAGCTGGTCCGGCAGCGCGTGCTCAAGGACAAGATCCGGATCGACGGCCGCGGGCTGGCCGACATCCGGCCGCTCAAGGCGCAGGTCAAGGTGCTCCCGCGGGTGCACGGCTCGGCGCTGTTCGAGCGCGGCGAGACCCAGATCATGGGGGTCACCACGCTGAACATGCTCCGGATGGAGCAGCAGCTGGACACGCTCTCCCCGGAGACGCGCAAGCGCTACATGCACAACTACAACTTCCCGCCGTACTCGACCGGTGAGACCGGCCGGGTCGGTTCGCCGAAGCGTCGCGAGATCGGCCACGGTGCGCTCGCCGAGCGCGCGCTGGTTCCGGTGCTGCCGTCGCGCGAGGACTTCCCGTACGCGCTGCGTCAGGTCTCCGAGGCGCTGGGCTCGAACGGCTCCACCTCGATGGGTTCGGTCTGCGCCTCGACGCTGTCGCTGCTGTCGGCCGGTGTGCCGCTGAAGGCGCCGGTCGCGGGCATCGCGATGGGCCTCATCTCCGGTGAGGTCAACGGCGAGACCGAGTACGTCGCGCTGACCGACATCCTGGGCGCGGAGGACGCGTTCGGCGACATGGACTTCAAGGTCGCCGGCACCAAGGACTTCGTCACCGCCCTGCAGCTGGACACCAAGCTGGACGGCATCCCGGCCAGCGTCCTGGCCGGTGCGCTGACCCAGGCCAAGGAAGCCCGCCTGACCATCCTGGACGTGATGTCGAAGGCCATCGACGCTCCGGGTGAGATGAGCGAGTTCGCGCCGCGGGTCATCTCGGTGAAGGTCCCGGTGGACAAGATCGGAGAGGTCATCGGCCCGAAGGGCAAGATGATCAACCAGATCACCGACGAGACCGGTGCCGACATCTCCATCGAGGACGACGGCACGGTGTACATCGGTGCGACGGACGGCCCCTCGGCCGACGCGGCGCGCGCGATGATCAACGCGATCGCCAACCCGACCATGCCGGAGAAGGGCGAGCGCTACCTGGGCACGGTCGTGAAGACGACCAACTTCGGGGCGTTCATCAGCCTGCTGCCGGGCAAGGACGGTCTGCTGCACATCTCGAAGCTGCGGCCGCTGGCCGGTGGCAAGCGGGTCGAGGCCGTCGAGGACATCCTCTCGGTCGGCCAGAAGCTGCAGGTCGAGATCGCCGAGATCGACGACCGGGGCAAGCTGTCGCTGATCCCGGTGATCGAGGGCGAGGACGGCGACAAGGCCGACGAGAAGGCCGATGACGCAGAGGTCGCTCCCGCCGAGTGACACGTGCCATCACCAGCACGCTGCTGAGCCCGGAGGAGGGCGGTCCGGTCAAACGGACCGTCCTGCCCTCCGGGCTCCGCGTGCTCTCCCAGTCCGTACCGGGCTTCCGCTCGGTCACCTTCGGCGTCTGGGTCGGGGTCGGTTCGCGCGACGAACCGGTGCAGCTGTCCGGCGCCACGCACTTCCTCGAGCACCTGCTGTTCAAGGGCACCGAACGCCGCGACGCGCTGGAGATCTCCGCGTCGCTGGACGCCGTCGGCGGGGAGATGAACGCCTTCACCGGCAAGGAGTACACCTGCTACTACGCGCGGGTGCTGGACTCCGACCTCCCGCTGGCCGTCGACGTGATCTGCGACATGATCACCTCGGCGACGCTGACGCCGGAGGACGTGGAGTCCGAGCGTGACGTGATCGACGAGGAGATCGCGATGCACGCCGACGAGACCTCCGACCACATCCACGACCTGTTCGCCGAGCAGCTGTGGGGCCCGACCCCGCTCGGCCGCTCCATCACCGGTACGCCGGAGTCGGTGGCCGGGCTGACCCGCCGTCAGGTGATCGGCTGGTACCGGCGCCGCTACCGCCCGGAGAACATCGTCGTCTCGGTGGCCGGCAACGTGGAGCACGCGGACGTGGTTCGCCTGGTCCGCAAGGCGTTCGAGCGGCACTGGGTCACCGGCGAGGCCGAGCCCGCGCCGGTGCGCAAGGGGTCGGGGCGCCGGCTTCCGACGTACGGGGGAGTGCAGGTGCACCACCGGGACGTCGAGCAGGCGCACCTGGTGCTCGGCATGCCCGGCCTGGTCCGCAACGACGACCGGCGCTACGTCGCCGGTGTCCTGCACGGGATCGTCGGCGGCGGCATGTCGTCGCGGCTGTTCCAGGAGGTCCGCGAGAAGCGCGGCCTGGCGTACTCGGTGTTCACCTTCGGTTCGGCGTACGCCGACTCCGGCATGGTCGGCGTGTACGCCGGCTGCCTGCCGAAGAAGGCGCCCGAGGTCCTGGACGTGATCCGGGGCGAGCTGGAGACGATCGCCGCCGGCGGCATCACGCCCGACGAGCTGCTCCGCGGCAAGGGCCAGATGCGCGGCTCGGTGGTGATGGGCATGGAGGACACCGGCGCCAAGATGACCCGGATCGCGAAGGCCGAGCTCGTCTACGGCGAGCTCCCGACCGTCGACGAGATCCTGGACCGGATCGACGCCGTCACCCTCGACGACGTGCACCAGCTGGCCACCGAGCTGTACGCCGGGACGCCGGCCCTGACCGTGATGGGCCCGTTCGACGAGTCCACCACGGCGTTCGACCTCTGATCAGGTGATCGGCGGCAGGTCTCGCACGACTGCCGCGTACTCCGGGCCCTTCTTGATCAGGCCGCTGTCCAGGTGGAACTTCAGCGCGATGTCGTACGGCCCCCGCTCGACCGCGGGGGACGCCGGCACCTCCTTGGCCAGGATCGGCACCAGTGCGTCGAGCGCGGCCGGGTTGCTGTCCTTGAGGTAGGCGCCGAGCAGCGCCCGGGCTTTCTTCGGGTCGCCGTGGATGTCGTCGAGCGCCCGCTGCATCGCGCGCTGGAACCCGGCCAGCTCGTCGTGCTTGCGGTCGAGCAGCTTCTTGGTGCTGAAGACGACACCGTGCAGCGCGCCGCGCAGACTCGGGACGTCGCCGCGGGCCGGCGAGATGTACACGCTGCCGACCTTGGCCGCGGCCGCCTGCTGCGCGATCGGCTGGAAGAACGCGAGCGCGTCCACCCGGCGCGACTTCAGCGCACCGATCGCCGACGTGGTCGCGCTGCCCAGGTTCACCAGCGTCGAGTCGGTGCTCGCGTTCCGCCCGATGCTGCGGAACAGGTAGGTGACCAGCGCCTCGGTCCCACTCGCCGGTCCGGTGATCCCGATCGACTTGCCGACCAGCGCGGCGATCTTCTGCTCGATCGGCGCGGAGTCGGCCGGGCCGCGGAACCACGGCGGCACCACGATGTCGACGTAGTACTCGGTGACCAGGCTGGAGACGATCCGCATCCCCTCGTCGATCTTGCCCAGGTTGAAGGCGTCGGTGATGACCCCCGCGCCGAGGTCGACGCTGCCGGACTTGAGCGCTGCCGCGACCTTCGCGCCGGTGCCCAGCCGCGGCCGGTCGCCGAGGGTGATGCCCTCCTGGGTGAAGTAGCCGTTCTTCTCGGCGACGAACAGCGGCAGGAACGCGACCGAGTTGCTGATCTGGCCGATGTTCAGCACGCCGGGCGGTGTGGTCGAGTGGCGTTGGGCGCAGCCGCCCGCAGCCAGCACGACCGGTACGGCGGCCAGCCCCTTGAGGACGCTCCGGCGTCCGAGCCGCTCAGTCATCGATCGGCTTCCAGCGGTTGACGCGCTTGCCGACCAGCCCGACCAGGACGTTCAGCACGCCGGCGATGACGCTCAGCACCACCAGCGTCGCGAACACGCCCGCGGTGTCGAACTGCGACGCGGCGTCGTTGATCAGGTAGCCCAGGCCGCGGTTCGACGCGACCAGCTCACCGATCACCGCGCCGATCAGCGCGTACGGGATGGCGACCTTGAGCCCGGTCAGGACCCCGGTCATCGACGACGGCAGGACCACCCGGCGGGCGACGTCCCAGCGGGTGCCGCCCATCAGCCGGACCGCGTCGATCAGGCCGCGGTCGACGTCGCGGACACCGGCCGCGGTGTTCAGGAAGACCAGGAAGAACACGGTCGCCGCGGCCAGCAGCACCTTCATGTGCATCCCGATGCCGAACCAGACGATGAACAGCGGCGCCAGCGCGACCTTCGGGATCGAGTACAGCGCCATCACGAACGGGTCGAGCACCCGGTACACGAAGCTCAGCGGGGCGAGCACGAACCCGGCCAGCGCACCGGCCGCAGCGCCGAGCAGGAAGCCGTAGACGATCTCCTGGATCGTGATCCACGAGTTCGACCAGAGCGTGCCGTCACCGCTCCACTCGCCGAGGCGCTGCACGATGTCGCTCGGCCGGCTGATGAAGGTGATGTCGATCCACCGGTCGGCCGCGAGCTCCCACAGCACGAGCACGGCGACGACGATGGCCACCCGGACGAGCCAGACGGTCGTGGTGATGCCGTGCCGCTGCCACCAGGTCCGCGGGACGGCGATCCGGACCGGGCCGTGGCCCACGTCCTCAACTGGTACGACGCTCATCGCGTCCCCTCCTTCAGCGCCGCGGCCAGCTCGGCGTGCAGCGCGACGAACCGCGGATCGACGCGCACCTCGACGACCGGCCGCGGTCGGTCCAGGTCGACGGGCCGGTCGAGCAGGATGCGGCCGAGGCGACCGAGCACGATCACCCGGTCGCCGAGCAGCAGCGCCTCCTCGATGTCGTGCGTCACGAACACCACCGTCTGGCCGCTGCCCTGCCAGAGCGTGAGCAGCTCCTCCTGCAGCTCGGTCCGGAGCTGCGCGTCGAGCGCGCCGAAGGGCTCGTCGAGCAGCAGCGTCTCGGGTGAACCGGCGAGCATCCGGGCGAGGCTGGCTCGGCGCCGCATGCCGCCGGACAGCTCGCGTGGGTAGTGCTTCTCGAAGCCGGCCAGGCCGACCCGGCGTACGAGCTCGCTCGCGACCTGCTTGCGCTTCGCGGCCGGGACGCCCTGGATCTCCAGCGGCATCTCGACGTTGCGCAGCACGTCGCGCCACGGCATCAACGTGTCGGACTGCGTGAGGTAGCCGATCTCGACGTCCGGCCCGTCGAGCAGCTTGTCGCGGTACCGGACGCCGCCCTGGCTCGGCCGGGTCAGTCCGGCCAGCAGGTTGAGCATCGTCGACTTGCCGCAGCCGCTGCGACCGAGCACGGAGACGAAGCTGCCCGCCTCGATGCTCAGCGAGAAGTCCCGCAGCGCGACGACGGCCTCGTCGTCCTTCTGGAACTGCTTACCCAGCCCGTCTGCCTGCAGTACGGCGGTCATGCCCGCGCCTCGTCCTCGGCACGTAGTCCGTAGGCGTCGTAGCTCAGCTCACCGGCGGCCCAGCGCCGGCGCAGCCCGTCCTCCTTGGCCAGCCGCTCGCGGACCGCCACCAGCAGGCTGTCCACATCAGCTGCCGCGACCACGGTCGCGCCGTCGTCGTCCAGGACGACGATGTCGCCCGGGTTGATGACCGTGCCGCCGATCGGCACCGGTACGTCGATGCTGCCGCGCTCGTTCTTCGTCGCGCCCCGCGACCGCCGCCAGCGCGCCCACACCGGTACGTCGAACGTCGCCAGGTCGGCGCTGTCCCGCACCGACGCGTCAACCAGTACGCCGGCCGCCTGGCGGGCCACCGCCTGCGTCGCCAGCAGGTCGCCGACGAGCGCGACCGGCGCCGCCTCGGGCATCGTCGCGACCAGGATCTCCCCGGCCTGCAGGTGAGCCATCGCCTCGTGCACCGCGCGGTTGTCGTCCTGCCCGCACAGCGCGATCCGCGCCGGACCGGCCGCGCTGCGACCGGGTGCGATCGGGATCCAGTCGACGTCGAGCAACCCGCGCCGCCCGTACGCCTCGTACACGGTGGCCACTCCGGCCTCGGCCAGCTCCTGACAGACCTTGCCGTCGACGCTCACAGCGCCCCCACCACGTTCGGGACCAGGCGCTGGAACGCCTCGGCCTGGCGGATCGCGGAGTTGCCGGTCACCTTGCGGGCGTGGTTCCCGCGGTGCTCGGCGCGCTGCGCGTAGTACTCCTGCAGGTACTGCTGAGCGGCCATGTGCTGCATCGCCTCGACCTTCTGGCCGAAGACGGCCGTGATGTCCACGAAGACGCTGGGGACGAACCCGCACAGCTCCGGCTGGTGCGGCTCGAAGGCCAGGAACTCGGTCGGCGGCGCGGTCTTGAAACCGCTGGCGACGCCGGCGCCCGACGTGAGCAGGCGGGCTCGCGCGACGGCGGCGTGCGCGGCCGGGTGATCGGGGTTGAACGGGTCCTTGTCCGGGTGGGTCAGTACGACGTGCGGCGCGAAGTCGCGGAGCAGCTCGACCAGCCGGTCGTTCGCCTCCGGGCCGACCTCCAGCGGGTAGTCGCCGAGGTCGAGCGCGTGGAAGTCGGCGCCGACCGCGGCGGCGGCCTTGGTGGCCTCCTCGTGCCGGATCCGCTTCACGTTCGCCTCGGTCTGGCCCTCGGTCTTCCACAGCTCACCGGACTCGCCACGTTCGCCGTACGAGAGCGCGACGACCAGCGCCGAACCTCCGGCCGTGGTGTGCGCGGCGACCGCGCCCGCCGAGCGCCAGACGAAGTCCGCGCTGTGCGCGCCGACCACGAGCATCCTTCGTTCGTTCATCCTCGGGAACCTGCCGTCAGGTCGGAGGCCGCCGCACTGGCGGACCTGTGGTGGGAAGGGGCGTCCGGCAACGGTGGCGCGCCGACCAGCCAGCGGCTGTTGTGGACGGCCATCGTGCGGATCTCGTCGTCGCTGAAACCGGCGGCCAGCAGCTTGTCCGCGCAGAGCGCGAGACCGTGCTCGACCGGTGGGTTGAAGGGCTGGCCCAGGTCGCTGGACAGCACGGAGTTCTCCGGGCCGGCGTCGCGGATGTTGCCGAACCACAGGTCCCAGGCGACCTTGCCGGTGTACGGCGTGGTCAGGCAGCGCTCGAGCAGCGCGCCCTTCGCGGCCAGGTCCCGCTGGCGGTCCAGGCCGATTCGCTGCGAGGTGAACTCGGGATGCGTGATGACGATCCGCCGGACCCCCTCCTCGACGGCGGCGTCGACCACCCGGATCGACTCGTCCTGGTGCAGGTGCCCGGTGGCCAGCGCCATGTCGTGCTTCGCGATCAGCCGCAGCACCTGGCGCATCGGCCGGTTGACCGTGCCGTCGGGGTCGAGGACCTCGACGGGTTCGGCGGCCATCCCGGCCGCGCGCAGGTCGTCCTGCAGCTGCGCCCACATCGGGGGAGTGGCGCCCTCGGGCTCGGTCGCCTGGCAGTGCCGCTGGTTCGAGCTGTCCACGGTCGGCAGCCAGACCACCTTCGCGCCGCCGCGGCCGGCGATCTCGACGGCGATCGGGTTCAGACCGCCGACCGACGCGTTCAGCGTGATCGCGCCGACCGCGTCGATCCCGGGGTGCGCCCGGCGGACGACGGCCGCGCGCTCGGTGGTCGGCACGTAGTGGGACTTCAGCACGAACCCGGCCAGTCCCTCGGCGGCGAACCGGTCGGCCAGCGTGACGTCGTCGATCAGCCGGCGCATCACGTCCGGGGCCACGTGGATGTGCACGTCGTACGCGCCGCGGACCAGCAGCCGGGCATGGTCGGACGGACGCGGATGCTCGCTCATGTCGCTCCTTTGCAGCCAGGATCTTCGCCTAAATTGTTAACAATTTTGGCAACAAGCGTCAAGGACTACTTTGAGCTACCGCGATCTCTGAACAAATTGTTGCTTAGGGCAAGGAGTGCGGCCCGGTGCCGGCCTGGTCGACCTCACGCAGGGCGGCGATCACGCTGCGCAGGTGAGCGCGCGCGGCCTCCTCCGCAGCGACCGGGTCGTGCGTGCAGATCCCCTCGATGATCGCCAGGTGCTCCGGCAGCGACACGTTCGGCCTGCCCGGATGCATCGCGAGCTTGAACTGGTGCCGCACGCTCTGTGCCCGCAAGCGCTCGAGGACGTGGAGCGCGGTCTCCTGTCCGCTGAGCTCCCGCACCCGCCGGTGCAGGTTCTGGTTCAGCTGCGAGTACCCGAGCAGGTCCCCGCCGGCGACCGCCTTGCGCATCGCCTTGCCGATCGCCTTCAGTTCCTTGATCTCCTCCGCGGTGACCAGCTCAGCCGCCTTCGCCGCGCACAGCCCTTCGAGCGCCATCCGGACCTCAGAGATCTCGATCGCCTCGTCGAGCGACACCGCGCGAACCCGGGCGCCGCGGTTCTGCACCCGCTCGACCAGGCCCTCGTTGGTCAGCTCGAGAAGCGCCGAACGCACGGCGGCCCGGCTGATCGCGAACTGCTCGGACAAGTCGGCCTCGACCAGCCGCTGGTTCGGCACGAACTGCCCGCCCACGATCGCCGCCCGGATGGCGGCCACCGCCGGTGGTGCGTCACTCCGCTCGCCGCGGCCCACTGTCACGTCCGGCTCCTTCCATCTCACAAACCAAAATTGTCGCCAATATTGGCGGGGTTTTAGTGTAGCGTCCGATCGTCGAGAGGAGACCCGGATGGCGCAGCACGTTCCGGTGACCGTAGCGGTGCTGGGGTTCGGCGAGGCCGGCAGCGCGATCGCGCTCGATCTCGTGGCAGCCGGCGCCGTCGTCCGCGGCTACGACCCAGCCGTTTCCGCACCTCCTGGTGTCGTCGACACCAGCGACGAAGCAGCTGCCGCGACCGGCGCCGACTTGGTGCTCAGCGTGAACAGCTCGAAGGTCGCTCTCGACGCGCTGCGAGTCGGCCTGCCTGGCTGCACAGGGATCTGGGCCGACCTCAACACAGCCTCGCCCGCCCTGAAGCGCGAACTGGCCGCAGTCGCGGGAGAGGCCGGCGTACCGTTCGCCGACGTCTCCATCATGGCTCCCGTACCAGGCCGAGGACTGCGGACCCCCTTGCTGACCAGCGGCGTAGCCGCCGCCCAAGTCGCCGAACTCCTCCGACCCCTCGGCGCGTCCGTCGACGTACTCGAAGGAGAAGCCGGCCTCGCCGCCGAGCGCAAACTCCTCCGCAGCGTCTTCTTCAAAGGCTGGGCCGCCGCCGTCGTCGAGGCCCTCGAAGCCGCCCGCGCCGCCGGCCTGGAGGACTGGCTGCGCGCCAACATCACCGAGGAACTCACCCGCGCCGACGCCGCCACGGTCGACCGCCTGGTCGAAGGAACGCACCAGCACGCCGTACGCCGAGCCGACGAGATGGCCGCGGCCACAGAAATGCTCCGCGAGCTCGGCGTCACCCCCGCGGTGGCCGCAGCCAGCCGAGACCTGCTGACCCGGCTGGCGCAGCGCTCCTCCTAGACCCGGGGCATCGCCGGGGTGCACAAGTCGCTCAGGTGCGGAAGAATCAGCAGCGGCGACACCGCCGTACGTTATCTGCCTCTGGATTCGCTGATCAGAATCACATCGCACTTAGCGGCCCAACGTGTCCCGCCGGTCCACCGGCTGGGACTTCGGCCTGCGATGAAAGAGGACCTGTATGTCCAGCCTGTCGACCCGTGACGCCCTCCGGGACTCCGTTCGTACCGCCACCGAATCGCTGAGCGACGCCGCGCGCTGGGCACGCGGCTGGCTCGCCGTGTCGGCGGTTCTCCTCCTGGTGCAGGCCGCGTTGCCCGCGGCGCAGGTGGTGTTTCTGGAACGACTGGTCGACGGGCTATCGGCCGGTCAGCGCTCGTGGGGCTCGTTGCTCGGCCTGACGGGGGTCGTCGGCGCGATGTACCCGCTCGGGCAGATCGGGCTCGCGGCGACGCAGCGCCTGGGGCTACGGCTCCGGCTGCGGTACCGCGTGGACCTGGCCCACGCCGCCGCCCGGCTGGCGCCGAGCCGGTTGGCCCGGGCCGACGTGACGACCGATCTGGAAGCCGGCCAGGCGGCGACCGCGGTGATGGATGCCGTGGCGGGCAAGACGCTCCAGGTGCTCGGGGCCGGCGTGACCTCGGTGGTGCTGTGTGCCGTGGTGGGGGAGATCAACCCGGTGTCCGGCATCCTGATCCTCGCCGCGCTCGCACCGACGGTGCTCGCGTTCACGGGCATCTCACGGATGGAAGCGCGCGGCTGGCCGGCGGTCGCCGCGGCGGACCGGCGGGCGGCGTACGCGACCGAGCAGCTTGTCCAGCAACGCTCGGGGACCGAACTGGCGGTTCTGGGCACCGGCAGGAAGGTCGCGGAGTTGATCGCCGGTCGACGCGCCGAGGCGGCCAAGGTGCTGGACCGGATGATCGGCACGGCGATGCGGTGGGAGTTCGCGGCCGCACTGGCGACCGCCGCGCTCTTCGGTGGAGCCCTCGTCGCGCTGGTCCAGGGCGACGCCTCCGGGGCCGGTACGGCGGCCGCCGTCGCCGGAACGATCTCGGGGCTGAACGCGATTCGCCTGTGTGGATACGCGTTGGGCACGATCATCACCGCGTCACCGCAGGCGCGGACTTATCGCCGCTTCGTCGCCTCGGTCCCACCCGCCGATCCGCAGGTGGTCGTGCGTTCGGTGCGGTCGGTCGAGCTCGATGCCGTCTCCTACAGCTATCCCGGCGCGGACCGCGCCGCGCTGCACAACGTGTCCATCCGCGCCGAACGCGGCGAGATGATCGCCTTGGTCGGAGTCAACGGTGCCGGAAAGACAACGGCGGTCAACGCCCTCGTCGGCACCCTGACGCCGTCCAGCGGCCGCGTTCTGCTCGACGGCCGCGACGCAGCAGCCCTCACCGAGTCGGAGCGGCTCGGCCACTTCGGCCTGCTGGTCCAGGAGTTCGGCAAGTTCGAGTTCAGCCTGCGCGACGTGGTCGCGCTCGGAGCGCCGGCCCCGGTCACCGACGACGCCGTACGCCGTGCGCTGGTCTCGGCCGAGGCGCAGGCTTTCACCGGCCGGATGCCGTCCGGCCTCGACACCCAGCTCGGGCAGCAGTGGGCCGGAACCGGCGTCTCCGGCGGCCAGTGGCAACGCCTCGCCCTCGCCCGGATCTACCTGCGCGGAGCCGGGGTCTGGATCCTCGACGAGCCGACGTCGGCGATCGACGCCGAAGCGGAGCGGGAGATCTTCTCCGAGCTGCGCCGGACCCGGCACGAGCGGATCACCGTCGTGGTGTCGCACCGGGCCTGGACGCTGCGCGAGATGGACCGGATCTACGTGCTCGACGACGGCGTGGTGGTGCAGGTCGGGCGGTACGGCGAACTGCTCGATCGCCAGGGCGGGCGGTTCGCTCAGCTCTTCGCCGATCAGGCGAAGAGCTGAGCTTTGGTCTGATGACTTCGGCCTGCGGATGGGTTTATGGTCGAGGCGGACGCCTGTGGCTTCTCCAGGTGCTCTGAGGTCTAGGCCTGTTCTTCCTCCGCGTAACTTCCTTGTTACGGCAGGCTTTTTTGTCACTGACAACGTTGACATGCGCAGTAACGACCAGCCACGATGGCGACCACATTCCGCCCGCCCAAGGGAAAGTTGGTTCGACCGTGCGACGTGTGACTGGTCTAGTGGGGATGTCGCTGGGGCTGGCCCTGGTGCTCGGCGCCTGTGGTGACAGCGGCAGTGGCAGCGGTGACGGTAGCTCCGGGAGTGGGGCGAAGAGCGCGGTGATCGCGATCGCCGCCGACCCGCTGGAGTACATCAACCCGCTGAACGAGAACGGCAGCCCGGGGATCCAGATCGCCCAGGCCGTCTTCGCGCCGCTGGTCGCCACCGACCCGAACACCGGGAAGACCGTCAACGTGCTCGCCGACTCGGTGACGCCGGACAAGACCAGCCAGACCTGGACGATCAAGCTCAAGCCGGGCAACACGTTCCAGAACGGCCAGAAGCTGACCGCCAAGGACTACGTCGACAGCTGGAACCTGACCGCGCAGGGCTCGACCGCCTGGAAGAACAACGGGTTCTTCTCCAAGGTCGAGGGCTACGAGGCGCTGAACCCGCCGACGCCGGACGGCGCGACGCCGAAGCCGACCTCGGTCAAGGCGCTCAGCGGGCTGAAGCAGATCGACGACCTGACCTTCTCGATCAAGCTCAAGGTTCCGTTCTCGCAGTTCGGGCTGACCCTTCAGTACCTCGGCCTGGCGCCGCTGCCGGAGGAGGTCCGCAAGGACCCCGACGCCTACAAGCGCAAGCCGATCGGCAACGGCCCGTTCAAGCTCGACGGTGCCTGGAACCCCGGTGACGACATCAAGCTGGTCAAGTGGGACGGCTACAAGGGCCCGAACGCACCCGAGGCGACGGCGCTCACGTACCGGTTCATCCCGAACGCCGACACGGCGTACAACGAGTTCCTGGCCGGCAGCGTCGACTTCGTCGACGTCCCGCCGACCAAGGTGAAGACCTTCAAGACCGACGCGCCCGACGGCTGGGTGACGGCGGAGCCCTCCGGCGCCAACTACCTGACGCTGCCCGCCTGGGACGCCCGGTTCAAGAACCCCAAGCTGCGGCACGCGTTCTCGATGGCGATCGACCGCAAGGCGATGGCCGACCTGGTCGGCCTGTCGAGCCCGGCCACCGGCCTGATCGCGCCGGACATCAACGGCTACCGCGCCGACGCCTGCAAGTACTGCGCCTTCGACGCGACCGCCGCCAAGCAACTGCTCCAGGAGGCCGGCGGCTACTCCGGCCCGCTGAACATCAACTACAGCACCACGTCGGCGACCGGCCAGATCTTCGCCGAGGCGATCGGCAACATGCTCCGCCAGAACCTCGGCCTCGAGGTCAAGTACACCGGCAAGCAGGCCTCGGAGATCACCACGCTGGCCGACACCCGCAAGCTCGACGGCCTGCGGTTCTCCGGCTGGGGCCACGACTACCCGTCGATCGAGGACTACCTGACGCCGATGTTCAAGTCGTCCGGCGACGCGAACTTCGCCGGCTACGCCAACCCCGCACTGGACGCCGTCCTGGCCAAGGGCGACTCCGAGCCCGACCCGGACAAGGCGATCAAGCTCTACCAGCAGGCCGAGGACATCGCGCTCGAGGACATGCCGCTGATCCCGCTCTACACCAAGCAGAACGCCTACCTGCACTCGGCCAAGATCGAGCCGCGGGTGTCGAAGTACACCGGCGTCCAGGCGCTCTACTCCACGTTCAAGTGACCCGCTTCGTTCTCCGCCGGATTCTGACGGCGGTTCCGATCGGGCTGATCGTCACGCTCGGGGTCTTCGCGCTCGTGTTCGCGATGCCCGGGGACCCCCTGCGTGAGTTGGCCGGTGACAAGCCGATCCCGGCTGCGGTGCTGGCTGCCAAGCGGGCGCAGTTCCATCTCGACGAGCCGTTCGTCGTCCAGTACCTGCTGTCGATGAAGGACATCTTCACCGGCCACTTCGGGACGACGTTCGCCGGTGCCGACATCGCCGGTCAGCTCAAGCTGCGGATCCCCGTCACGCTCAAGCTCGCCACGATGAGTCTCGCGCTGCAGTGGATCGCGGGTCTCCTGTTCGGCCTGTACGCCGGCTTCCGGCGCAACGGGCTGGTCGACCGGATGCTGCTGCTGTCCACGCTGGTGGTGCTCGCCGTACCGGGGCTTGTCCTGTACTTCGCGGGGCAGTACGTGTTCGGCGTCGAGCTGAAATGGCTCCCGGTCTCCGGTACGGCGGACGGCTGGCCGCTCGCGTACCTGTTGCCCGCGGTCTGCATCGCGATCAGCGGATTCGCCGGGATGGCGCGGCTGACCCGGACCTCGATCGTCGACACCGCGAACGCCGACTTCGTGAAGACCGCCCGGGCCAAGGGTCTGGGGGAGCAGCGGATCCTGTGGCGGCACGTGATGCCGAACGCGCTGCTGCCGGTCGTCACGCTGATGGGGATCGATTTCGCCGGGATCTTCGCCGGCGCGGTGCTGGCCGAGTCGATCTTCAACCTGCCGGGGCTCGGGCAGTTCATGTTCTCGGCGATCCGGTTCAAGGAGGGTGGTGTGGTGGTGCTGCTGTCCACGCTGGCCTTCGTGATGTTCATCGTGATCAACCTGGTCGTCGACATCGTCTACGGCGCGATCGATCCGAGGGTGCGCAATGTCTGAGGCCCAGCAGGTCTTCGGGACCGAGACGGCCGACCTCGAAGGCCGGACGCTGTCCAACACCGAGCTGCTCCGCGCGCTGCTGCGCAAACCGCAGTTCGTGCTCTGCACGGTGCTGGTGCTGACCTTCTTCGTGATGGCAGCGTTTCCGAAGTTGTTCACGTCGGTGGACCCGCGGTTCTGCGAGCTGGCCAAGACCCAGCACGGCCGCGAGCCCGGGCACCCGTTCGGCTTCGACATCCAGGGCTGCGACTACTTCGCGAACGTCATCTACGGCGCCCGCCCGTCGGTGCTGGTCAGCCTGGTCGCCGGGATCGGCGGGTTCCTGGTGGCCGGGATCCTCGGGTTGCTGGCCGGGTACTTCCCGGGCGCGGTCGACACGGTGATCTCGCGGGTGGCCGACGTACTGTTCGCGCTGCCCGGGCTGATCGCGCTGATCGTGATCCTGAACTCGGTGCCGAACCGGAGCATCTGGATCATCGTCGCGGTCATCCTGCTCACCTGGTGGCCGCAGGGCATGCGGGTGATGCGCTCGACGGTGTTCTCGGTGCGCAACCGCGAGTACGTGCTCGCGGCGCGTTCGGTCGGCGTACCGCCGCTGCGGATCCTGCGCAAGCACGTGTTCCCGAACGCGATGGCGCCGCTGCTCGCGATGACCACGCTCGGCATCGGCGGGCTGGTCGGGCTGGAGGCGGTGCTCACCTTCCTCGGTGTCGGCCTGCAACCGCCGTCGATCTCCTGGGGCTCGCAGTTCGGCGTCGCGGCGGCGTACCGCGACACCCCGCACCTGTTCCTCTGGCCGGCGCTGTTCATCTCGACGATGACGATCTCGTTCATGATCATCGGCGACTCGATCCGCGACGCCCTCGACCCGAAGTTGATGAAATGAACGAAATCTTGTTGCAGGTCGAGGATCTGAGTGTCGAGTTCGACACTCCGCACGGGACCGTACGGGCGGTCGACGGTGTCTCCTGGCAGGTGCGGGCGGGCGAGACGCTCGCGATCCTGGGGGAGTCCGGGTCCGGAAAATCGGTGTCGACGCAGGCGCTGACCGGGATCCTGGAGATGCCGCCAGGACGGATCGTCTCCGGTACGGCGAAGTACCGCGGCGACGACCTGATCGCGATGTCGGTGAAGGAACGCCGGCGGATCGTCGGGGACCGAATCACGATGGTCTTCCAGGACTCGCTGTCGGCGCTGAACCCGGTGCAGTCGGTCGGGAAGCAGATCGCCGAGTGCTACCGGGTGCACCGCGGGATGTCCAAGGCCGACGCGATGAAACGGGCCGCGGAGATGCTCGACCGGGTGCGGATCCCGGCCGCGGCCAAGCGGGTCAACGACTACCCGCACGAGTTCTCCGGCGGGATGCGGCAGCGCGTGATGCTCGCGATGGCGCTCGCCCTCGACCCCGACGTACTGATCGCGGACGAGCCGACGACGGCGCTCGACGTCACCGTGCAGGCGCAGATTTTGGAGCTGATCGCCGAGCTGCAGGCCGAGCGGGACATGGGCGTCGTGCTGATCACCCACGACCTCGGCGTCGTCGCCGACGTCGCCGACAACGTCGTCGTGATGTACGCCGGCCACGTGGTCGAGCGCGCCTCGACCGCGGCCGCGCTGGAGCAGCCGATGCACCCGTACACCGAGGGCCTGCTCGGCTCGATGCCGTCGGCGGACCTGAAGGGTCAGGAGCTGCCGACCATCCCCGGTACGCCGCCGTCGCTGCGGGCGATCCCGTCCGGCTGCGCGTTCCGGACCCGCTGCAAGCTCGCGATCGCCGAGTGCGCCCACGAGGTCCCACCGCTGCTGACCGTCGCGCCCGGCCGCGACGCGGCTTGCATCCGCCGTACAAGTGCTGACCTGAGGGAGGTCGGATGACCGACGAGTTGCTGGTGGCAACGAACCTGGTGAAGCACTACGACATCAGCCCGGCGCTGTCGTTCGGGACCAGGACTCTGGTCCGGGCCGTCGACGGCGTGGATCTCGTCCTGCGCAAGGGTGAGTCGCTCGGGATCGTCGGCGAGTCCGGCTGCGGGAAGTCGACGCTGGTCCGGCTGCTCGCCGCGCTGGAGAAGCCGACCGACGGCTCGCTGCTGTACGACGGTGCCGACGTCGCGAAGCTGAAGGGCCGCGAGCTGCGGCGCTGGCGGCGCAACGTCCAGGTCGTCTTCCAGGACCCGTACTCGAGCCTGAACCCGCGGATGCGCGTCGGCGAGATCGTGGCCGAGCCGCTGGAGGTCCACCCGGACGTCTCGAAGGGCATGGACATCCGGAAGCGGGTCCGTGAGCTGCTGGAGCTGGTCGGCCTGCGCGCCGAGGACGAGACGAAGTTCCCGCACCAGTTCTCCGGTGGCCAGCGGCAACGAATCGGGATCGCGCGGGCCATCGCGCTCAACCCGGACGTGCTGCTCTGCGACGAACCGGTGTCGGCGCTCGACCTCTCCGTCCAGGCCCAGGTGGTCAACCTGCTGATGCGGCTGCAGCGCGAGCTCGGTCTGAGCATCATCTTCGTCGCCCATGACCTGTCGGTGGTCCGGCACGTCTCCGACCGGGTCGCGGTCATGTACCTCGGCAAGGTCGCCGAGCTCGGCCGCCACCACGAGGTGTACGACGTACCGGCGCACCCTTACACCCAAGCGCTGCTGTCCGCCGAGCCCGGACTCGCGCGGGCCGGCGGGCGGCGCCGGATCATCCTCGCGGGCGATCCGCCGTCGCCGGTCTCGCCGCCGTCGGGCTGCCGCTTCCACACCCGTTGCCTGCAGGCCGAGGCGAAGTGTTCGGTCGACGTACCGGAGCTGCGGGTGCTGGAATCCGGGCAGCAGGTGGCCTGTCACTTCGCCGAGAAAGCACAGGCGAGTTACACCACCGGCGTGGCATCCTGACCGCGTGCAGACCCGAGTACTGATCGAGCCGCGGCCCCGGGACGACCTCGGGCTGGTGCTGCTGCTCGACCTGGCACTGAAGGAACTGTTCACCCGCTACCCGGCCACCTCCTCGCACCCGGTGGATCCGGCGACGTCGTTCCTGGTCGCCGATCACCGCGGTGACGCGGTCGGCTGCATCGGCCTGATGCCCGTGGTCGAAGGCGTCGGCGAGATCAAGCGGATGTACGTGCGACCGGACCAGCGTGGGCAGGGGATCGCGCGCCGGCTGATCGGTTCGGCCGAGGCGCTGGCCCGGCACCGCGGTGCGACGTCGCTGCGACTCGCGACGGGGAGCCGGCAGCCCGAGGCGATCGCGCTGTACGAGTCGCTGGACTACCGGCCGGCGCCGCCGTACGGGAAGTACGTCGATCAGCCGGCGGCGCTGTGCTACACCAAGTCGCTGAACTGATCCGGCCCGGCGAATGAGATCCTTGCCCGGGACGACTGGTGTGGAAAGGGTGCGGATGATCAAGGTCGGGGTGTTGGGTGCCAAGGGCAAGATGGGCGCCGAGACGTGTCTGGCGGTCGAGGACGCGGACGGGCTGGAGCTGGTCGCCCGGCTCGACCAGGGCGACGAGCTGGCCGAGCTGGCCAAGGCCGGCGCCCAGGTGGTGGTCGACTTCACCCGGCCCGAGGTCGTGATGGGCAACCTCGCCTGGTGCATCGAGAACGGCGTCAGCGCGGTCGTCGGCACCACCGGTTTCGACGACGAGCGGCTCGACGTGCTGCGCGGGCAGTTGGACAAGAGCCCCGGCACCGGTGTGCTGATCGCCGCGAACTTCTCGATCGGCGCGGTGCTGATGATGCAGTTCGCCGCCCGGGCCGCCAAGTACTACGAGTCGGTCGAGATCATCGAGCTGCACCACCCGGACAAGGTCGACGCGCCGTCGGGGACGGCTCGCCGGACGGCGGAGCTGATCGCCGCGGCCCGGCGCGCGGCGCACTCGGGGCCGATCCCGGACGCGACCACGACCGGCCTGGACGGCGCTCGCGGCGCCGAGTTCGACGGGATCCGCGTGCACGGCATCCGGCTGCGCGGTCTGGTCGCGCACCAGGAGGTGCTGTTCGGCGGTGTCGGCGAGACGCTGACGATCCGGCACGACTCGATGCACCGGGAGTCGTTCATGGCCGGCGTCGTGCTCGGCGTCCGCCGGATCGTGGACACGCCCGGCCTGACCGTCGGCCTCGAGCACTTCCTCGACCTCGACTGAGCCGCCGCCGATGACACCTCGACCGGAGCTGCCGCGATGACCGCCAAGCGCGCGGTGATCGTGATCGCGGTCGTCTTCGTCGCGTACGCCGTCCTGGTCGGCTGGCGCGGCGTCCTCCTGATCGGCACCGGCGACCCGGTCGCCGTCGGCCTCGGCGCCGCCGTCCTGGTGATCCCGCTGGTCGGCCTCTACCTGGTCTGGCGCGAGCTCCAGTTCGGCCGCCGCACCGAAGCCCTCGCCCAGGAGCTCGACCACGAAGGCGGCCTCCCCGTCGACGACCTCCCGCGCCGCCCGTCCGGCCGCATCGACCGCACCGCCGCTGACGCTGCATTTGCGCGGTACCAAGCCGAAGTGGAGGCCGCGCCGGAGGACTGGCGAGCGTGGTTCCGCTTGTCGACGGCGTACGACGCCGCCGGTGATCGCCGCCGGGCCCGAGCGGCGATGCGCACGGCGATCGCCCATCACCATGGGTAATCAACTGAGTGTTTGAACTGGCTGGTACCTGGCAGTTCGCTGGGAACTCCGCGTAGCGGGCGACAACCTGGGGCGGTTGACGATACTTTTTGGGGGTGCGCGGCGACCGCCGCGTACGGGTCGGAGACTGGGTGGAGCCGTCCTGTGCCGTCTGACGGGTCTCGCCGCGGCTCGGACGACGTTCGGACAACGGGTTTCGGTGATCTGCTGCGCCGGCACCGGCGAGAGGCCGGGCTGTCGCAGGAGGGGCTGGCGGAGCTCGCGGGGCTGAGCGTCGATGCGATCGCGGCCCTCGAACGAGGTCGTCGCCGGGCGCCCAGGCCGCACACGCTCAGGCAGCTCGGAGACGCTCTCCAGCTCGGCGCGCCCGATCGCGCTCAGCTCGCGGCGGCCGCCCGCCGCGACGGCGACAGCCCGCGGACCGCGCTGCGGCCCCCGCCGGTCCCGGCGAACCAGCTGATCGGCCGCTCCGACGACCTGACCGAGACCGGCCGCCTGGTCGGCGAGCAGGTCACGCGCCTGCTCACGCTCAGCGGTCCGGGCGGCGTCGGCAAGACGCAGCTCGCGCTCGCGCTGACCGGCGGTATCGGGCGCCGGTTCGAGGACGGCGTCTGCTGGGTGCCGCTGGCGCCGATCGCCGACCCGGCCGCGGTCGCCTCGGCGCTCGCGACGGCGACCGGCCTGCACCCGCTCGACGGCGCGCGCCTGGTCGACGAGATCGCCGAGCAGGTCGGCCGGCGCAAGATCCTGCTGGTGCTGGACAACTGCGAGCACGTGGTCGCGACGGCGGCACAGATCTCCGGCGTACTGCTGGAGTCGTGCCCGAACCTGTCGATCCTGACCACCAGCCGCGAGCTGCTCCGGGTCCCGGGCGAGAGCGTGTACGTCGTACCGCCGCTCGCGCTGCCCGAGCTGGAGCAGCAGCCCGACGCGTCCCCGGCCGTCCGGCTGTTCGTCGACCGCGCGACCGCCCGCGGCAACGCGCCGCGCGAGCAGATCGAGCAGGTCGCCCGCGTGGTCCGTCGCCTGGAGGGCATGCCGCTGGCGATCGAGCTGGCCGCCGCGCGGACGAACGTGCTGACCGTCGAGGAGCTGGCGACGGAGCTGGAGACGTCGTTCGGCATCCTCGCCGGCGGAGCCAGTACGGCGGGCCCGCGGCAGCAGTCACTGGAGGGCGCGATCGGCTGGAGCTACGAGCTGCTGACGGCGCCGGAGCGCGAGCTGTTCGCCGAGCTGTCGGTGTTCGTCGGCGGCTGGACGCTCAACGCGGCCGCCGCCGTCCTGACCGGTTCGACGACGCCCGGTCCACGGGAGCGCGCCGAGACGCTGGACCTGATCGGCCGGCTGGTCGACAAGTCGCTGATCCGGGTCAGCCGCGAGGGCGGGATCGGGCGGTATGACATGCTTGCGGTGATCCGCGAGTTCGCCGCCGACCGGCTCGCGGAGAGCGGCCGGGCCGCGGAGGTCACGCGCAACCACGCGGCGTTCTACCTGAGCCTGGCCGAGGAGGCCGAGACGCATCTGCGCGGCGCGAACCAGGCGTCCTGGCTCGACCGCCTCGAAGGTGAGCTGGACAATCTGCGCGCCGCGATGAACTGGTCGCTGCGCACGGAGGCGAGCGCCGAAGCGATCCGGCTGGCCGGTGGGCTGTGGCTGTTCTGCTACCTGCGCGGGCACTACGCCGAGGGCGGCGACTGGCTCGAGCGGGCGCTCACGCTCGTCGACGGCCGGGCCGATCTGACCGCGGCGAAGGCGAAGGCGCAACTCGGCGCGGGGATGCTCGCGTTCCTCCAGTGCGAGTACGACGTCGCGACCGCGCGGCTGGAGTCGGCGCTCGCGCAGTACAAGGAGCTGGACGACGTCGCCGGGACGGCACTGGTGATGCAGCGGCTCGGCAGTGTCGCGCGGGAGCGCGGGGACTACCGGACGGCCGAGAACCTGCACTGTCAGAGCTACGACCTGTTCGAGAGTCTCGGCGATCGCGCGGGGATGGCGTGGGCGCACAATCAGCTCGGCTTCGTCGCGTGGTTGCGGGGTGATCTGGAGATCGCGACGCGGCGCTGCAAGCGGGCGCGGGATAGCTTCCGGACCGTCGGCGACGGTGAGGGGCTGGCGTGGTCGTTGATCAGCCTCGGCACGATCGCGCAGTACGGCGGGGAGCTGGCCGAGGCGGAGGAGCTGCTGCAGGAGAGCTTGGCGCTGTCGCAGCGGCTCGGGTATCGCGAGGGTGTGGCGTGGTCGCTCAACCAGTTGGGGATCGTCGAGCGGAGGCGCGGGCTGACTGAGCGCGCGGTGCATTTGCTGGACGAGAGCCTGGCGGAGCATCGGGATCTGGGGGACCGGTGGCGGTCGGCGAGCGTGCTGGAGGAGCTGGCGACGGTCGCCCAGCAGCGGAACCGGACGGAGTACGCGGCGTTCCTGCTGGGCGCGGCGGACGGGATCCGCGAGGTGATCGGTGCGCCGATCCCGGAGATCGAGAAGGCGGATCGGGCGCAGACGAGGCGAGCGATCGAGCAGACGCTGGATCGGCGGGCGTTCCGGGCTGCTTGGTCGGCGGGAAGAGCAACCCCGCTGTCAGCGGTCGCCGACGGCTACCCCGGCCCGGCAGCCGCCCCGGATCGTTCTACGCGCCTCTGAAATCTCAAGTAGTTCCACCTGGCGGGAATTTGTTCCCAATCCATCGGTAAGCGCTTGCCAAGGCTCTGTGACTGACCTCAGACTGTGCCTCCTGATCCGCCCATCAGGAAGGTGTTCGATGACGAGACAGTTCAGCCGGCGTACGGTGCTCGGTGCCGGAGGTGCCATCGTCGGGGGAGTGGCCTTGGGGACTCGCAGTGCCGAGGCGACCGGACTCTGGCAGTCCGAGCTGGTCCGGTACGACGCGCGCTACCGCCTCGTCTACCGCGAGGACGCCGAAGGCAATCGGATCCCCGACTTCAGCCACGCCGGGTACCACCACGGCGACCGCCCGATCCCGCACGTCCCGACGGTGAAGACCGTCAGGCCTGTTGAAGGCGACAACACCGCGCACCTGCAGGCCGCCCTGGACGAGGTCGGCGCCCGCCCGGCCGCCCGCCGGGGCGCCGTACTGCTTGCTCCAGGCAACTACGCGGTGGCCGGCACGCTCCGCGTCCGCCAGTCCGGGGTGGTGCTGCGCGGCTCCGGCGACGGCGCCGACCCACGCCGGGACACGATCATCCAGGCGACCGGCAACACGCCCGTCTCCCGCGACGTCGTCGTACTGGGTGCGGACGGCCCGGCGACCAGTTGGCGCGGTGAGGTGCCCGGCACCCGCACCGACATCACCTCCGACTGGGTGAAGGTCGGCGCTCGCTCGTTCGACGTCGCCGACGCGAGCGGCCTGCGGCGCGGCGACAACATCATCATGATCCACCCGTGCACCGAGGCCTGGCTGGCTACGGTCGACCACGGCGGTACGGCGACCGACGCGGGCTGGACGGTCGACAGCCAGCCGATCACCTACAACCGCCGCATCACCGGCATCCGCGGCAACACGGTCACCGTCGACGTACCGGTCTTCGAGCACCTGCGCCGCTCGCTCGCGCAGTCGTACCTGTACGTCTGGGACCGGGCCGGGCTGGTCACCGAGGTCGGTGTCGAGCGGCTGCGGATCGACATCCAGTTCGCCGGCGACCCCGATGTCGACGAGGCGCACGCCTTCGTCGCCGTGAAGGTCCGGCGGGTGGAGGACGCGTGGGTGCGGGACAGCACGTTCCTGCACTTCGCGAAGGCAGGCGTCGAGACGACCGAGGCGACGCGGGTGACCGTCCGGGACTGCAACGCGCTCGATCCGGCGTCGGTGGTGACCGGCGGGCTGCGCTACAACTTCAACTGCGAGGCGTTCTCGCAGCAGGTGCTGTTCGTCGACTGTCACGCGACGAAGGCGCGGCACGCCTTCATCTCCAACGGCGCCAGCAGCGCGTCGGGGATCGTCTTCCTGCGCGGTACGTCGGTCGGCGCGCTCGCCTCGAGCGAGGGGCACCGGCGCTGGAGCCAGGGGCTGCTCTGGGACAACTTCGTCGATCGTGAGCCGAAGGTCGACCTGGTGCTCGGGATCTACAACCGCGGCGACTACGGCACCGGGCACGGCTGGGCGACCTCGCACTCGGTCGGGTGGAACTGCGACACCGGCGCGGCGAAGCTGGTGGTGCAGAAGCCGCCGACGGCGCAGAACTACGCGATCGGGTGCAAGGGCGTGATCACCGGTGACGGGCCGTTCGAGCAGCCGGCCGGGTACATCGAGGGTGCGAACCGGTCGGGGCTGTTCCCGCAGTCGCTGTACCAGGCGCAGTATCTGGATCGACGCCGCTGAGCAGGCCGGCTGTCCGGCGTACCGGGCCCTGGAAAGCACCGGGGCCCGGCTGGTGCGTCCACCAGGGCGCACCACCCGGGCCGGTGGATCGGAGACGACCGCCCCGCCGTCTCCGACACCTGGCCTCGCGAGGCACCACGACCTGGGGGATCGAAGGTACCCCGCGAGGGATCAAAGCCGGGACGGACGTGCGGCGACGGGTCCCGGCCGGCTGTGTCTCTGTCTGACCCCCCAGGCAGTCCCCCCACCCCACAGCCGGCCGAAGCCTCGTCGGCGATGTCCCCCGTCCGTCGAGCCCTCCCGGTCGACGTTCGGTTCTCCCGCGCTGACTCAAGGTTGTCCTGGTCACGCTGCGTCGCACAGGGACGCAACCCTGACATCGCCCTGACAAACCGGAACTGACAACGAAAGACCGGCCCGGATTTCGCGGATTGTGACGGAAACCTGGCGGTCAGTACCGGGAATTACCGCATATTCATCGGCCTGTGATTCAGTGCAGGTACCCGGAAACTTCCCGGGTGAATCCTGCCACCCGGCGCAGCGGCGTACCGTCGCCGTCCTCCGGCGGTGGCGTCATCTCCGGACCGGGCAGGCCCTCACCCTGGCAGGTGGTGTCCTTGGCCGGCGCGCGGCCGGTGCTGAGGAACGCGTCGACGAGCTTGTCGGCGCACTTGTTCACGCCGCCGTAGATGCCGTGGTCGCCCTCGCCGGCGATCGTGATCAGCCGCGAGCCGGCGTACCGGCGGTGGGCGGACTGGGCCAGTGACAGGTTCGTCGCGGGGTCGTGCACGGACTGCACCATCAGGGTCGTCGGCAGCCCGGCGCCGGTCGGCGTCGGCAGCGTGCGCTGCGGGCGATCCCAGGCCAGGCAGGGGTTCTCGTTCATCGCCCAGCCGAGCAGCGGGTAGTGCGGGCCGAGCCGCGCCGACAGCACGTCGCCGTACTCGCGGCCCTGCGGCCAGGCGCTGTCGTTGCAGCTGACCGCGGTGAACGTCGCCTGCTGCGCGTCGTCCGCGAACGGCCGGCCGAGCGGGCTCAGGCCGAGCGCGGGCTTGGTCGCGCGTTGCACGAGCCGGCGCTGCCGGTCGACCGACAGTGCGTCGACCTTGCGCTGCGCGGCCCGCGGGCCACCGGAGCTCTGCGCTTTCGCGAGATCGCGGAGAAATGCGAGATCGGTGGCCAGGCTGAAGAAGTCGGCTTTGGTATACAGATCGCCGACGACAATGTTGTCGAGGGTGTTCTGGTCGTAGCTGATCTTCACCGAACCGTCGAGGTATTCCTCGACCGCCGGGCGTTTCTTCAGGTCCGCGCGCAGCCGCTCGTAGGTGCGGATCACCAGTCGCGGAGTGTTACCGAGCTTCAGCTCGCTGTCGTACTTCGCCGCCCACGGCGCGAAGTCCTCGCGGAAGCGGCGCTCGAAGGCCTGCGGCTGGGCCTCGAAGGTGTCGATCCAGGGCCGGGTGAAGTCGGTGTTCGAGTCGAGCACGAACCGGCCGACGTGCTCGGGGAAGAAGGTCTGGTAGTACGCGCCGAGCCAGGTCCCGGCCGAGTAGCCGACGTAGTCGATCTTGGCGAAGCCGAGCAGGTGCCGGATCAGGTCCATGTCCTGCACGGTCTGCGCGGTGTCGACGTACGGGAGCAGGCCGCGGGACTGGCGGTCGCAGTACGGGTGGTTGAGCTCGTTGGCCTCGGCGATCAGGTCGAGGTTGGCGGGGTCGCGGTCGCGGGCGTCCATCGTGTAGCCGGGGGCGCCCTCGCAGCTGACGTTCGCGCTGTCGCCGGTGCCACGCGGGTCGAAGCCGACCGCCAGGCTCTTGGCGAGCGCGGCGCGGCTCGCGAGGAACGGCGCCATCCCGAGCCCGGCGGCGCCGGGGCCGCCCGGGTTGCCGAAGACGACGCGGCTCGGCTTCCCGGACTTCGGTGCGACCTTGCTGACCGCGAGCTGGATGTCGTCGGCCTTGTCGCCCTGGTGCCACCAGTCCCGCGGCGCGGTGATCTTCGCGCACGACACCCGGAACGACGGGTCGCCGCAGGTCTTCCAGACCGGCTTCTGGTCCAGGTAGCGGTTGGCGACGTACGCCGGTCTCTTCAGCACCGGCGCCGGTTCGACGGCCGCGGTGGCGCCGGAACCGGGAACGACGAGCAGGGCGGGAAGGCTGATACCGAGGCCGACGGCGGCCAGGGTACGGAACTTCATACATCCTCCAGAACGTGACGGGACCGTCGCAATCTGTCACGTCAGCGGTCGCCGGTCGAACACCACCCCCGGGTCGGCGACGGAAGTCCTTCTGCTAGGCGCAGAGCTGCGGTGCGAGGACGTCGTGGGCCCAGGCGGCGAAGCGCTCGGAAGTCCAGCCCCGGTTGGCGACGAGCAGCAGGTAGAGCTCGGTGCTGAGTACGGCGTACAGGATGTCGGTGGCGTCCTCGGCGGTGACGTCCTGGCGGGCGCCGGACTTGCCGAGCAGGCTCTGCGCCGCCTCGGTCTGGACGATGAGCCGCGGGTCGTTGTCCGGCCAGAGCCCGGCGATCGCGGCATCCGCGGCAGCGGCCGCTTCGAGCATCTTCATGATCGGCGCGACCCGGGCGAGCACCTGCGTGGTGCCGGCGACGTGGGCACGGAGCTGCTGCTGGGCGGTCTCGGCGGCGAGGGCTTGGGTGAACCACGGCCGGTCGAGGGTGGCGACCGGCTCGTCGTCGCCGGCGATCGTGCGGTCGACGACCTCCTTCAGCACGGTCTGCTTGTTGCCGAAGCTGTAGTAGATCGTCTGGACGGCGACCCCGGCCGCTGCCGCGATGTCCTGCAGCGCGGTCGCGCCGTACCCGTCGCGGACGAACAGCTCCGCGGCCGCGTCGAGCACCTTGGCCCGGGTGATCCGCGACTTCTCGGCTCTGCCGTCGACCTTCTTGACCTGGCTCATGTTTGTAGTCTATCTCTAGAGTCAATCACTAGAGTTCAACTACAAGGAGTTTGTCATGAGTGTGCTGCGACTGACCCGGCTGACCGTCGACGCCGACCGGACCGACGAGATGCTGGCCCTCCGGGCCGACCTGATCGCGGCTGTCCGGCGGACGACCGACGGCCTGACCGACACCCGGCTGGCCCGGGTCGACGAGGAGACCTGGCTCGACGTGTGGCGCTGGGAGTCCGGCGAGGCCCTCGACCAGGTGTCCGCCGCGGCGCCCGAGCTTCCGGAGGCCAAGGCGGCGTTCGCCGTCGTCCGGGACGCGCAGGTCGAGCGGTACGACCTGGTGGATGAGCGGTAGGCCTGATTGGGTGGTTCGCCATGGCGGATGACTTGGTGGAGCGCGCGCGGCCGGTGGTCGAGGCGTTGGAGCGGGACGACGTCGAGGCGGTCGCCGCCGCGCGCTCCGCGCGGCTGATGGACTGGGAGCCCGGTCCGTGGATGCGCGAGTTCTGGGCGCCGCGGATGGAGGCGGCGGCTGGTTCCGGACGTCGTGTCGTCGAGGGATGGCGGGTGCGGGACGGGATGGCTCGCTTCCGGCTCGAAGGCGACGGTGGCGAGGCGTTCGTGACCGTGCTGATGGCGGCGGGCGGGTTGTACGGGCTGGACGTCGCGGCCGAGGTCCGGGACTGGCGGTTCGCGGTCTGCATCGGGTGCGCCAAGGGGCAGCACGACGAGCTGCGCGCGTTCTGGAAGCGGTTGGTCGACACGCCGCTCAACTTCGGCGACGGGTACGGGCGGGCGCCGCGGTGGCCGGATCCGGCGTACCCGCAGCAGTTGCACCTCGACGTCGTCGTACCGGATCTGGAGGCCGCGGAGGCCGACGTACTGGCTGGTGGCGCGACGAAGCTGCGGGACTCGGGGGCGTTCCGCGTGTACGCCGATCCGGCCGGGCATCCCTTCTGCCTGTACGCCGGCGAGACGCGGGAGCTGGCGCGGGTCGTGATCGACTGCCCGGATCCCGCGGTGCTGGCGGACTTCTGGGGAGGGCTGCTGGAGATGCCGGAGCGGGTCGAGGCGACCGCCGATCGGATCGTGATCGCTCGCTCGGACGGGCGGCTGCCGATGATCGCGCTGCAGCGGGTGGAGGACTACCAAGCGCCGCGGTGGCCGGATCCGGACTATCCGTCGCAGCTGCATCTCGACGTGTTCTCCGACGACCGGGTGGAACGCGAGCAGGTCGCCTTGCAGTTGGGTGCGACGAAGGTGCCGCCGCAGGGCGGCGGATGCCCGGTGTACGCCGATCCGGCGGGGCATCCGTTCTGCCTGTGCTTCACGGGGGAGTAGTTCTGTCGGTGCTGGGCTCTAGGGTCGGCGTATGGGTGAACTGCTGATCGGCCAGCTCGAGTTCTACTGGGATGTCCACTTCCGCCCGCGCCTCGACGGGCTGACGGACGAGGAGTACCTGTGGGAGCCCGCGCAACCGGCCTGGACGGTACGGCGCGCGGCTGACGGGCGGGTGGTTTCCGATCTCGAGAACCCGGCGCCGGAGCCGCCCCCGATCACGACGATCGCCTGGCGCCTGGTCCACATCGGCGTCGGCTGCTTCGCGATCCGCGCCAACACGTTCTTCAACGACGGCACCACACCGGCCGACGCCGACATGTTCGACCCGCGCCAGGAGCCGACGGACCTTCCGCTCACCGCGGCGGACGCGCTGGAGTTCCTCGACCACTGGTACGCCCGCTGGCACGACGGCATCCGCTCCCTCGACGAGGAAGCGCTGGCCCGCCCGCTGGGCCCGAAGGGCGGCCCGTTCGCCGACGACTCGATGCTCGCGCTGATCACCCACATCAACCGCGAAACCATCCACCACGGCGCCGAGATCTCGCTGCTCCGAGACCTCTACCGCGCCCGCACCTGACGCCCGACCTCAGCCGACGTGGACCTGCCCGTGCTGCTCACCCGCGCGTACGCCGTGGGCCGCGGCGACCACCGCCGCTGAGCTCCGCGAGGATCTCCCGCTGCACGGTGTCCGAGGGATCGTGCCCGCCGGCGTACTCGTGGGCCGTCGCGCCGGGGACGTTCGCCAGCAACCAGCGCGTGTGCTCGATCGAGCTGTTGGCGTCATCCGCGCCGTACCAGACCGACACCGGCGCCTGGATCGCGCCGAGGACGAAGCCCCAGGGGCGAACCAGCGCGAGGTAGTCGTCGATCCATCCGTCGATCCCGTCGATCAGGCTCGCCCGCAATCGCACGCCGCGCCCACCGTCGTCTTCGCCGTTGCTGCCGCCCAGCCGGCTGTCTCCGTGCGGCTGTGGGCCGAGCAGTTCGGCGGCTCGGCGGCCGAGGCGCTCGCGTAAGTGCTCCTCGCCCTTCCGGGCGTCCGCCCACCAGTCCAGCTCGAGCGGCCCGATCCCCGCGACCGTGCTGCAGAACGTCACCCGGTCCGGCAGCAGCGCCGCACACGCCAGCGCGTGCGGCGCTCCACCCGAGAAGCCCGTGACGGCGAACCGCTCCCATCCCTCAGCGTCAGCCACCGCCCGTACGTCGTCCGCGACGTCGGCCACCGACCGCCCGGCCCGCCGCGCCGACCCGTAGCCGGGCCGCCCGGGGACGACCACCCGCAGCCCGGCATCGTTGATCGCGGCAACAACATCCGGCCGTTCCCAGCGCGTCCCGGGAGTCCCGTGCAGCGAGACCACCCGCACCGCGTCCTCCTGGGCCCACCCCGCTTCGCCGTACCGGCAGTACTGGACGACACGGTCGCCGACGGCGACCTCATGGGTCTCGGGCGGGCTCCAGGTCACGGCTCCATTGTCAGGCCGGTGTGGGTCTTGATGTGGTCCGGGATCGGCTCGTGCCGGTCGCCGGTGGTCGGGATGCCGGCCGGCTCGATCACGACGATCGACGCGCCGCCGTCGGAGAACGGGCGGTGCTCGACGCCGCGCGGGACGACGAAGACCGAGCCGGGGGAGAGGAGGACGGTGCGCTCGCCGGGGTCGCGGATTCCGATGCCCAGTTCGCCGTCGAGGACCAGGAACAGCTCGTCGGTCGTCTCGTGCAGGTGCCAGATGTACTCGCCGGCCACCTTCGTCACCCGGACGTCGTAGTCGTTCAGGCGGGCGGCGATCCGCGGGCTCCAGAGGTCGTCGAAGGTCTTCAGGACGGCGTGCAGGTCGACTGGTTCGTTCATGTCCCGAGCCTGACCGGTGCGCCGGACGCAGCGTGAGTGCTAGAAATGGCGAGTGCCGAAAGAATCCTCGCACCGGGTCGTGGTGATCGTCGACGCCGGCTCCAACCCGTTCGAGCTCGGCGTCGCGACCGAGCTGTTCGGGCTGCGCCGCCCGGAGCTCGGCGTGCCGTGGTACGAGCTCGCGCTCTGTACGCCGGCGCCCGAGGTGCCGATGCATCTCGGTTTCTTCACGCTGAGCGGCGTCGGCGACCTCAGCGAGGTCGACACCGCCGACACCGTGATCGTCCCGAACCGGCCCGACCCCGAGGAGCCGGTCAGCCCCGCCGTCCTCGACGCCGTACGCCGGGCCGCCGCGCGCGGCGCCCGGCTCGTCAGCTTCTGCACCGGCGCCTTCACCCTGGCCGCGGCCGGTGTCCTGGACGGGCGCCGAGCGACCACGCACTGGCGCTGGGCCGCGGCCTTCGAGCGGATGTTCCCCACGGTGGAGCTCCAGCCCGACGTCCTGTTCATTGCTGACAGCAACATCTACACCGCGGCCGGCAGCGCCGCCGCGCTCGATCTCGGCCTGCACCTGATCCGCACCGACCATGGCGCCGAGATCGCGAACGCGGTCAGCCGCCGCCTGGTTTTCACCGCCCACCGCGAGGGCGGCCAGCGCCAGTTCATCGACCAGCCGCTGCCCGCCGTACCGGACACGTCGCTGGCACCGCTGCTCGACTGGGCCCGCTCCCAACTCGCCGAGCCGCTCACCGTCACCGACCTCGCCGACCACGCAGCAGTCAGCGCCGCGACACTGCACCGCCGCTTCCAGTCCGAACTGGGCACCACACCGCTCGCCTGGCTGACGACCGAACGCGTAGCCCTGGCCTGCCGCCTCCTCGAACGCGGCGAACCCGCCTTGGAGAAGATCGCCCGTCAGTCCGGCCTGGGAACAGCCACCAACCTGAGGCTCCAGCTCAAACGCACAACCGGCCTGACCCCAACGACGTACCGCCGCCGCTTCGCGCTGACCTGATCAGTCGTCGCTGCCCGGCGCCGCGTGCAGCCGGATCTGCTTGATGCGGACCGAGGCGTCGCCGTACAGGTCGAGCTCGCGGTGGGCGCCGTCCGGCGCCCACCCAGACTCGGTGTAGAAGGCGCGCAGGATGTCGTCGGTCGAGTTCACCCAGACCGTCACCCGGGTGAACCCATCGGCGCGAACGGTGTCGACGACCGCGTTCAGCAGGCGCGAGCCGTGGCCGGCGCGGGTCGCTTCGGGGTTGACCGCGAGCTCGGCGATGAGTGCGTCGTGCCGGGGGTCGCCGTCGGGGTCGTCTGACGGCGTGATCGCCGCGAAGCCGACCAGGTCGCGGCCGTCGAGGGCGACCATCACGCGGTTGCGCGCTTCGCCGGGGGACAGCAGCGCGGCGCGCCACTGCGCGGCGAACTGCGCCGGGTTGAGATCGAGCAGTACGTCCGCCGGCAGCAGCCCCTCGTACGCGCGCCGCCAGGCGGCCACCTGCACCTCGCCGATCGCGTTCGCCTCGGCCGGAAGCGCCAACCGCACACTGGTCTCCGCGATCGGGGACTCCCCGTGCATCGCGGCCAGGCTCTCAGGTTCCGGTACGCCGAACTCGTCGCTCATGGCTCCATCCTCGCAAAGCGCATGACAAACGGCCCGGCCGGGGAGGGCCGGGCCGAGCCGTCTGTCGGTTGGAGGGGTCAGCGGTTGTAGACGAGGCGGCGGAGGAGGGTTTCGGCCGGGCCGCGGTAGTTGCGGTGCTGCATGGCGTTGGCAGCGAGGACCGAGACGATCCAGATGGCGATCGCGGCGGCCGCCGCGGTGAAGGCGGTGTTGCCGAGGTCGAGGTTCAGGCCGTACGGCGCCAGCAGGATCGTCCAGGCGACCGACTGGAACAGGTAGCCGCTCAGCGAGCGCTGGCCCAGGGCGGAGATGGCGGTCAGCGGCCGGCCGAGCTGGGGGCGGCGGAGCAGCTTGGCGACGATCAGGCCGAACAGGGCGACGTACCCGGGTCCACCGAACTGCCCGCTGATCTGGGCCAGGAACTCGAACGAGCTGACGGCGTTGGAGTCGACGTGGAGCCAGCCGGCGCCGACCAGGCCGAGCGGCAGGCCGCCCAGGACGGTGATGCTGAGGCAGAGGACGGCGACGCGGGTCAGCAGGGTCTTGTGCTGCGCGGGGTTCTCCAGGATCTGGCGACGCGCGGCCCACATGCCCAGCCAGACGACGACGATCAGACCGAGGACGAAGGCGGTGTGCGCCGGGTACTCGTGCAGCCGGTCGACCAGGCTCTGCCCGTACGACGTGGCCGCCAGCGACGGGTTCGGGCTGTTGGTGATCGTCGCGGCCGGGCCGGTCGAGTTGAGCGCGGCGATCAGCGCCAGCACGCCGGTGCCCACGGCGTACAGGACCTGGAGGGCCCAGATCACGATGATGAGGCGGTGGAACTTGTCGCTGCGGTTGAGCAGCAGCAAGGTGCAGAGCACGCCGATCAGGCCGTAGGCGCCGAGGAAGTCGCCGAAGTACAGCAGGGTCGCGTGGACCAGGCCGAAGCCGATCATCCACAGGTGCCGCTTCAGCAGGATCGAACGCACGGCACCCACCGAGCTGCCGGAGTTCCGCTGCCGCCGGGCGAGCTGGACCAGCCCGTACCCGAACATCAGGCCGAAGACCGGGTAGGCCCGGGCGTCGACCAGGGTCAGCTTGAGCAGGTTGAAGACCCGCTCGAGCCCGTGCGGTGTGCCGTTGACGCCGGGGGCGCCGGCGAAGCCGAAGTTGGCGGCGTTGGCCAGGGCGATCAGCAGCAGCATCGCGCCGCGGATCAGGTCCGGGGCGAGCGCGCGCTCCCGGCGGGTGACGGGGCCGCGGTGCTCGACGGCCGGGGGAGTCGCTGTGTGTGCCACGGCGGTTCGTCCTTCCAGGAAACTGTGCAGGCTTTGAACTGTTACCTGAATCCTGCCGCCGCGCGGCGGGCCCTCCCAGCGGTCTGACACCCCTGCTGGGGTGGTGCTACCACCACCCCGTCCGCTCTTGTGACACCTTTCGCTCGAAGTGGCGATGAAGTGTCACAACTGGGCTATGCTGACGACCATGGACAGCTTCCAGGCCACCATCGACGCCGACGGCCGGATCGAGCCGCGGGACGCGATGCCGGAGGGGTACCGCAAGACCCTGATCCGGCAGATCGCGCAGCACGCGCACTCCGAGATCATCGGCATGCAGCCCGAGGGCAACTGGATCAGCCGCGCGCCCTCGCTGCGCCGCAAGGCGATCCTGATGGCCAAGGTCCAGGACGAGGCCGGCCACGGCCTCTACCTGTACGCCGCCGCCGAGACCCTCGGCGTCGACCGGGCCGAGCTGCTCGACCTGCTGCACAGCGGCCGGCAGAAGTACTCCAGCATCTTCAACTACCCGACGCTGACCTGGGCCGACATCGGCGCGATCGGCTGGCTGGTCGACGGCGCCGCGATCGTCAACCAGGTCCCGCTGTGCCGCTGCTCGTACGGGCCGTACGCGCGAGCGATGGTCCGGGTCTGCAAGGAGGAGTCGTTCCATCAGCGGCAGGGGTTCGAGATCCTGCACACGCTGTGCAACGGGACCGACGGGCAGAAGGCGATGGCGCAGGACGCCCTGGACCGCTGGTGGTGGCCGTCGCTGATGATGTTCGGCCCGCCGGACGCGTCGTCGACGCACTCCGAGCAGTCGATGGCCTGGGGCATCAAGCGGCACAGCAACGACGAGCTGCGGCAGCGGTTCGTCGACATGACGGTGCCGCAGGCCGACGTACTGGGGTTGCGGGTGCCCGACGACGGGCTGCGGCTGAACGAGGAGACCGGGCACTACAGCTTCACCGAGCCCGACTTCGCCGAGCTGTACGAGGTCGTCAAGGGCAACGGCCCGTGCAACCAGCAGCGGCTGGCGCACCGGGTGAAGGCGCACGAGGACGGTGCCTGGGTCCGCGAGGCGGCCTCGGCGTACGCCGCCAAGCAGGCCGACAAGAAGGAGAGCGCGGCATGATCGAGCCGCTGTGGGAGGTCTTCGTCCGGTCGCGCCGCGGCCTGTCGCACACGCACGTCGGCAGCCTGCACGCGCCGGACGCGACGATGGCCCTGCGCAACGCCCGCGACGTCTACACCCGCCGCCAGGAGGGTGTCTCGATCTGGGTCGTGCCGGCCGCCGACATCACCGCGTCCAGCCCGGACGAGAAGGACGAGTTCTTCGACCCGGCCGGCGACAAGGTCTACCGGCACCCGACCTTCTACACCGTCCCGGAAGGCGTCGACCACCTGTGAGCGACCTGTTCAGCTACGCGTTGCGGCTCGGCGACGACGCGCTGATCGCGGCGCAGCGCACCGCCGAGTGGATCGCGGCCGCCCCGCAGCTCGAGGAAGACGTTGCTCTGGGCAACATCGGGCTGGACCAGCTCGGCCAGGCCCGGTCGCTGCTCCAGTACGCCGCCGAGGTCGAGGGTGCCGGCCGCACCGAGGACGACCTCGCCTACTTCCGCGACGAGCGCGACTTCCTGAACGTCCAGCTGTGTGAGCTCCCGAACGGCGACTTCGGCCACGCGATGGCGCGGCTGCTGTACTTCGCGACGTACCAGCATCTCCTGTACGACGTACTGCGCGGCAGTGCCGACGAGACGCTCGCGGGCGTCGCCGGCAAGGCCGTGAAGGAGGTCGCGTACCACGTCGACCACGCGACCCAGTGGGTGCTCCGGCTCGGCGACGGCACCGAGGAGAGCCACCGGCGGATGCAGGCCGGGCTCGACGCGCTGTGGCCGTACACGGCCGAGCTGTTCGCGACCGACTCGCTGGTCCAGCGGCTCGACGTCGCGGTGGACCCGGCCGGGCTCGAGGAGGAGTGGCTGCGCCGCGTCCACGCGGTGATCGACGAGTCGACCTGTGAGCGGCCGGCTTCGGCGTACCAGCACGGTGGTGGTCGCGAGGGCAAGCACACCGAGCACCTGGGCTACCTGCTCGCCGAGCTGCAGCACGTCGCGCGGTCGCACCCGGGGGCGACATGGTGACCGACACCGCGATCTGGGAGGCCGTCGGCGAGGTCGCGGACCCGGAGGTGCCGGTGCTGACGATCGCGGACCTCGGCGTACTGCGGGCGGTCCGGCACGAGGGCGACGAGGTCGTGGTCACCATCACGCCGACGTACTCGGGCTGTCCGGCGATGGACCTGATCCGGCACGAGGTCGAGCTGACGCTGGACTCGCTGCACCTCAAGGGGCGCGTCGAGACCGTGCTGTCGCCGGCCTGGACGACGGAGTGGATGAGCGAGTCGGGCAAGGCGAAGCTGACCGAGTACGGGATCGCGCCGCCGACCGGGACGCGGGCTGTCGGTGGACCGGTGTCTGTGTCGCTGACACTGCGGTGCCCGCTGTGCGGGTCGCCGGACACGAGCGAGCTGAGCCGGTTCGGGTCGACGTCGTGCAAGTCGCTGTGGCGGTGCAATTCCTGCCGCGAACCCTTCGACCATTTCAAGGCGATCTAGATGAGTGTTCTGCCGAAGCGCCGGGCGACCTTTCACGCGCTGACCGTGAAGGCCGTCGACGCGATCACCGATGACTCGGTCGCGATCACGTTCGACGTGCCGGCCGCGCTGGCCGGCGAGTACGAGTTCGCTGCGGGCCAGCATTTGACCGTACGGCGTAGTGGTGAGGACGTGCGGCGGAGCTACTCGATCTGCTCGCCCGCCGGGTCGGGCGTGCTGCGGATCGGGGTGAAGAAGATCCCCGGCGGCGACTTCTCGTCGTACGCCGCGAACGTGCTGAAGCCCGGCGACACCATCGAGGTGATGACGCCGCTCGGCCGGTTCGGGACGACGCTCGACCCGCAGCACGACAAGCACTACGCGTTCGTCGCCGCGGGCAGCGGGATCACGCCGGTGCTGTCGCTGGTCGCGACGATCCTGCAGGTCGAGCCGCTGAGCCGCGTCACGCTGCTCTACGGGAACCGGACCGCGGGGTCGGTGATGTTCGCCGACGAGCTGGCCGATCTGAAGGACCGGTACGCCGAACGACTGCATCTTGTGCACGTGTTGTCGCGGGAGTCGACCGAGGTCGAGCTGTTCAACGGGCGGATCGACAGCGAGCGGCTGCAGCGGATGCTGGGGACGATCCTGCCGGTGAAGACTGTTGACGAGTGGTTCTTGTGCGGGCCTTACGCGATGGTCGTCGGCGCGCAGGAGTTGCTGCTCGGCGAGGGGGTTGCGCGGGAGCAGGTGCATGCCGAGCTGTTCCATGTCGGCGATGAGGCGCCGGTCGCGCGGGTCGAGGAGACGGCGGTCGATGAGGACGCGGCCGAGGTGACGGTGATCCTCGACGGGCGGCGGTCGACGTTTCCGCTGGGGGAGCACGCGAAGGCGGTGCTCGACGCGACGCTGGCTGTGCGGTCGGATGCGCCGTTCGCTTGTAAGGGCGGGGTGTGCGGGACGTGCCGGGCGAAGGTCGTGGACGGGTCGGTCCGGATGGACACGAACTGGGCGCTGGAGCCGGACGAGATCCGCGCTGGGTACGTGCTGACGTGTCAGTCGCACCCGACGTCGGCGAAGGTCACACTCGACTTCGACGCCTAGCCCGGCGCTCAGCACCACCACGTCGGGCTGGAGACCGAGCCGCGCCTCTGCACGGCCGACGGGCCGACCCTGTCCCCCTGGCGGGTAGAGCCCGCGGGTCGGCGGGTTTGTGACGCGGGAGACTGCGTTGCGCTGCTGGGTTCTGTCGGTGGGCGCTGAAACAATCGGCGCTTCACGACAGATGGGGGTGGGGCGCCGTGATGGGGCGTTCGCATGCGTTGTCCGGCTGGTGCGCGGGGCTGGCGGTCGCGCCGTTGGTGGGGCTGACGACGGTCGCCGAAGTGGTGCCGTTCGCGGCCGCGACGGCGGGCTACGCGCTGCTGCCCGACCTCGACCACCCGGGCGCGTCCGCGTCCCGGCTGCTCGGGCCGCTGACGGGCTTCGTCTCGAACGTGATCCGCGCGTTCTCCGCGCTGCTCTACTCCCTGACCAAGGGGCCCCGCGACGAGGACAGCACGGGTCAGCACCGGCACTTCAGCCACACCGTCGTCGCCGCCGTCCTGCTCGGCTTCGCCACCTCGAGCGCCGGCGCGGCCGGCGGCTGGCGGACGGTCCTCGCGATCGCCCTGCTCGGCCTGATCCTCGCGGCCGACGTACTGGGTGACTGGATCCTGCTGGTGGTGATCGCCGCCGGCGGCTGGACGATCATCGGCGGCTGGCTCCCCGGCACGTCGGCGGTCGAAGCCCTCCGCGGCGGCCTCGACGGCATCGGCAGCTGGATCGGCGTGGCCGTTGCCCTCGGCATGTTCGTCCACTGCCTAGGCGACAGCCTCACCCGCTCCGGCTGCCCCTGGCTCTGGCCACTGCCCATCCGCGGCGAGACCTGGTACGAGATCCGCCTCCCCAAGCTGCTCCGCTTCCGCACCAACGGCCCGGTCGAAAACCTCCTGATCGCCCCCGCCCTCATCCTCGGCAGCGTCCTCCTGCTCCCCGGCGCCTTCGCGATCGCGGCCGACCTCGCCACCAGACTCTGGTCCACGACGTCGGTCTGGATCGCCGGCGGATGACCCGCACCCTCAACCTCGGCGCCACGGATCTCACCGAGGTCCCACCGCTGTCAGCCGGCCTGCGTGAGCTCACCAGCTGACGACGCCGCCCGACTCGTACGGCGACCTCGCGTCCCTGCGCGAGCTGCATCTCGACGGGAATCCGCTAGGGAAGATTCCGGAGACGTTCGACCAGCTCACCGAGCTACGCGTGCTGAGCCTGCGTGGGGCGGCGCTGACGGGCTTCCCGGTGGCGGTCGCGAGGTTGCCGCGGTTGCGGCACCTGGATCTGCGGGCCAACCGGATCACCTGGCTGCCTGACCTCGGGCCTGATGCGTTTCCCGCGCTGGAGAAGCTCGATCTGCGCTGGCTGGATCTGCCGGTGGTGCCCGAGTGGGTGCATCAGCTCGAGCGCCGGGGCTGCCTGGTCTACCGGACTGCCGCCTAGTCCTGCGGCCGGGTGAAGTCCTGCGGGCGACCCAGCAGGTACGACGGAACCCCGCGGGCCTCCAATGACGCGGCGAAGCGTTGCTGGTTGCGGCGGGAGGGGAGCACCTCGTACGCGACCAGCGGGATGGCGAGGACGGCACCGACCAGCACGACCCAGTAACTGTTCACCACGAAGGCGATCGGGATCGACAGCAGGAAGACCGCCTCGCAGATCGCGAAGCGGACGAAGGTGGAGGCGGTGAAGCGGCGCCAGGCTTCGGACTCGATGTCGGCGGGGCGGCCGCCGTGCTCGAGGGGGACGGCGCGGAAGCCGATCAATTCGGCGAGTGCGTACGCCGCGGCCGCGGCGGCGACCACGACGGCCGGTGCCCAGAGTGCGGGGAACGGGCCCAGGCCGTCGGTCACCAGTACGAAGTACAGGACGATCGTGATCAGCGGGATCGCCATCAGCATCGTGCGGACGACCAGCGTCAGCGACGCCGCGGCGGCGGGAGGGGCTGCGTTCAGCGGGTTGGACACGGCAGAACGGTAGCGGCTCGTGGTGCCTCCCCGGGGAGGCACGAAGCACGCCGAACGCTGGCGCGGCTCGTGGCGCGTCCTTGGGGTGACGCACCACGAGCCGCCGTACTCGCGGGTGACCGCTCGTGGGGAAAGGGGGTCAGCCACCTGCGAGGGATCAGGCCGCGGCGGGGACCGCCGGGGCGTCGGGGGCGACGAGCGTGGCCAGCGCGGCGTCGAAGCGGCCGATGAAGCTCCAGCTCGGCATGATCTTCTTCTGGTTGCGGGCGTCGGTGGCCAGGTCGGCACCCCACTCGCTGGACCGCAGCCGCTGGTTCGGGGTGCCGTGGTGGCCGGGGGCGTCGAAGCCGCAGTCACCGATGTTGTACGACATCTCGGCGAACAGCTTGAGCTGCTTGCGGTTCAGGTTCGCGCCCTTGGCGTGGGCCAGGAAGTAGCCGCTGAACGCGTCGGCCATCAGCTCGATCCGCCGGGTCGCCTCCGGAGTCGTCAGCGACGACTCGTCCAGGAAGCGCTTGTACTGCACCTGGTGGCCGTACTCGTGGGCCAGCACCGCCTGCGGTGCGACCTTGCCCAGCTGAAGCCAGTCGAAGCCTTGCAGCACCCCGTCGCCCATGATGATCATGTACGGCAGTGCGGCCAGCGCCGGGTTCGGGTCGCCCTTGGGGCTGAAGGCGAACGCGTTCGCGCTGATCAGCGGGATGTTCCGGCCGAACTGCTTGACCAAACCCTCGTACCAGGTCGCGTACGTGTTGGCGAAGCCGGCGGCTTCGGCCGGGGTCCGGCGGCCGATCTGTTCGTACACCTTCACCAGCGCCGCGCGGTCGCCCATGATCGAGCTGTGCATCGGCACCATCTTGATTGCGCTGCCGTTGATGTCCCAGAAACCCTTCAGACCCTGCAGGGTGCTGGTCAGCTTCTTGGTGTACTCACCGTTGATCCCGAACGACGGCCGCGCCGGGACGTTGATCATGGCCGCGAAGCTGGTGATGTTGCTGAGGATCGAGGCGGCCAGGTACAGCTTCTGCTCGTTGGACCAGCCGGTCAGCTGCCCGGCCAGCCAGTTGGTGAACGGCGTCGTACCGCAGACGAACTCACCGGGGTTGATCGCGCCGAGGACCGCGGACTGGTAATGCGTCGTCTCGAGCGCATCGGACGCCTTCAGCATCTCGGGTCCGACAAGTGTTGTGACCGCTTCGAGCGTGACCGGGTTGCCGGCCTGCGGAGCGGCGTCGGCGGGCAGCACCGACACGGTGGCGGCCGCGAGGCCGAGGGTGGCGGCCAGGGCGGGCAGCCTCACAAACTTCTTCATGACACTCCTCAGGAGTACGCCGGGCGGAACCGGCTCCAGCGGGACTGGCCTCAGACTGGCACCCGGTGCGGCCGGGCGTCGTCGGCTCGGCGCTGGCGGAATCCGGCATGGCAGAAAACTGACGCTGACATGGCTGTGCCGTTTCCGGGCCGTTCCCGGTTGCTTTTGGCCCCGAAATCAGCTGCGGAGAGTGAAATCGATCGACGCAGCGTTCCGACAGAAACTTTTTCTGACTTTTTCCCCGAAAGCTGTAACGACTCCTGGGCCGCACCCGATAGGACGAGTGAGCCTGGTGGCTGCCCGGACCCCCGAGCGGACAGCCACCAGGCCTACTCATTTCCTGAGGCGTTCGGAGCGGTAACCTGACCCCCATGTCCTCAAGCCCGACGTCGCCGCCTTTCGGCCGACTCACCACCGCGATGATCACCCCGTTCCGGCCGGACGGCTCGCTCGATGTAGACGCTGCGCAGAAGGTCGCCGGGTACCTGGCCGACCAGGGCAACGACGCACTGATCGTGAACGGCACCACGGGTGAAGCACCGACCACCAGCGACGCCGAGAAGGACCAGCTGGTCCGCGCCGTCGTCGAGGCCGTCGGCGACCGCGCGCAGGTGATCGCCGGCGTCGGCACCAACGACACCGCGCACACCATCGAGCTGGCCAAGGCCGCCGAGGCCGCGGGGGCGCACGGGCTGCTCGTCGTCACTCCGTACTACAACAAGCCGCCGCAGGAAGGGCTGATCGCGCACTTCACCGCGGTCGCCGACGCGACCGGCCTGCCGAACCTGCTGTACGACATCCCCGGCCGCGCCGGGGTCGAGATCAGGACCGAGACGCTGATCGCGCTGGCCGAGCACCCGCGCGTCGTCGCGGTCAAGGACGCCAAGGGTGACATCGCCGCCGCGACCAAGGTGATGGCGAACACCGACCTGGCCTACTACTGCGGCGCCGACGAGCTGAACCTCGCCTGGCTGTCGATCGGTGCCGTCGGCATCGCCAGCGTCGTGGCGCACGCCGCCAGTCCGCAGTACCGGCAGCTGATCGACGCCGCCGTCGCCCAGGACCTGGTCGCCGCGCGCGAGATCGACCGGCGGCTGATCCCGGCCGTCGAGGCGATCATGACCCGGACCCAGGGCGCGATCATGGTGAAGGCCGCGCTGAAGCTGCTCGGGGTGATCGAGCACGCGACGGTCCGGCTCCCGCTGGTCGAGGCGACCACCGCCCAGACCGCCGCACTGACCACAGACCTCAAGACGTCAGGACTGGTTGCATGAGCCATCCCCACCCCGACCTGTCCGCCCCACCACCACTGGCCCCCGGCGCCCTGCGGGTGATCCCGCTCGGCGGCCTCGGCGAGGTCGGTCGCAACATGACCGTCTTCGAGTACGACGGCAAGCTGCTGATCGTCGACTGCGGCGTACTCTTCCCGGACGAGAACCAGCCCGGTGTCGACCTGATCCTCCCGGACTTCGAGCCGATCCGGGAGCGTTTGGACGACATCGTGGCGGTCGTCCTGACGCACGGGCACGAGGACCACATCGGTGGTCTGCCGTACCTGCTGCGCGAGCGCGGCGACATCCCGGTGGTCGGCTCGCAGCTGACGCTGGCGCTGCTCGAGGGCAAGCTGCGCGAGCACCGGCACCGCAACGTGCCGCAGCAGACCGTCGTCGAGGGCGAGACGATCCAGCTCGGCCCGTTCGGCTGCGAGTTCGTCGCGGTCAACCACTCGATCCCGGACGCGCTCGCGGTGGCGATCCGGACCCCGGCCGGCCTGGTGCTGCACACCGGCGACTTCAAGATGGACCAGCTGCCGCTGGACGGCCGGATCACCGACCTGAACGCGTTCGCGCGACTCGGCGACGAGGGCGTGGACCTGTTCTGCGTCGACTCGACCAACTCCGAGGTGCCCGGGTTCACCACCCACGAGCGCGACATCGCGCCGGTGCTGGACCGGGTCTTCACCGCCGCGAAGAGCCAGCGCATCATCGTGGCCTGCTTCGCCAGCCACGTGCACCGCGTCCAGCAGGTGATGGACGCGGCCGTGAAGCACCGCCGCAAGGTCGCGTACGTCGGCCGCTCGATGGTCCGCAACATGGCCGTCGCCCGGGACCTGGGCTTCCTGAAGGTCCCCGGGGACACGCTGATCGACATGCGCGAGCTCGACGACTACCCGCCGGAGCAGGTGGTGCTGGTCTCGACCGGTTCGCAGGGCGAGCCGATGTCGGCGCTGTCGCGGATCGCGGCCAACGACCACCACGTCGTGCACATCCAGCCCGGCGACACCGTCGTACTGGCCTCGTCGCTGATCCCCGGCAACGAGAACTCGGTCTACCGGGTGATCAACGGGCTGACCCGGCACGGCGCGAACGTGATCCACAAGGGCAACGCGCTGGTGCACGTGTCCGGTCACGCGTCGGCCGGCGAGCTGCTCTACTGCTACAACATCGTCAAGCCGCGCAACGTGATGCCGGTGCACGGCGAGATCCGGCACCTGCACGCGAACGCGGAGCTGGCGCGGCAGACCGGCGTACCGGCCGCGAACGTGGTGGTCGTCGAGGACGGTGTGGTGGTCGACCTGGTCGAGGGCCGCGCGGTCGTCGCCGGCAAGGTCGAGTGCGGGTACGTGTTCGTCGACGGCTCCACGGTCGGCGACATCACCGAGACCTCGCTGAAGGACCGGCGGATCCTCGGCGACGAGGGTTTCATCTCGGTGATCGCCGTGATGGACTCCGTGACCGGCAAACTGACGGCCGGGCCGGAGATCCAGGCCCGCGGGTTCGCCGAGGACGACACCGTCTTCGACGACCTGAAGCCGAAGATCGAGGCGGAGATCGAGAAGGCGATCGGGAGCGGGGTGGACGACATGTACCAGTTGCAGCAGGTGATCCGCCGCGTGGTCGGCAAGTGGGTCAGCGACACGCACCGTCGCCGGCCGATGATCATCCCGGTCGTCGTGGAAAGCTAAGGGCTTCTTCTAGGGGAGGGGTGGGCCGTGAGTATCACCGGTGTCAACGGAGCGGGGCAGCGCCGGCCCACCATGAAGGAGGTCGCGGCCCGGGCCGGGGTCGCGCTGAAGACGGTCTCCCGGGTGGTGAACGAGGAGCCGAACGTGAGCCCGGAGCTGACCGCGAAGGTCCAGGCCGCGATCAAGGAGCTGAACTACACGCCGAACGAGTCGGCCCGGATGCTGCGCCGCGGCCGGACCGGCACGATCGCCGTGGTGATCCGCGACATCGGCGACCCGTTCTTCGCCTCGCTGGGCCGCGCGGTCGAGCTGTGGGCGCGCTCCAGCGGCTCGGTGGTGATGATCGGCCTGACCGACGAGGACCCGGAGCGTGAGCGCGACGTCTGCCTGGAGTTCGTGGCCCGGCGGCCGGACGCGCTGATCATGGCGCCGATCGGGGAGACCCAGGAGTACCTGGCCCCGCACGTCGACGCCGGGATGGCCGTCGTCACGATCGACCGGCCGGCGCACGGCATCGAGGCGGACGCCGTACTGGCGGACAATGCCGGCGGTATCGACCAGGCGATCGACCACCTGGTCCGCCAGGGGCACCGCCGGATCGCGTACCTCGGCGACGACGAGCGGATCTTCACCGCGCGCGAACGCGTGGTGGCCTACCGGGCGGCGATGGCGCGGCACCGGATCGAGGTCGACGAGGACCTGGTGCACCTGTCCGAGCCGACCACCGAGGGCATCGGGATCACGCTGTCCGCCGTACTGGACCGGCCGGAGCCGGCCACCGCGCTGCTGTCGGCGAACAACATGACGACCGCGGAGGTGCTGCGCGGGATGGCCGGCCGGCGGGACCAGGTCGCCCTGGTCTCCTTCGACGACCTGGCGCTGGGCGATCTGCTGAGCCCGGGGCTGACCGCTGTGGCGCAGTCGGCCGACGTGATGGCGCGGACGGCGATCCAGCTGATGACCGAGCGGCTGCCCGAGCCGCATCGACCGGGACGCACGGTGCGCGTCCCGGTCAAGCTCACGATCCGTGGCTCAGGGGAGATCCCCCCGGCCTAGGTGGCTGTCCGGTACTGCGCGGTCAGCGGGCACTGGAACGGGTCGCGGGCGCGCAGCCCGACGTTGTTCAGGTAGTCGATGACGATCCCGTAGGACTCGAACAGCCCGACCTCGGTGTACTTCACCTTGTGCTTGGCGCAGTACTCGCGCACGATCGGCTGCACCCGGCGCAGGTTCGGCCGCGGCATGCTCGGGAACAGGTGGTGCTCGACCTGGTAGTTCAGGCCGCCCATCAGGAAGTCGACGACGACGCCGCCGCGGATGTTGCGCGACATCAGCACCTGGCGGCGCAGGAAGTCGATCTTCATCGTCTTGGGGACCAGCGGCATGCCCTTGTGGTTCGGGGCGAACGACGCGCCGAGGAAGACGCCGAACAGTGCGAGCTGCAGGCCGAGGAAGGCCGCGGCCTTGCCGGGCGGGAGCAGCAGGAACAGCACGGTGACGTAGCCGCCGAGGCGGGACACGACGACCGCGGCCTCGATCCGCTCAGCGCGCGAGGCGCCCTTGCGGAGCTGGTGCTGCAGGCTCGACACGTGCAGGCTGATGCCCTCCAGCGTCAGCAGCGGGAAGAACAGCCAGCCCTGGCGGTCGGTGAACCACTTCGCGAAGCCGGTCCGGACCTCGGCGAGCTCCGGGACGTAGGCGAGCACACCGGGGCCGATGTCGGGGTCCTTGGTGACCTGGTTCGGGGCGTTGTGGTGCTTGCTGTGCTTGGTGCGCCACCAGCTGATGCTGACGCCGGCGATGCCGCCGGCGAGGACGCGCGCGGTCCAGTCGTTCCAGGCGGCGGAGTCGAAGATCTGCCGGTGCGCGCTGTCGTGGCTCAGGAACGCGACCTGGGTCAGCACCATGGCCAGCGCGGCGGCCATCAGCAGCTGGTACCAGGAGTTGCCGAGCAGGACGAAGCCGGTGACGATCCCGGCCAGCGACAGCAGGACGAACCCGATCCGGGTCCAGTAGTAGGTGTACCGGCGCCGGAGCAGACCGAGGTCGCGCACGGTGTGCAACAGGTCGCTGTAGAGGCTGGTGTAGCGCTGCTGGGGTGTCTGATCGTCAAGGACGGTCTGTGACAAGGAAAACGCCTCGTTCCCTGGAGTGCATCGGTCGATGCGCTACCGGGGTCCAGGGCAGCGCCACGAGTATGTGGCTTGACGACGACAACCGAACCATGCCGGGACGCGACACGCAACTAGCGAGCCAGCAGGACAGACGTCCTGAGTGATCCTTCCAACACTCCCTGTGCGACCGCGGTCAGGCCCTGGCTGTGGCCGCGGGCGTACGAGCGCATCGCGGTGAAGGCGTCGGACAGGCTCAGGCCGGCGCGTTCGGCGAGCATGCCCTTGGCCTGCTCGATCTGGACCCGGCTGTCGAGCGCGTGCCGCAGCTGGGCGGTCAGTTCGACGTACCCGCGCATCTCGCGCTCGTGCAGGATGCCGATCGTGGCCATGTCGGCCAGCGCCTGGCCGAGCTCGGCGTCGTCGGGGCGTAGCGGCGCGGGGTCGCAGCGGTAGAGGTTCATCACGCCGATCACCTGCCCGCGCAGCCGCAGCGGCAGCGCGTGCGCCGACAGGTAGGCGCCGGAGTTGGCGATCTCGGGCCAGCGGCTGATGTCCGCGTCGAGCACTGGCTGACCGGTCCGGAAGCACTCCAGACAGGGCCCGTCCTCGTGCTGCTGCTCGACCAGCTCGAGGATCTCGGCCTGGTCGTCCGAGGACGCCATCACGTGCAGTACGCCGTGGTCGTCGGCGAGCATCAGCCCGGCCGCGTCGACGGCCAGCAGCTCGACGCTGACCTCGGCGAGCACGCCCAGGAAGTCGACCAGGTCGAACTCGTCGACCAGGGTGTCGGCGAGGAGGACGAAGACCTGCGCGAGGCGGCGTTCCCTGCTCATGCGCTGATCGTCCCTTCCTCGGTCACACCCTCAATCATCGGGCCTGCCACAAGCTCCGGACCAGCGTGGCTGAGTTGTCAGTCAGTTCGCCTCAGGGTCACGCGGCAGTCACTCACGAGGAGCACCTTCGGGACATGAACCTGAGCCGCCGCCAGCTCTTGGCCGCATCCTCCGTGGCGGGCGCTTCGCTCGCCGTACCGGGTGTCGCTTCCGCTGCTGTCCCATCCGTCGTCCGCCGCGACCGCCCGGCCCTCCCGTCGGGCCTGATGAGCGGGGACGTCACCGAGAACTCCGCCGTCGTCTGGTCGCGCACCGACCGCCGCTCGCGGCTGGTCGTCGACCTGACCAGCACCGGCCGCTTCGACCGCGCGATCCGCCTCCGCGGCCCGGTCACCGGTCCCGACGACGACTTCACCGCGCAGCTGCCGCTGAAGGGCCTGCGCCCGGGCCAGCGCTACGACTACCGGGTGTCGTTCGAGGACGCGTACGGCCGCCGCGGTGAGAGCCTCGAGGGCTCGTTCAGCACGCCCGGCCGCAACCGCGGGATCAGCTTCGTCTGGACCGGCGACACCGTCGGCCAGGGCTGGGGGATCAACCCCGACTTCGGCGGCATGGTCGCCTATCGCGCGATGCACCGCACGAACCCGGACTTCTTCCTGCACTCCGGCGACAACATCTACGCCGACGGCCCGATCGAGGCGGCGGTGACGCTGCCCGACGGCACGGTCTGGAAGAACGTGGTGACCGAGGAGGTCGCGAAGGTCGCGGAGACGCTGGCCGAGTACCGCGGCCGGTACAAGTACAACCTGATGGACCACAACGTCCGCGACCTGTACGCCGACGTACCGATCGTCAGCCAGTGGGACGACCACGAGACGCTGAACAACTGGTACCCCGGCGAGATCCTCACCGACGACCGCTACACCGAGAAGCGCGTGAACGTGCTGGCGTCGCGGGCGAAGAAGGCGTTCCTGGAGTACCTGCCGATCGCGCACCAGGGCGGCCGGGAGCGGATCTACCGCAAGGTCAGCTACGGCCCGCTGCTCGACGTGTTCTGCCTCGACATGCGCACCTACCGCGGCGCCAACCCGACGCCGGGCACGGCCGGCCCGGTCGCGATGCTGGGCGCCGAGCAGGCCGCCTGGCTGGTCCGCGAGGTCGCGGCGTCGAAGGCGGCCTGGAAGGTGATCGCCAGCGACATGCCGCTCGGCGTACTGGTGCCGGACGGCGACCTGATCGAGGCCGTCGCGAACGGCGTCGCCGGTGCGCCCGGTGGCCGTGAGCACGAGATCGCCTGGGTGCTCAGCCAGTTCAAGCGGCGCAAGGTGAAGAACACGGTCTGGCTGACCGCGGACGTGCACTACTGCGCCGCGCACCGCTACGACCCGGCGAAGGCGACGTTCACCGACTTCGACCCGTTCTGGGAGATCGTCGCCGGGCCGGTCAACGCCGGGACGTTCGGCCCGAACGCGCTCGACCCGACGTTCGGGCCGCAGCTGGAGTTCGTGAAGGCGGCGGATTACCCGAACCAGCCGCCGAGCGGGGGCAACCAGTTCTTCGGGCACGTCGAGATCGACCCGCGGTCGGAGGTCTTCACGGTCTCGCTGCGGGACCTGTACGGGAAGGTGCTCTGGCGCAAGGATCTGCCGCCGGCGCGTCGCCACTAGAGCCACTCTCTGGGGACGTTCCACCCGGTCCGGGGCCGGCGCCTGTGCGGGATGCCGCCAGCCGGAGGCCCGGGCCGGGTGGGACGGTTGCTGGTCGGTAGGGAAATCCGTCGGCGTTCGGCGCCGGCGTCGGGCTAGGTTTGACCGCATGACCTCCGAGTTCCCCCTGAGCCGCCGTGACGATGTCGTCGACACGCTGCACGGACGTGAGATCGCCGACCCTTACCGCTGGCTGGAGGACCCCGACTCCGACGGCACGAAGGACTGGGTGACGCGGCAGAACGCGTTCACCGAGGCCGAGCTCTCGTCGTACGGCGAACGGGCGTGGTTCCAGGAGACGATGAGCGCGATCCTGGCGCGGCCGCGGGCCGGCGTACCGGTGCGCAAGTCCGGCTGGTACTTCGTCGGCCGCAACGACGGGACCCAGGCGCAGGACGTCGTGTACGTCGCGGAGTCGCTCGACGAGCTGCTCGCCGGCGGCCGGGTGCTGATCGACCCGAACACGCTGTCCGAGGGCGGCACGGACTCGCTCGGCAGCTTCACGGTCAGTCCGGACGGCAAGTACTTCGCGTACGGGATCAACGAGAGCGGCAGCGACTGGATCACGTTCCGGCTGCTCGACATCGCCACCGGGTCGCCGGTGGACGACGTGGTCGGCGAGGCGAAGTTCAGCGAGGCGACGTGGCTGCCGGACTCGTCGGCGTACCTGTACGTGCACTACCCGTCGGGTGGGCGCTCCGAGGGCACGGAGACGCGGGCGCTCGGGGCGGGCGAGCTGAAGCTGCACCGGGTCGGGACGCCGCAGAGCGAGGACGAGCTGGTCCTGCGCCTCCCGAACGAGCGCCTCTACTTCGACGTCACCGTCACCGAGGACGACCGGTACGTCGTACTGCACATCTTCGAGGGCACCGACCCGCGGACCCGGCTGTGGGTGTATCCGCTGGTCGACGGCGGGCTCGGCGAGCCGGTGAAGGTGATCGACGAGTTCGCGTACGAGGCGCTGTTCGTGCGGATGGACGGCGACCGGCTGCTCCTGCGGACCGACCGTGACGCTCCGCGCGGGCGGGTGGTCTCCAGCGATTTGTCCGGGGAATTCGTGGATGTGATCCCAGAGAGCTCGGCGACGCTGCTGGAGGTCCACGGGACCGAGGGCGGCCTGGTGACGGTGTCGCTGGCCGACGCGCAGCCGGTGCTGACGCTGTACGACGTCGACGGTGGCAATGCCCAGGTCGTCCCGGCCGGATCCGGTGGACTGGTCGGGGTGAACTCTTCGATGAAGTCTCCTGAGGTGTTCGTCGGCTTCTCGACGACCGTCGATCCAACCGTCGCCTACGTGATCACCGACGGCACGGCCCGCGCCCTTCCGGAACTGGTTCCGCCACTGACCTCCTACACACCTCCCGGTGTGGTGGTCGAGCGTCGAGTCGACCCCGCTCGTGAGGTGCCGTACTACCTGATCAGCCGGAGTGATCTCGGCTTCGACGTGCCGCGGCCGACGCTGCAGTGGGGGTACGGCGGCTTCCGCATCCCCGTCTTCGCCGACTACCGGCCGGGCTGGCCGGCGTGGCTCGCCGCTGGGGGAGTGCTGGTCGTCACCAACCTGCGGGGCGGCGGTGAGTTCGGGAGCGAGTGGCACGACGCTGGGCGGCTGGCGAACAAGCAGGCTGTGTTCGACGACTTCATCGCGGTGGCCGAGCACCTGGTCGCTACTGGAGTGACGACGCCTGGGCAGCTGGCGATCCATGGGCGCAGCAACGGCGGCCTGCTCGTCGGAGCCGTGATGACGCAGCGGCCTGACCTGTTCGCCGTCGCCCTGCCCGGCGTCGGCGTACTGGACATGCTGCGCTTCCACCTGTTCACCGTGGGCGCGGGCTGGGCGTCGGACTACGGTCTGCCCGACGACCCGGCCCAGTTCGAGGACCTGCTCGCCTACTCGCCGCTGCACAACCTGCACGACGGTACGGCGTACCCGGCGACGCTCGTGGTCACCGGTGACCACGACGACCGGGTGGTGCCGCTGCACAGCCACAAGTTCATCGCCGCGCTGCAGCACGCGCAGGCGGGGGAGGCGCCGGTGCTGGCCAGGATCGAGGTCGACACCGGTCACGGGTTCGGGAAGCCCGCGGCCATGGTCGCTTCGGAGTGGGCCGACCTGCTGGCGTTCGCCGCTCACCACACAGGTCTTTCGGTGCCGTCTTCGCTCTAGCGCTTGCTGCCGCCGGAGCTGCAGCACTCACCAACCTCGCCCTCGGGCGATCTCGCAGGCCTCGCCGAGCGGTGGCTCGGCCTGGTTCAGCAGGTTGGTGAGTGCTGGGTGTTCACCAGATCTGCGGAGCGTCCAGGTCCCGCGGGTCGTCGGCCGGCTGGCAGCCGTGCGCCGACTCCTCGTACTGCCGCGTGAGGCCCTTGGTCGCCAGCGTGCGCACCGCTCCGACCAGCCGGTCGACGTGCTCGCGCGTCGTGCCGAGCCCGAGACTCGCCCGCACCGCCGTACCGGAGTCCTGCAGCAGGTGACCGACCAGCAGGTGCGCGCAGAACTTCCCGTCCCGTACGCCGATCCCGTACTCCGCCGACAGCGCCGCCGACACCAGCGTCGAGTTGAGTCCGTCGATCGTGAAGCAGACCGTCCCCACCCGATCGGCGTCGGCACCGAAGATGTCATAGGTCTCGACACCCTCGATCTGCGCCAGACCGGTCCGCAGCCGCGCGAGCAGGTTGCGCTCGTGCTGCTCGATCGCCTCGCGGTGCTGGGCGATCGCCGCGCACGCGGCGGCCAGGGCGATCGCGCCGATCACGTTGGGGGAGCCGCCCTCATGCCGCGCCGGGCCCTCGTTCCAGACCGTCGTGTCGGTGGTGACAGCGGCGGTCGCGCCGCCGCCGTACAGGTACGGGTCGGCGGCGTTCAGCCAGTCGGAGCGTCCGATCAGCGCGCCGGCGCCGTACGGCGCGTAGAGCTTGTGCCCGGACAGCGCGACCCAGTCGACGTCCAGCTGCTCGATGTCGACCTCGCGATGCGGAGCGAGCTGCGCGGCGTCCAGACAGATCCGCGCACCGTGCGCCCGGGCGACGGCGGCGAGCTCGGCGACGGGGAAGATCTCACCGGTCACGTTGCTCGCGCCGGTCACGACGACCAGCCGCGGGCCCTCGGGCGCCTGACGCAGCGCGTCGGCGACCGCGCTGACCGCCCCTGCGGTGGTGGTCGGCGCAGGGAGCCGGACGGTCCGCTCAGCCGGCCAGGGGAGCAGCGCCGCGTGGTGCTCCGACTCGAACACGATCACCGTCGCGTCGGCCGGCAGCGCCTTGGCGAGCAAGTTCAGTGCGTCGGTGGTCTGCCGAGTGAAGATCACCTGGTCGTCCTCGCGAGCGCCGACGAACGCGTGCACCTCTCGGCGAGCGCGCTCGTACCACTGCGTGGTGATCCGCGACGCGTACCCGTTGCCGCGGTGCACCGACGCGTACGACGGCAGCGCCGCCTCGACAGCCCGGCGTACGGACTCCAGACACGGCGCACTCGCCCCGTGGTCGAAGTTCGCGTAGTCGGTGACCCGGCCGTCGGCCAGCGGCACCAGCAGGTCCGCGCCGACCGTGGCCGGGATGCTGCCGGTGGTGAGCCGGGCGACCGCCTGCCGCGTGCTGGTGGCGTTGGCCGGCTCGAGAATGGAGAGGATGGACATGCTGCTGCTCCCGGAAGTCCGCACTTGCCGAACGGGGTGTCCGCACGGCCTGGTCCTCACCCGGGGCACCCCACCGCGGTGGAGGGTTGCCGTCCAGCTAGCCGGGGCTTGTCGCTGGCTCTCATGACCTGCCGAAGACGTTAGCCGGGGGAGTGGTGGGTGCGCCAGCAGCTATCTCGCTGTGTGAGACCTCGTACCGCATTATGAGATGGGGACCGCGTGCCCACGACCTCGGCCGATCAGCCAGCGGTTGACCGGAACGCGGTGACCAGTGTCATGCCCCGGCGGGGTGCCGGCCCGCTCCCGCCCCCTCTCCTCACCCCCGCCTTGTTCACGGCCCCGACGGGGAACCCGGCGGACGGTTCACAGCATCTGAGTCGGAGAGAGGTGATGACCATGCCGTGGTGGAGCCAACCGAAGTGCCCGGTGCGACCCGAAGAACGAACCTGGATCGAGGAATCCCTCGACTGGTTCGTCACGACCTTCGGCGACGAGCCGCTCCACCGCCCGGTAGTGCTCCCGGCCGCGGAGTTCTTTCCTTCGTCCTACACCGGCGCCGAGGCTGATGTCCGTGCGGTCTTCGCGACCGTCGCCCACCTCGTCGACGTACCGGTGGACCGCATCGACCTCGACCTGGAACCCGACGACGCCTTCGACGACCTCGTCGACGGACTCCCGATGGAGATGAGCTCCCGCGGCGCAGCCGCGCACTGGCGGCGCCGCAACGGTCGCTCGGTGATCACCGTCGAGATGGCGAAAGCTCGCCAGCCGGTCGCACTCGTCGCCGCCATCGCCCACGAGCTAGGCCACGAACGCCTCATCGGCGAAGGCCGCAGCGACCCCGACCGCCGCGACGACGAGCCCCTGACCGACCTCTTCACGGTCTTCTTCGGCTTCGGCGTCTTCACCGCGAACGCCGCCTTCGAATACAGCCGCTCGCAGACCGGCTGGCGCACGAGCCGCCTCGGCTACCTCACGGAGGCGATGTTCGGCTACGCGCTAGCCCGCTACGCCTGGCTCCGCGACGAGCCCGACCCGCTGTGGGCCGCAGCACTCGACACGAACCCGCGCACCTACCTGAAGCAGGGCCTGAAATACCTGAGCGCGAACTGAGCCCCTGCCGGGGGGGATGCGGGAGATGTGGGAGATGTGGGGCTGCGACGCGTTCCTGCCCGGCGGCGACAGCGCGGGCAGCCGCCCGGCGACCGGGGCCGCGGGGATGTAGGGCTGCGGGGACGCGGCGCTGCGAGGACGCGGGATACCGGGATGCGGGCTGAGCCCTCGCCGGGGGAGGATGCCGGGATGACTTGGACCGCCCCCGCCGTCGAGCGCCCGACCGGCTCGCTCGTCGCCCCCGAGCGCGAACTGCTCGCCGGCTACCTGGACTTCTACCGCCAGACCCTGCTCCACAAGTGCGCGGGCCTGACCCCGGAGCAGCTCGCCCAGCGCAGCGCCCCGCCGTCCACCCTGTCGCTGCTCGGCCTGATCCGGCACGCGCGCAAGGTCGAGCGGATCTGGTTCCGGATCCACTTCGCCGACGTACCGGCCGAGCCGGTCTTCGACCCAGCGCTCGGCAAGGACGCGGACTTCGAGCTGATCGACGCGGCCGACGCGCAGGCGTCGTACGAGGCACTGATCGAGGAGTGGAAGCTCTCCGACGAGGCCGTCGTCGGCCGCTCGCTCGATGACCGCTTCACGTTCTCCGGCGAGGAGTCGTCGCTGCGGATGATCTACATCCACCTGATCGGCGAGTACGCCCGCCACAGCGGCCACGCCGACCTCCTCCGCGAACACCTGGACGGCGTCACCGGCGCCTGACGCGGCTCCTTGCCCAACGCAGCCCACGCCCCGGCGCCCGCTTCGTCATCCCCGGTGGCCCGTGCAGTACGCCGCCGGTGCCGTGGTTCTCGTCCCCGCCACGGTCCGTCGCGCCGTTGGCAGCCCTCACCTCTCGTTCTGTTGCTGTGAGCCCCTAATCCCGTACGCTGCGGCGGTGCCTTTCCCGTTGGCCCACCCGGCCGCCGTCCTCCCGCTGATCCGGAAGCCGTTCGTCGCGTCCGCGCTGGTCGCGGGCGCTCTGGCTCCCGATCTGCTGTACGTCGGCCCGCTCTACACGTTCGCGACCCGGTACATCAACGGCAACCTGACGCTGACCCTCACCCACGACTTCACGTCAGCACTCTGGCTCGACCCGCTCCTCGCGCTGCTCGCGTTCCTGGTCTTCCACCTGCTGGTGAAGCGACCCCTGATCGCGTTGGCCCCAGCAGCCCTGGCCGGCCGGCTCCCAGCACCCCAATGCCCGAGCGTGCTCTGGACCGTCGTCTCGCTCTACCTGGGCGGCTTCACCCACGTCCTCTGGGACTCCTTCACCCACGGCGACGGCTACTTCGTCGACCGCTGGTCCTTCCTGACCACCGCGATCACCCCGACCTGGGACGTGAACCGCGTCCTCCAGTACGTCAGCAGCGTCGGCGGCATCGCGCTGATCGCCATCTACCTGTACCTGTGGTGGCGCCGCACCACCCCGACACCGGTCGAGTCCGGCCTCGCCCCGACCACCCGGTACGCCGTACTGGCCGCTGCCGCCGTCCTCGCGATCATCGCGGCCGTGATCGAGGTCCGCCGCGCCGCCCAGGACTCCGAGCTGGTCGGCGAAGCCGCAGTCCGCTTCGCTCTCACCGGCCTGGCCTCAGGAGCCGTAGCCGCGCTGGTCTTCTACGTGGTCGCCTGGCAACTCCTCAGACTCCGCCGCACCTGACCGCGGTCGCACTGACCTCCGCCGCACCGACCTCCGCCGCACCGGACCACGGTCGAGACAACCCACGATCGCTCAGCCCAGAGGATTTCTCAGATCCGAGGGTTTCTCAGACCCGAGCGCCCAGCAACTGCACGTTGTTTCGCCCGTACCGATCCGGTGCCAGCGCGAGCTCACACGTCCCGTCCGCGATGCTGCACCGAATGATCCCCACCGGAGTGTTCTCGCCCGTGTCGACCACCATCAACAAGTGGTCGTCGTCCTCAGCCACAGCCATCACGAACTGAACCCCGACCCACTGCCGCCGAACGTGCCCGGTCACAGCATCCAGCGCCGCAGTGAACCGCTCAGCCCCACCGCCCCGAAAGCCCTCGCTGGCCACAACAGTCCGGTCATCCGGCGTGAACCCGTCCAGCGAGTACTGGCAGGTCGTGAAGTTGCGCTTCCCGCTGGGCAACTCAGCCACCGAACTGCAGAACGTCTGAGCCGCCCCGCTCACGAACTCGGCAACCGCAGTCCCGCCGCTGTTGACCCCCTCGATCGTCCGCACCCCAGTGATCGCATTGACCTGCCCCGACTTCGAGTCCCACCGGTAGTACTTCTCCGGCGCCGGATACCCCTTGCCCTCGGCCCCGAAATACACCACGTCCCCACGCACCGCCAGCACGTTCGTCCGCCCGTACTCGGCCCGCTTCAACGACCGCTGCACCAACTCGGTGTCCCGCGAGTCCGCCCAGTACACGGCGCTCTGATCCTGCACCGCGTACGCCGCCAGGTCCTCCTCCGGCGACGTGACCAGACTCGTCACCCCGGCGACCCGCCCAGCGCTGAACGCTTCCGCGTACGGCTCGACCCTCCTCAGCTCGGTCGTGAAGTCACCCGTCGACACCACCACGAGCACCCCACCCCCGAACCGAACAACCTGCTCGATCGGCTCTTTCCCCGGCACCTCGACCACCGGCCCGGTCCCGCCCCGCACGACCCGATCAACCAGAAACGCCATCTGAGGCCCCTGCCCCACCGGAAGCTTCGCCAGAGCCACCTTCACCTCAACCGGCTTCCCATCAGCCGTCCCCGCCGAAGTCTTCCCACCCGCCCCCGCCAACGGCCCCGCCGCATCCACCCGCTCCCGAGGCACCTGCCGAAACGCCACAGTCCCACCCACCACAGCCGCCGCCACGGTCAGCCCGGCCACCAACACCGTCAACCGAACCCGCAATCCCGTCACCTCGACCCGCCACCTTCACCTCGACCACCCGGTCGGATGCCCCCAACCCCCATTTAGTTGGCCACCCCACCAAACCGTCACAAACCCACCCCCGAAACTACACCCCGTAACCACCCACTCCGCCGCGGCGAAACCCCCGCCCCGCCCGGCCCACCGACCCACACCGCCCCCGCCGCGCCGCATCACCCCGCGCGGCGCGCCGTGCGACGACCCACGCCGCCCCCCGACACCCCCGCGGCACCAACCCCACCGCCCCGCACCGCTTTCCGACCACACCACCCCCGCGCGCCGCGCCGCTCACCAACTCATGCCGGCCACCGCGCGCCGCTCGCCAACCCGCCGCCCCCGCGCCGCTACTCGACCCACACCGCCCGGCGTAGCTCACTAGCTCACCGCCCGGCGCCGTCTTCCGACCCGCCCCCGCGCGCCGCGCGATGACCCACCGCCCCCGCACCGCTCACCAACCGACGCTTTGGGGCCGCTCTCCGACCCATTCCCGGCCCCGCGTGGCTCACCGGCCCGCCGCCCCCACGCCGCTCTCCGACCCACACCGCTCACCACCCCGCCGCCCTCGCACTGCTCACCGACCCACATCACCTCCGCTCCGCGCGCTTCGCGACGACTCACCGCCGCCGCGTGACGAACCCGCCCCCGCCGCTCACCGACCTACTCCGCCACCCCGGCGGCGCCTTGCTGGCTCGGCTGTTTCCCAAGCCCGGCGGACACTCGCCAGGTCGGCGACTTCACACCCGCTCAAGATCCGGCGATCTTCCACCCGCATCAGGTCCGGCGCCTTCGAACAGCGTCAGGTCCGCCGGATCCTGCATCCGCGTCAGGTCCGGCGACCTTCCCGCGCGAGGCCCGGCAACTGTCCGCGCCAAGCCCGGCAGCCTCCCGGACTCGCCAGGCCCTGCGACGTCCCACGCGCGCCAGGCCCGGCGGCCTCCCGGCCTCGCCAGATCCGGCCGCCGACGGATCGCGCAAGCGGCGGTCCTGCGCGATCTCGCTCGCCCTCCGAAGTACGTCGCCCCGCGCAACACGCCGTGTGCGCACCACCAGAACTCGCGCCGCACCCCACCCCGTCTCAGCGCGCAGCGGTGGCCTGTGACGGGACGGATGGGGTGGTGTGATCGGCGTGTGACACGTGTGGCTCGAGTGGTCGGCGGGGTAGCCTGGGCAGCATGGCGACCCGCACGTCTTCCCCGGCGCGGGCGCAGAAGTCGGCAGCAGGTCGCCCGAGTTCGGCGCGATCGGCGGCCGGTGGACGCTCCCGTCCGTCTGGCGCCCAGAAGCGTGGGCAGAGCGCGAAGCGCGGTGGTAGCACCGCCGCGCGGACCAGCACGCCCAAATCCGGCGCGAGCGGGGGAGCGGGACCGTTCGCGGCCGCGATGATCGCGATCGGCCGCGGCCTGGTGAAGCTGTGGCTCGGCTTCGCGCACCTGCTCGGCAGCATCGTCCGCGGCGTCGGCAACGGCGCCCGCGACCTCGACCCTGCGCACCGCCGCGACGGCGCCGGCCTCGGCCTGATCGGGCTGGCCGTGATCGTCGCGGCCGCGATCTGGTGGACGCTGCCCGGCGCGGTCGGCAACGCGATCCGCACCGTGGTCAGCGGCAGTGTCGGCATGCTCGGCTGGGCCGTGCCGCTGATGCTCCTGTTCATCGCGCTGCGCACCCTGCGGCACCCGGACCGCAACGGCCCGGCCGGACGCCAGGTGATCGGCTGGACGTCGATCTCGCTCGGCATCCTCGGACTGGTCCACATCGCGCACGGCATCCCGCGCCCGAGCGAAGCCGGCGACCCGCCGCTGCAGGACGCCGGCGGCGCGATCGGGTACGTCGTCTCCTCGCTCCTGTCCGACCTGCTCACGACGTACGTCGCCTCGCCGCTCTTGGTGCTGCTGACGATCTTCGGCGCGCTGGTCGTCACCGGTACGCCGATCTACGCGATCCCGGTCCGGGTCCGCGCCGCGTTCGACGTACTGCTCGGCCGGACCGAGATCCCCGCGGACGCGCCGTCCGCGCAGCCGAGCACCGACGACACCGTGCGGCTCACCCGCAAGGAGCGTCGCGCCAAGGCAGCGCTCGACGACGACGGCGACCCGACGGTCAGGCCGTACGACTCGCCGGTCCTCGAGGGCCGCGAGATCTCCAAGCGGGGCCGCAAGACCAAGCCGCCGGTCGACGAGGACCCGTACGACGTCGACGGCGACGCCGACACCACCGATCTCGCCGCATCGGGTTCCGGCCCGGCCAGCACGGGCGGCAGCTCGAAGGCTGCCAAGGCCGAGTCCGCCCCGGAGCCGCCGCCGCACACGCCGCTGCCGCAGCGCGTCGAGCAGCTCAGCCTGTCCGGCGACATCACCTACACGCTTCCCGACGGCAACACGCTGAAGCCGGGTTCGGTCCACAAGGCCCGGACGAAGGCTTCGGACGCTGTCGTCGACCGGCTGACCGAGGTGTTCGACCAGTTCGGCATCGACGCTCAGGTCACCGGCTACACCCGTGGCCCGACGGTCACCCGGTACGAGGTCGAGCTCGGTTCGGCGGTGAAGGTCGAGAAGGTGACCGCGCTGTCGAAGAACATCGCGTACGCCGTGGCCTCGGCCGACGTCCGGATCCTGTCCCCGATCCCGGGCAAGTCCGCGATCGGTATCGAGATCCCGAACACCGACAAGGAGATCGTCAGCCTCGGCGACGTGATCCGTTCGGCGACCGCCCGCAACGACCACCACCCGATGGTGGCCGGCCTGGGCAAGGACGTCGAGGGCGGGTTCGTGGTCGCGAACATGGCGAAGATGCCGCACCTGCTGGTCGCGGGTGCGACCGGTTCGGGTAAGTCGTCGTTCGTGAACTCGCTGATCACCTCGATCCTGATGCGGGCCACCCCGGACGAGGTGCGGATGATCCTGGTCGACCCCAAGCGGGTCGAGCTGAACAACTACGAGGGCATTCCGCACCTGATCACCCCGATCATCACGAACGCCAAGAAGGCGGCCGAGGCGCTGCAGTGGGTCGTCCGTGAGATGGACATGCGGTACGACGATCTCGCGGCGTTCGGCTTCCGGCACGTGGACGACTTCAACAAGGCGGTCCGCGGCGGCAAGGTGAAGCCGCCGCCGGGCAGCGAGCGCGTGCTCACGCCGTACCCGTACCTTCTGGTGATCGTCGACGAGCTCGCCGACCTGATGATGGTCGCGCCGCGCGACGTCGAGGACTCGATCGTCCGGATCACGCAGCTGGCCCGTGCGGCCGGTATCCACCTGGTGCTGGCGACCCAGCGGCCGTCGGTGGACGTGGTGACCGGTCTGATCAAGGCCAACGTGCCGTCCCGGCTGGCGTTCGCGACCTCGTCGCTGGCGGACAGCCGGGTCATCCTGGACCAGCCCGGCGCGGAGAAGCTGGTCGGCCAGGGCGACGGCCTGTTCCTGCCGATGGGCGCGAGCAAGCCGATGCGGATCCAGGGCGCCTGGGTCACCGAGAACGAGATCCGCTCGGTCGTCGAGCACTGTAAGGAGCAGCTGCAGCCGACGTATCGCGAGGACGTCACGGCGGCCGCCGGTCCGAGCAAGGATCTCGACGACGAGATCGGCGACGACCTCGACCTGGTCGTCCAGGCCGCGGAATTGATCGTCTCCACCCAGTTCGGTTCCACGTCGATGTTGCAGCGCAAGCTCCGGGTCGGTTTCGCGAAGGCGGGCCGGCTGATGGACATCCTGGAGAGCCGGGGAGTGGTCGGGCCGAGCGAGGGTTCCAAGGCCCGGGACGTCCTGGTCAAACCCGACGACCTAGAGGACTTCGTCGCCACCCTGCGAGGAGAGTGACTGTGCCGGCCCCCACCAAGATCCCCCGTGAGCCGTCCGACCCCACCACCCCCGCCGCCCCGGAATCCACCATGCCGCAGCCCAAGCAGCGCAGCGCCCAGCCCATCCCGCAGGCGCCCGCGCCACGCCCCTCCGCACCCGAAGCGGAGCAGACCGGCCCCTCCGGCCGCGCGCTCCGCCAGACAGCGCCCACCCGCGGCGCGCAACCACTGTCTTCCCCAACCGGCAACCGCCCAGCTCCACAGCCCGCGGCGCCTGATGGCACCCGCGCCGCGGTGCAGTCGCCCCAGAGCGCCCGGCCCGCCGCGCAGCCGTCCCAGGACGCCGACCCGACGCCGCAGACGTCCGAAGACGCCGACCCGGCGCCTCAGGGCGTCCGTCCGGTCCCGCAGACGTCGACGCGTGAGGGCGCTCGTCCGATGCCGCAGACATCGACTTCCCGCGCGCCGCGCGCAACCGCGTCCGAGGGGGCCCACCCGGCGGCCCGTCAGGTTCCGTCGGCTCGGCAGAAGCAACAGTCCGCCGTGCGGAGCATCGCGCAGGAACGCCGCGAGAAGGAGGGGCCCACCAGTTTCCCAGCTGACGTGGCGCCTGGGCTGGCTCTGGTCGGCGCGCAGGCCTCCGTCGGTGCGCAGGTGGGTGGTCCTGTGCGGGTCCGCAACGAGACCCCCGTCGAGGCGCGCAGTGGGGCGTCGACGCGGGACGAACGACTGAACGGTCCGGGCGGCGACGTCCCGGCGTACGAGGGTGAGGCACCGGTGTACGACGCCCAGTTCGACGTCGCGGAGTTCGACGTCGAACCCGACGAGCTGGAGCAGGAGTTCACCGTGCGCTCCTCCCAGAAGGTGCACGGTGCCCTCGCGGTCGGCGCCGGGCTGGTCGCGATCGGTTTCGCGACCTCGGCATCGACCTCGCCGACCGGCGTGCTCCGCTGGTTCGCCGCGGCCGCCTTTGCGACCCTGGCCGTCATCTGCGCACGCGCCCTGACCGTCGGGGACATGCTGGTCGCCGACCGCGTCGGGATCCGGCTGCGGATCAACGACGAGTGGATCGGCACCCGCTGGGAAGAGATCGAGGAGGTCAGCGTCCTGCGCCGCCGGCACCCCCTCGACGACGGCCGGATCGCCGTTCACCTGCTTGACCCAGGACCGGTGCTGGCCACGATGCCGGCCGCGACGCGCAGGACCACGGACGCCAACCGTCGCCTCACCGGAACCTCTCTCGCGGTACCGTTCGGGTTGACGGCACGTCCGTCGAACGGGGAAGTGGTACAGGCTTTGCACATGCTGGCGGACGCGAGATGTCCGGTCAGGGAACAAATCTGACTCTGCCGTGACCCCGCCGGGCCAAGGCCGTTGACTTGATGTCGGCGGATCGGTGAAGCACACGGGTGGTGGAGAGGCGGTGGGATCGTGACCATCGGCAGTGAGCTCACGGCGGCCCGCGAACGGGCGGACCTGTCGATCGAGCAGCTCAGCGCGGCCACCCGGATCAGAACCGGTCTGCTGGTCGCGATGGAGGCCGACGACTTCTCCCGCTGTGGTGGCAACTTCTACGCTCGCGGCCACATCCGCTCGATCGCCCGTGTGGTCAAGGCCGACCCGGCGCCGCTGCTGGCGGCGTTCGACGAGGCGTACCCACCCAGCGAACCCGACCGCGCCCGCCGCGACGAACGCATCGAGCCGCGTAAACCGCGTCTGCACCCGGTTCGCCCGCGGTGGGCGGTTGTCGTCGGCGCGATTCTCGTCGGTCTGATGGGCTGGGGCATGGTTCGCCTGTTCACGCTGCCGAGCGACGTCGAGGCCAACGCGTCTCGTACCGCGAGCCCGACTCCCGCCGTCACGACCCCGGTCAAGCCGACGGCCACCAAGCCAGCGCCGCCGAAGCCGTCCACGCCCGTGAAGCCGAAGCCGCCCTCGAAGGTCGTCGTGGTGCTCAAGTCCACCGGAGAAGGCACCTACGTGACCCTCCGGAACTACTACGGCGAGAAGCTCTTCCAGGGCCTCCTCGGCACCGGTTCCACGCAGACCGTCACGTACCCGGGCTCGATCCGCGTCCAGGTCGGCGCGCTCAAGAACCTCACGATCACCATCAACGGCAAGAAGGCGACGCCCGCCAGCAAGCGTTTCCTCATCACCCCGACCGGCGCGATCCAGAAGACGCCCTGATCTCCCGAGGGGCACGTGGGGGAGGCGGACGCCGTGATGAGTGACTCCCGCAGACCCACTTCCGAAGCCGAGGGAGATTCCGCGGCGTCTCGTAGGCCCACGCCGGCTGATCTCGCACGGGACTACCGCCTGACCGTCTCGGAGTTGGTGGCACACGCCGGCGGGTTCGAGAGCGAAGGCTGGGTTGCCGACGGCACCTGGTTCGTGAAGGTGTGGCGTGTCGGGATCACTCCGGAGCCGAGCTCGCTCGAGGTCCTTCACGAACTGCAGAACCTCGGTCTCCCCGTCGCCGCTCCGATCTCCACCACGTCCGGCGCCGTCCAGGCGACCTGGAACGACCGCTCGTACGCTGTGTTCCCAGCCGTACAAGGCCGTCCGGCAGTAGACAGCGACTGGCGCCAATGGGCGCGCGCCCTCCGGCAGGTCCACGAACGCCCGTCCGATCCCGGCCGCGCTCACAGTCGCCCGTACCGACGATTCGTACGCGCGTCTCCTGCTCGACCGGCTGGACCACCCCTGGATCGCGCCACGCGGCAACGAGTTGGTCGCCGCCATCGACCGCCTCGGCAACGTCGTACACCGCGCGCGTCAGAGCCCAGCCCCTGAAGTGATCTGTCACACGGATCTCATCGCGCAAAACCTGCTCATCGACGGCGACAACCAGATCGCCGCGATCCTCGACTGGGACCAGACAGCGATCGCCCCTCGGGAGCACGACCTCTGGATCGCCGCGGAGACCCGGCACCTGGAGGACTTCCTCACCGAGTACGGCGCCCGCGACCTGAGCCTCGTTCACCTGGAGTACGCGCTCCTTTCGCGGGCCCTCGGCGACCTGACCGCGCGGATCCTGGACGAGGTGGACCGCCCGGGCGTCCAGACCTGGGGCTTCGACCGCCTGGCCAGGCTCGACCAGGACCTGTCCCGGTTCCGGCCGTTCTGCGCTGGCTAGTACTCGTCGCCCGGCACCTGCGTTCCGCCTGGGTGGAGGTGACTGGTTAGGGCCGTTGGGGTCGCAGCAGTCATACTCGGGGTGATGACTACGAACCCCACGACTGTCGCCCTGGTCACGCTGGGCTGTGCTCGTAATGATGTGGACTCCGAGGAACTGGCCGGCCGGCTGGAGGCCGGCGGGTTCCGGTTGGTGGAGGACGCGTCCGAGGCGGACACCGTGGTGGTGAACACCTGCGGATTCGTCGAGGCCGCCAAGAAGGACTCGGTCGACACGTTGCTGGCCGCCTCCGACTACAAGGACTCGGGCCGCACCCAGGCCGTCGTCGCCGTCGGCTGCCTTGCCGAGCGGTACGGCGAGCAGTTGGCCGACGCGCTGCCGGAGACCGACGCGGTGCTCGGCTTCGACGACTACGCGGACATCTCCGACAAGCTGCGCTCGATCCTGGCCGGGACCAAGCACCAGTCGCACGTACCGCGCGACCGCCGCAAGCTGCTCCCGCTCGCCCCGGCCGACCGGGCCGGCGCTCACGGCGTCGCAGTCCCTGGCCACGGCGACACCCCCACCGACCTCGGCTCCGCACACGCGGGCAAGGACAAGGCGGGAAGCGACGCCGACTCTGCGCAGGGCCGCACGGCGTCTGCAGCGGGTGGCGCGGTGTCCGCGCACGTGGCTGCTGGTGCGCACGGTTCTCACATCCCCTCTTCGTTGAAGCCCACGAACGGTTCCGCGGACGTTGACGCGCTCGCCGCCGGTGCGACGGCCGAGTTCAAGGGCCGTGCGGTCAAGCCGAGCGACCCCTCCGAGCTGAAGATCGACGCGCCGGACCTCGCGAGCGCACCGGCGAGCGGGCCGCGCGTGATGCGGCGGCGGCTGGACGGCGGGCCGATGGCGCCGCTGAAGCTGGCCTCCGGCTGCGACCGGCGCTGCGCGTTCTGCGCGATCCCGGCCTTCCGCGGCGCGTTCGTGTCGCGGCGCCCGACCGAGGTGCTCGGCGAGGCGCACTGGCTGGCCGAGCACGGTGTACGCGAGGTCTTCCTCGTCTCCGAGAACTCGACCTCGTACGGTAAGGACCTGGGCGACCTGCGGCTGCTGGAGACCCTGGTCGGCGAGATCGCTGCCGTGCCGGGCCTGACCCGCGTTCGCGTCTCGTACCTGCAGCCCGCTGAGATGCGCCCGACGCTGCTCACGGCGATGACTTCGACGCCTGGCGTCGTCCCGTACTTCGACCTGTCGTTCCAGCACGCGTCCGGTCCGCTGCTGCGGCGGATGCGCCGGTTCGGTGACGCGGAGCGGTTCCTCGAGCTGATCGAGCAGGTCCGCGCCCAGGCGCCGACCGCCGGCATCCGGAGCAACGTGATCGTCGGGTTCCCGGGCGAGACCGAGGAGGACGTGGACATTCTCTGCGACTTCCTTTCCCGCGCCGGGCTCGACGCGATCGGGGTGTTCGGGTACTCCGACGAGGACGGCACCGAGGCCGAGACCTACGACGGCAAGCTGGACGAGGACACCATCGCGGCCCGGCTGGACCGGGTGACGCGGCTGGCCGAGGATCTGACGTCGGCCCGGGCCGAGGCTCGGGCCGGCGAGACGGTCGAGGTGCTGGTCGAGTCCCTGGACGGCGACACCGCCGAAGGCCGCGCTGCGCACCAGGGTCCGGAGGTCGACGGTTCCACCACGCTCACCGGACTTCCCGACGGTCTGGCGCTCGGCGATCTCGTCGTCGCCACCGTGGTGGCGAGCGAGGGCGTCGACCTCGTCGCGGAGTACGCCGCGCACGTGCAGCCCCAGGAACTCGTCCAGGCAGCTAACCTGACCGCGTGACGAACCCGCCGACGAATCCGGTGCCGCACGCGGGCACCGGTCCGATCAGCGCGCCGAGCGCCTGGAACGTGGCCAACGCGCTGACGGTGCTGCGGCTCGTCCTGGTGCCGTTGTTCGTCTGGCTGCTGCTGCGTGACGGCGGTGCCGACGACGGGAACCGGCTGCTCGCGACCGCCGCCTTCGTGGTCGCGATCGTCACCGACCGGTTCGACGGTGACATCGCGCGCCGCTGGAACATGGTCACCAACTTCGGGAAGATCGCCGACCCGATCGCCGACAAGGCGCTCACCGGTGCCGCGTTCATCGGGCTGTCGCTGCTCGGCGACCTGCCGTGGTGGGTCACCATCGTCGTGATGGTCCGCGAGTGGGGGGTGACCGCGCTCCGGTTCTGGGTGATCCGGCACGGCGTGATGCCGGCCAGCCGTGGCGGCAAGCTGAAGACGGTCCTGCAGGCGATCGCACTCGGTCTCTACCTCCTTCCCTGGCACTCGGTGGCAGTCCTGCACTGGACCGCCGTGGCTTTCATGGCCGCTGCCGTGATCGTGACGATCGCGACCGGCCTCGACTACGTCGGCCGCGCGCTCCGCCTGCGCGCCGCCGCCAAACGTCCGCTCCCATGACCGCCGGCGACACGCCCGGAGCAGATGGCACGAACACGCCGACCTCCGACGGCACCGGACGGCACAGCGCGTCACGCGACCGAACTGCTGCGACGCGCCAGGACGGCCTGGACGCGGCGCTCGCGGGCTTCGTCGAGCTGCTGAAGGAGCGCGAAGCCACCGTCGCCACCGCCGAGTCGCTGACCGGCGGCCTGGTCGGTGCCACGCTGACCGACGTCCCGGGCGTCTCGGCGGTCTACCGCGGCGGTGTGATCGTCTACGCCACCGACCTGAAGGCGACCCTCGCGGGTGTCCCCGAGGACCTGCTGGCCGCTGTCGGGCCCGTGCACGCCGATACGGCCCACGCGCTGGCGGCGGGCGTCCGGGAGCGGCTGGGGGCCACCTACGGCCTCGCCACGACCGGTGTGGCCGGACCGGATCCGCAAGCGGGCATCGAGGCCGGCACCGTGTACGTCGCGGCAGCGGGCCCCTCCAAGGTCGAGGTCCGGAAGCTGTCGCTGAGCGGAGACCGCGCCACCATTCGCTGGGAGAGTGTCGAAGCGGTTCTGCGGCTCGGAGCCGAGTTGATGACGGAAGATCCGGGCTGATCGGGGTGTTGAGACCAGCATGGGCAGAGGTAGGGCAGACTGGAGCGGCGCACCGAAGCTGGACGTTGCGAACAGTAGTGACCCGGCAACGGGTACCGTTGGTTCCCACGGTCGAGCTACGGTGCGAGTAGATTCGGTCCGACAGGCGGAAGGGAGAAACCTCATGGTGCTGGTTCGTGGCCTGCTGGGCGACGTACTGCGGCGTAAGCGGCTGCGCCAGGGGCGCACTCTGCGCGAGGTGTCCGCCGAGGCCCGGGTGAGCCTGGGCTACCTCTCCGAGGTGGAGCGCGGTCAGAAGGAAGCCTCGAGCGAGCTGCTGGCAGCGATCTGCACGGCCCTCGACGTCCCGCTCTCGATGATCTTCGCCGAGGTGAGCGAGGACCTGGCCCGTGAAGAGGCCCTGGTGCTGGCGCACACGACGATCGAGCCCGAGGTCGTCGCGGCCTGATCCGGTCGTCATCACGCGTCCCCTACCGGCAGCGCCGGCTGGGGGAGCGGCGTGCGGAAGTCGAACGTCGCCTCGACGCGCGGCGGCCTCTCGACGTTCGACGGCTCCCAGAGCAGATCGGTCCGGAGTAGGACGAACGCGGGGATCGGCGCTGTGCCCTCGCGGCGGAACAGCTTGTTCGCCGTGGGTAGGTACGGCGCGGTGGTCAGCAAGTGGACCAGGATGATCTGCTCCGGGCCCGGGCGGAGGCGGGTCAGGTCGGTGCTCCCGTGAAACTGCTGACCGTCCTCGACCGCTAGGGCCATCGGCTCCAGCAGCCGGAACCCCTCCAGTGCGTCGCAGCCGAGCACTACGAACTCCGGATGCCCGCGCCGGCACAGGCCCACAGTCGAAGTGACCGGTGTCCGTCGGTCGAGATGCTCGACGACCCAGCCCTGGTCGTTGATCAGGTCCCGCACCTGCTGGGCGTAGTCGGCGCCCGGTCGCTCGCGGCAGATCGTGGTCATCACCTTCTCCTCTCCGAGTCGAACACACGTTCGATCTCGTCTCGTCAGAGAAGGTATCCGTTTTTGTCCTAGGTGCCGGGGTTGTCCACAGCCCAGTTCTCGGGCTGGCACCGCGGGCACCAGTAGCTGACCCGCGCCCGCGGTGCTTCACCGATCGGAGCCGTCAGGATCGTCGTACGGCATCGTCGGCAGGGCTTTCCGGGCCGCTCGAAGACCCAGCTGCGTTGGCCTGGCCGGTCCACGCCGGTCGTGACCTGCGCGGCGTGCACCAGGTTCGCCTTCATCAGCCGCCGGCTCAGGTCAACCGCGGCGCCGAGATCGACTGTCGAGACCGGGCGCCAGGGATGCAGCCCGAGCAGGAAACAGACTTCTGTGCGATAGAAGTTCCCGATGCCGGCCAGGTTCCGTTGATCGAGCAGGGCTTCGCTGATCGTCCGCCCGGGCTCGGCCGCCAAGTTGTCGAGGGCAACCGTCCGGTCGAACGACGGTGACAGCAGATCGGGCCCGAGATGCCCGACCACGCTCTCCTCGTCGGAAGTCGCGACGAGTTCCAGGACCGGCAGCCGATAGCCCACCGCCGTCCACGACTCTGTCGACAGCACCGCCCGAACCTGATGGTCGGGCCCACCTCTCCACCGCTCACCAGGACGGTACAGGTGCCAGCTGCCGTCCATCCGGAAGTGGCTGTGGATCGTCGTACCGCCGGACAGGCGCATCAGCAGGTGCTTGCCCCGCGGCACGACCTCGACGACCGTCTGGCCGCTGAGGTCTGTCGTGGCCAGCGTCGGTACGCGGAAGTCGGTCTTCAGCAGCACCTTCCCGCCGAGCGCCTGGTCGAGGCGCTTGGTCGCGCGCCAGACGGTATCTCCTTCAGGCATGCCGGCCGCCTCAGACGCGCAGCCGCAGCCCGCGCGGCGTCGCGTGGAAGCCCGCCTTCGCGAGCGCGTCGCCGAACGCCGTGTGCCGCACCTGCTCGCCGTCCGCGGTCTCGACGCTCAGCTTGCCGAGGTGCCCGTCCCTGATCGCGAGCGCGAGCGCGTCGACGCCCGGCTGCAGCATCTCCGGATCCTCGGTGAAGCTCAGCACCGTCCGCCCGCCACGCTCGACGTACACGATCAGCTTCCCGTCGACGAGCACGACCAGCGCGCCCGCCTTCCGCCCGGGCCGATGCCCGCCCGCGTTCTCCCGCTCGGGCCACGGCAGCGCAGCGCCGTACGGGTTCGCAGGATCCGAAGCAGCCAGTACGACGGCGCGCGCCGCCGAGTCCTCGCGTCCGCCGCCCGGCGCGCCGTCAGCGAGCGCCCGTAGTCGATCGACAGCGCCAGGAAGCGCGAACTGCGCCGCTCCCAGCCCAGCCACGAAGTACCCACGCCGGCAACGCCCCGACTCCTCGAAGGCGCTCAGAACCTTGTAGACGGCCGCGAACCCACCAGGCGTCCGCTCGGTGATCACCGAGCCGCGCGTGACGATCCCGTACCGATCGAGCAGCGTCTCGGCCGCCGCGTGCGCCCGACGGGTCGCGTCCTCGCTGCGCTCCGGCAGCAGCGACCAGCGCCCACCAGCCGTCGGCGGACCACTCCGCGCCGGCATCGACGGACGCCCCGGCCGTGGCGCGCGCCCGGGCCGGGCACGTGGCGTCGCCCGTCGCGTCTTGTGACTCCCGCGACCTCCGCTCACCAACGCACGCACCGGCGCCAACGTGTCGTTGGTCAGATGCCCGGCCCACACGAGATCCCACAGGATCCCGACCATCGTCTCGTCATCCACCACTCCGTTCGCAGCGCCGACTGCATCGCTGAGCTGACGGAAGAAGAACGCGCCACCACCCGACAACGCATCCAGCACCGCCTGATGCGTCTCGCCGAGCTCGAGCGATGGATCCGGATCAGGCAGCGTCAGATCGCAGTTGTCCGCCAGATGCAGCGAGACCCAGCCATCAGTCCCCGGCAGCGAACCCGACCCCGCCCAGATCACCTCACCCGTCGCGGTCAGCTCGTCGAGCATCGACGGCTGATATCCAGGCACGCGCGCTGGCAGCACGATCGACTCCAGCGCCGATCCTGGCACAGCACATCCTGCCAACTGCTCGATCGCGCCGAGCAGTACGTCGTACCCGCGACCGCGACTGCTCGTGATCCCTTGCCAGGCAGGCAGGAACCGCGCCAGCGCAGCAGGCTCGACCGGCTCGACCTCCTTGCGCAGCGTGGCCAGCGACCGCCGCCGCAGCAGCCGGAGGATCTCGCTGTCGCACCACTCCATCGCGATGCCACCCGGCAGGAACTCTCCCTCGACCACCCGGCCGGCAGCACCGAGCCGCCGCAGCGCATCCGTCACCACCGCGACGCCGATGCCGAGATGAGTCGCCAGATCCACCGCCCGGAACGGTCCGTGCGTCCGCGCATAGCGCGAGACGAGATCACCTAGAGGATCAGCAACCGATTCGGCATGGGCCTCGGCCACGCCAGGAGGCACCGGTACGCCGAGCGCATCGCGCAGCCGTGCAACGTCCTCGACGACAGCCCACCGATGCTCGCCCGCGATCCGAACCCGAACCACCCGCCGAGCCGCCGCCAGCTCCGTCAGCCACGCCTCCGCATCCGACCCGTCAACGCACCGCTGACCGGCTTCGTGCACCGACAACGGCCCGACCAGTCGCAGTACGTCGAACAGTCCCTCCGCGTTGCGCGCCCGACGATCCTCGGCCAGCCGCTGCAGCTCGGCCTCGGTCCGCAGTACGACCTCGGCGTCGAGCAGCTCCCGCAGCTCCGTCCGGCCCAGCAGCTCGGCCAGCAAGCTCTGATCGAGCGCCAGCGCGGCCGCTCGCTTCTCGGCCAGCGGCGCGTCGCCCTCGTACATGAAGGCGCCCACGTACCCGAAGAGCAGCGACTTCGCGAACGGCGACGCCTCCGGGGTCTCCACCTCGACGACCGAGATCCGGCGCTCACCGATCCCGGTCAGCAGATCCTTCAGCGCGCTCAAGTCGTAGACGTCCTGCAGCACCTCGCGCAGCGTCTCCAGCACGATCGGGAACGACCCGTACTTGCTGGCAACGCTCAGCAGCTGCGCCGACCGCTGCCGCTGTTGCCACAACGGCGACCGCTTGCCCGGATTGCGCCGCGGCAGCAGCAACGCCCGCGCGGCACACTCGCGGAAACGTGCCGCGAACAGCGCGGACCCGCCGACCTCCGCGGTCACCAGATCCTCGATCTCGGTCGGGTCGAACAGCACGAGATCCGCGCCCGGCGGCGGCTCGTCGGTCTCCGGCAACCGGAGCACGATCCCGTCGTCACCCGAAACCGACTGGGCGTCCATCCCGTACCGCTCGCGCAGCCGGGCGGCGATCGCCAGCGCCCACGGGCCGTGCACCTGCCCGCCGTACGGCGAATGGATGCAGACCCGCCAGTCGCCCAGCTCGTCGCGGAACCGCTCGACCACGATCGTCACGTCGTCGGGCACCCGGCTGGTCGCCTCGCGCTGCTCGCCGAGGTACGCCACCAGGTTGTTCGCCGCGTACTCGTCGAGCCCCGCGTCGCGCGCCCGTTTGATCGCCTTGGCGGGCGAGAGCGACGCCATCGTCCGCACGAACGCGCCGGTCGCCGCACCGAGCTCGGCCGGCCGGCCCACCGCGTCGCCCTTCCAGAACGGCAACCGCCCGGGCTGGCCAGGCGCGGGGGAGACCAGCACCCGGTCGTGGGTGATGTCCTCGATCCGCCAGCTGGACGCGCCGAGCGTGAACACGTCGCCGACCCGCGACTCGTAGACCATCTCCTCGTCCAGCTCGCCGACCCGATGGTTCGTCGACTCGCCGACCAGGAAGACGCCGAACAGCCCGCGGTCCGGGATCGTGCCGCCGCTGGTCACCGCGAGCCGCTGCGCGCCTGGGCGACCGGAGATCTCGCCGCTGACCCGGTCGAACACGATCCTCGGCCGGAGCTCGGCGAACTCGTCCGACGGGTAGCGCCCCGACAACATGTCGAGCACGCCGTCGTACGCCGAACGCGGCAGCGTCGCGAACGGGGCGCACCGGCGTACGAGGTTGTACAGCTCGTCGACGTCGATCGTGTCGAGCGCGACGATGGAGACGATCTGCTGCGCCAGCACGTCGAGCGGGTTGGCTGGGATGTGCAGGCTCTCGATCAGTCCGTCGCGCATCCGCTGCACCACGACGGCCGTGTCGACCAGGTCGCCACGGAACTTCGGGAACAGCACGCCGCGCGACGTCGCACCCACCTGGTGACCGGCGCGCCCGACCCGCTGCAACCCACTCGCGACCGACGGCGGCGCCTCGACCTGGATCACCAGGTCGACCGCGCCCATGTCGATGCCCAGCTCGAGACTGCTCGTCGCGACCACGCACGGCAGCCGCCCGGACTTCAGATCGGCCTCGATCAGCGCCCGCTGCTCCTTGCTCACCGAGCCGTGGTGCGCCCGCGCGATCAGCGGTGGCGCGGCCAGGGAGGCCCCCGACTGCGCCATCACCTGCGCCGGTGAACCCGCCTCGGCGAGCTCCAGCTCGGCCCGCTCGGCGGCGATCTCGTTGAGCCGCGCGGTGAGCCGCTCGGCCAGGCGGCGTGAGTTCGAGAAGACGATCGTCGAGCGGTGCGTGGAGATCAGGTCGAAGACGTGCTCCTCGACGTGCGGCCAGATCGACGCGTGCTGCGGTGGACCGGCGGCCGAACCCGACGTCTCGATCTCCGTGCTCGCCAGCTCGGCCATGTCCTCGACCGGTACGACGACGCTCAGGTCCCACTGCTTGGTGAACTTGGGCTGGACCACGGTCACCGGCCGCTCGCCGCCGAGGAACCGGGCGATCTCCTCGACCGGCCGGACCGTTGCCGACAGCCCGATCCGCTGGGCGGGCTTGGGCAGCAGCGCGTCGAGCCGCTCGAGCGTCAGCGCCATGTGCGCGCCGCGCTTGGTCCCGGCGACCGCGTGCACCTCGTCGACGATCACCGTCTCGACTCCGCGCAGCGACTCCCGCGCCTGCGACGTCATCATCAGGAACAGCGACTCCGGCGTGGTGATCAGTACGTCGGACGGCCGCCGCGCGAACCGCTGCCGTTCGCTCGCGGGCGTGTCCCCGGACCGCACCGCGACCTCGACGTCGCCCGGCGCCTCACCCAGCCGGCGCGCGGTCTCACGGATCCCGATCAGCGGGGCGCGCAGGTTCCGCTCGACGTCGACCGCGAGCGCCTTCAGCGGCGAGACGTAGAGCACCCGGCAGCGCAGCTTGGGGTCGTCGGGCGGGGGAGTGCTGGCCAGCCGGTCCAGCGCCCACAGGAACGCCGCCAGCGTCTTGCCCGAACCGGTCGGCGCGACCACCAGCGCGTCCCGGCCCGCGGTGATCGCGTCCCACGCCTCGAGCTGGGCCGGGGTGGCCGCTTCGAAGACGTCGCCGAACCACGCCCGGGTCGCGGGCGAGAAGCGGCTCAACGCGGTGGACTTCTGCACGTTCACCATCTTGCCGGGTCCCTCCGACAGTTTCCGGTCAGACGCCTCAGGTACCCGCCCGGACACGTTCTGTCCCCCTGGTCTGGAATGATCGGTGTCATGAAGAACCGCTTGCGCATGGCGCTCGTGCTCGGGGCGTGCCTGGTCGGGCTGACCGGGTGCGTGAACCTCGACGCCGACCTGAAGGTGAACTCCGACGAGACCGTCTCGGGGTCCATGAAGATCGGTGTCGACAAGAAGCTGGTCGAGTCCAGCGGCCAGTCGCTGGACGCCATCCGCAAGCAGGTCGACGAGCAGATCAAGAAGACGGCGACCGCCGGCGTCACCTGCAAGCCGTACGAGGACGACAGCTACGTCGGCTCGGACTGCAGCTTCGACAACGTCCCGTTCAGCGACATGGGGTCGTCGACGGCCGGCGGGGTCGGCTTCCGCAAGGACGGCGACAAGTTCGTCGTCAGCGTCAAGGACGCGAACCTGGGCGGCCAGATCCCGTCGAGCGTCCAGCCGGTGGTCAAGTTCAAGATCACGATGCCGGGCAAGATCCTCGAGCACGACGACGGCGCGCAGATCAGCGGCCGGACGGCGACGTACGACAGCCTGGACAAGCTCGGCAAGGTCTCGCTGACCTCCGAGGCCGGCAGCGCGTTCCCGATCTGGGCGATCGTGCTGATCGCCGTGCTGGTGCTCCTGGCCGTGGCCGCGGTGGTGTTCTTCGTCCTGCGTGGCAAGAAGAAGCAGCAGCAGTACCCAGGCGGTGGGCAGTACGGGCAGTACCCGGGTCAGCCGCAGCCGGGTCAGTGGGGCCCGCAGGGTCCCGGTCAGTACGGCGGCCCGCAGGGCGGTCCTGGTCAGTACGGGCAGCAGCCGGGGCCGTACGGTCAGCCTGGTCCGCAATACGGGCCTCCTGGCGGTCCGCAGTACCCGGGCCAGCCGCAGTACCCCGGACAGCCTCAGCAGGGTCAGCCCGGCCAGTGGGGCGGGCAGCAGCAGCCGCCGCCTCAGCAGGGCGGGCAGGGCTGGGGTCAGCCGCCGCACCAGCAGCAGCCTCCGCAGCAGGGTGGCTGGGGTCAGCCCCCGCAGCAGGGCCAGCAGCCGCCGCCCCAGCAGGGTCAGCCTCCTCAGCAGGGTCAGCCGCCGCAGCAGGGGCAGCAGCCTGGATGGGGCCGCCCGCCGCAGGATGACGGGCGGGCATGAGGCTCACCGAGTTCTGGGAACGGATGGACCACGCGCTCGGCGCGTCGTACTCGAGGACCTGGGCCGAGACCCAGGTGATCAGCGGTCTCGGCGGGCGTACGGTCGCCGAGGCGCTGGCCGAGGGCGAGCACGCCAAGACGGTCTGGCGGGCCGTCTGGTCGCACCTCCAGCTACCACCCAGCGAGCGCTGACACGTGTGGCGAGCAGCAGAACCTAGCTGCTCGCCAGAGTCGTCTCCGGCTCGCGCACCGACGTCTCCGGTTCGGGATCACGCTTCTGAGCGAGCTTGCTCGGCCACCATAGGTGCCGGCCGATGTCCAGGTTCAGCGCGGTCACCAGCACCGACCGGACCACGATCGTGTCCAGCAGCACGCCCAGTGCCACAGCGATCCCGATCTCGGCGAACGCCACCAGCGGCAGCGTCGCCAGTACGGCGAACGTCCCCGCCAGCACCAGTCCCGCCGACGTGATCACCCCGCCGGTCGCCGCGACCCCGATGAGCGCACCGCGCCGGGTGCCGTGCTGCTTGGCCTCCTCGTGCACACGGGTCATCAGGAAGATGTTGTAGTCGATGCCCAGCGCCACCAGGAACACGAAGACGAACAGAGGCAGCGACGTGTCCGCTCCCTCGAACCCGAGCACGTGGTGGAAGACCAGCGAGCTGATGCCGAGCGCGGCCCCGAACGACAGCACGACGGTCGCCACGAGCAGCACAGGTGCCAGCAGCGACCGCAGCAGCAGCGCCAGGATCAGCAGCACCACAGCCAGTACGACGGGGATGATCACCTTGTTGTCGTGGGCAGCAGCCCGCTGAGTGTCCAGCAGGATCGCCGTACCGCCGCCGACGAGTGCGTCCGCACCAGGTACGGCGTGGACGGCTGCGCGCGCCCGGTCGACGGTGTCCTTCGCCGCCTGGCTGTCTGCTGGGTCCTGCAGCGTCCCCTCGATGTAGGCGACCCCCTCCGCCGACTGCGGCTCAGCGACGGCAGCAACGCCCGGTGTCGACCTGAGGGCAGCACTGACGCTAGCGGCCTGGTCCGCGTTGCTGACGACGACCAGCGGGTTGCCAGCGCCGGCAGGGAAGTGTGCGGCGACGATGCGCTCGCCGATGACGGAGTCCGGCGTACCGGTGAAGGACTCCTCGTTCGAGAGCCCGTCCGGGTTCAGGGACAGCATGCCGAGTGCTGCTGCGCCCAGCAGGACAGTGGTCGTCACCCACGTCAGCCGCGGCCGCACAGCAATCCGGCGACCGATGCGACCCCAGACGCTCGTCTCGGTGTGGTCCTCCGACCCGTACGCCGGCCGGAGCGGCCAGAAGACCCAGCGGCCGCAGATGACGAGCAGCGCGGGCAGCAGCGTCAGCATGGCCAGCAGGGCAACGACGATGCCGACTGCCGCGACCGGACCGAGCCCGCTGGTCGAGTTCATCGAGGCCAGCAGCAAACAGAGCATCCCGGCGACCACTGTGGAGCCAGAGGCAACGATGGCCGGGCCGGAGCGATGCAGCGCGAACGCCATGGCCTCGTGGCGGTCCTGATGTCGACGGAGCTCTTCCCGGTAGCGCGCGACGAGCAGCAGGGCGTAGTCCGTACCGGCGCCGAACACCAGCACAGTAAGGATTCCTGCGCTCTGTGCGTTGACCGTCAGGTCGGCTCTGGTCGCCAGGAGGTAGACCACGGCCTGTGCTGCGAACAGGGCGGTGCCCGCTGAGATCAGCGGGAGCAGCCAGAGCACCGGGCTGCGGTAGGTCAGCAGCAGGATCACGATGACCACCGCGCCCGCCGAATAGAGCAGCTTGCCGTCGATCCCCTCGAACGCTTTCTGAGAGTCGGCAGCTGTCCCGCCGGGCCCGGTGATGTGGAAGCTCAGCCCGTCAGGGCGATCAGCGGCGATCTCCCGGAGCTCAGCAGCGCGCTCACCGAGCACCTCCCAGCCGCCGGAGCCAGCGTTGATCGGCACGAGCACCTGCAGCGCCTGACCGTCCTCCGACGGGATCGGGCCGACTACCTCTCTGTCTACGCCCTCCAGTTCGCCGTACGCCGTGACGTGCGCTGCAACGGCCTGCTGGTCAGCAGGAGTCAGCCCGGATGAGCGCTCGTACACCAGCACGGCCGGGATCTCGTCCGGTGAGGAGAACCGGGCCGTTGCCTGCAGCACCTCGGTGGACTCCGCGTTGCCGGGCAGCCACGACACGGCGTCGTTGTCCTGAGCCCCTGTCAGCTTGCCGGCCGGACCGAAGGACACCGCGATCGCGGCGATCCACAGCACCAGCACGACCCACTTGGACACCTTGCCGCACGGCAGCGCCGCCAGCCGGCCGGTTCCGCTCATCCGAGATCACGCCCCCTGGGGGCAACCGCCCGCCCGCCGTACGTCGGGTCAACGACGGCGGCACCCCCGAATTCAGCGTCCCTGCTGCCGTAGGGGGCGTCAACGAGCCCGGAGTAGTACTGCGATCACGCTACGGCGTCCAGCCAGTCCGGGCCGCCCACTCCTCGGCCGGGAGGTAGATCAGGTCGCAGACCGGGTCCTTGAGGTCGGCGTAGTCGCCCACGTTGTCGAACGGCAGCGCCGCGGCGCGCTGCTTGAACGCGCCGTACGCCGCTGCTGTGTCGGGGTGCGCTCGCAGGTAGTCGCGGAAGAGCAGTGCGTACCGCTGGTTCGCGTGGCCCTCGACGCGGATGTGCAGGTTCACCCGGCGGCGGTACATGGGCTCGACGACGAGGCGCTTGACCCACTGCAGCTCCTCGGGCGGCAGCCCGGGCACCGGGTGGTCGCGGCGTGGCGGCCTGAGCTCCCAGTCGGCGCCGACGAGCAGCTCGGCGGCGTCGTCGAGCTGCGGCTCGCCCGCGACCGTCGCCTGGATGTCGAGCACGTCCTTGGACGCCAGGCCGGGGACGGCGGTCGACCCGATGTGGTCGACGCGGATCACGGTGTCGCCGACGATCCGGCGGACGGCGTCGGCCGTCTTCTCGAACTGCGCGGCCCAGGTGGGGTCCGGGCGGACGATGGTGATCGACGAGCTCATGTCCTGATCATTCCAGGGCGGACACGGCTCGGACAGGCGTTCAGACCGGTTTGACGCGGAAGGAGCTGTTGGTCAGCAGGTCCGCGGCGGCGTACGCGGCCTTCTTGATGCCCTTGCGCTCGTCGAAGAAGCCGCCGACCACGCCGACCGCCGGGAGCTTGCCGATGGCCCGGGCGCCCAGGCTGCCGCGCGGGCGGTCCTCGAAGACCTCGCCGAGGCCGCCGAGCAGCTTGGAGATCCGCCAGACCAGCCGCACGCCCTGGCGCAGGCCGCGCTCCTCCGACTCGTCGCCGAGCCCCAGCTGCTTGGCGACGTCCTGGCCGGCCTCGGTCGGGTCGTCGTACCGGAGTACGTCGTCCGGTGTGATCGGCCGGTTGGTCAGGACGCGCGCGATGATCGCCGTACGGTCGGCATGCGCTTCTACGCCGTACTCGCGGCAGACGGCGCCGATCACCATGGCCTGTACGGCGGCGCCGAGGGTGTCCTTGATCGGGAGCGCGTCGGCGGCCGCGCCGCTGAGCCGGGGGAGCCCGGCGACCACTGCGGCGAACCCGCCGAGCCGGTCGACCCACCAGTCGCAGCGCTTGGCCAGCGGGAGCGTCGGCCACTCCGCGTGGCCGGGTACCTTCATCTGGAGCAGGCGGTCGATGGCCACGATCAGCGCCTTCTCGGCCAGGTTCGGCTGCTCCTGGGCGGAGTACTCGGCCAGGGTGGTGCGGATGCCGAAGGGGTCCTGCGTGCGGAGCGCGTCGAGCACCGAGTCGATGCCGAACTCGACCCGGCTGAGCGCGAGGACGACGGCGGAGTCGGGGACGTCGGGACGGTCGGTCACGCTGGTCAGCGTAGGCGCCGGCGGGTTCTCGGGAGTTGTCGGCGTGTCAGTTGTGGTTCGAACACGTGTTCGGGTTATTTTGTGCCGTACGGGATTCGCTGGACGAGGCCCGGGTTGTCCACAGATTCAGGACGGCTCCGGAAATTGTCGGTGCGAACCCATACCTTCTCTGACGACAACGAAATTCCTCCGGGCGGCTGGGACAGCGGCCCGAAACGACTAGATGGGTCAGGTGGCAGTCAGATGGCTGGTGCAGCAGCGAGTGCGGAGCGGGCCGCGGCGGATCGCGAGAAGGCGCTGGCGACCGCGCTGACGCAGATCGAGCGGCAGTGCGGCAAGGGCTCCGTGATGCGGCTGGGTGAGCAGGGCAAGGCGCCGATCGAGGTCATCCCGACCGGGTCGATCGCGCTCGACATCGCGCTCGGGATCGGTGGTCTGCCGCGCGGTCGCGTGGTGGAGATCTACGGTCCGGAGTCCTCGGGTAAGACGACCGTCGCGCTGCACGCCGTCGCCAACGCCCAGCGGGCCGGCGGCATCGCCGCCTTCATCGACGCCGAGCACGCGCTCGACCCCGACTACGCCCGCAAGCTCGGCGTGGACACCGACGCCCTGCTGGTCTCCCAGCCGGATTCCGGTGAGCAGGCGCTGGAGATCGCCGACATGCTGATCCGCTCCGGCGCGATCGACATCGTCGTGATCGACTCGGTGGCCGCGCTGGTGCCGCGCGCCGAGATCGAGGGCGAGATGGGTGACAGCCACGTCGGTCTGCAGGCCCGGCTGATGAGCCAGGCGCTGCGGAAGATGACCGGTGCGGTCAGCGGGACCAACACGACCGCGATCTTCATCAACCAGCTGCGCGAGAAGATCGGCGTGATGTTCGGCTCCCCGGAGACCACGACCGGTGGTAAGGCGCTGAAGTTCTACGCCTCGGTGCGGCTGGACGTCCGCCGGATCGAGTCGCTGAAGGACGGTACCGACTTCGTCGGCAACCGGACCCGGGTCAAGGTCGTGAAGAACAAGGTGGCCCCGCCGTTCAAGCAGGCCGAGTTCGACATCATCTACGGCCAGGGCATCAGCCGCGAAGGCAGCCTGCTGGACCTTGGCGTCGACCAGGGCTTCGTCCGCAAGGCCGGCGCCTGGTTCACCTACGAGAGCGACCAGCTCGGCCAGGGCCGCGAGAACGCGCGCAACTTCCTGCGCGACAACCCCGACCTGGCCAACGAGCTGGAGAAGAAGATCAAGGAGAAGATGGGCATCGGCCAGGGCGGCGACGCCGCGGCCGACGCCACGCCGCCGGTCGAGGTCGATGTCGACTTCTGACCCCCAGCCCGCCACCGGCCTCACCCAGGCCGAGCGACTGGCGTTGGCCCGCCGGCTCCTAGCCAACGGGCCAACGGGCTCCACCCTCTGGGATCCCGAGAATGCGCGGGACTCCAGCTCGCCTACCGCTGGGTCGGCGTCTTCGGACGCCGACCGGGCGGAGGGTTCTACATCGGGCGCCGCCGGGCGGCCTGCGGCTGGCGCTCGTTCATCGGCGACTCAAGGCGCCGATGCGGCGGGCCTGTCGAGTGCGCCCTCCGAGTACGGCGGTGCGCAGGCGGTCGGCTCTGGAGACGCAGCGGCCGGTGGGGCTAGCGCTCTATCTGCTGCCGAGCCAGGTGCCGACTCGGTCGCCGAGCCAGGTGCCGACTCGGTCGCCGAGCCAGATGCCGGTTCGGTCGCCGAGCCTGGTGCGGGATCGGTTGTCGGGGCTGACGCCGGATCAGCCGCCGCGTCCGGTGCCACACCGGCCGCCGAGGCTGGTGTCGTACCGCCCGTCGAGGGGCGCGCTGCGTCGCGCCGTACGTCATCGCGAGAGGCGGCGTCGGAGAGCGCCCGCCGTACACCACGCAAATCTTCGGCACGCCGACTCGCCAACGATGACGACGACGGCTGGCCAACCAGCGAACGCCGCTCCGGGGCGGTCTCCGGCATTCGCGCGTCTGCGCCCGAGCTCCCCGATCCGTGGGACACGCTCGAAGAAGAAGCTCGCAAGAAGAAGTCCCGCCGTGCGTCCGCTCAGGAAGAGCCCGACCCGTGGGACTCCTTGGTGCCTCCGACGTCCGGCACCCAGACCCCGGCCTCCGACGAGCCGGACCCGTGGGACTCGCTGACCTCGAACACCTCCAAGCGCCAGGCGCCGGCCGACGAGGCTGACCCATGGGACGACCTCGAACCCAAGCCCGCGAAGGCTCGCAGCGGCCTGCGGGGCGCGCGTACATCGGGCGACGGCGTCGTACAGCCGACTGATGACGCGCATGATGCGGACGCCTTCTCCCGCGCCAACGCTGCGGATACCTTCTCCCGCGGTGATGTGCCGCCGTCTGAAGAGTCGTCCGATGCAGCTTCGTCGCAGGCATCGACTTCATCCCGGGCATCGGCGCGAAGCGGGAACACCGGCCGTGCCTCGGCGAGCCGCGGAGGCGCTGAGCGAACCGCGGCAGCTCGTGGGCGCGGTGAGCGTGCTGCGCGCGGGATTGATGACAGCGCCGCGGCGAGTCGTAGTGGCGAAGGGCGAGGCTCGGCGGGAGGTGCAGATGCCGGGCGTGGTGGTGCGCCGGGTACTGGTGAGAGCGCGGCGGCGAGTCGTAGTGGCGACGGTCGTGGCTCCGCGGGGCGTGTAGATGCTGAGCTTGCGTCACGGGATTCTCTGCGGGGCGCAGGTGCGGCGGTGGGGCGCGGTGGTGACGAGCAGGCTTCGGTGGAACGCTCGGGTGCTGGGCGTGGTTCGGCGGCGAGTGCGAGCGGTGGCAGCAGGAACACGGGACGTGCAGGTGCCGAGCGCGCGTCAGAGGATCTCCTCGGTGGCGCGGGTGCGACGGCGGGACGCGATGATGCTGAGCAGGTCTCGGTGGAACGCTTGGGTGCTGGGCGTGGTTCGGCGGCGCGTGGGAGTGGTGAGGCTGCGCGTGCGAGAGGTGAGGCTGCGACGACTGGCCGGTCGGGGAGTGAATCCGCGGGTGGTTCGGGGCGGAGTGGGCGGTCTGGGCGGCGGCCGACTCGGGGGTTTGGTGGGCGGTCGCGGCGGGGAGGTCGCGATGGGGCCGAGCCGGGTACGCCGGCGGATCCGGCGTTGGATCGGGAGGCCGATCCGTATCAGGTGGCGCGGACGATTCTGCTCGACAAGCTGACGGGGCAGCCGCGGACTCGGGCTGAGCTGGCCGACGTACTGGCTGATCGGGAGATCGCTGACGAGGTCGCGGATGAGGTGCTTGATCGGTTCACTGAGGTTGGGCTGATCAATGATGCTGCGTTTGCGACGGCGTGGGTTGAGTCGAGGCATCGTGGGCGGGGGCTTGGCAAGCGGGCGTTGGCTCAGGAGCTTCGGCGTCGCGGGGTGGACGATGAGCTGGCTCGTGATGCGTTGGAAGAGCTTGACTCGTCTCAGGAAGAGGAGACTGCGCGGGCTTTGGTTCGCAAGAAGTTGCGGTCGATGCGGAATCTGGATCGGCAGGTGGCTATGCGTCGGCTCATCGGAATGCTTGCTCGCAAGGGGTACCCGGGTGGGTTGGCGATGACTGTGGTGAAGCAGGAGCTGGCTGCGTCGGACGAAGAGCTGCCGCTCCTCAACGACTCGGGGCTTGAAGCGGAGTAGATCCGAACGTGCGCGATGGTGGTCGCCTACGCGGGGCGCTGCTCTTGCTGTTCGGGTTGTCTGCGCTGTGTCGCATTGCGGGTATGGCGTCGACTTGTGGCTCGCAGCCTGCTGCAGCGTCGGGGTGTACGGCGCGTGTGAGTTCCGCGCAGCTCGGCGCCCAGACGCGACGCCCTGCGCCTTGCCGTCGGGACGTCGAACGTGAGCGTGATCGACGACGGCATCAGCATCATCATCTTCGGTTATGGCTGCTGCCTTGTGCGGCTTCAGTTCCGAGGCGGCACTTGATGGCGAAGCGGGCGCGCGCCGGCTGGCAGGGCAGGGCACGCTCAACCTGGTGCAGGCATGACGACGTGCGACGTCGGGCACCTTGGGCTGCTATCGCACCCCGGCGCTGCGGAGAAGGCGGCGGCGAAGACGGGGCAGGCGTTGTCGACGCGGATCTTTCGCCGAGATGCTCGCGTCCGAGGTTGTCTCCGAGGCGCATTCTGTCTGCTGTGTCATCTCTATCCACGCCTGTGACCACGTGACCTCGCTTGGCGTGGTGGCGGACGGCGTGGCCAGGTCGGTGGTGCGGCCGTGTGGCAGAAGGCGCGGTGTGGGTCGGTGGTGCGGCTTGGTGGCGGAAGGCGTGTGGATCGGTGGTGCGGCCGTGGTGATGGCAGCGGCGGGTGGGTGCGAGAGAGGTAGCCGAGGTCGTCCGTGCCCGGGCTCTGGGCGGTGGGGCGTGCGTTGGGGTGGCGGTGCGGGTGAGGGAGCACCTTGGGGTCGGCGGTACGGGTCGGGTGAGCTGTGTAGGTGAGGGAGCGCATCCGGGGTCGGCAGTGCGGGTGGGCGCGAGGGGAGTCGGTGCGGTGGTCGGCCGGGCGGTGCGCGTGTTGGGCTGGGAGATGGCGGTGGCTGAGGGCAACTGGTGGTGGTCGTGGCTCAGAGCAACGGGCTCGGGGTGGGCGGGATAGGTGGGCGGACGGAGCTAGATCGGGTGGACGGGGCGGTCGGCAGACTGGGGGGATGGGATATGTCGGGTCTTACCTGTGGAAGTTGCGGGAGCGGGTGGGGAGTGAGCTCCTGTTGATGCCGGGGGCTCAGGTGGTGGTGGTCGGGGAGGGGGCGCGGGTTTTGTTTCAGCGGCGGCGGGATTCGGGGTTGTGGGAGGTGCCGGCGGGGGCTGCGGAGCCGGGGTTGAGTTTTCGGGGGACTGCGGTGCGGGAGGTGTTCGAGGAGGCGGGGTTGCGGGTTCGGGAGGGGGATCTGGTGCCGTTCGGGTCGTTGTCGGAGCCTGAGGTGCACGAGATCACGTATCCGAACGGGGATCGGGTGCATTGCTTTGCGTTGCTGTTCGAGGCTCGGGTTTGGGAGGGGGAGGTTCGGGTGGGGGTGGATGAGGTGACCGAGGCTGGGTTCTTCGCTGTGGACGATCCGCCGGGGGAGTTGCAGGGGCAGACGGAGGTGGTGCTGGGGCTTTATCGGGAGTACTTGCGGAGTGGGGTGTTTCAGGGGCGGTGAGGGGGATTTTCCGCGGTTCGGGGCGGGAAAGTGGGGGCTCGGGTGGGGTGGTGGGGCGGGTTGCAATGCGTGGGGTGGACGGCGAGGGATGTTGACGGGTGTCGGGTACGGGTGTGTCATCCGAAGGAGAGACCGGCTTGGCGTCGGTCGTAGGCTGGGATTTTCGTTGAGATCCGCCCCTGACACCTCTTTGGAGGGTGCAATGAACGATTTCCAGGAACAGGCGAAGAACTGGCTCCGGAACGTCGTCAAGCAGAACCCGGACAAGATCAAGGCAGGTGTGGAGAAGGCCGGCGACCTGATCGACAAGCAGACCGGGGGCAAGTACGCGGAGAAGGTCGACTCGGTGCAGCAGAAGGTCGGCAACTATGTCGACTCGCAGGCCGGGGAGCAGACCGAGGGGAAGCCGCCGACCGGGCCCGATGACGGGGCACCGGATGCAGGGTCGCAGGCCCCAGGTGCTGGGGACAGCGGTCCCGGGGCGGTCGTCGGGGGCGAGGCGCCGGATGTGAGTGAGAGTGACGCCAGTTCGGCCGGGTCGCGGACCGAAGGTGCTGAGACCGGTGGTACGGCGACCGGTACGTCGGACGGTGGGCTGCCGGGGCCTCGCTAACCAGAGGTACCGAGAGTAAGGCCGCACCCCGGTCCGTGGATGGCGTTCGCGCCTCCGGGCCGGGGTGCCGGCGTTGCAGGGACGGCGTAGCAGGATCGGTGCGAGCGGCAGTGTGTCCGTCTTGACCGTGTGGGGAGGCGCGCTTAGCCTCGGAATCAGTAAGGGGACTGTCCACCCGGACGGTTGATGACATAGCAGAGATCGGCCGGTTGGCCGGAGGCCGGGGTGCGCGCAGGCGTGGTCCGGGGATACGAGACCAGAGCTCTTGCGAGCTTGTCGGCGGTGGGCGTGCAGCCCGGCGCCGAATAGGAACGGACCCGGCGTCCACCGGGGGACGAAGGCCATCGGCGACGGCGGCGAGATCCCGGTGGCGCGTTCCGGCGTACCGTCTGCTGGACGACTCCTCCGACGGTGTGGCCGCGGCCGCTTCTGGAACCGCTGTGTGGTGATCCCTTCGACCAGAGCTGGTCACGCCGGAGGCGTGGCTCGATGAGGGGAGACGCCGGTGCCGCAGTTTTCGGCCGGGCCGTACGCCGTGATCTCGTACGCCGCACCGCTGACGGCGACGTCCGTCGGGCTGGTGGTCGTCGGTCTCCTGGTGGTCGGGTTGCTGGCCTGGATCGGGTTGACGCTGACCCGGCGCAAGGGCGCCGAGGTGGCCGCCGCGGAGGCGAACGCGAAGCTGGAGGCCGCGACCGCGGTCGCCGAGGCGAAGTCGGTCGGGGACCGGATCCGGCGCGAGGCCGAGGACGAGGCGACGCTGCTCAGGACCCGCGTGAAGGAGTCCGAGCAGCAGGCCGAGCTGGTCAAGCGCGAGGCGGAGCAGCGGGCCGAGGAGCTGCGGCGGCAGGCCGAGTCGCGCGCGAAGGAGATCGAGCAGCGCGCCGACGAGGTGCGGCGCCAGTCCGAGGACCGGGCCTCGGAGGTACGGCGTGAGGCCGAGCAGCGCGCGTCCGACGTACGGCGGGACGCCGAGACCGAGGCGCAGTCGATCCGCGACGACCTGCGCGAGCAGCGGCTGGAGATGGAGCGCCGCGAGCACCGGCTGACCGAGCGCGAGGAGCGGCTCGACGAACAGCTGCGCGGGATCGAGGAGCGCCAGAACGAGCTCACCGGCCAGCTCGCCGAGCTCGACCGGCAGCGCGCGGAGATCCGCGACCTGGAGGGCGAACGGCGCCGGATCCTCGAAGGGGTCGCGAACCTGACCAGCGAGCAGGCGAAGGCCGAGCTGGTCGCCGCGCTGGAGACCGAGGCCAAGCGGCACGCGCACACGATCGTCCGCGACATCGAGCGCCAGGCCCAGGACGAGGGCGAGATCAAGGCCCGCAAGATCATCACCGGCGCCGTCCAGCGGCTCGCGTCGGAGCAGACCAGCGAGTCGGTCGTGTCGGTCGTGCACCTGCCGAGCGACGACATGAAGGGCCGGATCATCGGCCGCGAGGGCCGCAACATCAGGTCCTTCGAGCAGACCACCGGCGTCAACCTGATCATCGACGACACCCCCGAAGCGGTGCTGCTGTCCTGCTTCGACCCCGTACGCCGGGAGACCGCGCGGCTGACGCTGGACTCGCTGGTCCTCGACGGCCGGATCCACCCGAGCCGGATCGAGGAGATCTACGAGCGCAGCAAGGGCGAGGTCGCCGAGCTGTGCGAGCGCGCGGCCGAGGACGCGATGGCCGAGGTCGGGATCACCGACCTGCACCCGGAGCTGGTGCGGACGATGGGGCTGCTGCGCTACCGGACGTCGTACGGGCAGAACGTGCTCAAGCACCTGGTCGAGTCGGCGCACATCGCCTCGATGATGGCGGCCGAGCTCGGGCTGGACCCGAAGCTGTGCAAGCGCGGCGCGTTCCTGCACGACATCGGCAAGGCGCTGACGCACGAGTCGGAGGGCAGTCACGCGATCGTCGGGGCCGACCTGGCCCGCAAGTACGGCGAGAACGACGACGTCGTGCACTGCATCGAGGCGCATCACAACGAGGTCGAGGTGCGCACCGTCGAGGCGGTGCTGACCCAGGCGGCGGACGCGGTGAGCGGCGGCCGGCCGGGGGCGCGGCGCGAGTCGCTGGAGGCGTACGTGCAGCGGCTCGAGCGGCTCGAGGAGATCGCGATGCACCACGACGGTGTGGAGAAGGTGTTCGCGATGCAGGCCGGGCGTGAGATCCGGGTGATGGTACTGCCGGACGCCGTCGACGACATCGCCGCGCAGGTGATGGCGCGCGACATCGCCAAGCAGGTCGAGGAGGAGCTGACCTACCCGGGGCAGATCCGGGTCACGGTGGTCCGCGAATCCCGCGCGACCGAGGTCGCCAAGTAGCTGGTGGATCGCGCCGTAATCGGGCTGCGGCTGGGCGGAGAGTTGGCTACGGTCGAAGCGTGCTCGAGATCAGGCCCGCCACCCGCCCCGACGTCGACCGGTTGCTCGCGATCGCCAAGTCACCGGCCCGGCGCGCGCACCTGACGAGTCGCTGGACCGACCACGAGAGCGGCGCCGCCGCGTTCCTGCTCGCGCACGACGGCGGCGAGATCGTCGGGCAGACGAGCCTGCTGGCGACCTCGAAGTACGCCGAGGTCGCCGCGACGTACGGGCCGACCGAGATCAACGGGCTGCACGCGTTCGTGCAGGGTGCGGGGATCGGTTCGGCGCTGATCGCGGCGTCCGAGGAGCTCGCGAGAACGTGGCGGCGGGACACGATCGGGCTCGGTGTCGAGCTGAACAACGCCGGCGCCAAGCGGCTGTACGCGCGGCTCGGCTATCAGCCGCTCGACCTGCAGGTGATCGACGAGTGGACCGAGGTCGATGCCGACGGCACCGTTCTGGTCACGCACGCTGATCCTTGCGAGTACCTGCTGAAGCGCTTCTAACTCGTGTACGGCGCCCGCCAGGCCGGCGGGTCGAACGGCGAGCCGTAGATCCGCGTCTCGCGCGCGATCTGCCCGTCGCGGAACTCGACGACGTTCGCGACGTAGTAGATGTCGCCGCCGTAGTCCGAGCGCCCGAGCACCACGAAGTGGTCGCCCTCGCCGTCGATGCGCTGGATCTCGATCGACGGCGGGTTCGGGTACGCCGACTGCAGCGCGCGCATCGTGTCGCGGCCGACCAGGCGCTCTCCCGACTGTGGCATCTCCAGCACGTAGTCCTCGGCGCGCAGCGCGTGCTCGTCCTCGGCCGACAGCGCCAGGACGCCGTCGGTGGGCCAGAGACGTTCCAGCACCTCACGGTTCGGATCGGTCATCGCGATCACCCCTCCCAGGCTCAGCATGCGCCCGCCGGGAGGGGATCGGGTAGGTCAGCGGTGCTCGTCCTTGTACTCCGTCGGGGTCACGTCGATCTCGTGGTCGAGCGGGTACGCGTGCGGCTCGGTGCTGTACTGCTCCTCGACGCGCGGCTTGATGATGCCGGCCTCGTCGTGCTCGGGGTGGGTGCGGTTGGCGACCCGGTAGGACAGCCACATGCCGGCGATCCCGGCGAGCATGATGACGACGCCGACCACGGTGAAGTCGATCGGGCCCGAGGTGTCGCGGACGGCGAACGCGATGATCGCGCCCGCGGTGACCAGAGCGATTCCGACGCCGATACGCATCCTGTGCCTCCGTTTCCTGGCCGCGCGCGGCCGATCACCTGGGCGGGGGATGGGGTGACGTTGGGTGAGTGGTGCTCACTCCCAGTACCCATCTAGTCCAGTTGGCATGCACAACCAACCAGGCCGGGTTCAGCGGAAAGCGGCCTGCCCGGTCAGCGCCTGGCCGATCACCAGCTGGTGCACCTCCGACGTGCCCTCGTAGGTGAGCACCGACTCGAGGTTGTTCGCGTGCCGGAGCACCGGGTACTCCCCGCTGATGCCGTTCGCGGCCAGGATCGTGCGGCACTCCCGCGCGATCGCGATCGCCTCGCGCACGTTGTTGAGCTTGCCGACGCTGACCTGCTCGGGCCGCAGCGCGCCCTGCTCCTTCAGGCGGCCGAGATGCACGGCGAGCAGAACGCCCTTGTTCAGCTCGACGGCCATGTCGGCGAGCTTCGCCTGCGTCAACTGGTACCCCGAGAGCGGTTTGTCGAACACCTGCCGCTCACCGGCGTACGCCACGGCGGTCTCCAGGCAGTCGCGGGCGGCGCCCATCGCGCCGAAGATGATCCCGAACCGCGCCTCGTTCAGGCAGCCGAGCGGGCCCGACAGCCCGCGCGCCTCCGGCAGCATCGCCGAGCCGGGCAGCCGGACGTCCTCCAGGATCAGCTCGGACGTCACCGAGGCCCGCAGCGACAGCTTGCGGGTGATCTCCGGAGCCGAGAATCCCGGTGTCGACGTCGGTACGACGAAACCGCGCACGCCGTCGTCGGTCCGCGCCCAGACCACCGCGACGTCGGCCACCGAACCGTTGGTGATCCACATCTTCGACCCGTTCAGCACCCAGTCGTCGCCGTCGCGCCGCGCGTTCGTCCGCATCCCGGCCGGGTTCGAGCCGAAGTCGGGCTCGGTCAGCCCGAAGCAGCCGATCGCCTCGCCGGCCGCCATCCGCGGCAGCCACTCGGTCTTCTGGTCCTCGCTGCCGTACTTCCAGATCGAGTACATCGCGAGCGAGCCCTGGACCGAGACCAGCGACCGCATGCCCGAGTCGGCCGCCTCGATCTCCAGGCAGGCCAGCCCGTACGCGACTGGGCCGAGGCCGGCGCACCCGTACCCCGTCAGGTGCATACCGAGCAGCCCGAGCGCGCCGAGCTCCTTGGCCAGCTCACGCGCCGGGATCGACGCTGTCTCGAACCATTCGGGCAGCGCTGGGCGCAGGCGCTCGTCGGCGAACCGGCGAGTGGTCGCGCGGATGGCGACCTCCTCCTCGGTGAGCAGGGAGTCGACGTCGACGAGATCCAGCGAAACGGTCATGAAGTCAAACTATCCGCAACGACGCCCGCCGGGCTCGGGGTCATCCACAGACCCGGCTGTGGAACTCCTCACTTGCTGTAGAACGGCCACCACCAACGCCGCTTGCGCGGGTGCCGCACGGTGACCGAGCTCCACTTCGCCTGCCCACTGATGATCAGCCGTACGCCGTCCCGCCCGGCTGGGCCGGTCTTGTTGTTGGTCGAGCTGCCGGTGACGTCGATCTCGTCGATGTTCACCACCCAGCCCGGCGGCACGATCACGGTCATCGAGCTGTGCTTCAGCTGTGCGTCGACGTGCACTTCGGGCCGGCGGACGACCGCGTCGGTGAAGTCGAGCTTCATGCTCGAGTGCTCGGCCAGCGCGACGACGCGTGCCGGGACCTGCCAGGCGCCTTCCCGCTTCTGCGAGCTGTGCTTGGCCCGGATCGTCAGGTCGGTCCCGGTGGCTGGCTCGGCGGGGACCAGGTCGGCGGTCGCTGCCCGCAGCTCGATCTCGGTCTTGGCGGCGTACACCTGGGTCAGCCGCTGGTCCAGCTCCTCGAAATCGAGACGCCCGTCGCCGTGGGCTTCCTGGACGACCGACGCGGCCTCTTCCCGGTCGCGGTCGGAGGCACGGCGGGCGGGCGGGGGCTGCTCCAGACTCATGGGTCAAAGGTATCGCCGACACCCGGTCGAAAGCGCTGTCCACAGCCCGTCGAAGGACGAATCGCTGCGCCGGGGCCGGACCTGAAACAATGGCCTGGTGAATCCGCGTACCGTCGTCATTCTCGGCTCGACCGGCTCCATCGGCACCCAGGCCCTGGAGCTGATCGGGCGGAACCGCGACCGGTTCCGCGTCACCGCACTGTCGGCGGGCGGCGGCAACGTCGAGCTGCTGGCGCGGCAGGCGCTGGAGTTCGAGGTCGAGGTGGTCGCGGTCGCCAAGGCGACGACGGCCCAGGACCTCCAGCTCGCCTTCTACGCCGAGGCGCAGAAGCAGGGGTACGCCCAGGGCGAGTTCCGGATCCCGAAGATCCTGACCGGGCCGGACGCTTCCAGCGAGCTGGCGGCGCTGCCGTGCGACGTCGTACTGAACGGCATCACCGGGTCGCTCGGGCTGCAGCCGACGCTGGCCGCGCTCGACGCGGGCAACACGCTGGCGCTGGCCAACAAGGAGTCCCTCGTCATCGGCGGACCGCTGGTCACCCGGCGGGTCAAACCCGGCCAGATCGTGCCGGTCGACTCCGAGCACAGCGCGATCGCTCAGTGCCTGCGCGGCGGCAGCGGTGACGAGGTGCGCAAGCTGCTGCTGACCGCGAGCGGCGGGCCGTTCCTGGGCCGTCCCCGCTCAGAGCTGGCCGAGGTGACCGTCGAGCAGGCGCTCGCGCACCCGAACTTCGCGATGGGCCCGGTCGTCACGATCAACTCCGCGACCCTGGTCAACAAGGGGCTGGAGCTGATCGAGGCGCACCTGCTGTTCGGCGTACCGATCGACCGGGTGGACGTCGTGGTGCACCCGCAGCAGGCGGTGCACTCGATGGTCGAGTTCCACGACGGCGCCACCATCGCCCAGGTCGGGCTGCCGACGATGACGCTGCCGATCGCGCTCGGGCTGGGCTGGCCCGACCGGATACCGGACGCGTCGCCGCCGTGGGACTTCGCCGAGGCGAGCACCTGGCAGTTCCTGCCGCTCGACGGCGAGGCGTTCCCGTCGGTCCAGCTGGCCCGCGAGGCCGGGACCAGGGGCGGTACGGCGCCGGCAGTGTTCAACGCGGCGAACGAGGTCTGCGTGCAGGCGTTCCGGGACGGCAGGCTGCCGTTCCTGGGGATCGTCGACACCGTCGCCCGGGTGGTGACCGAGCACGACGTACCCTCGTACGAGGAACTGTCCATCGACGACGTGCTCGCCGCGGACGCCTGGGCGCGGACCCGGGCCCGTGAGCTGACCGGCGGCGGCAATGACAACGGCCAGGAGACCACACCGGCATGACCGCACTACTGACCCTCATCGGCGTCGTTCTGTTCGTCGTGGGCATCCTCGTCTCGGTGGGCCTGCACGAGGTCGGTCACATGGTCCCGGCCAAGCTGTTCGGGATGAAGGTGACCCAGTTCTTCGTCGGGTTCGGCCGGACCGTCTGGTCGGTCAAGCGCGGCGAGACCGAGTACGGCATCAAGCTGATCCCGGCCGGCGGGTTCGTCCGGATCATCGGGATGCTGCCGCCGGCCAAGGGCCAGGACCCGACCAAGGTCCGCAAGGCCAACACCGGCCCGATCCAGTCGATGGTCGAGAACGCCCGCTCCGCGGAGTACGAGACGATCGACCCGGCCGACGACGGCCGGCTGTTCTACCAGAAGGTCTGGTGGAAGAAGCTGATCGTGATGGCGTCGGGCCCGCTGGTCAACGTCGTGATCGCGTTCGTCCTGTTCGCCGGGCTGTTCATGATCTACGGCACGGGGGTGGCGCAGACCACGGTCGCGACCGTGACCGACTGCGTGATCCCGGCCTCGCAGGCCTCGGCCGACCGCAAGTGCCAGACGGGTGACAAGGACTCGCCGGCCAAGACCGCCGGCTTCCAGGTCGGCGACAAGATCGTCTCCTTCAACGGTACGGCGATCGAGAGCTGGGACCAGCTCACGCCGCTGATCCGGGCCAACACCGACAAGCCGGCCACCATCGTGGTCGAGCGCAACGGCGCCCAGCAGACGCTGACCACGAGCACGATCGTGAACCAGGTCCGCGAGGACGCGAACTCCGACAAGTTCGTCTCGGTCGGCTTCCTCGGCGTCTCGCCGGAGCAGAAGATCGAGCGCCAGGACTTCGGCTTCGTGGTCGACAAGATGGGCGAGCTGACCGTCGCCACGGTCAAGGCCCTCGGCAACTTCCCCGAGAAGCTGGTCGGGGTGGCCAAGTCGATCGTCGGCGGCGACCGCGACCAGGACAGCCCGATGAGCGTCGTCGGCGCCAGCCGGGTGGCCGGCGAGGTGGCCTCGAACAACGACCTGACCGGCGCGGCCCGGATCGCCTTCCTGGTCTCGCTGCTCGCCTCGCTGAACCTGTTCCTCGCCCTGTTCAACTTCATCCCGCTGCTGCCGCTGGACGGCGGCCACATGGTGGGCGCGATCTGGGAGGGCATCAAGCGCGGCTTCGCCAAGCTGCTCGGCCGGCCCGACCCGGGTTACGTCGACACCGCCAAGCTGCTGCCGATCGCCTACGCGGCGGCGAGTGTGATCGTGGTGATGGGCGTGCTGCTCGTCATCGCCGACATCGTCAACCCGATCCGGCTGTTCAACGGATAACCCTCCTCAACGGTTAAAGGAAAAATGAGCATCTCCCTGGGCATGCCCGCGCTGCCTCCGCCGACCCTCGCCCCGCGCCGCAAGACCCGCCAGATCAAGGTGGGCAAGGTGCTGGTCGGCGGCGACGCGCCGGTGTCGGTGCAGTCGATGACGACGACGCTGACGTCGGACGTCAACACCACGCTGCAGCAGATCGCGGAACTGACCGCGGCCGGCTGCGACATCGTCCGGGTCGCCTGCCCTTCGCAGGACGACGCCGACGCGCTCCCGGAGATCGCCCGGCACTCGCAGATCCCGGTGATCGCCGACATCCACTTCCAGCCCAAGTACGTGTTCGCCGCGATCGAGGCCGGTTGCGCGGCGGTCCGGGTGAACCCGGGCAACATCCGCAAGTTCGACGACCAGGTCAAGGAGATCGCGGCGGCCGCCAAGGACCACGGCACCTCGATCCGGATCGGCGTCAACGCCGGCTCGCTGGACCCGCGGCTGCTGCAGAAGTACGGCAAAGCCACGCCTGAGGCGCTGGTCGAGTCCGCGGTCTGGGAGGCGTCGCTGTTCGAGGAGCACGACTTCCACGACTTCAAGATCTCGGTCAAGCACAACGACCCGGTCGTGATGGTGAAGGCCTACGAGCTGCTGTCCGAGCGCGGAGACTGGCCGCTGCACCTCGGTGTCACCGAGGCCGGGCCGGCGTTCCAGGGCACGATCAAGTCCGCGGTCGCCTTCGGGGCGCTGCTGTCCAAGGGCATCGGCGACACGATCCGGGTCTCGCTGTCCGCGCCGCCGGTCGAGGAGGTCAAGGTCGGCCTGCAGATCCTGCAGTCGCTGAACCTGCGCGAGCGCAAGCTCGAGATCGTCTCCTGCCCGTCCTGCGGGCGCGCCCAGGTCGACGTCTACACGCTGGCCGAGCAGGTGACCGCCGGGCTGGAGGGGATGGAGGTCCCGCTGCGGGTCGCCGTGATGGGCTGCGTCGTGAACGGTCCGGGCGAGGCCCGCGAGGCCGACCTCGGTGTTGCTTCCGGCAACGGCAAGGGCCAGATCTTCGTCAAGGGCGAGGTGATCAAGACGGTGCCGGAGTCGCAGATCGTCGAGACCCTGATCGAGGAAGCGATGCGGATCGCCGAGGAGATGGGCGAGTCCGTCGAGGGCGGCGAGCCGACGGTGACCGTCGGCTGACCGAACAGGTGCGGCGAGGCCGTGCCGGGTTCGGGATGTGTCGTGAAGGTGCCACGGTTCCGGCCGGGGCACCTTTCGCGTTCCGGGGCGCCGGTAGGATTCGGCCGTGACTCGGTACCTGGTGGTCAGCGCCGTCGCCGGCGAGGCGAAATACGTTCCGGACGCGATCCCGGTGGTGCTGACCGGGGTGGGCAAGACCGCCGCCGCGGTCGCCACCGCGAAGGCGCTTGCGGGGATGGACACGACCGATCTCGTCGTACTGAACGTCGGTACGACGGGTGCGTTGAAGGACGGGCTCGCGGGGTTGTACTTGCCGAGTCAGGTGCTCAACCACGACGTGAACGCCGACGCGCTGCGCGGGATGGGCCTGCCGATGGCGGACATCCTGCCGATCGAGGGCGGCGACGGGACGGTGCTGGCGTCGGGAGACGTGTTCGTCGCCGATCCCGTCCTGCGTGACCGGCTGGCCGAGCGGGCCGATCTGGTCGACATGGAGGCGTACGGCGTGGTGTACGCGTGCCGGGAGTTCGGCGTCCGGGTGCGGTTGGTGAAGCACGTGTCGGACTCGGCGGACGACTCGGCGCTGGACTGGCCGGCTCAGGTGGACGCCAGTGCGAAGGTGCTGGCCGAGTGGGTGCGGCAGGAGACCGGGATCAGCTAGACCGGCATCAGCTGGACCCCGGCATCAGCTGGACCCGGGATCGGCTAGTCGGCCTGGCTGGTGATGGCCTGGCCGGTGGTGGTCTGCCAGTAGAGGACCTGGCGGCCGGAGCGGCGGCGGTGGAGCAGCCCGGCGTCCGACAGGACGCGAAGGTGGTCGGCGACGCTGGCCAGGGACAGGCCGGTGGTTGCCACGAGCGCCGTCGTACTGACCGGGGCGGCGGCTTCGACGAGGATGCGGGCGCGGTTGCGGCCGAGCAGGCGGACCAGGGGGTCGGCGAGCGGCTGGACGGTGGCGAAGATGCCGGTGACCGGGTAGGTGATCGCGAACTGGCTGGGCAGGCGCCAGGTCACGCTCGAGCGGAGGCTGTGGGTCGCGATGAACATCAGGTCGTGGCCGCGGACGTCGGTCGGCGGGAAGTCGGTGCGGTTCACCTGCAGCCGGCCGTCGCCGAGCCAGCGGATGTCGGGACCGAGCCCGGCCAGTACGCCGGACCAGCCGCGGGCGCTGAGGCTCGACGTCCGGGAGACGATGTCGGCCTGGAGGACGCGGTAGCGGCGGGGCCAGTCGGGCTCGACGGTGGTGGTCCAGATCCAGCGCAGCAGCTCGACGACGGCGGCGGCGAGGTCGTGGCTGTCGGCAACGACCGTGGGGAGGGCGCGGAGGTCGTCGGGGGAGAACGCTGGAGGAGCGGGCCGCGCGCGAGTGTCCGGGGAGAAGGCGTGGGGAGCGGGCTGCGGGGAATCGCCGGAGGAGAAGGCGGGCGGAGCGGGCTGCGAGGGATCGCCGGGGGAAGCGGCCGGCCGGGGCTTGGTGCCGGCGAAGGACGCCTTCGACGGCGAGCGGGTCACCAGCAGGTCGGCCCGGATGCGGTCGTCGGTGAGGGCGGCGAGGGAGGCGATCTCCTCGGCGAACGTCAGGTCGGGGGCGAGCGGCGGGACGGTGAGGAAGTCGGCGGTCCAGCGCGGGCCGAAGGCGGCGTCGAGAATGGCGGCGCCCAGCGGGTGGGCGGACAGCTGCGACTGCCAACCCGGGAGGTGCTGGGCGCGCCAGGCGCGGTACCAGGGCTGCGAAGGCTGGCGGAGCATCTTCAGCGCCGAGACGGTCTCGGTCAGCTGGGAGGTGCCGAAGCGGGCGTTGACCAGCACGTCGGCGTCGACGAGGAACTCGGACACACTCCCACCTCCAACGAGGGGACGGACTCCAGCTGAGCGCGACGACGTTTCGGCTCCAGACGAAACTGTAGGCGGCTGCCCGCCGTACGGCGAGGGTTTGAGCATGAGCACCTACCGCGAGATCTTCCGCCGCTCCGAGTTCCGCAGCCTGTGGCTCAGCAGCGCGCTCGGCAACGCCTCGTCGACCATGACCAGCCTGACGCTCGCGATCGTCGTGAACGAGCAGACCGGCTCCGCGCTGCTCTCGGCGTTCGTGATGTTCGGGCCGTCGCTGGCGCAGGTCGTGGGCGCGTCGACGTTGATGTCCGCGGCGGACACGGCGCGGCCGCGGCGGATTCTGGTGCTGCTGGCGGTGCTGTCGACGATCGCTGTCGGGGTGCAGGCGGCGGTGGAGTTACCGTCGGCCGCGCGGGTGTTGCTGACGCTCGTCGTCGCGTACGGGCTGAGTATCGGCGCGGGGGTGCGGTGGGGACTGCTCAACGAGGTGGTGGCGCCCGATCAGTTCGTGCTCGGGCGGTCGGCGATGAATCTGTCCGTCGGCGCAATGCAGATCGCAGGCTTCGGTGCGGCCGGGCTGCTGCTGCAGGTGCTCACACCGCAACAGGTCTTCTGGCTCGCCACCCTTTTCGCCGGTCTGGCGGTCCCGGTGCTCCGCTTCGGCCTCCAGAACCGCCCGCCCCGCCGCCTCGCCGGCACGAGTCTGCGCGAGACCTGGCGCGGCAACAAGGCGCTGCTCGCTCGCCCGAGCACCCGCCCGCTCCTGCTCGCCCTCTGCATCCCCAACGGACTGATCGTCGGCTGCGAGGCCCTCTTCGTCCCGTACGCCGGTACCGGCGCGGGCCTGCTCCTCGCCACCGGCGCCGCCGGCATGATGGCTGGCGACCTGGTCATCGGCCGCTTCCTGAGCCGCGAGGGCCGCCGCCGCGTCAGCGCGTACCTACGGTTCTTGCTCGCGGCGCCGTTCCTCGGCTTCGCCTTCGACCTGCCGCTCGGCGTACTGGCCGGGTTGGTTGCCCTGGGCACCATCGGGTACGGCGCTTCGCTGGCGCAGCAGGAGCTGCTCACCGACGCGACCCCGATCGAGCTGCGCGGTCAGGTCCTCGGCCTGGAGTCGGCGCTGCGGATGACGACCTTCGGCGTCACGGCCGTCATCGCGGGCGCGGCGGCGGATCTCGTCGGCCCCGCTGCGGCGATCACCGCGCTCGCTGTCCTGTCGCTGCTCGCGTCGGCCGCGCTCACCCGCCCGCTGGCGCGGGTCGCTCGGCAGTCAGCAGGTGCTCCAGCACCTTCGTCTCCCGTACCAGCCACCGCATGACGCCGGTGCCGCGTTCCTGCACGGCCTGGTTGGCGCGCAGGGCATCGTCGACGGTGATCCAGGTGGGGGTCAGCTCCAGCTCGGCCTCGTAGCCTTCGAGGATCTGGTCGCCGAGCGATCCGTCGGAGGAGCAGAAGTAGTAGTGCGAGGTCATCTTGAAGACCCGGTACTCCGGCTCGATCGGGCGCAGGTACTCGACCGTGCTGCCGAACGATAGGCCGACCTCGACGCCGCCGAGGCCGCACTCCTCCAGGTACTCCCGCTGGAGCGCGGCCGACTGGTCCTCACCGGACTCGACGCCGCCGCCGGGGAACTTGTAGTCGCCGTGCCGCGAGCTGAGCATCAGCAGCTGGTCGCCGCGGAAGAGCGCACCCCGTACGGCGGTGCGCTGGAGCGTGCGGCCGGTGAGGTCGAGGTCCGGGTCGTGCCGGAAGCTGCCGAGCATCATGCGGGCCATTCTCGCGCGTCGCCGGTCTCCGGCAGCCCGGCGGTGTCGATCCCGCGCTCTACGCTTGACCTTGCCCCCAGGGGCAAGGTTTACGGTCGGGGACGAGGAGGCAGGGATGCAGATCGGGGACCTGGCGGCCGAGGCCGGTGTGACGGTCAAGGCGGTGCGTTACTACGAGGCGCAGGGGCTGCTGAAGCCCGAGCGGGAGCCGAACGGCTACCGGCGCTACCGCGCTGAGGACGTCGTGATCGTCCGCGAGGTGAAGGCGCTGCTGAGCCTCGGGCTGACCGCGGAGCAGACCTACCCATTCATCGAGTGCCTGCGGGCCGGCAACGACCGGGCCGACGTGTGCCCGGCGTCGCTGACGGCGTACCGGCTGCGGATCGCGGAGGTGGACCGGCGGATCGCCGAGCTCACCGACCTGCGCGGCAAGCTCACCGGCCTCCTCGCCGATGCCGAGAGCTGGAGAAGGAGAAGGACCGATGCAGATCGTTGACCAAGGCAACTTCGACGAGGTCGTCCTGCGGGCCGACAAGCCCGTGCTGGTGGACTTCTGGGCGCAGTGGTGCCCGCCGTGCCACCAGATCGTCCCGGTCCTGGAGCAGATCGCGACCGAGCGCGCGGACCGGATGAGCATCGTCAAGCTCAACGCCGACGAGAACCCGGAGATCCCGGCCCGCTACCGGGTGATGGCGATGCCGACGCTGATGCTGTTCCACCGCGGCGAGCTGATCTGGTCGGTCGTCGGCGCCCGGCCGAAGGCCTGGCTGCTGAAGAACCTCGACGACGCACTGGTCGCCGCGGCCGTCTGAAATGCACGGGTCACCCGTGCATGTGACAGATCTCCACCAGTACGCCGTGCGGCCCGGCGACGTACGCGCTCGTGCTGCCCCAGTCGGTCTCCATCGGCTCCAGCACGACCTTCCCGCCGCGCCCGCGGATCGCCTCGATGTCGCCGTGCACGTCCTCGGTCTCGAACTGCAGCAGCGTTCCGCCGAGCGGTCCGTAGTCGTCGATCAGCGCGCCGCGGTGCAGCGAGACCACGATGTCGCCGGCGTCGATCTCGGCGTACCCCTCACCGGCGTTGCCGCGGACCGGCAGGCCGAGGACCTGGCCGAAGAAGTCCGCGATCTCCTGGTTCTTCGCGTCGGTGTCGGTCAGCAGACTCAGGTGGTTCAAGCGCATTGCCGTCCTCCTTGGTAGCTTGCTAGCATCCTAACCATGACCGAAGAGGCTGCCAAGAAGGCGCAGTTCAACGTCTACCTGCCGCCCGACCTGATCCGCCGGGTCAAGCACAAGGCGATCGACGAGGGCGCGAGCCTGTCCGCCCTGGTCGAGCAGGCGATGACGGAGTACCTGGACAAGCACGGGGAGGCGCGAGGATGAACCACGTGGTGATCCGGCCGTTGCGGTTCACGGCCGACGTCGCGGCGATGCGCGGGTTCCTGGAGACGCTCGGTCTGGCGCCGCGCGTCGAGGGGGCGCAAGGTGGCTGGGTGGATCTCTTGGCGGGGAGCGGGATGGTCGCGCTGCACGACGCGGCGTCGTCGTCGACCGGTGGCAAGCACGGCGACACCCGGCTGTCCTTCGAGGCCGACGCGATCGACGAGCTGCGGGACCGGCTGGTTGCCGCGGGCTACGACGACGCGACGACCTTCGACGAGGCGTACGGACGGGTGCTGTCGGTCACCGGGCCGGGCGGCGTGGTGATCTGGATCGATGAGCGCTCCGACGACCTGTACGGGTACGAGCTGCACGAGTCGAAGCCTGACGAGCGGCTCGTGGTCAGGCCGCGGCTGCTCGGTGCGGCGGAAGCGGAGTGGACGCCGTTCCTGGACATCCTCGGCGTCCGGGACGCGGTGACCTTCGGCGCGTCGGCCGGGGAGTTCGACGTACGGCTCGAGCTGTGGACGAGCCAGCCGTTGGCCGAGATCGCCGAGCGTCTCGACGGCGCCGAGCTTCAGGCTCGGACCGTCACCATCACCGACCCGGACGGTCAGCCGGTGCAGGTCAACGCGTGACCGCCGGTACGCCGGTCCGCCTGCGCGACGACCCCGACTTCCGCCGGTACTGGCTCGGCCGGGTGCTGTCGACGGCCGGCTCGATGGTGACGGCGATCGCGTTGCCGGTGCTCGTCTACCGGCTCAGTGGGTCGACGTTGCTGACGGCCCTGGTCACGGCGCTCGAGGCAGCGCCGTACCTGCTCGCGGGCTTGTTCGCCGGAGCGCTGGCCGATCGCTGGAACCGGCAGCGGGTGATGGTCGCGGCCGACCTCGTCAACGCCGCGCTGATCAGCTCGGTGCCGATCGCCTACTGGCTCGACGCGCTGACCGTCGCGCAGGTGCTCGTCGTCGCGTTCCTGGTCCAAGGCGTCGCGACCTTCTTCGACGGCGCCAACTTCGGCGCCCTGCCGGTCCTGGTCGGCCGCGCCCAGGTCGCGCAAGCGAACGCCGCGGTCTGGACCGCGTCGAGCCTGGTCGAGCTGTTCGTCCCGGCGCTGGCCGGGCTCGCCCTCGCGGTGATCAACCCGGCGACGCTGCTCGCGCTCGACGCGTTGAGCTTCGCCGCGTCGGCGCTGGCGATCCGCGGCATCCTGCGCGCGATGTCGGAGCAGCGCGCCGGACGTGCGCCGCTGCGACCGCGCGTCGTGTTCGCCGACATCGCCGAAGGTGTGCGGTACCTGATCGGGCACGCCGGCGTCCGCACGATGACGATCGTCGGCAGCATCCAGTCCTTCGCCGGCGGCGGCTTCATGGCGCTGATGGTGGTCTGGACCGACCGCGTTCTGCACATCGGTACGTCGGGACTGCGCTTCGGTCTCGTGTACGGCGCCTGGGGGATCGGCGCGCTCGCGGCGGCGGCCGGTCTGCCGCGGCTGCTGCGCCGCCTGCAACCCGCGGCCATCACGCTGTACGCGCTGCCGATGTCGGCCGCGCTCGGCGTCGTGACGCCGCTGATGCCGACCTGGCCGCTGGCCGCGATCGCCTTGCTGGTCTGGGGTTCGGCGTACGTGCTGGTGATCGTCAACTCGATCTCGTACCGGCAGCAGGTCACGCCCGAGCACCTGCTCGGCCGGGTCAACACGGCCGGCCGGATGCTGTCCTGGGGAGTCGGCTGGACACTCGGCTCGGTGGCCGGGGGACTGCTCGGCAGCCACCTCGGTGTGCGCACCGGAATGGTGGTGCTCGGGGTGTTCGCGTTCACCGGCGTACTGGTCGCGTGGACCTCGCCGCTGCGCCGGCTGGCGGGTGAAACCGACCCGGTGCAAGCCTGAAGCGACCCGCTACGCGCCAGAACGCGTGCGATCGGCTAGGTTCTCCGCGTGGGCGTACGGGTTCTGGGTCCTCGCGACCTCTCAGCGGCGAGGGCCGTCATCGCCCGCGACCCTGTCGTGAACGTGTTCGTGGACAGTCTCGTGCAGGCGTCCGGGCTCGATCCGCGCCGCGGCGCGGAGGTCTGGGGGTACGTCGAGAAGGGTGTGCTCGAGTCGCTGTGCCATGCCGGCGGCAACATGGTGCCGGTCGGCGCGGGCGAGGCGGCGCTGCGCGCGTTCGCGGCGTACGCACTGCGCCGGGGCCGGACCTGCTTCCAGATCCTCGGGCCCGCGGTCGCCGTCGACCAGCTGTGGACGGCGCTCGAACCGCACTGGGGACCGGCCCGCGAGATCCGCGGCGAGCAGCCGTTCATGGTGATCGACGGACCGCCCGAGGTCGAGCCCGATCCGCTGGTCCGCCCGGTCGAACCGGTCGACCTCGGCATCCTCTACCCGGCCTGCGTCGCGATGTACACCGAGGAGGTCGGTGTCCCGCCGCAGACCGGGCCCGACGGCACCTTCTACCGGTCCCGGGTCGCCGAGCTGATCCGCGCCGGGCGCGCGTTCGCGCGGATCGAGGACGGCAAGGTCGTGTTCAAGGCCGAGGTCGGTTCGGTCGGGACCGGCGTCTGCCAGATCCAGGGCGTCTGGGTCGATCCGGAGCGGCGCGGTCAGGGGCTGGCCGCGCCCGGTATGGCCGCGGTGGTCGAGCTGGCGCGGCAGATCGCGCCGGTGGTGACGCTGTACGTGAACGCGTTCAACACGCCCGCGCGGGCGGCGTACGAGCGGGTGGGTTTCCGGACCGTCGAGACGTTCGCGACCATCCTGTTCTGAGGCTGAGCGCTCGCTGTGATGGTACGGCGACCGCGGGTGAGGTTTGCTGTTCCGAACCGCCCCGCCCCGCGGAAGGAACCCCATGCGGAAAATCGCTGTCCCCCTGGCCTGTCTGGCCCTCGCCGCCGCAGCCGTCGTCGTCGCCCCCAGCGGCAACGCCGCGCCACCGATCGCCGCACCTGAACCGGCGTACTACTCGCTCAAGCTCCCGGCCGGTACGACGGTCGCCGGGCTGATCCGCGACGGGTACGACATCAGCCACGGCCACGGGTCGCGGCCGGTCGTCGTCGCGACTCCTGACGAGGTCGCGTCGCTGCGCGAGCGCGGAGTCGAGCTCGGGAAGATCGGGGACGTGTACCAACCGCTGCCGCGCGGTGCCGCCGCGGTCGGGACGTTCTATGGCGGCTACCACACGTCGACCGGGCACGAGGAGCACAACGCGGCGGTCGCGGCCGCGCACCCGGACCTGGTGAAGCTGTACGACATCGGCGACTCGTGGAAGAAGACGAAGGGCCAGGGTGGGCACGACATCCAGGCGCTCTGCATCACCAAGCTCGCGGCGGGCGACTGCACGCTGAGCAGCACCGGGAAGAAGCCGAAGTTCGTGCTGCACGCGCAGATCCACGCGCGTGAGCTGTCAACCGGCGAGCTGGCGTACCGCTGGATCGACCTGCTGGTGTCGTCGTACGGGAAGGACGCGGCGATCACCTCGCTGATGGACAGCCGCGAGCTGTGGGTGGTGCCGATGGCGAACCCGGACGGCGTCGACGTGGTCGCGTCGTCACCGAACCGGCCGGTGATGCAGCGCAAGAACGTGAACAACGCTGCGGGTGGATGCCCGGCCGCGTCGGCCGGGATCGATCTGAACCGGAACTCGAGCTTCCAGTGGGACCCGCAGGAGGGTGGTCCGTGCGACGAGACGTACCCGGGCGTCAAGGCGGTCTCCGAGCCGGAGACCATTGCTGTTCAGGGGCTGCTGGACAAGCTGTTCCGGGACACCAAGGGTGATGTCGGGTCGCCGGCTTCTGCTGACACGACCGGGGTGTTCCTGACGTTGCACAGTTACGGGAACGACATTCTGGCGCCTTACGGGTACACGAACACGGCCGCGCCGAACCGGGCCGCTTTGGTTGCTCTGGGCAAGAAGATGGGGGCCTTCAACGGGTACCCGGTGTCGACCGGGGACGGCGGGGTCGGGTATTTCGCGCCGGGCGCGACCGACGACTGGCTGTACGGGACGCGCGGCGTGCCGTCGTACACGTTCGAGGTCGGCGCCGGGTCGGGGGCGTGCAGCGGGTTCTTCCCGGCGTACTCGTGCATGGACTCGACGTTCTGGCCGAAGAACAAGGGCGCGTTCCTGTACGCCGCGAAGGCGGCGGCCACGCCGTACGGGACGCTGCCGTGATTACTCGTAGGTAATAAGGTGGGCTTCATGAGTCGACGGAGCAAGAGCACGACCGGTCTGGCGGTGCTGTTCGCCGTGTCGGGTGTGCTGCATTTCGCCCAGCCGAAGCCGTACGAACGGATCGTCCCGAAGGCGCTGCCGGCCAAGCGTGAGCTGGTCTACGCCTCCGGGGTGGCCGAGCTGGCCTGCGCCGCGGGGTTGCTCCACCCGCGGACGCGGCGCCTCGCCGGACTGGCCAGTGCGGGGCTGCTGGCGGTCGTTTTCCCGGCGAACGTGCAGATGGCCGCGGACGTGAACCGGAAGGGATCGCCGCGCGCGAAGGCGATCGCGTTCGGGCGGCTGCCGCTGCAGATCCCGCTGATCCGCGCGGCGCTGAAGGCCTCGCGCGAGGTGTAGCCACCGGGTCGGTCAGGCCCCCCGGACTCCTCGCCTCTTCCCACCCGCCGTGGGGGGGGGGGGGGGGGGGGGGGGGGGGGGGGGGGGGGGGGGGGGGGGGGGGGGGGGGGGGGAGGCGGGAGGAGGAACCTCCCCCTTTTGTCCTA